>NZ_JABXKF010000046.1 GCF_017115165.1 Nostoc sp. LPT | reverse complement strand
TTAGCTGACAAACTGCCACCAGAGTTGTTGCCAGAAGCCCTTGCTGCTGCCAGGGTGATTCAGTCTGAGTATCCTCGTGCCAAAGCCTTGAGTGCCTTAGCTGACAAACTGCCACCAGAGTTGTTGCCAGAAGTCCTTGCTGCTGCCAGGGCGATTCAGTCTGAGTCAAATCGTGCTGATGCCTTGAGTGCTTTAGCTGACAAACTGCCACCAGAGTTGTTGCCAGAAGCCCTTGCTGCTGCCAGGGCAATTCAGGATGAGTATCCTCGTGCCAAAGCCTTGAGTGCTTTAGCTGACAAACTGCCAGATATATTGCCAGAAGCCCTTGCTGCTGCCAGGGCGATTCAGTCTGAGTCAAATCGTGCTGATGCCTTGAGTGCCTTAGCTGACAAACTGCCACCAGAGTTGTTGCCAGAAGTCCTTGCTGCTGCCAGGGCGATTCAGTCTGAGTCAAATCGTGCTGATGCCTTGAGTGCTTTAGCTGACAAACTGCCACCAGAGTTGTTGCCAGAAGCCCTTGCTGCTGCCAGGGCGATTCAGTCTGAGTCAAATCGTGCCTATGCCTTGAGTGCTTTAGCTGACAAACTGCCACCAGAGTTGTTGCCAGAAGCCCTTGCTGCTGCCAGGGCGATTCAGTCTGAGTCAAATCGTGCCTATGCCTTGAGTGCTTTAGCTGACAAACTGCCACCAGAGTTGTTGCCAGAAGCCCTTGCTGCTGCCAGGGCGATTCAGCATGAGCGTTATCGTGCCTATGCCTTGAGTGACTTAACTGACAGTTTGTCACAAATGCAATCTACAAAACTTTTCCCCCTTTTGCAAGATACACTTCATGAGCTATCCCTTCGCACTCGCCGTGATTTGCTGCAAGATATCAAAGCATTGTTTCCAGTTATCTTTGCATTAGGTGGCGAAGCAGCAACAGTAGAACTTGTCAGGGCGATTCAGGATGTGGCGCGATGGTGGAAATAATTTGTACCTCGGCTCCGCTCGGCAACCTAATTCGTAATTTAAGAGAGTTAGATTTAACTTACATCTGTAGCCTGATTTTGGTCAATTGGTATAAGGGGATGCAGGATCTATAGTTTTAAGCAAAGTGCGATCGCCTTTTACAGCTACTCAACCCAATTCTTTAACAACAGCGCTGAATACCAGGTATCGAATTTACAAACTCTCTCTGGTGTCCATGAGGTGGCGATCACAATTAGTCATGAAATCATCACCAGAAATTGTCTAGACTGTCGATGAGCGATCGCCTATATTGGTCTTTCCTACAAAATATTAGGCGATCGCGTTGACGTTGAGCATCTCAAAACTAACTTTTTCTATAAACATCTTTTCGATGCTTGCACTGCAAAATTTGTATGAGTTGACTTTCATCATCAATTTCATAACGAACTCTATAATCACCTATCCGAATACGATATTCGTTATCAGAACCTTTTAACTTGACAATTCCATCGGGACGTGGTTCCGAAGCAAGATATTGGATTTTCTCAATAACACGCAGAGCAATATCATTTGGTAAGTTATCGATTTGCTTTTGTACCGACTTTGAAATAACGATCGCATAACTCATTATCTCTGCTCTGAGCGGTTAGCAAGATATTCATCTATAGTAACTGACTCACCATCTTTATACTCAGCGCGAACTGCTTCAATTTCTGCCAGTGTTTCTGCATCGTCTTCGTACAACGCTTCTTCGGCTTCAAAAATTTGCTGCTCAATTAGCTCTTGAAGTTGACGTTTTTCTGTTAAATCAAGAGAAGATATTGCTTCTGCTAAAGTTTCTAAGGATAGTTGTAATTTAACAATGGCTGGCATTTTTCTCCTATTGGGCGTATTATTTCGCATTTTGACACCATTATGCTGATTTTAACAGTTATATTTTTATCAAGCTGAAAGTTTTTGAGTCGTGTTTCAGGACAAATGCATCTAAATTTCACGCTTGTGTGGTATGGCGCAGTAATTGGATTTGTCTAAACTGCGATCGCGATCGCCCACTCATCCAGTGTTATCGTAAAGAATATTAGGAATTAATTACCAAGACAGATGACTATTACTGTCAACGTTGCCCAAGCAACTGCCAAATTTAGTGAACTTCTGAGTCAGGTATTGCTCGGTGAAGAAGTCGTGATTGCTGAACAGGGGATTCCAGTTGCACGTTTAGTTGCTCTTACGAATACCAGTTCTCCTCGCATTCCAGGCTTAGATAAAGGTAAAGTGTTTATTGCACCAGATTTCAACGAACCTTTACCAGAAGAAATCTTGAGTGATTTTGAAAGTTCTAACCTTATTTAGTAATAAGAGCTTTACTGGATACCCATGCATTCATTTGGTGGGTAACAAATGACCCTCAATTATCTGCCAATGCTCGTAACTTAATTGCTGATTCAGGTAACATCCTATTTTTGAGCGTGGTAAGTGCATGGGAAATTGTCATCAAAAATAAATTAGGGAAACTGACTTTACCTGAACCTGTAGAACAATATATTCCAACTCGTCTGGCAATCAATCGCTTTGAAAGTTTACCTATTCAAATGAGCCATGTTTTGCAAGTTGCTAGTTTACCAAATATCCACCGAGATCCATTTGATCGGATTTTGATTGCTCAAAGCCAAGTAGAGAATTTGCCAATTGTGACAATTGATCAGAAAATTACACAATATCTTGTTCAAACGATATGGTGATCGCGATCGCCCTTCTACAGACTGCGTAGTTTACCGCCGTAGGCATCGCCTATATCAGTCTTTCTTACAGAATAAAGCGATCGCTTACAAAAGTTTTGCCTATGCACGAATATTCATTAACAAGCCACTTTGCGTTTATGCACTCCCCAACTTACGGGAGCAGCTACAGGACTTACGGGAGCAGCTACAGAACTTACGGGAGCAGCTACAGAACTTACGGGAGCAGCTACAGGACTTACGGGAGCAGCTACAGGACTTACGGGAGCAGCTACAGAACTTATGGGAGCTTATAAATACCAATATCTAGTAATTAAGTTACGAAAAATTACTGTTATTACTTAAAAAATTTAGTAAAAAAATTGCGAGTTTTACTGAACCGGAATGTAGTTTAATTGAGGCAAGCTAGCTCTAGCAGCATCTTAAAGGAGTAATTTTATGTCTCGTAAAAAACGCACATCCCGTACTTTAGAAAAAGCTCAGTTAAGATCGGCTGGGCTAAAATCGATTGTTCCAAACATAAAATTTGATGAAAATTATAGTTTGGAAAAACTGATTGAGTCAATTGAGCAGTTACGTAACAAACTTGATGTTTATAATACCGCTCTGTCTGTGGTTGACTCTTCTAAAACTGAAATTGAAGAGATGGAAAAAAACTTGAGTCAGCTTTCTGAGAAGATGCTAATGGTAGTTGCTATCAAATACGGCAAAGACAGCCGTGAATATGAAATGGCGGGTGGTGTTCGCTATAGCGATCGCATCCGCAAAATCAGATCGAGTCGCTTGAAAAATGTTGCAGAACAAGCATCTGATGAAAATACTAAAACTGCATAAAATGCAGGAGTAGGGAAAGAGACGGCGATTTATCGCGTTTTTGAGAAATCCGGGAGAAATTGTTTCCAAAGTACCACCTACGACTTTAGAGTGTTGAAATAACTCAAATAGTTATCTATCTGAAGGCGAGGTATGACAACAAATTTTAGTCGGCGTGAATTTATCTTGCTTGGTTCAGCAGGGTTTGGTACTAGTTTACTGCTGCAAGCTTGCAGTAATAAGGCGACGACACCAATAGCGACAACAACGGGTAGTACTGAAGGGTTTAAAATAGCGATCGCTCTCCCTGGAATGATTACCGACAAAGGCTGGAATCAATCTGGTTATGAAGGCATCAATCTAGCAAAACAAAAGCTAGGTGCCCAAACCGCCTATGTAGAAAAAGTAGCACAAGCAGATCAAACAGAAGTATTAACAGATTTTGCTCGTAAAGGCTACAATCTCATCCTCGCGCATGGCGGACAATTTGATGCTGCAATAGAACAAGTTGCTTCACAGTTTCCCAATACATTTTTTGTGGGAGTAAATGGTAATCTCAAGGCTGAGAATATTGCTTCTTTACGAATAGATCACCTACAAGCTAGTTATTTGTGTGGCATTATCGCTGCTTATATCACTAAATCTAATAAATTAGCTTATATTGCTGGAGAGAAGTTTCCTGCAACCGAAGGAGAACTGCGGGGATTTGAATTAGGAGCAAAGTCTGTTAAACCAAATATCCAAATTACTTCTACTTTTACAGGTGATTGGAATGATGTTGCCAAAGCCAAGGAAGCGACTCTGGCATTAATTTCTTCCGGGGCTGATGTCATCTATCAATGGTTAGATAATGCCTCAGCCGCAGTCTTACAAACAGCAGGTGAAAAAGGAGTATATGCTTTTGGTAACACTAAGGATCAATTAGATGTTGCACCAAAAGCTGTCTTAACCAGCGCTGTCAAACGTTTAGATTTAGCCATAGCTTACATAGGAAAATTAGCCAAACAAAAACAAATCAAAGGACAAATATATACAATTGGGCTAGAAAGAACAGATATATTATTTTTAGGGAAGTTTGGGGCAATCATACCAGAAGCAGTTAAGCAAAAGGTATTGAATGCAAACCAAGAAATTGTTAATAAAAAAATCGTTTTTGAAGACTGCAAAGAGGCTGGTAAGGATACGCGCTGCGTGAAGAAAGCTACAACATAGGTTTAACATACAGATATCTTAAAAACTTTCGTAGTCAGTAAGTTAGCCTAGATTTTGAGGATTAGACCTCTTGCATAAATCAAAAATAAAGAACCCCACTTTGCATTTGAGTAAAGCAAACGCTCTCCTCCCCAAAGCATCCTACGGTGTACACACAAGTCAAATTACCCCCCTTAATCCCCCCTTATAAAGGGGGGAAATAAGAAATATTGTTCCCTCCCCAATACATACGGGGAGGGTTAGGGTGGGGTAGGTCTATTAAAGTCTTCACCACAAGCTATCGGTTTTGTAAATATGAACTATTTACGCTTAAACAATATTACCAAACGCTTTGGGTCTTTTATTGCTAATGACAATATCAATCTCTCTGTTGCATCTGGAACCATTCATGCAATACTAGGCGAAAATGGTGCAGGTAAGAGTACTTTAATGAATATTATTAGTGGACTCTATCAACCTGATGCTGGTGAGATTTATCTCCAAGAGCAACCAATAACAATTACCTCACCAAATGAGGCAATTCAATTAGGTATTGGCATGATTCACCAACACTTCATGCTTGTACCAAAATTGACTGTTGCAGAAAATATAATCTTAGGGACGGAGAAAACTTGGCGGCTCAATCTAAAATATAAACAGCAAGAAATTGCTGCTTTATCCCAAGCTTATGGATTAGAAATTGATCCCACTGCCAAAGTTGAAAATTTATCTGTTGGGGCACAACAACGGGTAGAAATTCTCAAAGTTCTCTACCGTCGAGCAAAGTTATTGATTCTTGATGAACCTACGGCAGTGTTGACACCGCCAGAAGTAGAATCATTAATTGCTATCTTGCGCCAATTAGCAGCCGCAGGCAATACAATTATTTTTATCAGTCATAAATTAGAAGAGGTAATGAATCTCTGTGATTCAGTAACAGTTTTGCGCCAGGGAAAGGTAGTAGGAACAACATCAACTGAAGCGGCGACACCTCAGCAGTTAGCAACATTGATGGTAGGACGGGAGGTAGCTTTACAGTTAAATAAAAGTGCTACGTTCCCAGGAGAAATTATCCTATCGGTGCAAAATTTACAAGTTGCTGATGAAAGAAATATTCTTGCTGTAAATAACGTCTCTTTTGAACTGCGGGCGGGAGAAATTTTAGGAATTGCTGGTGTCGATGGGAATGGACAGCGAGAATTAGCTGATGCCATTGCTCTTTTGCGGACTATTAAACAGGGTAAAATTGAGTTTACGCCCAAGCATTCTTTAGTGGGCTACATCCCAGAAGATAGGCAGACAATGGGATTGGTGTTGCAATTTAGCATCGCTCAAAATTTGATTTTAAAAGCTTTTAAATATTTGCCATTTTGTCGGCGTTTTTTGTTACAACAAGAAGCGATCGCAAATCGTGCCCAAGCTGCAATGCAAGAGTTTGACATTCGGGCGAATGGAATTGATATCAAGGTAAGTCAGCTTTCGGGAGGAAATCAACAAAAAGTGGTGTTAGCGCGAGAACTGGCGCAAACACCAGCTTTAATTATCGCCATGCAACCCACCAGGGGGTTAGATGTCGGGGCGACAGTAGCCGTCCAGTCTCGAATATTAACAGAACGCGATCGCGGTGCCGCAATTTTGTATATTTCTACTGAGTTAGAAGAAGTGATCGCAATGAGCGATCGCATTGCCGTAATCTACAGAGGTGAGTTTGTGGCTATTTTGGATGCAGCTACGGCAAAGGTGGAAGAAATTGGTTTGTTGATGGCTGGGGGAACACCCAGAGAGTAAAATGCCGAGTCTTTATATCATCGGTGGTGCAAATGGTTCAGGAAAAACCACCGTATCGATGAGTTTATTACCAAATTTTCTAGACTGTTTTGAGTACGTAAATGCAGATGCTATTGCTGCTGGACTATCTCCATTAAATCCCGATTCAATGGCTATGGAAGCAGGAAGGTTAATGATTATGCGACTGCGGACATTATCTAATTCAGGTAGTGATTTTGCTTTTGAAACTACGCTAGCAGCTAGAAGTTTTGCACCTTTTATTATTGATTGTAGAGCAAAAGGCTACACAATTAACTTGATATACTTTTGGTTACAAAGCGTTGACTTGGCAGTAGAACGAGTAGCAGCAAGGGTTGCTAGTGGTGGACACTCGATTCCAGAAGATGTTATTCGTAGACGCTACCAACAAGGGCGAAGAAATTTGATTTCTTTATACTTATCTTTGTGTGATCGCTGGATTATCTATGATAACTCTAACAATGATACTAGGTTAGTAGCTGAGTCTCGTCGTGGTCAACAACTTGTTGTTTATGAAAATGCAATTTGGAATCAAATCAGAGGACAGGAAAATGGCTGAACAAGAATTAGAGCTTTTATCAAGCAAAATTGATGCTGGAGTCAAAGCCGCAATTGCAGCAGCGATTGAAAGACATCGCCAGCTTGGTCAATCCATTAGTATTATGCAAAATGGGAAGGTTGTGACTTTAACTGCTGATAAGATTCCAGCATTTCAAAATCAGCAGAACAGTCAGAACAAAATTAACCTGATAGATGTCTGATGAATTGTTCAATTTGATTCAGCTTTGAGGAGTTAATGAACTGCATAGGAAATCATACCTCCAAACCTAACGATCGCAAGTAATCGCATGAAATTCCTCTTACCAATCCTATCACCGCTAATTGCGATCGCCTCCGCTCTCATCGTCGGTGCTATCCTCATGCTAATTGCTGGGGCAAATCCCATCACCGCATACAGCATTTTATTTCAAGAATCTCTCTCTACCTACTTTGGATTTGGTAACACCCTCACCAAAATGACACCGCTATTGTTCGCCAGTTTAGGCGTGTTAGTAGCATTGCGGGCTGGGCAATTTAATATCGGTGGGGAAGGACAAATTTATCTGGGTGCGTTGGGAAGTACTTTAATTGGGTTATACGTGCAAGGATTACCTGCGGTGATTCATATTCCCTTAGCACTTTTGGCAGGATTTTTCTTTGGTGCAGTTTGGGGTTTGATTCCTGGTTATCTCAAAGCAAGGCGCGGAGTAAATGAGGTAATTACTACATTGTTGCTCAACTATATCGCCGTGAATTTAGTTAGCTACCTCGTCCAAAATCCATTAATGGCAACAGGTGCGCCTAGTCCTTATTCGCCATTAATTGCTAAAACATCGCGTTTGCCGATTATATTACCACAAAGCCTCGCCCATGCTGGGATTTTATTCGGTTTAATTGCCGCAGGTATTTTATGGGTATTGTTAGTGCGATCGCCACTAGGTTATCAAATTACGGCAGTGGGATTTAACCCGATTGCCGCCCGTTATGCCCACATATCTGTTGAACGTACTATTATGCTGGTAATGGCTGCTGCGGGTGGTTTAGCTGGGTTAGCTGGGAGTTGTGAAGTGATGGGGTTGAAATATCGGCTATTTGAACAAGTTTCCCCCGGTTACGGATTTGATGCCATTGCGATCGCTTTTTTAAGTCGTGGTAGTGTTATCGGTGTAGTATTTACTTCTTTGTTTTTTGCAGCGCTTCGCAGTGGTGCGAATGTGATGCAGCGTAGTGCAGGTGTGTCGGTAACTGTAGTTTACGCGATTCAGGGGTTTATGGTGTTGTTTATTGCTATCAGTCTCGCGGTGGAAAGAGAAATAAGAGTAAAAACGCAGAGGGACGCAAAGTTTTAACGCAGAGGAACACGGAGAAAACTCTGCGAAACTTTGCGCTTCCCTCTGCGAACCTCTGCGTTAAAAAATAACTCTATGAATAATCTCAACTTCTTCTCTGATTACTTAATAGCTACTTTGCGTCTAGCCGTCCCCTTAGCATTTGCAGCCCTTGGAGGATTATACTCGGAACGATCAGGAGTGTTAAATATCGCCTTAGAAGCAATGTTGCTTACAGGTGCTTTTACTACTGCTGCGGCTACTTTCTACACTAGCAATCCCTGGCTTGGTATCCTCGCTTCCTTAATTGCAGGGGGATTAGTCGGACTACTCCATGCTGTTTTGTGTGTAACTTTGCGTGTCGATCAATTGGTATCTGGGCTAGCAATTAATCTTGTCGCAGCTGGATTAACATCGTTTTTGGCTCGGTTAGTGTTTAGTGGCAGTAGTACACAGCAGTTACCTGGAATCGGGGTAATTATGATTCCTGGTTTAGCCAATATTCCCCTGATAGGGCCGCTACTATTTCAGTCAGATATTTTAGTATATTTATTATTTATCTTAGTTATTTTCACTACATACATTTTATTTAAAACTAGCTTTGGATTGACATTGCGGGCAGTGGGAGAATCTCCGAAAGCTGCTGACACGGCTGGAATTTCCGTACCATTTGTTCGTTATATTGCAGTGGTGATTAGTGGCTGTCTTGCGAGTTTAGGAGGTACTTATTTAACTGTCGTACAAGTAAGATTTTTTGCCGAAGGGATGAGTGCTGGTAAAGGATTTATTGCGATCGCAGCATTAATTTTTGGCAGATGGCATCCTGTAGGTAGTGCTTTGGCTTGTCTGCTGTTTGGGGCTACAGAAGCTTTACAACTGCGAATTCAGGCATTAGGGGCAAATATCCCTTACCAATTTTTGGTCATGCTACCTTATGCGATCGCTTTATTAGCATTAGTGGGTAAATTAGGGAAATCTACACCCCCGAAAGCTTTAGGTACTCCCTACTTTGGAGAAAATCGCCATTCAGACTAATTTAACGTGAGTGGTGTTCGCAATAGCAGAGTAGGGGTGTAAGCTAAAATGGTCTAAGCCAATTAGGAAAAGCAAATTGGGCGTTAGCACGCTAGCAAAATCAGCAGATAATACAATAGCTAGCGTCCCCCAAAAGCCACTCATGCCGCAAAATAACCAAACCGCCGTCGAATTCCGCGATGTCACTTTTAGCCGCAACCATCGCCCATTAGTGTCAAATCTCAATTTCACCATTCGCCAAGGAGAAGCACTGGTATTACTTGGGCGCAGTGGTAGCGGCAAAACCACGACAATGAAGTTAATTAATCGCCTATTTACACCTACACAAGGCGAAGTCTTATTTAATGGCATTCCCACAACTCAATGGGATGAAATTAAACTGCGGCGAAAAATTGGTTACGTCATTCAAGAAGTTGGTTTATTTCCCCATTTCACTGTCGAACGCAATATCGGTTTAGTCCCATCTTTAGAAGGTTGGCAACCCAAACAAATTAAAACGCGGGTTTATGAACTGTTGCAATTGGTAGGCTTAGAACCAGCACAATTTGCTGGGCGTTACCCGCACGAACTTTCGGGAGGACAAAGGCAAAGAGTCGGGGTAGCGAGGGCTTTAGCAGCAGATCCGCCTGTGTTGTTGATGGATGAACCCTTTGGCGCACTCGATCCAATTACGCGGCTAGAACTGCAACAAGAGTTTCGGCATTTGCAGCAAGAATTAGGCAAAACTGTTGTGTTTGTCACCCACGATATTCAAGAAGCCTTTGTGTTGGCATCAAGAATTGGTTTAATGTCTGGCGGAGAATTGCTAGTATTGGGGACGAGAGATGAATTTATGCGATCGCAACATCCAGAAAGCCTCGCCTTTCTGCAATGTCTGCGTTCCCTGCAAGATACTTTATGAAAAATTTCTTTCTGGTTAAGTATGCCCCAGAAATTGTTCAGCATACTCTCGAACATTTATTTTTAGTAGGCATTGCCATTGGAATTGCCATACTTGTAGGCATTCCCTTAGGTATTTTAATTACACGTAAAACTTATCTCCGCCAACCAATTCTCGGCATAGCGAATGTTTTCCAAACTATTCCTAGTTTGGCGCTGTTTGGCTTACTCATTCCTGTTCCCATAATTGGCGGCATTGGTGCAGTACCAGCAATTGTTGCCTTGACTGTATATTCTTTGCTGCCGATAATTCGTAACACTTATACAGGTATTGCTAGCATTGATCCAGCTATTCGAGAAGCTGGGAGAGGCATGGGAATGACAGATAGACAATTGTTATTGCAAGTTGAGATTCCCTTAGCGATGGGAGTAATTCTGGCAGGAGTGCGAGTTGCAACGGTAATTGCCATAGGTATTGCAACTATTGCCGCAGCTATTGGTGCTGGTGGTTTGGGAGTGTTTATTTTTCGCGGCATATCAGTAGTGAACGATCAGTTAATTTTAGCTGGTGCAGTTCCGGCGGCGACAATTGCATTATTGGCTGACTTTGCAATTGGCTGGATAGAGAATAAATTAAAAATTAAAAATTAATGAAGAGATTTTTCACACTTTGCTTTTTAAGTTTTGCCTTGTTATTGGTAATCACTGGCTGCACGCCGAATTTAAATAGTAGTAGCGGTGCTAATATAGTTGTTGCTTCCAAAGATTTTACTGAACAAGATATTTTAGGTGAACTTTTAGCACAGCAAATTGAGGCGACAACTAATTTAAAAGTGGATCGCCGTTTCCGTTTGGGTGGTTCTTTCATCTGTCATAGTGCTATTACTTCTGGGAAAATTGATGCATATATTGAGTACACAGGCACATCTTTTACTGGGATTTTAAAGCAAAAAGCAGTTAATGACCCTGAAGAAGTTTATCAGAAGTTAAAACAACTTTATGCCCAGCAATTTAATCTGGAAGTGATGCCAAGCTTGGGTTTTGAAAACACTTTTGCGATGATTATCCGGGGTGAAGATGCCAAGCGTAACAATATTCAAACTCTCTCCCAAGCTTCTCAATATACACCTCAGTGGCGCGGCGGTTTTGGCTACGAATTTTTGGAAAGGGAAGATGGTTTTCCAGGATTAGCTAAAACCTACGGGTTACTTTTTGCTAAACCTCCCCAAATTATGGACTTGGGTTTAGTATATCGTGCTCTGATTCAAAAACAAGTAGATATGGTGGCGGGTAGTTCCACAGATGGGCAGATTTCCCGCTTAGATGTAGTGGTACTAAAGGATGATAAAAAATATTTTCCTCCTTACGAAGCTGCACCAATTGTTCGACAAGAAACTTTAAAAAAATATCCCGAATTAAGAACAGCGATCGCTTCACTTGCTGGAAAAATTTCGGCAGATGAAATGCGGCGATTAAACTATTTAGTTGAGGGAGAACTACGTGATGTTAAAGATGTTGTCCAGGAGTTTCGCAAATTGAAGGGATTAGGTTTATCTCAAAGATAAGTAAGTAGACGCAAATAATTGGAAGATGGTGTAATAACGCACCAAAAACCTGAAATGGTGCGTTACGGAAGCCTTAACATACCTTACTGTTGTTCGCGCAAAAAGTTCTTTAACCACCTAATGACTTCACTTGTTGTTTGCTCGTTGGCCATTTGGAGACATTGCTGCACAATTTCTCTGACGTTAGGATAGTAGCTGCTTTCTGTAAGCACATAACTCTCTCCCTGTAATCGATAAATTAATAACCGATTACTCTTTAATATCCAAACTTCTGGTACTCGATAAGGCAAGAAATCATTAACGTCAGTGTAGCTGGTCACATCTATTTCAATTGCTAAATCTGGTGGTGGATCTGACTCCCAATCAATTCTTTTTTTGCCTACCACTGCTCTGCAATTTTCAATGTAAAAGCAAAAATCTGGTTCAATGCCACTAATTTCTGGCAAGCTCATGGTGATGGGCGTAAATGACTCGTATATGCGGTTTAAGTGGTCAAGTAAAGCTATTACTATTAATGCCAGTAAACTCGCATCTCTTCCATGCTCTGGGAGCGGTGCCATCAGTAAAATTTCTCCTCTGCGATATTTAATGCGAGGTGAGGAGCGATCGCCTAGTTGCTGACTCAATACTTGATAGTCTTTCCAGTTTCCCAAAAGCTTCAACACCGCGCCAGGTGGTAACTCGATTCTTTCTGGTGTAATTACAGTATCCATAATTAGCTCACATTTGAGATATTGGCGTAGAGGCGTTCGCGCAGCGTCTCCAAGAGTTGCGGCTTGTCGCCAGACATCGCATTACATCGAGGATAAGATTAAACAACCACAAAATTGTTGTTCGTGAGTGACAACCCAGGAGATAAGCCGGCAAATTGTACCTGAGTAAATGCGTTTGCACTACCATCAGAGTCGAAGAACAATGCACCTGTAGTGGAGTTATAAATAAATCGCTCTTTGCTAGTGGTTGCAGATTCTCCAAGTGTAAACTGACTTGCCTGAAGTACACCTGCTGATAAACCGCCACCAAAACCAGCAGCCGACATCTGAATTAGTTCATTCGGTTCATTATTGGCACCGAAGTCACGTATCAAATCGAGACCTTCATCGAAACTATTGAAAACAAAGGTATCAATGCCACCTTCCCCAAACAGCCGATCATTACCCTTGCCACCGATGATGATCGCATCACCACTGCCACCTCTAAGGGTATCATCACCATTGCCACCGTTGAGTGTATTATTACCAGTAGTATTAGAGGCTACTATCAGGGAATCATCACCATCGCCCCCATCTAATATGTTGGCACTTGAACTGTAGTTAGCATACAAAGTATCGTCACCAACACCACCGATGAGGGTGTTATTACCATAGGTATCAAAGGCTGTCAGAGAATCATTACCATCGCCCCCATTTAATAGATTATCGTCTGCCGAACGGGAAACATCCAATGTATCGTCACCAACACCACCGTTGAGGGTGTTATTGCCAGAGGTAGTATCCCCAATGTAAATTCCAAGTTTGTCGTAAATCTCACTCCAGGCCCGTAAAGAATCATTGCCATCGCCTCCATTGAGGAGGTGATTTCCTGTAGAAAGACTAACATCCAAGAAATCTTCACCAGCGCCGCCATCTATTGTATCGTTGCCATTGCCTGAGCGGAGCGTATCATTACCATTGCTTCCGACTAGATAATCATCGTAGTTTGTACCTGTGATATTTAATTGTTCGATATTTTTGTAGCTAAACACTGTTGTGTCCGGTGTCGTCGAAATTGCTCCAATGTTAGTAGTCGGATTGAAAGTCGAAGTAATTCCGGTGGTAGCACTGCTATAACTCAAAGACAAAAAGTCGTTACCTGTTCCCCCATCTACCGTTTGAGTCACTAACGTCGATAGGGAGCCGAAATTTAAAAAATCATCGCCACTCCCGCCATTAAGGATGTTATTGCCGATATCATCATTGAGAGTATCATTGCCATCGCCACCATTGAGAGTATCATTGCCATCGCCACCCCTCAAAATGTCATTGCCACTTAAGCCTTGAATAATGTCATCACCTGCTTGACCATTGATCACATCATTGGAATTGTCAAATCCACTAACATTGTTGTCGATGTCGTTTAGGAAGGTGACTGTGTTTTTTTTAAAGACAGTGCTTTGGGTGGAGTTAGCATCGAAGACATCAAAGCTGTCAGTGATGCTAGTTTGCCCAGAAAACAAAATATTGCCTAAGTCTACTGTGGCTCCAGTAGATAAGCTTAGGTTATCCAGGTTGGACAAGGCAAAGTTTTCCAGGATGAATCTGGTATCACCATACTCTTGAAAGCTGATTGACAAACTTGTGCCATTCTGGGTGAGAAGCAAATTGTCGGCAGTGAAGCCACTATTGTCCTGGAATATCAGAGTATCGACTTCGGCGATGACTGCTGCTGTGGGGTTTATTCCTTCACCTACTCCAGTAAAATCGGCGATTGTATGAGTGCCAGTGTTAATCGTGTAGTCACTTATATAAGTCGTCTCGTCAAATAAGCCTTTGTAAACAAATTTATCCTTACCACCGCCGCCTGTGAGGCTATCCTTACCACCACCGCCTGTGAGGCTATCATCGCCATTACCACCGTTGAGGGTGTTATTACCAGTAGTATCAGAGGCTGTTAGAGTATCATTGCCATCGCCCCCATCTAAGAGGTTATCCCCAAATGAACCGCTAGCATCCAAAGAGTCGTCACCAATACCACCGTTGAGGGTATTATTGCCTAAAGAGCGATTGTCTCCGAAAGCGGCGACGTATCTGCCAGAGGTGAAGAGAGAATCATTGCCATTGCCACCAAAAAGCCGATTATTGCTTGAGGGGGAGTCAGCATACAAAGTATCGTCACCAACACCACCATTGAGGGTATTATTGCCCGCACCACCCCTCAATATATCATTGCCACTTAAACCTTCAATAATGTCATTACCTCCCTGACCATTGATCACATCATTGGAATTGTCAAAACCACTAACATTGTTGTCGAGTTCGTTTAAGAATGTGACTGTGTTTTTTTTAAACACAGTGCTTTGGGTGAAGTTGGCATTGAAGACATCAAAACTGTCGGTGATGCTAGTTTGCCCAGAAAACAGAATATTGCCCAAATCTACAGTGGCCCCAGTAGATAAGTTTAGGTTATCAAGGTTGGATAGAGCAAAGTTTTCCAGGATGAATTTGTAAATATCAAACCCTTGAAAGCTGATTTCCAGGTTGTTACCATTCTGGGTGAGGATCAAGTTTTGGGCAGTGAAGCCAGTATTGTTCTGGAAACTTAGGATATCCACTTCGGCAATGACTGCTGCTGTGGGGTTTGTTCCTTTACCTACTCCACCGAAATCGGTGATCGTATTAATGTAGTTTGAGGCGCTATCAAAAAATATATCATTGCCACCGTTACCAGTTAGGGTGTCGTATTGACTAAAGTAATCTGAAGTACCCCGTAGGGTGTCGTTACCGCTGGTTCCAATGATAATTGCCATAAGTTTTTCCTACCTGAATCGATTTTTGGAGTAACTCTAGTTGTCAATAATCGAGTTAGTGCTATTTAAACGCGTCTTTCCAATCTCCCAAAAGCTTCAACACCGCGCCAGGTGGTAAGGCGATTCTTTCTGGTGTAATTACGGTATCCATAATTAGCTCACATTTGAGATATTGGCGTAGACGCGTTCGCGCAGCGTCTCCAAGAGTTGCGGCTTGTCACCAGACATCGCATTACATCAAGGATAATGATTAAACAACCACAAAATTGTTGTTCGTTAGTGACAACCCAGGAGATAATCCGGCAAATTGTACCTGAGTAAATGCGCCTGCACTACCATCAGAGTCAAAGAACAATGCACCTGTAGCGGAGTTATAAATAAATCGCTGGAGAAGAGTGGTTGCAGATTCTCCAAGTGTAAACTGACTTGCTTGAAGTACACCTGCTGATAAACCGCCACCAAAACCAGCAGCCGACACTTGAATTAGTTCATTCGGTTCATTATTGGCACCGAAGTCACGTATCAAATCGAGACCTTCATCGAAACTATTGAAAACAAAGGTATCAATACCACCTTCTCCAAACAGCCGATCATTACCCTTGCCACCGATGAGGATAGCATTGCCACTGCCACCTGTGAGGGTATCATCACCATTGCCACCTATGACGGTGTTATTACCAGTGGCACCAGAGGCTATCAGGGAATCATTACCATCGCCCCCATCTAATATGTTGGCACCTGAACCGTAAACCTCCAATGTATCGTCACCAACACCACCGTTGAGGGTGTTATTACCAGAGGCAAAAACGGCAGAGAGAAAATCATTACCATCGCCTCCATCTAATAGATTATCATCTGCTGAACTGTAAACATCCAATGTATCGTTACCAGCACCACCGTTGAGGGTATTATCGCCAGATACGCTAACCTCAACATAATTTCCGAATTCGTCGTAAAAGGAACTTCGGGCCTGTAAAGAATCATTGCCATCACCTCCATTGAGCAGGTGATTTCCTTTTGAAAAACTAACATCCAACAAATCTTCGCCAGCGCCGCCATCTATTGTATCGTTACCATTGCCTGAACGGAGCGTATCATTACCATTGCTTCCCAAAAGATAATCATTGTAGTTTGTACCTGTGATATTTAATTGTTCGATATTTTTGTAGCTAAACACTGTTGTGTCCGGTGTCGTCGAAATTGCTCCAATGTTAGTAGTCGGATTGAAAGTCGAAGTAATTCCGGTGGTAGCACTGCTATAACTCAAAGACAAGCTGTCGTTACCTGTTCCCCCATCTACTGTTTGAGTCACTAACATAGATAGGGAGGAGAAATTTAAAGAATCATTGCCATTTCCGCCATTGACGGTGTTATTGCCATCGCCACCATCAAGAGTATCATTGCCATCGCCACCATTGAGAGTATCATTGCCATCGCCATCCCTCAAAATGTCATTGCCACTTAAGCCTTCAATAATGTCATCACCCCCTTGACCATTGATGACATCATTTGAATTGTCAAATCCACTAACATTGTTGTCTAGGTCGTTTAGGAAGGTGACTGTGTTTTTTTTAAAGACAGTGCTTTGGGTGGAGTTGGCATCGAAGACATCAAAGCTGTCGGTGATGCTAGTCTGCCCATAAAACAGAATATTGCCCAAATCTACAGTAGCTCCAGTAGATTTGCTGAGGTTATCCAGATTTTCTAAGGCAAAATTTTCCAGGATGAATCTGGTATTACCAAACCCTTGAAAGCTGATTGACAAACTTGTGCCATTCTGGGTGAGAAGCAAATTCTTGGCACTGAAGCCACTATTGTCCTGGAATATCAGAGTATCCACTTCGGCTATGATTGCTGCTGTGGGGTTTGTTCCTTCACCTACTCCAGTAAAATCGGCGATTGTATGAGTACCAGTATTAATCGTGTCGTCGCCTGTGAAAGTATTAGTCCTGTCTTTGCTTAAGCCTTTGTAAACAAATTTATCCTTACCACTGCCGCCTGTGAGGCTATCATCGCCATTACCGCCTGTAAGGCTATCATCGCCATTACCACCGTTGAGGGTGTTATTACCAGTGGCACCAGAGGCTGTTAGAGTATCATTGCCATCGCCCCCAGAAAGAAGGTTCTTGCCAGATGAGCGAGAGTTGAAGGTAAAGTCAAAATTTCGGTAAATATAGCCATAGATGTCTAGAAAATCATTGCCATGGCCTCCAAAAAGCAGGTTATCGCCATTTGAACCACTAGCGCTCAAGGTATCATCACCTGCACCACCATTGAGGGTGTTATCGCCATCTGAGCGAGAGTTATCCAGTGTGTACTCCGCACTGATTTGACTCCCAGAGATGGAGAGAGAATCATTGCCATCGCCGCCATTAAGCAGATTATTGCCTAATGAACCGCTAGCATCCAAAGAGTCGTCACCAACACCACCGTTGAGGGTATTATTGCCTAAAGGGCGATCGTCAACTTCTTTGCCGAAATAGGTGAAGTTTCGGTCGCTGCCAGAGGTGAAGAGAGAATCATTGCCATCGCCCCCAGAGAGCAGATTATTGCCTGAGGGGAAGTCAGCATCCAAAGAGTCGTCACCAACACCACCGTTGAGGGTATTATTGCCCGCACCACCCCTCAAAAGGTCATTGCCACTTAGGCCTTCAATAATGTCATCACCCCCTTGACCATTGATGACATCATTTGAATTGTCAAATCCACTAACATTGTTGTCTAGGTCGTTTAGGAAGGTGACTGTGTTTTTTTTAAAGACAGTGCTTTGGGTGGAGTTGGCATCGAAGACATCAAAGCTGTCGGTGATGCTAGTCTGCCCATAAAACAGAATATTGCCCGAATCTACAGTGGCTCCAGTGGATAAGCTTAGGTTATCAAGGTTGGACAGGGCAAAGTTTTCTAAAATGATTTTGTCAAAGCTAGACCTTTGAGAGTTGATTTCCAGGTTGTTACCATTCTGGGTGAGGATCAAGTTTTGAGCAGTGAAGCCACTATAGTTCTGGAAATTTAGGGTATCCACTTCAGCAATGACTGCTGCTGTGGGGTTTGTTCCTTTACCTACTCCATCGAAATCGGCGATTGTATTAATGAAGTTTGAGCCGTCACCAAAAAAAAATATATCTTTGCCACTGCCACCAATTAGGGTATCGTAGTAATCGTTGTAATCTAAAGCGCCTTGTAGGGTGTCGTTACCGCTAGTTCCAATAATAATTGCCATAAGTTTTTCCTGATTGAATCGATTTTGGGAGTAACTTTTAGTTGTCAATAATCGAGTTAGTACTGTTTGATGGCACAAATAATCTGCCAAAAGTTGAAGCTTTCGGCATATCTTATTCAGTCTTTAGATAGAGTCACAAATTGTTCATTAAAGATTTCCCCTTTAATTCGCTGGCAAACATTACTTATCTATGTATTGAGGACTATCTAAGTTTTAAGCACTGTACAAAATTTAGTTAGTTTGTCAACGTATAAGTCTTACTAGTTTCAAAATAGGGAACACTTGAGACAGCATAAAACAGGAAATCTTTATGCATTCGTTGTCGGCGTAGCTTGCCGCCGTAGGCATCGCCCTTGAATTTCTATCTGGAAAATAGGAAACATCAAAATAACCCAACAATAACTAAATATCGAATATTTACTTAGATGTCTATCTTTTCCAAAAATCTTTGCATACTCTTCATATTTGTAACCGTTCAAGTGGGGGGTAAGAGAGTATTGGTGTCAACTTTAACGTGAAAGCCAGCCTAGAACCAGCTTTTAGATATTGGCGTAGACGCGTTCGCGCAGCGTCTCCAAGAGTTGCGGCTTGTCGCCAGACATCGCATTACATCAAGGATAAGCGATCGCAGGATTCATAAATTAAATAAACAAATTATTATATCAAAGGTTTTTGCTTACAAATACAAAGCCACGGCTCTTCTTGGATACAGAATCATTTGTCAGCATTGCTTTCCATAAATCTGTTGTTTTTACCCACACTGGTGGATACTTGTAACGAGAAACATCAAGAATTAAAAACCTATCTGTTTGCTCATTATATGCTGCTACAGGAGAAATATGTCCGCCTTTCTCTTGACCAATTTCTTTGCGTAAATAGTTTACTAAAATGAAATTTTGCGGTTGTTTTAAATTTTCTGCTGCTTGTTTACGGAACTCCTCTAAACTAGTGTCGGTAGCGTGGTAAACATTAACTTTAACGCCATAGCTAGCTAATAATTGCCCTAATTGATCTAAAGTCATACCTTGACGAGACACAACTTCAGGAGCTAGGACTTTTTTTGTATTATCATTACTAAAAAAGTTTTCTTGAGTAAATACTCGATATGGCTTGTACTGCTGTGCTTCTGGTGCTGGAATTTGTAAACCATTCAGTACCATAACCATACTAGCAACACCACAATATGCCTGATTATTTTGAGTGATGAATTGCATACTCAGTGGAAAAAAATCTTCTTTTGATTTACTGTCAACTAAGAATTTTTCACCTTCCGGGGTATTAAAACCTACTAAGTTAGAGGAAAGCGGTAATGTTTGAGAGAGAACGCTGCCGCTAGAGATACATAATCCAATAGTTAAAGCTTTGAAAAATGTTTTACTTATTTTTTGTAACATAGCATTTACAAGTGCTGTAAAATTTTCAAATCAGATCGTATTAATAATCTCACACCAAGATGCTAAATAAGTATAAAATTTTCGGAGAAATGGGATAAAAATGTTTACTGTTGCTAAACCGAAGCGAGTTGCGAGCGTAATCTTTTCTTTCAGCATCTTACTTTACAGCCAAGTAGCATCAGCCGCCTTAACTTTACCCTTACACAGCAAGAAGGGAATGGTGGTTTCAGCCCATCCTCTAGCAAGTGAAGCAGGAATTTCGATGTTACGCAAAGGTGGTAATGCAGTGGATGCAGCCGTAGCTACAACCTTTGCACTTTCTGTAGTTGAGCCTTTTTCAGCCGGAATCGGCGGCGGCGGATTTTTGCTGATGCACTCTGAGAAAACTGGCGAGATGAAAGCGCTAGATTTCCGCGAACGCGCACCCCTGAAAGCTACAAGAAATATGTATTTAGAGGCAGAAGGAAAGGTGCGTCCGAATGCAAGTATTAATGGTTATTTGGCAGTAGGGACACCAGGAACGGTGGCGGGACTTTATGAAGTGCATCGTCGCTATGGTAAGCTTTCTTGGCAAGAGGTAATGAAACCTGCGATCGCACTCGCTAAAGATGGCTTTATTGTTAGTAATGTAGTAACTTGGCGTTCTCTGCAAGCAAACGATCCCCGCAAGCAAGTAGTTCTCAACAATCCCGCAGCGCGAGAAATTTTCACTCGCAACGGTGAATTTTACCAACCAGGAGAGAAGCTAGTGCAGCGTGATTTGGCACGTACTTTAACAGCAATTGCCGAAAATCCCCAAAGTTTTTACACCGGAAGTATTGCTCGTGCGATCGCTTCTGATATGGTAAAAAATGGTGGTTTAATTACTCTCGAAGACCTGAAAGCTTATAAGCCAATCTGGCGCACTCCCGTTTGTGGCAATTTCCGCAAAGCTAAAATTTGCTCAATGCCACCACCATCATCAGGAGGCGTTCACCTATTGCAGATTTTAAATATTATCGGTGACACCGATCTAAAATCTTTAGGATGGCATCATCCAGACGCGATACATTTAATGGTAGAAGCAATGAAGATTGCTTATAGCGATCGCTCAAAATATTTAGGCGATCCTGATTTTGTCAAAGTCCCCGTACAAGAACTGCTCAGTCCAGCTTACGCCAAAAAACGCCGTCAAGAAATTAATATGCAAATGGCTCGACCCTCCACCGAAGTCAAGCCAGTAGATTTGAATTCAAAATGTCTGCGTCTTCCCTCATCCCCTTGTCTTCCGCATGAATCTCCCCAAACCACTCATTTAAATGTTGTGGATGAACAACACAACGCCATAAGTCTGACTTTCACGATTAACCTCATTTTTGGTGCTGGTGTGGTGACACCGGGAACTGGAATTATCCTTAACAATGAGATGGATGATTTTGCAGCTGCGCCAGGAGTGCCTAATGCCTTTGGTTTAGTTGGTAACGATGCCAACAGCATTGCACCCCGCAAAACTCCTCTATCCAGCATGACTCCCACAATTGTCACAGAAAATGGTCATTTTCGGATGGCAGCGGGTGCACCTGGTGGTAGCACCATCATCACCCAGGTTTTGCAAGTAATCCTGAACGTGCTGGAATACAACATGGATGTTGGTGCGGCTGTTTCTGTTCCACGCATACATCATCAATGGCTTCCAGATGAGTTGCGCGTCGAATCCTGGGGCTTGGATGCTCTAACTTTGCAAGATTTACGCAGACGGGGACACAAAATAAAGGAAACTACTCCTTGGGGTAATGGTAACGCGATCGCTATTACATCTGATGGAACTTTAGAAGGAGCAGCCGATCCTCGCGGTGAAGGTTCCCCTAGAGGTTTGTAAGCGAGTAACAAACTCAGACCAAAGAATAACTAATGACCAATGACCAATGACAAATGACTATAAATTTTGGATTGTTGACTCTGCGTAACTGCTGCTGCCAAACTCGTTTGCCCGTGCACTAGGTACTAGTGTCCAACCTGCTTTCAAAAGTTTTTGATAAGTTGCCCAACCTTTAGAACCACCTGGTATTTGATAATCTGGGACTGCAAAATGTCCAAAAGCTGTGTAGGGACGCCAGGGTTGATTGGGTTCTGTCTGCAAATACAAAATTTTCTCTCCATCGCCACCAGACTTAGATAACCAGCACATTTGTCGATGCATTGCAAACTCCTTTGTTTTCAGCTAATAGTGCATAATAGCAGACTTTTGTCAAGTAAATTACCACCCTTGGGGATAACTTTTTGCCTAATACTTTAGACAAAATGTAATTAAGTTCTATCCACTGCGAGATAATTGCTTAACAACTCATAGCCTGGAAGACAGCTGCTAACGGGACATAAAGATAAACAGCTTTACCTCACCTTGTTTATCGGGTGAGATTTTTCTCATGTTATCCGCGTTTTTTGCGATCGTGTGTAACAATCACTACTGTTTTGACTGAGGCTCGCAATCCGATTATTTGTTTTTCACTCTAGACAATTGGGGACTATGAAAAATCTCTTTTGGTTAATCAAGTCCTGCAACGTCTAGCACCAAAACTGTACAGACTCAGGAAAATACCATTCGTTCTTGTTGCAATATTTCCCGCAGGTACAGCAGTATCTGTGTTTTGCAGCGTTGCTGGTACTTTGGCCTCCAGTCAGACATTGAGTCAGAGATTCAATAGACCTCTTGCATAAATCAAAAATAAAGAACCCCTCCCCGCAAGCTCTTAGGGGTTAGGGGTGGGGTGTTAGGGACTTTTGCAAGAAGTCTAATGAATGTATTGTCAGGCAAAGACTGGGAACGAGTCAAGCCTCATCAAGCTAGTACAGCACGGCGTAAATAAACATACCCCTTCGGGTTCGGCAGCTCTTCATGGGGGGAACCCCCAAAACCGGACTGCCTCACCATTTCAAATGGTTTCATTAGGGGTGTAAGCGTGTAAGGGTTTAAGGGTGTAAGGTGAAGTCCTTTGGATTGAGACCAAAGGACAACACGGTTGCCCAACTTAATAGCTGGGCTTTTGACTCATGCGGGTGGTTGGGGCTAGATATCCCCAACCACCATGCAACCCCACACCCCCACACCCGCCCCAACGGGGCTTGGTAAAAGCCCGAAATACAATAATTATGCGTGACTTTTGACTTTTGAATGCGTGACTTCCGCCTTGCGGTACTAGGTTTTTTGGACTTGTGTGTACGCCCTAGCTTTGGCTGTTTGGGATTCTTGGGATTTAATTAAGTAATGAAGCAAACATGATATAGACAGTTATCCTGCTTATCTGCAACTTTTCCATACACCCTGCGTTGAAGTATGGTTGTAAACAACGATGATTTTATTTACAATCTGGTGACAGAGTTTTGCTTTCTGATTTCATGTTCCGTTTTATTCAAGAAATTCTTCCTGATTTAAAATTAACTTATTAACTGATATGGATGCTCAAAAAATAAAAATTTTATTAGTTGATGACAACTTAGAGAATTTACATTTTTTATCAGACATACTTCAACACCAAGGTTATCAGGTAGAAAGTGTTATTTTTGGGCAATTGGCAATCAATACAGCACTCGCTTCTTGCCCAGATTTGCTTTTGCTAAATGTTCTCATTATAGAGAAGGATGATTATGAAGTATGTCAATATTTGAAAGCTAACGCTCGAACTCAAGAGATTCCGATAATTATTTTCGGAATTTTCGATGATTTTTTTGAAAAAATAAATGTCTTAAATTTAGGCGATATTGACTATATTACTCAACCATTCCAAACTAAAGAAGTTTTATTACGCGTCCAAAATCAACTCACTCTCCAAAGACTGAAAAAACAGTTGAAAGAAAAAAATTTCCAACTGCAACAGGAGATTAAAGAGCGTCAACGGATTACAGTTGAGTTAAATATTTGCAACAGACAAATAGAAGATATTTTTAAAGAAATTCCCGTTAGCATTAGCAAAGCCTTTTGTAGAGAAGTTTATCAAAGCGAACGCCTTGTAGTCGAAGCCGCCCTTAAGAAGAGCGAAAGTCAGTATCGGCTCCTAGTGGAGACATCCCAGGACACGATCTGGTCGGTGGACATTGATGGACTAATTACCTTTGTCAATCCAGCAGTGAAGCAGATTTATGGCTACGAACCCCAAGAAATGATCGGGCGTGCCTTAATTGATTTCATCTCACCTACACAAGTTGCTCAAGATAAAGTAGCCTTTGAGCGCGTTCTTCAGGGAAAGTCTATCTTTGAGCATGAAACTAGCTGTGTAGCTAAAGACGGTACCTTACTTTATCTAATGTTGAATGCGATCGCATTACGCAACGAAGAGGGTCAGGTTATAGGCATGACAGGTACTGCTAGTAATATTACACAGCGTCGAGGAGTAGAAAAATTACTCCAAGAAAGCGCGATTAAGCTCCGCAATCATAATCTAGTGCTAACACAATTGGCACAAAATCAGACGCTTTATCAGGGTGATTTGAAAGCAGCCTTGAGTAAAATCACAGAAACAGCTGTCAAGAATATTGGCATGGAACGAGCTAGTGTCTGGCTGTATGACAAAACAGGCATAAAAATCCAGTGTTTCGATCTATTTGAGGGTAGTTGCAATCAACATAGCGAAGGACTTTTATTATCAGCGGCAGACTATCCAGTTTATTTTACAGCTTTGCAGCAAGACCAACCAATCGCCGCAGATGATGCTCATACCGATCCCAGAACTAAAGAATTTTCTGCATTTTACTCAAGATTAAACATCACCTCTATACTCGATACACCCGTTAGGCTGGAGGGAAAGACCGTAGGAGTTTTATGTCTGGAGGCAGTGGGAACTACTCATCATTGGACGTTAGAAGACCAAAATTTCGCTCGCTCTCTGGGTAATTTAGTATCCTTGGTATTGGAGGCAAAAGAACGTCAACGCGCAGAAGCAGCGCGACGGGCTTCTGAAGAAAAGTTAGCGTCAGCTTTCCGGTCATCTCCCGATCCAATTGCCTTAATTACTGTTCACAATAAACGCTACATCGAAGTAAACGACAGCTTTTGTCGGTTTTTTGGTTATTCTCGCTCTCAAGTGATTGATCGCACCGATGAAGAATTGAATCTTTGGGTGAATCCAGAAGAATATAATTTTCTCACCCACATTCTGCAACAAGCAAAAGCCATCCGCAACTATGAGATTGATGTCTGCACTTCAACAGGAGAAATTAGGACAACACTGTTGAGTGCAGAAATGATCGAGATTGATGGACAATGGTACGTACTGGGCACTACCAAAGATATTACTGAACGCAAGCAGGCAGAAAATGAAAGCCGTTTGTTGCTGTTGACAACCCAAGCGATCACTCGCGCTAGTGATGTCAACAGTGCCTTAGCAGTGGTCTTGCGCTTAATTTGTCACACCATTGGCTGGGATTTTGGTGAAGCCTGGATACCTAATGAAGATGGGACTGTTTTAGAACACAGTCTCGGATGGTACGGAGAAGATAGCAGTTTAGAAGAATTCTGCGACCAAAGCCAAACTGTGAAATTCCCTCTGGGAGTGGGATTACCAGGAAGAGTTTGGCACAACCAAGAACCAGAATGGATAGAAGATGTTTCTAAAGTTACACGACCAGTTTTCTTGCGATCGCCACAAGCTGCAAAAGTGGGATTAAAAGGTGGGTTTGGTGTTCCCATACTGGCTGGGAACCAAGTATTAGCTGTTTTAGTATTTTTTAAACGTAGCTCAGTATTGGTAGATCGACGTTTGCTCTTGCTAGTCAGTGCTGTTGCTGCTCAGTTGGGTGGGTTGATTGAGCGCAAAACCCTAGAACAAGAGCTAGCACTTAGAGAAGCTCGTCTCAATGCCTTTTTTAGCAGTGCTCCCGTCGGTATGAATATTGTAGATAACCAGCTGCGGTTTGTGCAAATCAACCAACTGTTGGCGGAGATTAATGGACTACCCCAGCAAGATCATATTGGCAAGACCATCCATGAAGTCTTACCCCACATCGCCCCTTTAGTAGAACCAATTTATCAACAAATTCTGATAACCGGTCAACCCATTCTCAATCAAGAATTAAGCAGTGCATCCATTCAACAACCAGATATTATCCGCCACTTCTTAGCTTCTTATTTTCCGATTGTTGGTGAAGACGATCGCCCTTCTGGTGTCGGCACAGTTTTAGTCGAAATTAGCGAACTACATGCAGCGCTACGCGAACGCAAACACGTCGAACAAGAACTGCGTTTAGCCAACGAACGCCTACAATATCTGCTCACCTCTAGCCCTGTAGTCATTTATAGCAGCAAAACATCAGACGATTTTAGCACTACTTTTATCAGTGAAAACGTTAAAGAAATGGTGGGCTACGAAGCGCGGGAATTTATCGATAACTCCAGTTTTTGGCTTTATCATGTCCATCCCCAAGATATTGAATTCATCTCAGAAAAACTTTCCCACCTTGTTGAGCAGGAGTACATTTCCTACGAATACCGTTGGTTACACGCTGATGGAACTTATCACTGGTTCTACGAAAAGATGAGGTTAATTCGTGACGAAGCTGACTACCCAATCGAATGTGTTGGTTATTGGGCAGACATTAACGATCGCAAATTGGCAGAACTAGCTTTGCAGTCAGGTCAACAACGATATCAACTACTAGCAGAAGCCTCACCAGCTTGTATCTTTCATACTGATGTGGATGGCAATGTTTTATATTTTAATCAACGCTGGAGTGAAATTACTGGATGTAGTTTAGAAGGATCTTTGGGAACAGGTTGGGCAAATGCCGTACATCCAGACGACCGCGAACAGCTATTGTTGGCATGGAATCAAGCAACAGCCGCTAAATCAAGCTATAAATACGAACATCGTTTCTTGCATAATGATAGTACAGTCGTCTGGGTAATTTGTCATGCTTTGCCAGAATTTAAAGATAATGGAGAACTTAAAGGCTACATCGGTACAATTACAGATATTACCGAGAGAAAATTGGCAGAAGAAGCCTTGCGTGAGAGTGCAGAGCGAGAAAGAGCGATCGCTCAAGTAATTCAAAGAATGCGCCAAACACTGGATTTAGAGACGATATTTGCGGCTACAACCGAAGAATTACGCCAAGTACTCAACTGCGATCGGGTTGTTGTCTATCGTTTCAATCCCGACTGGAATGGGGAATTTGTTTCTGAATCGGTGGGTAACGGTTGGATTTCTCTCATAGAAGAACACAACAACGATCCTCATCTCACAGAGGGTGTCTTACAAGATGGGCACTGCCTAGCGAAAATTTTGGATGGCAGTAATAACCACGTGGAATATCCCGATTTGCAAGTAACCCCAGGTGCAAGTTTCATCTGTGTCTCAGACATTTACAACGCTGAGTTTCATCCTGCTTATATCAACCTCTTAGAGCGCTTTCAGGCCAAAGCATATATTATTGTTCCGATTTTGCATGGTAGTCAGCTTTGGGGATTGCTGGCGAGTTATCAAAATTCCGATCCCCGCCAATGGAAATCAGGAGAAATCAACATCGTAGTTCAAATTGGCAATCAGTTAGGTGTTGCTTTACAACAGGCACAATTGCTGGCGCAAACTCAAAGGCAGTCCCAAGCATTGCAAGAAGCTGTGATCGTTGCTGATGCTGCTAACCGTGCCAAAAGCGAATTCCTGGCCAACATGAGTCACGAACTGCGTACTCCACTTAACGCCATCCTCGGTTTTACCCAAGTCATGAGCCACGATCGTGAATTATCAACTGAACATCAGCAAAATCTAGCAATCATCAATCGTGCTGGCGAACATCTCCTGAATTTAATCAACGATATTTTGGAAATGTCTAAAATTGAAGCTGGCAGAATAACCTTAAATCTCAACAGTTTTGACTTAATTCGCCTCTTGGAAAACCTCGAAGAGATGTTGCGCTTCCGCGCCACCTCCAAAGGATTGGAATTGGTTTTTGAATATACATCTCACCTTCCCCAATACATCCAAGTTGACGAAAGTAAACTACGTCAAGTCTTGCTTAACCTCTTGGGAAATGCAATCAAATTTACCGATACTGGAAGGGTAACGCTGCGGGTGGGAATGGAGAGTGGGGAGTGGGGAGCAGGGGGAGCAGGGGAAGCAGGGGAGCAGGGGAAGCAGGGGAGCAGGGGAGCAGGGGAGCAGGGGAGAATAATTAATCCCCAATTTCCAATGCCCAATGCCCAATGCCCAATGCCCAATGCCCAATACCCAATGCCCAATGCCCAATCTTTAACCTTCGAGGTACAAGACACTGGCCGCGGTATTGCCCCACAAGAAATTGACTTGCTATTTGAAGCTTTTGGGCAAACTGAAACCGGAAGAAAATCACAACAGGGAACAGGACTAGGTTTAGCAATTAGCCGCAAATATGTACAACTAATGGGAGGAGATATTAGCGTCACTAGCACTATTGGCGAGGGAAGTAAATTTGCTTTTGATATTCAAATTGGTCTAGCCGCAGCCAGCGAAATCCAGATCAAACAAACTAGACCCCAAGTTATTAGTTTAGCGCCTGCTCAAATTGAATACCGTATTTTAGTGGTTGATGACTCCACAGACAGCCGTTTAGTGCTAATGAAAATTCTCACATCTATCGGTTTTGCAGTCCAAGAAGCAATAAATGGCATTGAAGCGATCGCACTTTGGCAGACATGGCAACCACATCTAATTTTAATGGATATGCGGATGCCAATTATGGATGGCTACGAAGCCACAAAAGTTATTAAAACTAGAGAAGAAACCTCAATTCAAAATACCGAATCCCAAACCCCCAATTGCCCCAATTGTGAGACAATTATTATTGCCTTAACTGCTCATGCTTTTGAAGAACAACGAGAGGCAATAATCAAAGCGGGTTGCGATGATTATATTAACAAGCCTTTCCGCGAGGAAGAATTACTAGAAAAGTTAAGCGAATATTTGGGAGTTCAATATATTTATCAAGAAGAAAGCTATCAGCTAACAAACCTAAAGCAACAAAGACCAAAATCAATATTGACGCGCACGGATTTAGTGACTCTATTATCTGAAATGTCGCCGGAATGGGTGAAACAGGTATACACTGCCGCAGCTCAATGTAGTGATGACCTGATTTTAGAATTGATTGAGCAAATCCCTTCGGAAAATGCTGGATTGCAAAATTTTATTAAGAATTTAGCTCATGATTTTCAGTTTGAGAAAATTATGGAATTGACGAGTATTGCAAGAGTATTATCCAATTAATAAAAATTAATGGGTAAGCAAGTTCGTAGTAAAGACTTTAGTCTTTAATTTTCTAAGCACGCTTTGTGCTTACTACAAACTTTTCATTACTAGCTTATACCGTTTCTTTGTAAAGCTGCGCCAAATTCTAGCTTTTTTTCAACGCAAAGGTACGCAGAGGTAAACAGAGGTTTTCTGAAGATAATTCGCTATCTCCCAAAAGAATTAGGCGCATCTTCATAGAGAATTGGTATTAGACATTGTACTACGCTATTTAGTAACGGATTGATAGCTATGGTATTAATGCAAAGCCGGAGACGCTCCGCCTCCGGTGAGGATGAAAACGGCAGGAGTAATTCAATTTTAAATTTTAGACATTTCCTACGGAACGCTACGCGAACGGCGTGAGCGCTCAGTCGAACGCTTTTCCTTCAATTCAAAATGGTTTTACCGTAAACGTCCCGATCGCAATGTACTAATAATTAACCACAAACCCAATAAACTAGCGACTGCAAACAGGGTGGTGCTTAAAAAAGATAGCTGAGTTGTCTGCGCTCTGGTGGAAATAATTGCCGCACCCATAATCAACGAACCCACTAATATACTAAAAGATAGTCGGTTAGCCGCATCATCCATAGTGCGCCGCACACCATCTAATCCCCGCAACGAGAGATTCCACTGTAAGGTTTCTGAGGTAACTCGGTCTAATAATAGTTCAATTTGGCGGGGAGATTGCAGAGACAGACTTTTAATATCTAAGGCTGTCCTCAGGAGCGATCGCACTGGATTATCCCCTATTAGCTGCCGACGAAACAAGTCTGTAATTAATGGTTTGACTTCATCAAAAAAGTTAAGCTCTGGGTTGAATGTCCGCGCTACCCCTTCTAAATTCGCTAGGGTTTTGGCATACAAACCCATATTACTAGGCAACCTAATTTTATTGTTGCGGGCAACTTGTAAAACTTCATAAATTATCTGACTGAAGTTTATTTGCGTGAGGCTGACATTATGATACTTTCGTAACATGCGATCGTAATCATTTTCTAACCGCGACAAAATTACTGGCTGACCAGAATCTGATAGCTGTAAAGTTAACTGAGCGCACCGTTGAGCATCTAAATCAACGATCGCTAACAACATCTCTGTTAATATCTGCTGTGTACGGGGATCGAGTCTTCCCACCATGCCACAATCTAAGAGGGCAACACGACCATCTTTGAGATAAAACAAGTTTCCTGGATGGGGATCGGCGTGAAAAAAGCCATCAATATATAGTTGCTGGAAAAATACCCGAAATAACAAAGTAGTTATTTCTTTACGCTTTTCGGCAGGATCTTTAACATTGGGGTCATTATCCAAATCCGCTGCCAAGAACGGTATCCCATCCAGCCATTCCATTACCAGTAACTTTGGTGTGGTCAATTCCCAGTTAATTTCCGCAACCACTATTTGTGTGGGATCGTACCAGCGACTTTTAGATAAGTTGCGCCGCAGTTGGTCTGTAAAACCTGCTTCCCTTGTAAAATCTAACTCGGCTTCTAAAGCTTTGGTAAATTCTTCGGCGATGGATTTGATTTCGTAGGTTTGCCCAAAATCAGTTCGCGCCACTAAATCGGCAATACCTTGAATTAAAGCAATATCTTGGGCAATAGTCAGATCAATTCCCGGACGTTGCACTTTTAAAGCAACTTCTCGACCGTCTGCTAGTGTAGCTCGATGTGTCTGGGCAATCGATCCGGCTGCAACTGGGATCGGGTTAACTGTACTGAAGGTTTCTGCTAGTGAAAGTTTTAATTCTTTACGGAGGATTATTTCTATTTCTGACCAGGGAACTGGTGGTACTTCATCTTGTAGAGTTGACAATTCCTCAATGTAAGAGGCGCTCAGTAAGTCAGGGCGGGTAGACATTAACTGACCAAGTTTGACGTAAACTGGGCCCAAATCTACCAGAATATTTTTTAAAACCGCAGGTGTTGGAAGTTGAGGTTCATCAGCTTTGGCACCAGTAAGTAACCTTCGCATATAGTCCCAGCCATTGCGAAGGAAGACTTCCAGAATTTCTCGTTGACGGGGAACAGTTTGGGTGAGGAACATTTTTGTAAAATAACTGCAAAGAGGCAGAGGAGTTAAAGAGGTAGGCAGCAGGGGATGACAATACAACGGAAATCGGCTCTAGTTTTGATGCTTGTTAAAGTGTTGCTAGCTGCCGCACATTCTTGAAATCTTTTTATGGATGATTGTACGGCTTGGTGGAGCTTCTGTTCGTTCAGCATCCGTTTGACGTAGTTTGAGCAGGAATCCCCCCCGTGTAATAAGCGATGAGAACAAGAAAATCCTTTGGATGGAGAAATATATTTTTGATAGGCAGTAATAGAATCGATTGCCATTGTCTTGGCGAGAGGCTCAAAGCTAATAATGTCCATAACTGTCAGATAAAATAACGGACAGTCAAGTTATAATGGGAAAACAGACTTTTTCGCCTCTGCCAAGGGTTCTAACTTTTATAGCAGGTCGGTAAATCGGGAATCGCTTTGGATAATTTTAAGGATCTGCTTGATTTCCTGGGTACGTTCTTTTTTGACAACGAGAGTGACATTGCGATCGCGCACAATCACCACATCCTCTAAACCAATAGTAACAACTACATCCTCTGGATTTGAGGCGTAAATAATCGCCCCTTGCGTATCTAAACCTACGTGGGTAGCGAGTTCCACATTGGGAGTCTCTTCTTTTTTCAGTAAGCGTTCGATCGCATTCCAATCTCCTAAATCATCCCAACCAAAATCAACTGGCAAAACGTATGCTAGAGTAGTCTTTTCCATTAACGCATAGTCTATACTCTTCTTAGGCAACTGAGGATAGATATCAGGGCCATGTTGTTCTAAAGGTTCGATAATTTCTGGAGCATGGGTATGTAGTTCCTTGAGAACAACCCCCGCCCGAAAAACGAACATTCCACTATTCCAGCTAAAACGTCCCGTAGATAAAAAAGTCTCTGCCGTTTCCCGGTCGGGCTTTTCAGTAAAGCGGTTCACGTGATAAGCTGGCAACTCATTAAAGCTACCTATTTTTTCACCTTGTTCAATGTAGCCGTAACCTGTTGATGGAAAAGTCGGCTTGATCCCCAGTGTAACGATCGCTGCTGTGCTTGTTGCCAGTTGCGTTGCTGCATTTAATGTGTGTGCAAACGCCTCTTGGTCAGCAATCCAGTGGTCAGCAGGGAAAAAGCCAATAACAGCGTCTTCTCCATAGCGCTGTTTGATTTTTAAACTTGTCCAAGCAACAGCTGCGGCAGTGTCTCTTCCTTCCGATTCAATCAGCAAGTTTTCAACTGGTAGATCAGGTAATTGTTGTTTTACCCCTTCAGCTATCTGACTAGAAGTGATTACCCACAGGGAATCCCAACTTCCTCCGAGTGCTAACAAGCGATCGGCGGTTGCTTGTAATAGACTTCTAGAGCTACCATCAAGACTTAAAAATTGCTTGGGTCGGTCTTTGCGGCTTAAGGGCCAAAAACGTTCACCTTTACCACCAGCTAGGATTACGGGGAACAATAAAGTATTCATGTTGTCATACACGCCTACCGAAGAACATTACAAGTTTACAGTGAGCTTTTCCACTGGCAATATTTGTAGCTTGGATTAACATACTTTTAGGGAGTGGTTGAGTGGGGAGATAATTGTGATAAAACAAGTCGAATGGTCGGAAAATCCGGTTACGTCTCAACAAGTAGTATTTGAAAGTGACGTGGGATCGTCGCAACTTCAACGGACAGAAAATCAAGTAACGCCAGCACCAGTAGCCGACTCAGAGGAGGAGGTTGAATTAAACCAGCCAGCGAATCCGAACCGTAGCGTCGTCGAATCTGTGGGCGCGATTCCCAATCAGCTTTCTGAGAGACTGGGCTTAACCATGCCTCGATGGCTGTTATGGTTTATGACGGTTGTCATTGGTATCATCTTATCTGGGCTGCTGGTGTCAACGTTAGCGCTGTGGACTCCTTTATGGAGCAATCTAGATCGAACAGATGAAGATTTAGGAACTGCTGCTAAAGACGAAGTAAAAATCCCATTACCAGGGGAGTTATGGAGCAAACTTTCCCAGTACAAGCTTTCACGACCGATGAATATTTTAATCATGGGGATTGAACCAGTCAGCGGTACTGTTGATGGCTCACCAGAAAGCTTTGCAGGCAAAAGCGACTCTATGCTACTGGTACGACTTAACCCTAATGAAAAATCTGTACGAGTGCTTTCCATTCCCAGAGATACGATGATCGCCATCCCTGAAAAGGGAGAAAAGGGATTAACTAAGGTATCTGATGCCAATGCCAAAGGCGGCCCAGTCTTGGCAGCACGGGTAGTAAGCCGTACCTTAAATAACGCCCCAATCGATCGTTACATCCGCATTTCTACTAGCGGCTTACGGCAGTTAGTCGATCAGTTAGGCGGAGTAGAAGTCTTTGTTCCCCAATCAATGGAATATAAAGACTCTAGCAGTCGATTATCGATTAATTTAGTCAGTGGCTGGCAAACCCTCAACGGCGAACAAGCAGAACAGTTTGCCCGATTCCGCGAACCAGGTTTGGGAGATTTGCCGAGAGTACAGCGTCAGCAAGCACTAACAGCAGCCTTGCTGCAACGCTTAAATAGTCCCACCATCTTACCCAGGTTGCCTCAATTAACTCGCTTGATGCGAAAATATTTTGATACCAACCTGAAGATGGAAGAAATGATGGCGTTGGTCAATTTCGGTCTTAACCTAGATCGAGATAATTTCCAAATGACCGTGTTGCCTGGTACCTTTAGCCGTTTTAGCAAAGACCCTGATAGCTATTGGCTGAATATGACTGGACAACAGAGCCTGTTGAATGATTATGTTGGGGTAAATGTACCTGGTCTAAAGCCAGATATGCGTCAGGTTCCTAACCTCAAAATTGCTATTCAAAATGCTTCAAATCAACCTCAGCTAACTGAAAAAGTTATTGCTTATCTTAAACGGAAAGGCTTTAATAATATTTACAAAGTGCCTGATTGGCCAGATACCCAACGTCAAACTCAGATTATTGTCCAAAAAGGCAACCGACGAGTTGGAATTGATTTGCAAAAAGTCTTAGGCTTGGGTCAAATCGAGGTGTCTGCCATTGGTGATTTAGAATCCGATCTGACAATCCGCATTGGTAAAGATTGGAAATAGCTAAGAGTCATTAGTCATTAGTCATTAGTCATTAGTCATTGTTAACTAACAGAGGACAAATGACAAAAGACTAATGACAAAAGACAAATAATAAAATTATGAAAAAGATTTTACTGCGCTTTTTGGGTTTGATTGTGATTTTACTACTAGCATTTGGGTGGATAATACTTAATCCCAAACCGGCTTTTGCTCAGATAAACACAATCAATTACAACAATATAAATTTAGAAAATCGTGACTTTTCTCATGCTGATTTAGTCGGTGTAACTTTTGTTGCAGCAGAAATGCGGGGGACAAATTTTCAAGCAGCGAATTTAACCAACGCAATTCTGACTAAAGGAGTTTTATTAAAGGCAAATTTGGAAGATGCGAACTTGAGCGGCGCTTTAGTTGATCGCGCCACTATGGATGGTGCTAACCTGAAAAATGCCATATTTACTGAAGCAACTTTGACCCGTAGCCGCTTTTATGATGCTGATGTCACTGGTGCTGATTTTAGCGATGCTTTAATTGATCGCTATCAAGTGTCATTGCTGTGTGAAAGAGCCGATGGCGTGAATCCAGTCACAGGTGTGTCAACGCGAGATAGTTTGGGTTGTAAGTAAATCTCCGCTTTAAGCCTAAAAACAGAGACGTTTTAGCGAAAAAATGGAAAATACAAATTCTTTATTAAACTATGTATTATTAATTACCAATTTGATTTTAATTTGGTATTTGTTCAAAGGTAAAAATATAAAAATTCATGAGAAAACACAAAATAAACTTAATTTTACTATTCAACCCAAGTTGCTTCGGTTTATTGGGTTTTTTATTGGACAAGCAGGGATAATTTGCTTGTATACTATTTTTACGATTATAAGTGTCACACAACTTAGTTGTGACCGTGTACCCCAAAATTTACAAGCTTTCAGTATTGAGCAAAAATCATCAATAATTATATGTGAACTGAGAGAGTTTGATTTTTTTGATCATCAAAAAAGCCAAAAAAAAATTACTGGATTAATTGGAACTCGTTTAGAAAAACAAACTAAAACTGATAAAGAGGGAAAAATATTATATACATATCGAGTTCAGTTATTAACTAATAGAGAAAGTATTTTATTTACACAAATTGCTTATAGTGATTATTTTTTAGAAGAAGCAGAGTTGATAATTTTAAAAATTAAGAATTTTTTAGCACAACCTTTAGATAAAAATTTAGTAGTTAAGCAAGATGATACTTTAAAAGGTTATGCCGCAATTGGCGGAACCCTATTTTTGTTTTTGGTAGGTTTACTCATAATAGCCGCAGGTTCATTTATCAACTGTAATTTTGATAAAGAATCAAATAGTTTAACTCTCAGCCGCTATCGATGGTTTGGAAAATTGGGAAAAGCGGTTTTTTTGTACTCGTTAAATGAAATTGTTGATATTAAAGTTGAAAGTTCTGATTCTAGCGAAGGTGGCTCTGTTCATCGAGTTATCTTAATGTTAGCATCTGGTGAAACCGTACCTTTGAGTGGGTGCTATAGTTCTGGATTTGAAGAGAAACAAGAAATAGTTAAGATGAGCAAAAGTTTTCTCATTTCAAACTAGTACCTTTTTATACTAAATCTGCCATTTTATCAACATCAACTCTGCGATCGCATCCCAAAAAACGTCCTAAACTATAAATAAATTATATTGATTCAAGTGTTGGTGCATTAGTCTAATGGCATAACGCAATGGCAGTTATGATGCCTTCGGGGAACGGAGGAAACCCTGGCTCCCCTATTTAAGATTGACTGAGAATTGTCAAAAATCAATCGCCTCTAATTACTGCTGGGAATTTCAATTAAAAATTCTGTTCCTTCTCCTGGTTTAGAGGAACATTTCATCTGACCATGATGTTTTTCAACTACTATTTGATGGCTAATAGACAATCCTAAACCCGTACCTTTACCTGGTGCTTTGGTAGTAAAGAAGGGATCAAATATATGCGATCGCACCTCTTCTGGAATCCCAAGACCATTATCAGCTATTCTAATTACAATCTGGTTATGAACGACTTGCGTATTAATCCAGATAGTCAAGGGTATTCTCGGACACGTTTGTAATAATTTCAAATACTTCTGCTGTATAGTGTTAAACTTTTCCTCTAATGCATCAATACTGTTACTCAAAAGATTCATAAACACTTGATTTAATTGCGCGGGATAGCATTCAAGCAAAGGTAAATTATCATATTGTTTAATAATCTCAATAGCTGGACGTTCATTATTGTTTTTAAGGCGATGCCCTAAAATTAATAAAGTACTATCCAAGCCTTCATGAATATCTACTGGCTTCAATTCAGCCTCATCTGTACGAGAGAAGTTTCGCAGTGATAGCACAATATCACAAATCCGCTCTGTTCCTACTTTCATAGACTCAAGGGTTTTCGGTAAATCTTCAATGAGAAAGTCCAAATCACTTTTGTCGATTTGCTCTTGGACAGTTGGCAATATTGAGGAGTTTTGCCGGTAAAGTTTCACTACCTTTAGCAGCTCTTGAGTATATTCATTTAAATGGATAAGATTGCCAAAAATAAAACTGATAGGATTGTTGATTTCGTGGGCAACTCCAGCAAGTAGTTGTCCTAATCCTGCCATTTTTTCACCCTGAATTAACCTAGTTTGAGTTTGTTTTAATTCTTGCAGAGTCTGAGTAAGTTCTAAGGTTTGACGTTTAGTTTGTTCGAGTAATTCTGCTTGCTGAATCGCAATTCCTAATTGCACCCCAACTTGAGCCAGTAAATTAATTTCCTCTTCTTTCCAATAACGCGGTTGCGAATTTTGATAAGCAACTAATAATCCCCATAATTTTTCACCTTCCCGAATCGGAACAAAGGTTTCGTTACGCGGAAGTTCGTTATCGTCGTCTGTATTCTCAAAAGTTTCTATAATCGTTGGTTGGGTTTGTGCAACTGGTTTCCAACCATCTTTAAAGGAATCTGCCACAAATTTACCGCTCCAATCCGGGTTGAAACGGTAGATTGCAATTCGCTCGACTTCGAGTAACTCTCGCACAGCGTGAGTAGTGGTTCTAAAAATAGTTTTAATATCGAGTGACTGGCGGATTTTATCAATAGTTGCAGCCAGTAGTTCTTGGCGTTCCATTGCTTTTTCGCGTTCAGTGGCTTCTGCTAACTGGATAACCTGCATTTGAACTTGCTTTAAATAAGAATCCTGTTTTAATGCAACTCCCAATTGCTCGGCTATTTGACTGGTAAATTCAATTTCAGAGGGTTGCCAATAACGAGGAGCGGTGCATTGGTGAATACATAGCAATCCCCAAAGTTCACCTTTTTTCAATAGAGGTGCGACCATATTTGCCCGCACTTGAAATTTTTCTAGGATTTGGACGTAGCAACCGGGGAACTTTCCTTGATAAATGTCAGCGATCGCATTGACTCGACCTTGGGCGTAAAGGTGTGCAAAGTATTCCCCAAAGCAATAGTCATAAACTTTTTCTGCCATTATCGAGTTACACTCAGGCACAAAATCCTCAGAAATAAATTCTCCTTCCCAATCTTTTTGCGGGTCAAAACGAAAGACTGCCACTCGGTCTGCTTGCAGCATTTGCCGGGCTTCGGTGACAGTAGTCTGGAAGATTGTATCTAAATCTAGGGACTCCCGAATTCGAGTAATTACACTAGTTAATGTCTTTTGTTGCTCTGCTTGGTACTGAGCGTATGCCAGCAGCTTATGGTGTCGCACTGCTACACCAATTTGTGTACCGATTTTGCTCAGTGATTCGACTTCATAAGATTGCCACTCTCTGGGTGAGGCATTTTGGTAGGCAGCGATGATTCCCCAAAGTTGATCTCCTTGGAGAATAGGGGCAGTAGCAAAGGCTTTTGCCTGAAATTGTTCCAACAGAGTTATATGGCAGTTTGTTAATCCGGCTTGATAAATATCATTAACTATAAAAGTCTGGAACTATAAAAGTCTGGTTGTTAACGTAACGTCCACCTTGCGTCTGTTGTAAATAAGTATCAGCGATCGCAGGCTGAACGCCAACTAAAGGAGTCCAACCTTCAGTAAATGATTCGGCAACAAAGTTACCACTCCAATCGGGATTGAAGCTAAAAATGGCAACTCGATCGGCTTGCAGCAGCTTACGTATTTCTTGAGTTGTGGTTTTAAAGATGGTTTCAATATCAAGGGGTGAGCGAATTTCATCAACAATTTTAGCTATTACTTGGTCGCGCTGAACTGCTTGAGCTAATTTTGCAGCTTGCAATTTGACTTCATGGAGATGCTTTGCTTGTTGAATCGCAACAGCAAGATGGTCAGCAATTTGACGAATAAACTCAATTTCCGATTCTTTCCAATTACGAGTCTCACTACACTGATGAATGCAAAGCAATCCCCACAGTTCCTGCTTCCGCGATAGAGGGACAACAAGATTAGCCTGTACCTGAAATTTACTCAAAATTTCCAGATGACAATCACTCAGTCCTGCCTTGTAAATATCTGCTACTGCTTGCACTCTACCTTGTTGATAATTGGCAGCAAATTGTTCTCCAAAGCCGCGATCGGAAATTTTTACTGCCATTGCTGAGTCCCAGCCAATTGCAACATCTTCACAAACAAATTCTCCCTCCCAGTTTTGTTCGCGGTCGAACTGGAAGACTGCCACCCGGTCGGCATTTAGCAACTGACGCACTTGTGTAACAGTCGTTTGAAAAATTGTTTCTAAGTCAAGAGACTCACGAATTCGGACAATTACACTTGCCAAAGCTTTTTGTTGCTCTAGTTGCTCTTGAAGTGGATTTTCTGTGAAATTTGAATTGGGTTCCATTGCTCTGGATTATCTCGTTTTTATACAAGGGTTCCTCACACCAAAGTTCATGGGGTTAAGAAGTGTCACAAATATGACAAACTGCAAAGTTTTACAGTCTTCAACTGGCCGCGTCCAGAATTCACCAATTTCAGATGAATGGCAACTTGTTGGGGACGAATGGGCGCTCTGGGACTGTGTACTGGGTACTAGGGAAGAAAATATGAGTAAAATTTGTTTGGGATTCCAATCCCCATTCAAATCTTGCCTGATACCCAGTCCCTAATCTCCAATCCCCAATCCCTAGTTCAACTATTTCCCAGAAGATGGTTATTGTTATAGTTCCCCTTTATCGATCTATCCTTGTAATGGGTTAAAAAATAATTTTGGCTTGTACACAAAGCAAGGAGATGACTAAGTACAGCCCACCATAAAAAAGGTTTTGTCAAAATTTACCTGACAGACTGCGGAATTTCAGGTTAAATGTTTTAAAGTATGCACTCTGCAAGAGTTGTCGGGTATTATTCGTGACACAACAAGACCAAAAACCCTCTCGTTCTTTCGCTGGAATTGCTGGCATTGTTGCCGCAGCCACATTAATTAGTAAAGTCTTCGGTTTAGTGCGGCAGCAAGCGATCGCTGCCGCATTTGGTGTTGGTGCTGCTGCCACCGCCTATAGTTATGCCTATATTATCCCTGGCTTTCTATTGATCTTACTCGGTGGTGTAAATGGACCATTACACAGTGCGCTCGTCAGCGTTTTAGCCAAGCGGCGGCGAGAAGAAGCGGCTCCCCTAGTGGAAACTGTGACAACGCTGGTAGGTGGAGTGTTGTTGCTGGTGACAGTGGCTCAGGTTCTATTTGCGGATGCGATCGTTGATTTAGTCGGTCATGGTTTGGAAGAAACAACCAGAGCGATCGCCATTCAACAACTCCGCATTATGGCCCCGATGGCTTTATTTGCCGGTTTAATTGGCATTGGCTTCGGTACTCTCAATACAGCCAATCAATATTGGTTACTCTCCATTAGCCCTTTATTATCCAGTATTACCGTTGTTGGCGGTCTTGCTATCTTGGCGATGCAACTGGGCAAGGACATTATTAAGCCGGAGTACGCTTTAATCGGGGGAATGGTCTTAGCTTGGGGAACCTTAGCAGGAGCGATTCTCCAGTGGGTAGTGCAGCTAATTGTCCAGTGGCGGTTAGGATTAGGCACATTACGCCTGCGGTTTGATTTTAAATCTCCAGGCGTTCAAGAAGTAATTAAAATTATGACTCCGGCAACGATTTCCTCTGGAATGATGCCAATTAATGTTGCTACTGACCTTTATTTTGCTAGTCCTATCCCTGGTGCAGCGGCAGGATTTAACTATGCCAATCTATTAGTACAAACTCCCTTGGGGATTATTTCTAATATTATTTTGCTGCCTCTATTACCGATATTTGCCAAACTTGCTGACCCCGAAAATTGGCAGGACTTAAAATTACGAATTCGCCAAGGACTCCTACTCACTGCTTTTACCATGCTACCGCTAGGAGCGTTGATGGTGGCGCTATCTGTCCCCATTGTGCAGGTGGTATATGAGCGCGGTGCTTTCAAGCCAGAAGCTACACAGCTAGTTTCATCCTTGCTAGTAGCTTATGGAATTGGGATGTTTGTCTATTTGGGGCGTGATGTTTTGGTGCGGGTATTCTATGCTTTAGGCGATGGACAGACACCTTTTCGCATCAGTGTTTTTAACATCTTGCTCAATATTTTATTAGATTGGTTTTTCGTTAAACCTTTTGGCGCTCCCGGTTTGGTATTAGCAACAGTGGGCGTAAATTGTAGCTCAATGTTAATGCTGTTATGGTTGCTTGATCGCAAACTCAATGGTTTACCTTGGCGCGAGTGGAGTTTGCCGATTTTGGGTTTGGCTGCTGGTAGCATAGTTGCTGGGATAGCAAGCTATGGGACTTTGATTGGTTCTCAGTATTTGTTAGGTAAAACGGGTTTACTGATTCTGGTGTTGCAGTTGTGTGTATCTGGCTTCGTAGGGATTGTGGTGTTTGCTGCGACCGCTTCATGGCTGAAAATACCAGAGGTAAATATTTTTATATCTCGTCTACGTCAACGCTTTTTGAAGAAATAACGAGCGATCGCTCTAGCCAATGTTATAGAAATATCCGGATATATAGATAGCGTCGGCGCTGCCCGTCGTAGACATCGTCTTAAGTAGGTCGGCGTAAATAATTATCCTTGGAATAAGGCAGGGGTAAAAGCGCGATCGCACCCACTACTCGATTTAAAGTATTTTAAATTTTTCAGTTGGTATACCCAAGTGGGTGAGAAATAATTCAACCACTTGGATGAACCAGGTGCGTGAGGTTACATTTTGTCAAAAAAGAGATTCTAGTACTAGAGAAGATTAATTTTACTTAACTCTAGTGAGAATAATTCTATGAAACTTACAAAATTAGCTGCCTCTTTCCTTGCTGTTGCTTCCATTGTCCTCTCAGCCGGCGTTGCATCTGCTCAAACAGCAGGTACTAACGGTAACTACATTGGTGCTGGTGTTGCTGTTGGTGCAACCAGTGGCGGACAAGGAAACGATGAAGCACAAATTGGTGGTAATATTCAAGGACGATACGCCGTTCCCAATGCCCCTGTTTCGCTGCGGGGTTCTGTGTTGTATGGTGGTGATGCTGCTGCAATTATGCCCATAGTGACTTATGATGCACCCATCGCCAAAAATACTAACGTTTACTTCGGTGGTGGTTATTCTTTTGTAACTGACGAAGGTCAAAAAACTCCATTGGGTAATCGGAATTCACCTGTAGTCACCCTTGGGATTGAATCAGAAGTTAGCAAAAATGTCATTGCCTACGGCGATACTAAATGGGGTATTGACGCTTACAGAAATAGTGATGCTGATGCTGTCAGCTTCCAAGCCGGATTAGGCTATCGCTTCTAGTAATTACGAGCTAGAAAACGGCCTATTCAGAAGCTAAAGCAATGATGTTTACCAGCCGTAATCGTAATTCACTCTTTCATACCTGAGTATTCATATTCAGGTATGAATCATTTTTTTTGATGATTTTGATAAAAAATGATATTGGCTAGTATTGATACTTTCTTTTAAAGTGAAATGAGTAATTGGAAATATACGTATAAGATATTACTCATGAAAAAAATTAATCCTATTCCAGAAATAGTTGGTGAAACAACTGACGTAGAATCTTGGCTGATTCGAGCAGGGCTAAGATTTTCCGACTTAGGTAATGATGCCGACAGTATTGCAATCCGTAGGCAATGGCGAGAATACCAAACCGCAGTTCACAGATGCTGTGTAACCCTACATCAACCACCATCACACGTTCAACTAAGTGGCGACTATGCCAGCTTGAGAATACCTGGTGGCGCATCAACCAATTGTGCGATCGCCTGTCGAGTCGTCCCTAGTCCTTAGACTAATTATCCTGTTGCACGCCGTTCACTACTGGCTTAATTTCTGAAAATGGATCGGTGCCGCCACCCCAGTTAAAATCACTAATTCGGATGCTGAAGCCGCCTAACTCCAGCACCGGATTGTAACGTAAGGTAATGCCATAGGTGCGACGGCTATATTCCAAAATGTAGTCGGTGCTAGTTTCTTTACCAGTATCTAAGTTAACAGATGTTTGGAAGCCTAAGCGAAAAGGGCCGTAGATTTGCTGTGATATTCCAGCGGTCAAAACTTTATTGTCAACGGAGCGGTCAAACAAAAAGGGTGATAATCCGTTATTTAAGCCTTGAGAGAAACTGACATTAAAGGCGGTGTAGTCTAAAAAAGGTCGAGAAAAATGACCAATTTGCCCTTGTAAGCCAATTGTACCAATTAGAGTGCTTTGGTTATCACCATTGCTGTAATAACTGGTAGTGCCTGTGAGGCTAGCGATCGCTTGCAAGTAAGGAACTACAGGAGTAGCGGTGTATCGTAATCCCTCAGTGGCAGTGGGTGGTAATGGTTTTCCCCGCCACAGCAACAGCCCTCTACTGAGGGTAGCACTGGTTTGTAAACGACCAAGTGAAATGCGATCGTTTTCCCGCACTGGTTCTAGCAAGTCTGGGCGATCGGTATTGGCATCAATATACTGGGCACTTGCCTGGTAGTTGAGGTTGATGCCACTTTTTCCTAAAGGAATCACCGGAGAAGTAATAATGCCGCCAAAACTGCTTTGAACAGTTTGAAAACCCAGAGTACCGTTGTAGAGACGATCGCGGTAGTTATATTGCACATTCAATGTGTGGGGAAGAGAAGTGCCTAATGTCTGGCGCAATCCTAAATTCACTCGCAAATTGTCTTCCACGTTGTTCAAGTTAAAACTAGTTAACTCCGCAGTTCCCTGAATTATCCTCCGTGGACTCAAAATAGAATTTATCTTGGTTTTCACACCAAACAGTGCCCCTAAGTCACCCACGCCTTCTTGCACACCTCTCTGTAATAATAACTGGGGCGTAATTGTCCAGCGTGTCTGCTCTGTATCGATTACTGGAAAGCCACGCTCAATATACAAACCACCCCGATCTTCTCCATCGTAGCCGGGGGAGACTATTGCAGGTGTAACGTCCCGCTCTCGGCGGTCAATAGTACGCTCATTCAGTGGAATTGGTAAAGAGACTCTTTGATCCAATACCAAACGCTGCTTCTGTGTCCTGATGCGGTCTACCAAGGGTGATTCTCGCGTCAAAGTTACTTTATCTGCGCGTAATTCTAATTCAGGAGGCGAAAAAGGATCGTTGGTGATGCGGACATTACTTGCTTGCCAGCCTTGCGGATAAAAGTCAATTTGTTCAGCTTCAAACCTGAGCCGATTGACTGTACCCCCTGTTTTCGGTGGCGGGATGTTGCTAGCATCTGCTTGACCACCAAATGTCACATCAATTCCTCCAGGGCTACTCACACCGGAAACGGGCTGATTGGCTCTAATGCGATCGCTGGGCGGACGTTTTGAAACTCCACCAGCACTTACAGCCGTGGGTGAAAAAGCAAAATCTGTTTGTGCTGAGGGTACATAAATTTCTCCTCTACCATTTTCCAGTTCCCCACTATCTTGAACAAAGTTATAGGTGAAGCGTTGTCCACGCAGTATCTGATCGCCCCGTGTTAAGGTTACGTTGCCTTCCCCCGCAGCGATCAAGTTGTCCAAATTAACTTGCAAGCGATCGGCATCCACCACCGCTCCATCAAATCGCACAACTACATTACCTACAGCTGTAATAATTCGCTGTCTCTCGTCATACTCTTGCCGATCTGAAGTGACTTCTACAATTCTTTGTCCGGCTGGCGGTGTGGTAGCTGGTGCAGTTGTACCAGATGGTTGAGCTTGTGGCTGAGTGGTATTTACTTGTGGTGTAGGCGTTGGTAGTTGGCTTTGTTGCTGTTGAGACTGAAATTCTACAGTGATGGGCGCTGAGAGTTGGTTTGTGGGCTTACGAGACTTGAATGTTATAAAATTTTGTACTGATTGAGAACTTGGTGCAAGATCGGCAGCAGATACAGAAATATTGGCTTTTTTTAGAGACTGTTGTGTAGTAATATCGCGTTGCTGTTTTTGTTGAGTTAACTTCTCAGCTAAAATTTCTGCTTTGGATTTGCCTAACTTGTTGCTGTTTGTAAGAGTTGGGGCAATTTGAAGAGGGCGTGGAGATTGGGCGACAAGGGGACTTGGAGAAACTCTATAGCTAAAGCTAGAAGAGTCCAAAAAGGTTGATTTTTCTCCACTACTAGAGTTTGGATTTAGCGATCGCTGACCGAGTTTTTGAGAAGGTTCATCTTTTGCGTCTTGGTCAGAAGCTTGCGCTGCAACTTTTCTTTGCAATGCAGCGGCTTCTCTTTGCATCTCCCGTTTACGCAACGCCGACATAAGAAGAAGTTCCGAGCGTCGAACCCCACCGTTCGGACTTGTCTTTGTGTCTTCTTTTTCTTGGCGATTAGAGATTGTAACCTTTTGTGTGGGATAACCAACAACCAGTGGTTGCCCCAAAAGCCCAGCAGTCGCAGAACCGATGATTGGGGAATTTTCTAGTGGAAAGGTTTCTGGTGAATGAGGTACAGAGGAAGTTTCAGGAACTACCAAGCGATCTTGAGTTGAGTCGATCGGAGTTGACAATAAAGGATCACTCTTAGTGTTACCCGAAATTGCCAACTGAGCCAAATTTTTGGGCTGCTTGGATTTGTCTGTCTTTTCGTATATTCCAGTATCTACACCTGAAAGAAACTTTGTATGACTAGCAGATGAGGGGGGATTTACAGGTTGTAAAGATTCAACGATAGGAGGCGGATCGGGTGGCAGAACTGGATGAAGCATAAGTGAGCAAAATCGGGCTAACAAACAGCCAAATGACAAAGGGAAGGATTAAACATACATTTTGCCTTCCGACTGTCGCCTTCTGCTACCTACAGCAAGCTACTTGGAGAAAGAAACTTACTAAATTTTCGCTTAGTAAGTTTCCGTGGCGTTTAGTATTTTCCGCCTTCCAAAGTCGCGGATGATTTATCGCCCTTTTACTCTAAGTCCCGACGTCCGGGGTTACGAGCTGGATCGTTCGACAAAAATCCGAAGATGAAGATAGTTACGAAGAAGGCAACAACAATATAAACAGCGATTTTTAAAGTCAGCATAGAAATATCTCCAACGGGTAAAACAAAGAAAGCTTTTCTTTGAGTATCTGCAATGCAGAAAAGATAGCTACTTTATATTACCCAAATCTCGTCCCTTTTTTAGAAGACTCTGGGGACTCAGGACTAGCAATGTTTACCCTACGGTTATTGATAATGTACAAGATGTCAGTTGTCTGACTTGTAGATGCCCTTAAGAAAGATAACTTAGAGACGTTTACCCTTGTGACGTTGACTGATGGCAAAGGTTTCCCAAAAAAAGGCAACAAGTTACAGGAGATAGTTACTATTCCCCATGCCTTTCAGCAGTGCTGAGTACTGAGTGCTGTACATGGGCGGGGCGTTGAGCCAGTGCTGAGTGGGGAATGGGCAGGGGAGATGAGGGAGTAGGGGAGCAGGGGAGAGTTCTTGTACAAGTTCTTTCCCCTCCGCACCTTTGCACCTGTGCCCAATGCTCTATTTCTCAACTCGAAGCTTTACTATATCTTTGCCAACTCGGTTTTTGATTACTCGTGCAGGTATGCCGACAGCAACGGAAAAAGCAGGAATATCTCTATTAACAACTGCTCCCGCACCAATAACACTGCCTTTGCCGATAGTAACGCCATCTAATACGGTTACTCCATGTCCTAGCCAACAATCATCCTCAATCACAATTCCCTTGCGAGTAACACCTTGGTATTTAATCAGCTCCATTGGCTTGGCAAAATTATGATTATTGGCATATATCCCTGAATGGGCAGCAATCATGCAGTGTTTACCAATTTTAATGTCTCCTGGCCCCTCAATACACACGTTGGGAGCAATGAAGGTGTCTTCATCAATATGTATATACGTATCTGCCAAAGACCCGATATCAACGTTACGCTCAATCGCAACTCTATCTCCTAGATGAATTCTATTATTTTTGTGTCCTCTCGCATCCATCCGCACACCCTTGAAAATATAGACTCCTGCGCCGATCTCAATACAAGAAGTACCGTTAAATTCAACACCATTTTGAATATACACTGGGCTGTCTATTTGGGCAAAAATACTACGATATCCTAAATTACGCAACTTTGGGCCGAGAAGAAGTGTCGGAATATCTCCTAACGCTGTAGTTACTAAAAGTTCTTGCACGCGCTGCAATTTGGAAAAATATTGCTCGTTCTGCATGGCTACATATCTCTTTAATCAATTGTTGTTGACAGTGTTTAAAGTTGTTTTGGCTGTATCCTAATCTTCTGCCAATACCAATAGCCTCTGTTTGTATTAATACATCAGCTAAAGTAGCAATATCAACAAAATTCCCCAAGATTTTTAGATGGTTTTCCAACATTTGAAAACCAGAGTCGGGCTTTGACTATGCAAGCAATTCTTGAGGCTAGGTGTGTATAATTACTCAAGTAATATGCACAATTGTGTTAAGTCGCTAGCAGCTTTTGTACTATATGCACGTAAAACTTTGGCTTCTTTTTCACAAAATTAATTAACAAAACAATTTCAGTGCATTGCTGGGTCAAAACTCAGACTCTTAAATTGTCTGATGGAAAATTTGCTGGTTTAGATAAGCTACTGTTTTGGTTCTCTGGCAAATTTAAAAAGCTTGCTTGCTACCGCTAACAGCACTCCTAAAGCAAATAGGGATAGTGTTGTTTGTTTTGAGGCTATTTCCCTTCAAGCGGTTTTAGTCTTTTGAAACAATTCAGTTTCACAAGCTATTTTGCAACAAAAAATACATTTAACTAGACTATATTCAAAGTTTAGATAAAATTTCTGCCTAGCATGACAATGTAATTATTGTTGGATTTTTCTGGGTATTTTTGCCCAAATAAAATCCAATTAGGGTGGATTATCTCCCACATCAGCCATCACATTGAAGTTAACCATCGGTGCAAACAAGTAAGCGCTTCCCCGACTGCTATGACGGCTTTCTTGCAACGAATTTCTAGAGTATGCTGCTCCAATCATGTTGCACACGGATGATTTACAGACTAGCCAATTCATGTTTGTAATGACATGAATAGTTTTTTATAACAATTGTTTTTAACGATAACACATTTTATTTTTAGTAGAACACTCTCATGAAATAAGTTTATTTCCAGGTTTATTATTGATGAGAATGGAGTAAATAAGTTAACTTTTTTACTAGAGTGATCGCTACTTGCAAATATTTTTATACACTTAGATAAAATCCCTTGAGGAGGGAGATTTAAAAAATGCTATCAGCGGTTATTGGCATTTTTGTCTATATTTATATCGTTGCTGGTAAAAGTAATTTTATGATTGGGCGTTCAACTTAGAATGATATCTACTATACTTGTGACACTCTCTTCGTTAAAAAGCCAAATTAGCCCAAAATATTCCTTTTGTCTACATACTTACTATCTAAAATATTCGGCGTTGCATAAATGCGGGATGAATCAGCTAAATACAGGTATTTCTCTATACTT
>NZ_JABXKF010000176.1 GCF_017115165.1 Nostoc sp. LPT | reverse complement strand
TGCGATTCCACAGCTTCACCGTGTTGTCATAACTGGCAGAGGCAATGGTTTGACCATCGGGGCTAAATGCCACGCCCCAAACCGAATCGCTATGACCTTGGAGAGTTTGTAAGAGTTGCCCGTTGCGATTCCACAGCTTCACCGTGTTGTCATAACTGGCAGAGGCAATGGTTTGACCGTCGGGGCTAAATGCCACGCCCAAAACCGAATCGCTATGACCTTGGAGAGTTTGTAAGAGTTGCCCGTTGCGATTCCACAGCTTCACCGTGTTGTCATAACTGGCAGAGGCAATGGTTTGACCGTCGGGGCTAAATGCCACGCTATTAACCAAATAGCTATGACCTTGGAGAGTTTGTAAGAGTTTCCCGTTGCGATTCCACAGCTTCACCGTGTTGTCATAACTTGCAGAGGCAATAGTTTGACCGTCGAGGCTAAATATTACACTATTAACCGAATCGCTATGACCTTGGAGAATTTGTAAGAGTTGCCCGTTGCGATTCCACAGCTTCACCGTGTTGTCACCACTGGCAGAGGCAATGGTTTGACTGTCGGGGCTAAATATCACACTATTAACCGAATCGCTATGACCTTGGAGAGTTTGTAAGAGTTGCCCGTTGCGATTCCACAGCTTCACCGTGTTGTCATCACTGGCAGAGGCAATAGTTTGACCGTCGGGGCTAAATGCCACGCCTAAAACAAAATCCCTATGACCTTGGAGAGTTTGTAAGAGTTGCCCGTTGCGATTCCACAGCTTCACCGTGTTGTCATCACTGGCAGAGGCAATGGTTTGACCGTCGGGGCTAAATGCCACGCCCCAAACCGAATCGCTATGACCTTGGAGAGTTTGTAAGAGTTGCCCGTTGCGATTCCACAGCTTCACCGTGTTGTCATCACTGGCAGAGGCAATGGTTTGACCGTCGGGGCTAAATGCCACACTATTAACCGAATTGCTATGACCTTCTAGCCGGTTACGTTCCTTAATTCCATAAATTACCTGCTGGAGTGTGGCTACTGCCAAAATGCCGGTATCTGGTTCTACATTTTTATTTGGTGTTTTAAGTCGTTTTCCTACCTTCAAGCCTGCTACTAAAGCATCAAGTTCTAAATTTGATGCCATCAGTTTCTGTGACTTTAAGCTATCGGCAAGAATTTCAGCATTTATTCGGCGTTTATCTGCATCTGCTTTGGCGACAGTTGCTTGCTGTTCTTGTTTTTGGGCAATGTTTCGCTGTCTTTCGGCTTCTGCTTGTCTGTCCTTGGCTACTTGTTCAGCCGCTTTGGTTTTACCAAGTGCAATTGCTAACTTTTTTCCGCTTTCTTCAGCTAATTGTTGTGCCAACTTTGCTTGCTCCTCTCCTTTTTTAGCTCTTTCACTCTCCTCATTGGCGATGCGCTTTTGCTTTTCTGCCTCCCGGCTTTGTTCTTCTGCTTTTTTCTGCTGTGTTCGCGCATTTCTAGCCTGACGCTTTGCTTCATTGCGTTGATTTTCTGCTTCTAAACGCTGTTGTTCTTCTCTATCGCGGGCATCTTGGACAATCAGACGTTGGTCATTGACATACACAGCCACTCCCGTCATTAAAACCGAAAATACTACCAGTACCGCGACATAAGGCAGTGCTGGTTTAAGCTGTTCCCACCTATCCCGCAAGTTAAACGGCAAATGTTTATTAATCCACTTGTAATCAAAGACTTGCCGATAGATTTGATTCCGCACCCGTAAAACATTATTCTCTCGCCGCACTACCCCTGATAGCTTTAAGTGAGATTTAGCTAAAGACTGCTCCTCATCCACAATCGCCCGTTTACCCCAGCGAATCTGGCGGTAAATAGCCAAAACCTCCGGGTCTGGTGAGCGTTTAGTCAGCATATCGCGGACAAATTGCAAGTTATTATCTTGCTCGCTCATCGCGCCAAAAAATGTGCTGCTAACTATTCTGTCTACATCCCTACTCTCTAAAGACGCGATGAATCGCGTCTCTACTAACTCACTATTTCCTTCTGCTACCAAAGCACCACAAAGACGCTGTGTTAAATAAGGATGTCCCCCCGTCCATTTCAACACCCAGCGTAATATCTGGTTGGCCTCATCGCTGGGTAAACTCAATCCCTCAGCCAGGGGTAAGGCTTCTTCTAAGGTAAAATCAGTTAAATCTACACGCTGTCCAATATTAAATGGTGTGCGCTTGGCATCGTTGATTAAATCGCCGGGAGTCGCTACGCCCATTAAGACAAAAGAAAGACGGTGAAACTCAGGATTAGTAGCACGGGCAACATAGAGATAACGAATTGCGATAAAAAAATCATCGGTAAAATCCAGGCTGAGGGTAGAGTCAATTTCATCGACAAAAATCACAACTTGCCCATCAACCTCAGCCAGCAAAACTCTCTCAAAAAACTGTGTTAGCCGTTGCGATACTCCCAGATGCTGGTGTTCTTGCCACCAACTCACCACATCTGTATTAAACATCAGTTGGTCATCTAGCTTAACCAAAAAGCCAAAATACCACTGTTCGGCTGTGACATTTGCCCCCAATTCTTGAAGGTCAACAATTACTGAGCTAATCCCCTCCTCCCTTAATGTTTCCGCCGTGCGTACCATCAGGCTAGATTTACCCATTTGGCGAGGTGTGAGGACATAGACAAATATTGCCGACTGACATAAACCGAGCAATTCTTCATCGGCTTGACGGGGGATATAAATGCCACCGCCAGCCTGCACCGTCCCGCCTACAGTGTAAATGCTTGGATTAGCCACGCAGATGCTCCCGGAAATAATCAGTGTAAAGTTGACAACGGGGAAACACTACACGCCCTTCCCGGCGCACTAAACCTGCACCCCGCAAGCGGAAAAAGATGCGCTCATCTTCACAGATGTTCTGGCGAATTACTTGGAACATACCCTGAACTAACTCCCGTTTGTTATGCAGCCGGAAGAGGTGGTTACGCAGATGATTGCCAAAAGGGCCATTATCTGCGATCGCATTGGCAAATAATTCGGTAGGATGGAGGCGATCGCTAGCAACTGAGTAGAGTGCAAGGCGTACTAAATAAGGATGTCCACCTAGCAACGCGATTAATTGCTTTTCTTCGCTAGCGTTGAGGGGTGAACCATGACGGCGGTTGAGTTCAGTAACCTGTGCTGCTGTAAAGTCTTCTAAATCAATTACTAGCCCAACATTAAAGGGGGATTGGTTGAGATTATCAATTAGCTGGTATGGTTCGGTGGAAGTAACCAGCGCTAAATCCAGTTGCTTCCAGATGGGAGTAGTGGCGCGGCTATTGTGCCAGCTTCGCAGCATTCCAAAGAAATCAGAGCGAAACTCAGTATCAAAGACCCTTTCCACCTCATCCATCGCTAAGACAATGGGATTGCCGAACTCTTTGAGCAAATAGCGTCCAACATAACGAGTACAACGCTGACTATTGCCCAAGGGCATATTCCAATACTCATCAACTTTGTCAGTCATTTCCAGTTCATCAGTTAACCAAGTACAGAACTGGCGAAAGAAAAGGTCAGCATTAGTTAAAGCGGCTTTATCAAACAATTGGAAATCCAGCAAAGCAACCCGCTTCCCTGCATTCACAGCAGTATTAATTGTGCGGATTAACAGGGAACTTTTGCCCATTTGCCGAGGGCCTTTAATTGTAATTGTCACACCCTGCCGCTCAATAGTCTGCAAAGTAAGTGCATCAGATGAGCGTTCCACGTAAAAAGCAGATTGCGATTCCATTGTCCCTTCCGGCATTTCCAGCGAGATGGGCTGTGCTGAAGGAAAGGGATGGGGTAGGAGTGACGGCTGACTCATCTGAAGTAAATCTGCTTTCGATTTTTCTCCACTGATAGCCAATGCACCGCCAGAGACAGCTTGCAACAACTCTGCAATCAGGTGCGGCGTATCTTCTGCATCTTTCCAGAACGCCCAATTAATCCCATTTAAGTAAGCACTCAAGGGATATAGAAACGGTTCTTGATACGCCAGACGCACTGGGAGAATTATCGGGCGTCCTTCTTGTGATTTTGCCAAGTGGTGTGCTGTCTCTATTTCTGCCACCACCATCTCGCTGCTGGTTGACAAGGCTGAAAGGAAAGTAATCAGAAAATCAGCTTGGCGGATTTCTGCTTCAATACGTTCAGCCCAGCGTGTACCAACAGACATGGTTTGGTCGATAAAAACTTTGTGCTGCTGCGATAGCGCCTGGAAGACTTGCACCGCCACCGGTTCATCGGGGCTAGCATTACGCTTGTAGCTGATGAAGATGCGTTTAGCCTGTGAGTTTAACATTACTATTAACCTTGTCTTCCTTCAGCTTTTTAAGTGGAAAAGCTTATCTAGTTGCGAGTCAATTTTGTACAAAAGTTGGGTAATTCTGTGCTTCGTCATCCAAGGGCAGTGTTTCCCTATTTTGAGGATTAGCTGAACAAATTAAGATTTTATTCACAGCGCAATTAATTAGTTACACTCTACTACAGCGCAGTTGCAGGCAATTACCGACAGCACAAAAAAATTGCTCACGGAGTTCAAAGACTCATTAATGGAGTTCAAACACTCATTAATGAAGCTCAAACACTCATTAATGGAGTTCAAACACTCATTAATGAAGCTCAAATACTCATTAATGGAGTTCAAAGACTCATTAATGAAGCTCAAATACTCATTAATGGAGTTCAAAGACTCATTAATGAAGCTCAAATACTCATTAATGGAGTTCAAAGACTCATTAATGAAGCTCAAATACTCATTAACGGAGTTCAAGTCTTCGTTTCCAATCTCCGACTATTGATGACAACTCCAGAAACCGGTAACGTTGTCAAGGAGTACAAAATATTTACTGTCATTGCGTTCGCCCTTAGCGTTCCCGAATGCTTCGCTTGCAATGACTACTCCCTTCCCAGTGTAAGATTACCTATTTTCTTGACTTTCTTGGCGTTCTTAGCACGGCAGTTGCTTCAAGTCGCCACCGCCCAACGCACTGCCTCGTCTTGGCGGTTTTTTACATCGGTATTCTTCTAACAGGAAGGAGTAATTACCACTGCGTAAGTCTTACCCACCTAAAACTAAACAAAGCCTGCGTAGGCAGGCTTTGTTTAGGTAGCCCCAAACTCAAGGTCTGTAGGCGCTTTCAGATTTTTTCAATAGATTGAATAACTAATTTCAATCAACGTCTCTAACTGTCTTCTTCACTGTGTTGCCTGCATCTTCAGCTGTGCGCTTAACATTTTTACCAGCATCCTCAGCTCCACGCTGAACATTTGTCGTCACGTCGTCGGCAGCATTTTGGGTATTTCCCTTAATATTTTCAATTCCTCGCTGAGTCCCCTTAACAACACCTTTGCGAACTTCTTCAGCTGAACTACCGATACCTTCACCAAAGTTCTTCACTCTTTCACCAAGGGGTGTACCTTGTTTGTAATTTTCACCATATTGCCCTGGGCTGTCAGCTCCTTTCTGCTCAATATTTTTTTGAGCATTTTTTACCAGCGCATCAGATCTATCATTAGCTGCCTTTTCATCTAATCTGCCTCTGGGTTCTACATCACTAAAGTTATTTATTCCACCAGCAGGAGAAGAGAGAGGATAATCTTTTGTGGGATCGTATCGTTTGGAATAAGGTGATTGAGTGTCAGGCTGTGGTGGTTGTGTTGCTACTCCTGGAGCACCACAGGCTTGTGTCAGAAATAAGAATATTCCTGCTAAAAAAACAGTCAAAACTTTCAAGGGACGAATGTTTTTCAGCCAATTCATTGCTTTTTTCATACTTCTAACTCCTTGCATTTTTGTGACTAAGTTAAACTTCAACCAAGATAGCATTTGCAATCTATTTCAAATCTCAAGTATTTCAAATCTCAAGCATTGAAACAAAATAAGGCTTCTATCTGCCTAATGCCGGATTTTTTTGTAATTCCGGTCTAGCACCCGCTTCATCTGCGTTGCTCTTCAAAAAGCCGGAAGCTTCTCCAACAGCTTCTTTTACAGTCTCAAGACGATCTTTGACCCGATCTCCTACATTTGCTTCATTCTGAATCAAACCACCGGGTTCAGGCTGGCGGAAGTTTTTATCTGTGATGATTGGCAGTTCTGCTTCTTTCTGGACTCGATCTGCTGGTGTCTCGCCACCAGGATAAAGTATCTCGGATTCTCCATTTGTAGCAATCAACAATTGCGAACTTGGTTGTAAGCTAGCTTGGTCGCGTCCCTGATTGGCTTTTGGGTTTGTTATTTTCGGATCGGTGGACATATTGTTGTTGGTATAATTGTCTCCACCATTCTTATAAGGATTGTTTGCTCCGCCAGCTTGTACAGCAGGATTTTGTGGATTTGCACCTTGAGCATTTGCTCCAGTACAAGCAGTGCTAACTATCAACATTAGTCCAGCTAAAAAGATAGTTAATATCTGGCGCAATTTTATTTTTTTCAAGAATACTCTCACCGCGTTCACGTAGTTCTCCTTACCAAAATATTAATAAGCTAATAGTTTGCTGAATTATTGAATTAGCCAGCAAGTTATTGTGCTTGTGTTGCTTCCCTGACTTTTGATAACCTCTATTAAGGATATGAATAATAAAATTAACTGTACCTCTAGCGCAGGCCACATTTTTATTATTAATAATAGAATATTTTTATCTAACTGTAGAGAGATATAAAATAAAATAATATCCTATTCAAAAAAAAACTACATAAACCTGTTTAATACTTCAAAAGCTTTGGATAGGTAGCTGATGTACTGTAATAGTTGAGGCATTCAGCCCTTGTTGCTCTAACCGTTAAATTACTAAATTAATGAAGCAATTTTTACGCTGGATAATTTTGGGAGGGACGCTGTTTTTTTTAGGGAAAGCTTTAAAGGATAATTGGATTGAGGTAACTGCTATCCACATTGATGATGTAGGATGGGCAATTATGGCGATCGCTACAGGGGTAACATTACTAGCACATACTTGTGCAGGCTGGATCTGGACTTGGATTTTGCAAGAGTTAAATCAACCTGTATCATCTCCCCAATTCATCCAAGTTTACCTAAAAACGAACATCGCAAAGTATTTACCAGGTAATATCTGGCATCACTACGGGCGAATTGTCGCCGCCAAAAATGCCAATATTCCTACAGGTGCAGCCACTTTGAGCGTTTTGCTAGAACCGTTACTCATGCTAGCGGCTGCTTTAATCGTTATTGTCTTATGCAGTAGCCAATTTGCAGCAGCGAATACTACCCTTGTTATCCAAATACTACAATTTCTGAGTTTAGCTGTAGTCCTTGGTGCGATTCATCCGTGGTTTTTGAACCCCGTTATTCGTTTTTTGTACAAATTAAAAGCAAAAAAGTCTGCTGCTACCACTCAACCAACTATTCCCTTCAGTCTTAAAAGCTACCCTTTACGCCCTTTGTTAGGAGAAGTGGGCTTTATGGGACTACGTGCCACTGGGTTTATACTAACTATGTTCGCTCTGAGTTCGTTGAATGCGAATCAAATTCCTTTGTTATTCGGGGCTTTTAGTTGCGCTTGGTTGTTGGGGTTTGTTATACCGGGTGCGCCTGGTGGGTTAGGGGTGTTTGAAGCGACTGCGTATGAACTTTTACGACACCACTTTCCAGCTGCCTTAGTATTTAGTGCGATCGCTCTATATCGCCTCATTAGTATTCTAGCTGAAACTGCTGGTGCTGCCCTAGCTTGGTTAGACGAACGCGTTGCTAAATCATAAATCAGGCAAAACTTATTTATTTTTGTCTATCTACCTTCATCTGTGAAAACACCCGATAACTATCCAGATTTAATTGCTGATTACTGCTTTGTTTTTCTTCTTCTATCTTAATCAAGTTATATTCTACATTTTCTGCATAAATGGCGAATGTGATATTAAAAATCTCGATAAAATTTATGACTCCTTTGCATTCCTCTTCCGAATATTTTTCGTAAAAACGAATCAAATGAGCAATCCGAGTTTCTAAATGTCTCCGGGAATTTTTACAAATTAAAATCATTTTTAATAGTATAATTACCAAGGTGAGAGCATGACCTTGGTTAATTAATAAGATAAATAATTGCGAAGGCTCTTTAGCATTTTTTGTTGTAAAGTAATCAATTACTCGATTACAGGTTCTCAAAAACAATTCTTTAGTGATAACTTCTTGATTATAGTCCGTCTTCCATAAAGATAAACTATTTGCAAACTGCAGCCGCCAAGTCTCGACTAATTCTTGCTTTTCTACAGAAAAAAATAGATATTTTTCCAGATTGATTTTAAATTCCTTCAGAGTTTGATTTTCAGTTTGCTTAAGAAATATATGGGCAATATTATCATGACTAAATACACCTTTTTTTAAGACAATTGTTTTTATCAAGCGCAGAGCTTGGTCTCCCAAAATACTGGGATTTTTATAGCGTGTTGTGCTTGAAACGCCAGATTGAGAACGAGCAATATACATTGCTAGTTCAAACTTAAATTTGTCTTTTATCTGTTTAGAAAGCCTTCGAGCAGCCTCTTGTTGCTCTTTAGGGTTATTATTATTAACAGATTGATCGATCAATAAATAGGAAGTGTAGCGATTAGCCCAATGACCTTTAGATGATTCTTCATATTTAGTAGCAAATAATTTCAGATCCTTGTAATCTTTGCTTTTGACAAACTTCTCTAGCAAAATTTTACAATTTTTTACTACTGGAGAATTATTATCCTTAACTTTCAAATTTTCATTAAAAAATAAATTAATTAAGTCTTGAATATATTTGTCTTTTCTATTAGTTTTCCAATTATTGACGATAATGTAGCAGCACCGCTTAAGTGTATTATATAATTCCTGTTCATTATCATTTACAAAAATCCTATATATTCCAGGTATATAATCAGAATATTCGGAATCAAGACCGTCTATAAATAAACCTTTGAATTCGCGTAAAACATCCTCTGGTGGCAATTTATTGACAATTTCCACAAAGAAACTATAAACCTCCTCTTGGGCAGTTTGCACATCTAATTGTCTAGAGTTAGACGTAACACAATGGGGATTTTCCTGACTAATTGATAAACGATTAGTGGTCATTTCAGTTATCAGGACAAAAAGACTTCCTGTTCATATTATTACCAGCTTAACCTTGGTAAACAGGAGCATCAATCTATTCTTCCGAAATTCAGTCATCTTTTTACACAAATTTGATTAACTAGGACTCTAAATAAAGTATTAAAGACAAATTGTTTAATCCTTCATCAAATAGTTCAGTGAAATTACTTATTTATAACCCAAAAAGACCATACATACAGCACTTTGCAAGTAAATGAAGTACACCCCTCCCCAACCCTCCCCAAGGCATCGGGCAGGGTGCGCGACAGGGCGGGTGAGGTATTTTTGTACCTCACCAACTTGAAATTTGCTGTATATGGATAGGATATGGGCGAGTTTATCTCTAAATTAGATACAACCCGCCCATACCTTCTATCGAAGCTTTTCAGTATTTTAAATTTTTAGTGGGGGTGGAGGGACTTGAACCCACACGACCTTTTACGGTCAACGGATTTTCATTCTCCTGCAGTTTTCACTGCTACCTGATGACAATAGCCAACTCAGATTTTGAGAATTGGACTCTCCCTTTACCCTCGACTTAACGTTAGGGTAGCTCCCGTCGGGTCTCTGCACCTTCCGAACAGTTGATGAGTTAGGAGTTAGGAGTTATGAGTTTTAAATTTACTCAGCACCCAACACTCATGACTCAGGACTTTTTTCGGCTTGGCTCAGGATTGCCATGTCTGTCACCAGATTTAGGTTTCCCTGAGTTTGAGAGCTTCCACTTGAGGGATTTCTCCTTCAAGGCTCAATTATTTAAGTCCGTAGCGTCTACCATTCCGCCACACCCCCAAAGGTGTTTGGCAACTAGTGTAACTAGTTATTTTTTAGAGGTAGCAAATACCTCCTTATCTATTCCACCATCAATTGTGTCTTTTGTCCAACTAGATTGAAAATATTTCTTCCAAATTGTGCGATCGCTTCAGAGATTTGGAAGTCTTCTGGCTTTTCTCGTAATCAATCTGAATGAGTTTTCAATCTTGTTTGACTAGAGCATTTGTTTGCTAGTGGATTCACATAATAGCATGATATTAGCTTTTGTCATGAAATCCGTTGAATCGCCCACAGTAAAAGTACTCCAGCCCGCCAAAGCTGGGCTTTGGCATCTTTGTTAGCGGTTTCGAGGAATTCTGGCGCAGTTATCTTGAAAGCATTATGACTATACTTCTCTGAGTCTGTCTCTTCAGCCTATGATGGAAAACAGATGCTTAAGACTTGAAAGTTATGATTGTCGCCCTGCTATATCTGATTTTGGCTGGAGCTTACCTTCTAGTAATCCCCATTGCTGTCTTACTGTACCTAAAGCAACGTTGGTATGTAGCTAGCTCCATTGAGCGTGTCTTTATGTACTTTTTGGTGTTTTTCTTCTTTCCAGGTTTGTTGGTTCTATCGCCGTTTGCAAATTTCCGACCCCAACGGCGACAAGTTCAAGTTTAACGAGATTGGTAGGTCATAACTCTCATGCGACGGATTGATGCTATTGGAATTGGCTTGGGTGTTTTTATTGCCGGCGGCTTGGCATACTTGGGATTGCAGCTAGTTGGTTTGGATAATCAGAAAGCTGGTATATGGAGCCAAGTCTTACTAGTCAGTGGGTTAGTTGGCTGGTTAGCCACCTATTTTTTCCGTGCGGTGGGACAAAAAATGACCTACCACCAACAGCGGGAACAGTATGAGCAAGACTTTCTGCAAAAGCGGCTAGACGAGCTTACTCCCGAAGAACTAGCACGAATTCAAGCCGAAATAGAACAAGAAGAGCAATCTCAGGTGTAAAGTTATCATTGGTCAGTTGTCTCATTTGTCCTTTGTCATTAGTCATTTGTCCTTTACTAATGACCAATGACCAATGACCAATGACCAATGACCAATAATCAATGACCAATGACAAATGACTGCAATTTCTGATTGCTTTGAAACCCTTGGGCACAATCGTGAGTGCGCTCTGATTCCGTTTATTACTGCTGGCGATCCAGATTTAGAAACAACAGCAAAAGCCTTGCAGGTTCTAGATCGTAGTGGAGCCGACATTATAGAAGTGGGTATACCCTATTCCGATCCTCTGGCTGATGGGCCAGTCATTCAAGCTGCTGCTACCCGCGCCTTGCAAAGAGGTACGAAGTTAGAGCAGGTGCTAGAAATGCTGCAAGGGATTACTCCCAAATTGCGATCGCCGATTATTCTGTTAATCTATTACAACTCAATTTTGCACCGAGGAATTGAAAAATTTCTTGGGCAAATTGCTGCTGCTGGGGTCGCGGGATTGGTAATACCTGACTTACCTTTAGAGGAAGCAGCAGGCTTGCTGCAAGCAGCTAGTGAGATGGGAATTGACGTAATCTTGTTGGTAGCTCCCACCAGTTCTGCTGAACGGATCGAAGCGATCGCTCGTTCTTCCCAAGGATTTATTTATTTAGTCAGCGTCACAGGGGTAACAGGGGTGCGATCGCAACTGGAAATCCGCGTGTCCGATTTACTCAAACAAATTCGTAGTGTTACTGATAAACCCATCGCAGTCGGCTTTGGGATATCTGAAGTTGCCCAAGCCCGTCAGGTAAGGGAATGGGGCGCAGATGGTGCGATCGTGGGTAGCGCTGTTGTCAAACGGTTAGCCCAAGGAACACCAGAGCAGGGACTATCGGCGATCGCTCAATTTTGCCAAAGTCTCAAGGCAGCCATCAAGACCACCAACACCAGCACAAATACTCCTCTTGATTAGACAAAGAAAGTAGATTAAAAAAGATAACAGTGTAGTTTTTCTATCCTTATTTGATAGACAATTTGACCATTATGGTCTTGAATATTAACATCAGATATGATTGTGTAAAAAAACTAGCTGATAGAGTCGCTTATAGTTTGAGTATTATGTGAAATCAAGTAGGCATAATTTATGAGTGTGAGAGTGAGTCAGTCAAAAATGATTATAGTTACGTCGCGATCGAGGAGCAAAGGCGATGAGTGAGAGTATGGCATTTATCGGCGGGGTTGCCGTAGCTGGGCTGGCGGCTCTCGTATTGCTCAAAGGAACAAATACCCCCCTACAACCTAACTTTGCTGTTGCTCCACAAATCCCAGGTGTAGTAGCCCCCCAAGGAATGCAGCCACAAATGTATCCTTACGGGCCTTATGGGCAACCAATGTATCCCAATCAGGTTCAGCCACCGACTGGTACTAATACTGACCAGCGCCTAGAGATGGAGAAGTTGAACACGCAGATGCAACTGGAGCGTTTAAAAAACGACAATGAACAGCTAAAGTTGCAAAATCAACAACTCCAGGGCCAAGTCCAAAATTTCAATACTCAGCAGCAGTGGCAATTAGCCCAGCAGAATAACCAACCAAAAACAGCAGCAACATTCCAGCCGCAAAATACTTGGTGGTCTTCACCCGTGCTTTGGGCTGTGGGAGGCGCAACTCTCACTATTGGTGGTGGTGTTGTTGTCGCTGGGGTCTTGGCTTTATTCTCACCACGGCAGCGTCCAGCCCGTACTGTACAAGTAATTCACCCTTACCAAGGAAATACGCCGCCCTTGGTTCCAGTTCGTCGGGCTGAGTTTCTGCCTGCTTCGCGGATGGAAGCAAGACGAGTTGAAGCCCCAGAATACGACGAAATGCAGTAACAACAATAAAATATCGGACAAAGCATCTAGGTAAGAGACATACAGGGTAACACTGTTAAAATACTGCCTAGCTGCTTTTTTTGTACATGAGTGATTAATCAAGCTCAAAAAGCGGATGAAACTCAAAAAACTGGTGATGTCTTCTCTGCGAGACGCTACGCGTAGCTTGCTTCTCCGTAGAAGTACGACGACCTGTGCTCACGCAGTATTACTGACCATATTTGGTGTAGCTTGTCAACCTGTGGATAAGGTTGCTATTTACGAGAAAAATAATGGTAAGCAACCACTCCAGGCAGAACTTTTAGCTAAAATAGCTGTCGGATATGCAAAATTAGGACAACAGGATAAAGCCTCGAAGTTATTAGCCCCAGCTATTCAAACTGCCAAAATAAATGAGTCTATCAAAACAAGTGAGTCTATTTACATTAGACTCAAATTATTAGAGCAGTTGGGAATTGTTTATGTAGAAATGGGACAATACGATAAAGCACTTCAAGTAGCAAAATCTCTTCAAGTATACGAGCCAACATACAGTGATATTGGATTGAAACATATTACTACTCACCTAACACAAGTAGGGCAATACGAAAAAGCCCTTCAAATTGCTAAATTAATATCAATAGATGGTAATAGATATATCTTTGAAAACGTTAGCTTTTTATCTCAATCTACTAGCATTGCTTCTCAATCTACTAGCATTGCTTCTCAATCTACAGCAATGTCTGAAGTTGCACTTAAGTATGCACAAGCAGGACAAAAGGTTCAAGCAGAACAGATATTAGTACAAGCACTTCAAAAAGCTAAAACCAGTGATGAAATGGCTGAAGTTGCACTCAAGTATGCACAAACTGGGCAAAAGGCTCAAGCAGAACAGATATTAATACAAGCACTGCAAAAAGCTAATACCACTGATGAGATGGCTGAAATTGCACTCAAATATGCACAAGTTGGACAAAAAGCAAAGGCATTGCAAGTGCTAGCGCAAGCTTCACAAAATGCACAATATCCAAACAATATTGATAAAGTGGCTTTCAAGTATGTACAAGTTGGACAACAGGCTAAGGGAGAGCAGTTGTTAGCCCAAGCCCTTCAAAGTGTTAAAAAGGAAAAAGATAGTAAAATCAAAAATTTGGATTTGGGCTATATTGCTATTAGTTATGCAAAACTGGGGCAATGCAACCAAGCTATTGAGATTGCCAAATCTATAAAGGACTACCCTGATTATAGAGAATTTAAAGACGCTTATATCACTCATGATGGTTTAATTATTGGCCTTAATTTACCAGATGTGTTTGTTGAAATTGCTGAGAAGTGTACAGCAGCAGGGCGATATGAGCAAGCCTTTAAAGCGATCCAGGAAATAAAGTTTTCTGACAATAAAAGCGAAGCGTTAGGTGTAGTTGCTGTTGAGTATGCAAAAAAGAGTCAATACAAGCAAGCTTTTCAAGTACTTAAAGAGAATCTTGAGTCTGACTATAACAAAGCCTTGCTTTCGTCAGAGTCTGACTCTATCAAAGCAAGGTTTTTGTTAAAGTCTCAATCTATCAAAGCCTTAGCTTTGCCTAAAATTGTTGAGCAAGCTACTCAATCAAAACCATCTGCTAAAGCAGAGCAGGTATTATCACAAGCACTTGAAGTTGCTCAAACTATTAAAAGCCGTGATGATAAAGTTAAGGTAATAACTGCGATCGCTATTGGGTACGCACAATTAAAACAAAAAGATAAAAGCGAACAATTATTAGCACAAGCACTTCAAATTGCAGAAAATATACATCACTAAAAGATAAATTAGTTCAACATCGATAGGTAAAGGTAATAAGATTATCTATTACTTATTACCAATAGATCCAGAAACATTATAATTAGCAAACTTTGATTTCACAAACCGCCTTCAGGAGTTTCTGTAGCATTAGGACTTTCTTTTGTGGCAGGTTGCTTAGTATCGGGAAGTTTCTGTTGGGTATTTTTTTGATTACCTTGATTTTCTAGCTCATTTAGTGCCTTTTTTGCCAGATTTTCGGCTGCTTGTTTAAATAAAGGTTCTATTCTATTTCGCCAATATTGAGTATTAGGCAACTTTTCTGGATGGTTTCTATAATCTAAAACTTTATCCCATTTACCATCATCTATTGCTTTGTTGATCTCATTAGATAACGCCTCTGCCTTAGCCCAATCTTCCTGCCACTGGGCAATCATTTTGCCTGTTTCTTGAATACCAGAAGCAGCATTTGCCGGAACCGATCTTAAAAGTGCGATCGCTCCAATTATATCCCCTGAATCATACTTATTTTTTGCTTGTTCGATAATATTGGCACTGTTATCATTAGGCTGCGATCGTTCTGTTTTCCCAGCGTCGTCAGTTGACCCCTTCAGCTTTTCTGGTAATGGACTTACTATATCCCTAGATTTTGGTTTTGGCTGGGGAATTGTTCGAGTCGCAATCAAGCTACTATCATCTACAATCTTAGTTGCAATGCCCTTTTCACGCAGGCAAGAACCCCATTCCTGATTATTGGTTATCACGGTCGGGTGTGCCCAAGCCAAACGACCAGATTTAAGTTTAACTTCTATCCAACCTGCTTTTGTCCGCTTGCCAGTCACCTCGAAATTGGTGTTATTAGCAACAGTTTGCACAATATTATCAGAATTTATCGAACTAGGTTCAGAACGGATATTAGAATTTCCAACAACAACAGCCGAGCATTTATTTGCTAAGGCGGTATCCTTACCTGTAAGATTTAAAGCTAAATTTTTCACATTTGGATATACATTTGCTACCAAGGCAGCCGCACCACCCGCCAGTAATATGCCAATTAATATCGGCCAGGGGTCGGATTTACCAGAGTCTTTACGCGCAGGTTTGACAGGATTGGCTGGTGCGACTGCAACAGTTTGCAGCCGAGATACTTGAGGCTGAGATTTGGCTGCTTGGTAACTGGAATTGTTGGTGGCTTCTTGAGGTGTGGAAAGTGCAGGTACTGGATTAATGGCGTCTTTACACGCTTGCAGTGCTTCCGTAGCATTTTGATAGCGGTCTTTGAAGTGATAGCGCACCATCTTGGACAATACTGCCGCCAGTCGATGATTTACGGTTACTGAATGCCGCCAGATAATTTCCCCCGTTTCCGGGTCTTCTTGCAATTCTGTTGGCTGTAATCCTGTTAGTGCTTGAATGGCAATAATGCCAAGGGAATAGATATCGCTGTTGGGACGAGGTTTACCTTGCCCTTGTTCTGTGGGCATATAGCCAGGAGTACCGATAACCACTGTGGCAGAGGGTTGTCCGCCCACTGTTATCAGTTGTGTACGCAGTTGCTTCACTGCTCCAAAATCAACTAAAACTAACTTATTATCTGAAGCACGGCGGATGATATTATCCGGTTTGATATCGCGGTGAATCACGCCTTGGCGATGGACAAATTCGAGAATTTCCAGAACTTCCTGCAACAGTTGAACTACCTGGCTTTCACTCCAGCGCTTACCAGGTATAAGTTCCTCAGCTAGGGTATGTCCTTGAATATATTCTTGTACTAGATAAAATTCTTGGTTTTCGTCAAAGTATGCCAGCAGCCTGGGTATCTGGTCATGATTGCCCAGTTTTTCTAAGGTTTCGGCTTCACTGCTGAACAGGCGTTTAGCAGTATCAAAAACTCTGGGGTCAGTTCCGGGTTTGAGGTGCTTGACAACGCAAATGGGATTGCCGGGTCGCCTAGTATCTTGGGCAATGTAGGTTTGACCAAATCCTCCCATCGCGAGGACTCGAATTACTTGGTAACGATGGTCTAGTAGCTTGCCTATCATATTCCCTCCCCAGAGTTATTACCTAATTTTCCAGCTGGTAATAAATATCTCCAAATTTTCTTCAATGAAATCCGCTATCTTGAGAAAAGATTTAGATTAAAAACGCAGCTTTTTAATATACGCAGACTGTTTATTTTTCTTTTAGTGCCCCTGTTTATTACCAATGCCACCTAAAATAACAAATCCAGTTGCATGGCAGCAGGCTGAAATCCTCATGCAACCTGCTTTCATTCGCGTTATCGACAATATCCGCAAGCAGCTTGATGAATCTTCCTGGACGGGAACTTACCATGATGTCCTGATTTGGCCGCCTAACACCACTGATGAAATCAAAGCATTGGTGAGTGAGCTGTTGCAAGCAATGGAAACTGCAACACCCCAAGAAGCCGATGAAATCAGAGGAACTCTGGCTCGTCTGCCGATGCCCCATCCAGGATATCATTTACGTTTGCAGCGTCAACAGCAAGAAGCGAGTATCGATTTGTGGGAGTTGTGTTATCAAGTGTGTTTTCTTGAATACAGCTCAGAGAAGGAAGCTGCTGATATTGATACTAGTTTAATCGATGAATTCGGTGAAGTGGATTGGCTGCGTTTGGATGCTAAGTCAAAGGAGTTGGTTGAGGAGGCGTTTGCTAAATTGCCAGAGGGTTAAAGCCCTAGAAAATAGAATACACGAACAAAGCCCACGCAAATGGGCTTGTGATATAAGGCGATGCCTACGGCGGGCTGCGCCTACGCTTTTTCTTCAAGCAGCAAAATCTTCACTCATGCGGCTGTAGTCAATTGAGTTGTTAGATTCTGACTGTGTTTTCAATTTGACGATAAATTCTTCCATTCCTGGTATTTCTAATTGAACAAATTTAGAATCATTTTCCATTGGTTCACTCATACTTCTTATCTTTAGCTAAAATCTTGTAACCCATTAAAATCAGTATTTTTACTTTGTTTATATGTATACAAAGATAAGAATTACCCAATATATTCCCGATAGCTCTAAAATTCCAAGTAATACATGGTAAAAGCATGAATTTTATGTTTTTTTCTTGTAAACCTCCAGTAATACATGGAAAAATAAGGTACAGTTATGCTAACCGGAAGTGTCAACAGTGTTAAGGTGGTAGACATGACTATCACAATTACGGCTAGTCTCAACGAGCTTGAAAAAATAGAACAAACAAAAGAATACTTGGAAAACTGCTTGACTCAGCAAGGGCAAGCAAAAGAAACATTGGAGCTAATAGAATTTTACAAGAACCTCTCTGAAACAGAAGGTATACCACTAAAAACAATTATTGAAAGACTTACCTGTATTGGTAAAAAAGCGTCAGACATTAAAAGTTTGATAGACAAATGCAAGTTATCCTCAAAAAGTGTAGAGCAAGCCAAATATTTAATAGATATCTATAACGCTTTTACTGATTTAGTAAAAAGTGACTGGGACTATTTCCCTCCAACGGCCATTGAAGCTCTCAAAGATTTACAAAAAGATACTGAAAAATCAAAATACGAGTTAACATGGGGCTTAAGAAATAGTATATTATTGCTATTTAAACGCTCAAGTAATGGTGAAAACTTACTAAGTGTTTATAAAAAAGCAGCTATGAACTTAGGGTATGCGATATCCGAAGCAGTAGAGCGAGACAAAGAAGATGCTATAGATTTGGAGGTCGCGCGTGCCGCCGAGAAAGAAACAGACACAATCTCCTGGGACGAAATTAAAAGAGAACTCAACCTGCCCTGATCAGAATGAGGCGATCTACAAAATAGAATTTAAGAATTCTGCTAGAAAGCAGTTTTTAAAACTACCACCCGAAATCCAGATTCAGATCAATCCAATAATCACAAATTTAGCTTTTGACCCTAGACCGTCTGGGGTCAAAAAATTAAAGGGCAGCACAGATCAATATAGAATTAGATCAGGAGACTATAGAGTTCTATATAAAATTCAAGATTCCATATTGTTGATACTCGTGTTGGCAGTTGGAGACAGGAAAGAAATTTATAAAGATATGTAAACATCAGCAAACTTGTTGTTTTAAACTTTTACCATGTATTACATGGTAAAAGTTTAAAGCAGTATGATGAGAAAAAGAGATAAACATGGACAGTTCACTCAAAAATCCAATGAGCCAAGAGAGGTAAGAAGTTTAAGGCTAACTGATTCCACATGGAACAAAATGGGTGAAATTGCTGAGGCAAGAGAAGTTACTCGCGCAGACATTATAGAAATAATGTTTGAAAGAAATATTTTAGTGAAAGGATTCTCTAAAGAAGAAATTCAAAGCTTTGCAAAAGAAATTCTGGATGATGACAAAGTAACTCGTAATGAAAAAGACAAAATAATTATTAAGCGAGGACTAGAGACTTTACTTAATATGCTGCCAGACTGACTATTTAATAATAGACATCGCCTCCAGAGCATTGCTGATAGCGGTTAATAGCAGAGCATCTTTCTTTAATAATTTATCAGCTAGTAGTCAAAGAAGATTAAAATATAAGCAGGAACAAAACACAAAATGTTCAATCCCTACTTTCTCAACGCTTATTGCTCGTAGTTTATCTAGAACGCAGTAGTGACACTTGATGCATTACTCAAGTTTTATATTGGGCAGAGTTTGCGGCAAGATTTAGCCAAGTTATGATCTGAGTAAGTACTGGAATAAACCGCTCAAATTCTAGCAAGGCACATAGAATCGAAAGAGGAAATTTTAACCATCATTCAAGAAATCAAGCTGAAGCAACTTTTTAGCTATCTGCCAGCAAAGAGTAACAGATAAATTAAAGAACAAAAAATGTCTAAAAAAACAAACTACACCGAAGCTTGCAATAATTTTGAAAAAATTTACGAAGAGGCAATTAGCACTCGTGAACCTGTAGTTATTAATCGTGAAGGTGCAGAAAGCGTATCTGTCATACCTACTGCAGAACTTAACAGCATCATAGAGACAGCATATTTGTTCCAATCACCTGAGAATGCAGTACGTCTTTAAGATGCTTTACAACGTGTTAAAGCTAAGACTAATATGCCCCAAACTATAGACGAGTTGCGTAAGGAGTTCTCGCTTTACGAAGAAGAGTAAATAAATTCAATGTCGGATAACTTACAACCAGATGCACTTCCCCAATCTGAAGTTTCTCAAGAAGATAATTTAGAACGTAACCTCGTTTTTGACCGGAGATTTCTAGAAGACCTTACCTACTGGGTAGAGACAAATAGAAAAACTGCACTCCGCGTCTTATCTTTAGTTGAAGAGATTAGGCGGAATCCCTTTGAAGGTACAGGCAATCCTGAAAGATTGAGATACTATGATGCAAATGTATGGTCGCGCCGAATCACTTAAACTGACCGGATTGTTTACGTAGTAAGTGATAACCGAATCGAGTTTATTCAGGCACGATACCATTATAGCGATCGCTAATTTCATCATTAAATAATCTAATCTTGAAAAAGAGCGTAGGCGCAGCCCGCCGTAGGCATCGCCTCATTCCTTTCACCTCTACGCTATTGAAGCCGCAAACGCTTATTTGCTAAGATTTCCAGTGCGACAACATTCAAACAGGGCAATTTCTGATCGCTATGCCAACATCTACACTTGACGATAAAGACGCAGCCGCTATCCAAGCCGCCAGGGTTGGGGTTGCAATCTGCGATCGCACCGCCTGGGGACGGATCAAAGTAGCTGGCGACGATCGCCTCAACTTCTTACACAACCAAAGTACTAACAATTTCCAAATACTCAAGCCAGGACAAGGTTGTGATACGGTTTTTGTCACTTCTACAGCTAGAACAATTGATTTAGTAACCGCCTACGTTAGAGAAGATGCGGTAATCTTGCTGGTTTCACCTAACCGTCGCCAGTTTTTGATGGAATGGCTGGATAAATATATTTTCTATGCAGATAAGGTGGAATTATCTGATATTACCCAATACACCAACACCTTCAGCCTGATTGGCCCAGGAAGCGACACTGTTTTAGAAAAGTTGGGTATTGGCGAACTCATCGGCCAACCTTATGGTAGTCACCAAGTATACACGATCGCTCCGGCTGAGGGCGTGCGGATTGCTGTGGGGAGCGGGTTAGCTGCGCCCGGATACACCTTCACTTTCCCCTATACTGACAAAGAAACAGTGTGGAACAAACTGTTAGAAGCTGGGGCGGTAGAGATGAGCGATCGCGCCTGGGATACCTTACGAATCTTACAAGGCCGCCCCGCCCCAGACGCAGAACTTACAGATGATTACAATCCTTTGGAAGTTGGCTTGTGGCAAACAATTTCTTTTACTAAAGGTTGCTATATTGGGCAAGAAACCATTGCTCGGTTAAATACATATAAAGGTGTAAAACAACACTTGCTTGGTGTTCGGCTCAGTGCCCCTGTGGAAGTTGGAAGTGCGATCGCAGTTGGAGATGAAAAGGTCGGCAAACTTACTAGTTACACCCAAACAGCTGATGGTTACTTTGGACTAGGTTACATTCGCACCAAAGCTGGTGGTGTAGGTTTAAAAGTCCAAGTAGGAGAAACTGAGGGTGAAATAGTAGAAATCCCGTTTGTTTCTCACGAGTACCCCTAATTCAAATCAAAATATCTTTCTCTTTATCCCTAGCACCGTAACAAAATTCATCTACCCAAGAAGCTAGACTACGGGCATTTGTGGTTGGTAAATTTACTTTGCTTTTAAACTCTTGTGGTTGAATATTCGGTTGTTTATCGTTGCTTTTAACCTTAGTAGTAATTGCTAGCGATCGCACTGGTTTACCATTACTGTCAATCTCAGTGGTAATTGCCAGGAATGCGCCCACAGGGATTAGGTTAGATGGCGCGTTGCTTTTAATCTCAGTAGCTAACGCCGCATATGGCATAGTTTTGGCTTTGGTGTTAACCTCAGCAGTCATTGTCAGCGAGTTTCCTGAAGAGAGGCGTTCAAGGGGCGATTGTAGTGATTGATATTCGCTTACAAAACCGGAGGCTGGCGTTTTTGCTGGAGTATCTGGAGCAATTTTAGTAGCAAATGCAACTACTAACTCAGGTTTGCGTGTAGGAATTACCTCAGTAGTAGCTGTAAATGATGGCACAAGTTTCTCGGCGCGTGGCAAGTTGGAGTCTGAAGTTTTGGCAAGAGAATGAGGCACAATCTCGGTAGCAGTTACAACCGATGACAGATGTTTATCTTTAGAAGACTTCTCATCTGGCGACTCGTTTTCAACTTGGGTGGTAGCTATAAAATGGTCTGATTTTATTAAACGTAACTCTTGATCGGGATTGAAGTTAAGACCTAAAGCAGCGACTATTTTATCTGGATCGTTATTCAGCTCCACCATAAAAGAAAGTATTTCATCAAACTGGGGTTCCAAAACAGACAGAGTTGCCAAAATAAAACCGGACAAAGGACGGCGCAAACCATCATAAGTGGTCCAAACTCGCATTTTGACTAGCCAGGAAATATTTTGCTTGTAGTAAACAAGCCACTTTTGTTTTAAGGATTGACGCAGCTGCTGGATATTCATTGGATGCCTCACTTCAGTCAAAAAGATTGCAGAGCTTAATATTGAAAATTTAGCTTTCTTTCTGGGGATGAAACCGATAATAGAGCATCTGTTTGACTCTTTGACCACCTAGCAAATGATTTTCTATCAGTAGAGATACTTCATCAGGTTGAACGCCGCTATACCAGACCATATCGGGTAATATCAGCACCATTGGGCCATTGCCACATTGTCCTAAACAGCTGCTAGCCGTTACAGTTACATCAGGGATTGGCAAAGCTGTAAAAGCTGCTAAAACCTTGACTGCACCTTGCTTTTTACAAGTACGATTTTGACAAACCCGCACACATTTAGGAGAAGAGTCTTGATCTATTTTTGGGAAGTCTGATGGTTGAGTGATGTTGGTCATTTGTCATTTGTCCTTTGTCATTTGTCATTTGTCATTTGTCAAAAGTCGGAAGCTAATGACCAATAAACTCTTGGAGAGGCTGCGCCAACGACTACGCTAAGTACAAGTGACTAATGACTAATGACTAATGACTAATCTATTGAAAGTCCTTTTGAGGCTAGCCATTCAGGGTTGAATATCCGCGATTGATACCGGGAACCACTATCACACAAGATGGTGACAATGGTATGTCCTGGCCCCAATTGCTTCGCTAGGGCAACAGCTGCCCCAACATTAATACCTGTTGAGCCGCCCATTAACAATCCATCTTTCCTCAGCAGTTGGTAAACTACTCGCAAAGCTTCCTGGTCATCGATTTGGATGGCATCATCAGCAGGTGCACCTTCCATATTGGCTGTAACACGACCGTTACCGATACCTTCAGTGATGGAATTTCCCTCTATCTTGATTTCACCAGTTTTGACATAGCTATAAAGTCCACTACCCAGCGGATCAGCTACAACACATTTAATTTCTGGATTTTTTTCTTTTAAGTACAATGCTACACCAGCATAAGTACCACCAGTACCAGTTGCAGTTGTCCATGCATCTATTTTACCATCTGTCTGCGTCCAAATTTCCGGCCCTGTGGTTTCGTAGTGGACGAGACGGTTGGCTAAATTATCAAACTGATTTGCCCAAATGGCATTTTCCAACTCAGCAGCGACTCTACCTGATAGCTTGACGTAGTTGTTCGGATCTTTGTAGGGTACGGCAGGGATGGGACGAACTTCTGCTCCTAGTGCTGTCAATGCATCTATCTTTTCTTGTGACTGGGTATCGGGAATAATAATTAGGCATTTGTAGCCTTTGGCGTTGCAAATATGTGCTAGTCCAATGCCAGTATTACCAGCGGTTCCTTCTACAACAGTACCACCCGGTTTGAGTAGACCTTTCTTTTCTGCATCTTCGATGATGTAAAGTGCGGCGCGGTCTTTGACGGAACCCCCAGGATTGAGAAATTCTGCTTTGGCAAGGATTTCACATCCTGTTTCTTCGCTAAAACTGTTTAAGCGAATTAAAGGGGTATTGCCAACAGCGCCAACGAAGCCATTCTTTATATCCATTTTGACTGTAGTTGTGTGAGTCTCTATAAAAATTTTGGCTGATAGCTGTAGGATGATTTACAACTGATTTGCCTAAAATTCTATGATACTTACATTGGAGCGCTTGCCGTTGGTGTACTTCCCTCACTCCTAACTCCCCACTTATTCACTTTCCGTAGTAAACTCTGGCATTACCGTATCCGATATTTCGGATATACTTGTTCCATTCCTCAGCTTGGAATCGATTTTGGAAAGGCCCTACTGCTACATGCGGGCCTCGTGGTTGCGTCCTTTCGAGGACTCCGCCAGATCGTCCTAAATCTTGGGTAAATCGACCTAAATTCTGCCTAACTTGTGCTGCGATCGCTCTTAACTGTTCGGAAGTAGTGGGAATGGCGACATAATATCTAGAGACTCGTCTATTAGCATTTATATTATTGCGATCGTCTCTATAGTTATAGTTGCCATTGTCTGCATTTATTTCCTGTCCGTTACCAAAGCTAATAATTCGGGCGTTATATATGCCTCGTGACTGTAGCTCATTCACCCGTTGTTGGGCGTTGCCTACTCTGTTAAAAACTCCTGACTGAATTACATTCCGGCCTTGGAACTGGCGAATGTAAGCACTGGGTTCAATCTGACGTATTGCTTGTAGTGTCTGAAAATCACTACCATCAACATAAACTAAATAGCGCTCAAAGTTCTGGTTATATTGACTAAACTGTGAAGGTTGAGAGGGCTGAAAATTTTGCTCAAATTGATTGTTCGGTAATGGTTGAGAGGGCTGAAAATTCTGTTCAAATTGATTGTCTTGTACTGGCTGGGTAGGCTGAAAGTTAACTTCAGATTGATTGAAGTCCTCTGCTTGACTTTGTTGTAACTGCGGTGATGGCTGTTGACCAAAAGGAATTGGCGGTGGTGGTAAAATCTCCCCATTTTCTTGAGCCAGTAGCACGTTGCTGTTGGAAATTTGTGCTTGTGCTACGGTAGAGTCGGAAATCAGTACTAAGCATCCTCCCATTAACAAAAAGAGAAGTCTGAGAGTGGGCTTCCAACCCTGAGAACTTCGGCGCAGCATCGGAAATGGGATAAATTGACTTGATATTCCTCTCGACATAGTAGTTAGAAAGTAGTCACAGTATTTTTAGGTAATTTCCATCAGGAACTAGTTAGTTCACCGTTGTAGCAACTATACAGCGTTAACGTAAAGTTAGCTCATCTGCTTGGCAAAAAATACATCTGTAATTAATCTTAGATGAAAGAGTGAATAGCGATGTCTAGGATGGGCTATACCGACGCTAATTCAGTGACTTTAAAACTGAAGTGCTTTAGTAGCAAGGCTTTCAAGAGTGTGTGCTACAATTGGACAACCACGCAGCTATTGTGTCGTGCTTTGTATGAAAAAAGTCGTCGTTGGTCTTTCTGGTGGCGTTGACAGTTCCACCGCCGCAGCTATCCTGCACCATCAGGGCTATGAAGTGATTGGTTTGACTCTTTGGCTAATGAAAGGCAAAGGTCAATGTTGCTCTGAAGGTATGATCGACGCGGCTGATATCTGTGAACAATTGGGCGTTCCCCATCAGATTGTGGATATTCGGGATGTCTTTCAGACGCATATTGTTGATTACTTGGTGACTGGTTACAGTGCTGGGATCACACCTTTGCCTTGCTCCCAGTGCAATAAAACGGTGAAGTTTGGGCCAATGGTGCAATATGCTCGTGAAGAATTGGGATGCGATCGCATTGCCACCGGTCATTATGCCCGAATTAACTATGACAAAGCAACTGGACGTTACCAGTTATTAAGGGCTATTGACCGCAACAAAGACCAGTCATACTTTCTCTATGATTTGTCTCAAGATTTACTAAGAGCAACCATATTTCCTCTAGGCGAACTAGAAAAAACTGACACCCGCCGGATTGCGACTGAATACGGACTGAAAACTGCTGATAAACCAGAAAGTCAAGACTTATGCTTAGTGGAAAGTAACGGTTCCATGCGGGCATTTTTGGATAAATATTTAGCCCCCAAAACAGGCGATATTGTCGATGTTACAGGCAAAGTTTTGGGACAGCATGATGGTGTCCATCATTACACCATTGGCCAGCGCAAAGGCTTGGGGATTGCTGCTGCCGAACCGTTGTATGTGATTGAATTAGATGCAGAAAATAATAAGGTAGTAGTAGGCGATCGCACAAAAGTAACTCAGCCAGAATGCACTGTAAATCGGGTAAATTGGGTTTCTATTGCTGAACCATCTACCCCAATTCATGCCGAAGCACAAATTCGCTATCGTTCAACGGCTACACCTGTGACGGTGATTCCGTTGGAAAACTCCCGTGTGCGTTTGGTGTTTGATGAACCCCAAATCAGCATTACTCCCGGACAAGCTGCGGTGTGGTACAACGGAGAAAAAGTGTTAGGTGGCGGAATTATTGAACAGTTTAGTTGAATCTTACCCTCATTTTGGCTTCTGCCAAAACCACCCCTTCTCATCAGCGAGGAGGGGTATTTTATTGTTAATACTGAGTAGAAATTGACCTTTTACTTTGTATCTCTTACGATAGTCGTGCTATGATTTACCGCACTATTCCGTGCACAAATCCAGTAAAGAATGTTACATCTTAAAGATCAAAGGCTGTCTGTGCTATGTCTTTTGACCTTGTATTGTTTAGCTCCAAACTCAGAAGATGCCGGGAGCAATTTGAAAAGTCTCTTGTAGAAGTCACAACAGCTACAGGCATTCCAGAAAACATTCTGACTGCTCTGGAAAATGGGGAAAGGCAACCAACAGGTGATGAAGTTTTGATATTTGCTGATTATTACCTGTGTGATTACCAGTTTTTTATTTCTAACGAGCGAGTAGCTTCGTTTGATCAAACAGAAACTTTGTTCCGAAGATATGGAGAGGAATTTTCAAAAGAAGACCGATGGGCAGTACAAGAATTTTTATTCTTATGTGAGTGTGAAGATTTTCTGTTAAAACTAGTTCCAACACATATTTATAAGTCTTTTAGCTTTATTAAGAGAGGTAACTATTACATAGGACATGGAAAAGAGGCGGCAAAGGCACTCAGAAAACATTTAGGGTATGCCTCTAATGCAGTTCGCATGGATGTTTATGAAGATTTTCGTTCTTTGGGGTTTCATATTTTTCGTCGCCAGTTGGGTAACTCAAACATCTCTGGTTTATTCATCAAACATCCCATAGCAGGCAAGTGCATATTAGTGAACTACAGCGAAGATATTTATAGGCAAAGATTTACTGCTGCTCATGAATCGGCTCATGGGATTTTGGATGATGATCAGGAATTTGTTATTTCTTTGAAAACAGACAAAAAGAATTTAGTTGAAGTAAGAGCTAACAACTTTGCATCCGATTATTTAATGCCACCAGAATTTTTACAGAAAATTCCAGATTATCAAACTTGGACTCCTGAAAAAGCTATTGAATGGGCAAATAAATTTAAAGTCAGTACAGAAGCATTAGCTAATGCCTTAAAAAGTGCCAATTTCATATCTGAAAATGTAGAAATACAAATAAAAGCCGTGAGAGTACCAAGAGATTTGAAAGTTGATCGAGAACTGCCTGAAAGCCTCTCATTCGGTTCTCGCCAACGTCGGGAGGAGCTACTAAAAAGAGGTTTGTCAAATTTCTATGTTGGACTTTGCTTTGACGTGTATGATCAGGGTTTTATTTCAGCAGGTCGAGTAGCAGAAAGGCTTCTAGTTAGCAAATATGAATTAACAGAAATAGCAAGTATCTACGGGAGAACTATTAGGTATGGGGATTGATCCATCAAACTTTCATAAATATAACGTTATAGATACTTGTGCTATTTGGAATCTTCTTTCCTCTCAACTTCTCTATACAACAGCTAACAATGCTGGATGCTTATTCTGTTGTACATATTTTGTTTATTATGAGTGCCTATACAAGCCACGTACAAATCCGAAGCAGGCAGAAATAGAATTGCAAAATCGTTTTCGTCAGGAATACGAAAATGGAAAATTCAAATATTATCATTTAACTATTGAAGACCTTCAAGATGTAGAAGTTCTTCAGGTAAGAAAGAAAAAAGATAAAGGGGAACTTGCATCTATTGCTTTTGCAAAGAAAACCCGTCAAGCTTTTCTCACAGACGATAAAGGAGCTAGAATAGAAGCTGCTAAGAGCATGAATAGTAAAATGGTACAGACCATACCTCATTTACTAGCTTGGTTGATATTTATCAACTATTTGAGTGATAGTGACTTGCAACCAATAATCGACGAGCATAAAAAATCTGATAGACATCTTGAAAAACACTTCTTAGATGCATACAAAATAGTTTTGGAATATAGATTAATAGCTTTAAACCCTAAAATCACCGAATAAAATCAAAAATTATTTCTATCAATAGTTCCTTCAAACTCTTTCAAAGCTTGTACAGTTCCTACTTGCCAAGCTCGTTCAACTGTAGCGGCAATAATTTGAATTAGAGGGATATTTGGAAAGTTAGGACTGTTATCAGATTCGATGTAATGTCCATCCCTGAGTAAATAAATCCTCAGCTTTTTACTATCATAAATCCATAGTTCTGGAACAGCGATCACTTATCCTAAAAGTGATGCGTAAAATACTCGTAATTATTATTCCAAGTCATTCTCTGCTAAATCTTCATCCAAGATTGTTTCAATATCTCGTCCGCCATAAATGACTCTAAGAATCTCTACACCGGAATCCGAAGGAAGATAAAAAACAAGATACTTTTTAAATCCTTTTATTGCTTGCTGTCGAACACCAGTTAAATTAGGATGAGAAAATTGACAAAATTTTCCCATTCCTGGCATTTTACCCAGTTGTTTGAAAGTTGTTTCTGCTGCTGCAAGAAACCTATCTGAAGCTTCCAAGTTATCTTCTGCAATATAAGTCGCTAATTCTATCAAATCGCGGATGACTTGCGGTCGTTTGCTTACGTCGCTCATTAACCTTGGTTTGACCCTTTATGCTTGGTGATTCTTTCCCGCACAGCTTGGCGTATATCTTCCCAATCGTCAGGAGTCATCTCAGTTGCATTCCCAGAATTTAAACCTTCTAAAAGCATCGTTTCCAAACGTTCAGCCGCTTGACGCTTTTGGTCTTGGCGCACTAACTCACGGAAATATTCACTGACACTGCTGTAACCACCAGTCGCCACTTTCTCTTCTATATAAGTCCGCATCGCGTCAGGGAGAGATATATTTATACTTTTCACTGGTACTGCTTCCCTAATTTTTCCTTCATAATATTATTTTATAGCAGTTTATGCCATTTATTGCCATATTAGGCTCAATTAGCAAAAGTGAATCCTGAAAAGCGATACCTACGGCGGGCTACGACTACCTACTCTCTATCAAAAGTTACTTCTACACTTATTGTCGTTACTCTCGCACTGATTTATAGGAACATATACTAACTAACTCATTGATCGAGCTTATCTAATGCTTCGCTCAGAGCTTGACGACAAAACTCTGGATAATTGTCAATAGCTTTAATTTTTTCAGCCATTGACTTAGTAACTCGAATAGCAATCCGTTCTGTTAAAGGCTCATCTCTATCAGTTTTAAATCCATATTTTTTAATGTCTGGGTTGCCTTCAGGGTTAGGCATTTTTTAAGTATTGTGAATGTAAAGTACGATCAATTGGGCAACACATTGTATGCTTAAAATTGGCGAGTATTTCCCCTAGAGAAGTTAATACCCGCCAATGTCCACTTTTAGCAAATAGACAATTCTATTTTATGTTCACAAGGTCAGAACTCGAAATCAAAACTACTCTTGAATTACATGATTTGTGTCATAGGTACGGGATTAAGCCTACAGGAAACCCAGGTTACAAGACGAGCTTCATCGTATCTCTAATGGCATTTCCCCAACTAGCGCTACAGCAGATGAGACAAGGAAGGGGATTGAAGACTCCTGACTTTAACACTATCCAGATAATAAGCACTGCAATTGATGAAATGGGTTCACCTACTGATGAACAGTCAGCACTCATCAAAATCACTCTTGAGGGAAGGAGAATGAACTATCCAGACAGATATGATCAAGAGAAACTGCTAGCTTTGCACATGGCTAAGATGAAACTGGAACAAGTGATAGGACTGTTAGAAATGCAATAACTCTTCACTAACTCTCTAGACTCTCTTCATTCACTTGAGGGGAGTCTTTTGTTAGGGTATACCCCCAATCTCTTGGAGCGCTGAGACCAATTTCAGAACCCAGAACCCAGTTCCTAGACCCCTATATCCCTAAACTATTTTTCTCTACGTACCAGCATTTGATAAGTTAGTACATAATCTGAAACAATAACAGTAAAAGCAAAGAGGGGATTACGTTGAGTCAGAATCCAGATGCCATAGCCCCCCACGGTGGACAGTTGGTTAACCGCATCGCCACACCGGAACAAAGAGCAGAGTTTCTCTCAAAAGCTGACTTTTTGCCGCGAGTGCAACTTGACGATCGCGCCGTTTCCGATCTAGAAATGATTGCGATCGGTGCTTTTAGTCCACTGACGGGTTTTATGAACCAAGAAGACTACAATCGCACTGTCACAGAAATGCGATTAGCTAACGGTCTTGTGTGGTCAATCCCGATTACACTATCGGTAAGCGAAGAAGTAGCTTCACCATTGCCAGAAGGCGGCTTAATCCGTCTGGATAACTCCAAAGGCGAATTTGTCGGAGTTTTGCAACTTACGCAAAAATATCACTACGACAAAATCCGCGAAGCAATAAAAGTCTACCGTACTAATGATGTCAATCATCCCGGCGTGCAAGTACTCTATAACCAAGGTACTGTAAATCTGGCGGGTGATATTTGGTTGTTGCAACGCGAACCTCATCCCCAGTTTCCCAGTTACCAAATCGATCCAGCTGCCTCACGGCAACTATTTCAAGACAAAGGTTGGAAAACCATCGTCGGCTTTCAAACTCGCAACCCCATCCACCGCGCCCATGAATATATTCAAAAGTGCGCCTTAGAAATCGTTGATGGTCTATTTTTGCACCCATTAGTCGGGGCGACAAAAGAGGACGATATTGCTGCTGACGTGCGGATGCGCTGCTATGAAATTTTGCTAGAACATTACTACCCCTTAGACCGGGTAACTTTGGCAATTAATCCCGCCGCAATGCGCTATGCTGGGCCTCGTGAAGCCATATTCCATGCTTTAGTCCGCAAAAACTACGGCTGTACTCACTTTATCGTCGGACGAGATCATGCTGGTGTAGGTGACTATTACGGCACTTACGATGCTCAGTATATCTTTGATGAATTTGCGCCAAGTGAATTAGGCATTGTGCCGATGAAATTTGAACACGCTTTTTACTGCACGCGCACTAAGCAGATGGCAACATCTAAAACCAGTCCCAGCAGGCCAGAAGAACGCATTCACCTATCAGGGACAAAAGTTAGGGAAATGCTGCGGCGGGGTGAGTTACCTCCACCAGAATTTTCTCGTCCAGAGGTAGCAGCAGAGTTGGCGCGGGCAATGCGGATAGAAGTAACGGCTTAGGGGATTGGGCATTAAGAGTGCTGAGTGCTGAGTGAAGAGTTAGGAGTTAAGAGTTAAGAGTTAAGCCTCTTGCTTGGGTGTAGACGAGGGAGTACCAATGAGTTAGGAGTTAAGAGTTAAGAGTTTTGTTTACCTTCTTGTCCCCTTGTCCCCCTATCTCCCTGCCCCCTGCTCCCTGCTCCCCACACTTGTGTAACTTTACAATACAGAGTTCAGCCCTGTAAGCTGCTAACTGATAGCTGAGGGCTGATAGCTAATTATGAAACGTCGCACGTTTTTAGAGAGAATTGGCTCAATACTCGCGGTATTGGGGATAACTGAAGCTGAGTGGTTGTCTTTAGGAAATCGCTATTATCAGGCTTTGGCACAACCCAGTCCGCGCAAGTTGGCATTGTTAATAGGTATTAACCAATACCCAAAAATTCCAGCCCTCAGTGGTTGTCTCACGGATGTGGAACTACAAAGAGAACTTTTGATTCATCGCTTTGGTTTCCAAGGGTCAGATATCTTAACTTTAACTGAGGAAGAAGCTAGTAGGGAATTCATTGAGGCGGCTTTTGTGGATCGCTTAGGTAAGCAAGCTAAACCCGATGATCTGGTCGTGTTTCACTTTAGCGGTTATGGCAGCCGTGTCAAATTGGAGACATCTCCAGAAACAATGCAAAATGCTCTGGTGTCAGCTAATGCCAGTCTAATTTCACAAGAAGAGAAAATAGTCAACTATATATTAGAAGAAACTCTACTGCTATTATTGCGATCGCTGCCTACAGATCGAGTCACAGCAGTATTAGATACTAGCTATTATGCGCCAACCCCAGTATTAGGATTAAAAAGTCGCGCCCTTCCAGAATCAGTAGAGGCAAAGCTAGCAGCAGAAGAACTTGACTTTCTCCAACAACTTAAAACTCAGAAGTTACCCAGCACGCCGATTGTCTTAGCAGCTACCTCAAATCCCAAGCAGTCGGCGAGGGAAGAACTCTTTGCTGGTTTTAGTGCCGGGTTATTTACCTACGCCTTGACGCAGTATTTGTGGGAATTCACGCCAACTACCAGAATTCAAGTCGCCCTCTCCTATATGGAAAATTCTCTATCCAAATTGGGTAGTAAACAGCAACCAGTGTTATTAAGTAGTCAGAAAAATCAACATCTAACGTCTCTACCGCCAGACGGTATTATTGGTGCAGAAGGCGCAGTGACAGCAATTGAAGAAGACGGCAAAACAGTCCATCTGTGGTTAGCAGGATTACCGCCACAAGTGCTGCTATACTACGAAGTTAATTCTCGATTCACCTTAGCAACAACAACAGAAGAATTAGTATTGCGCTCGCGGACTGGGTTAACAGCAAAAGCGCAAATTTCCCAAATTGAAGGTGTATCCCTACAAATTGGGCAACTTGTCCAAGAAGCAGTCCGGGTTTTAGCCCGAAAGATTCATTTAATAATTGCTTTAGATACTGGATTGGAAAGAATTGAGCGCGTAGACGCTACAAGTGCCTTTGCTGCATTTCCCCATGTCTCCACCGTAGTTGTAGGAGAAAAACCAGCTGATTATTTATTTGCCAAACTACAGCAAACACCTAGTCGCTATGGTCTATTTTCTCTTAGTGGCGAACTAATTTCCAATGCCACGGGGGAAGCAGGAGAAGCAGTAAAATTAACAGTGCAAAAGTTAGCACCAAAATTATCAACCTTGTTAGCAGCCAAGTTATGGCGACTGACAGAAAATCAAGGTTCTTCCCGCTTGGCTCTCAAGACAACCTTAGAAATAATTAACAACATATCGCCTCGCGTGATCATGCAGCGCGAAACAGTACGAACTTTCAAAACAGAAACTTCGATTCAAAAATCACTCCCTACTCCGATTGTCCCTATCGGTAGTCAGATGCAATATCGGGTAGAAAACCAGAGCGATCGCCCAGTATATTTAATCTTGCTGGGATTAAACAATAATCATACAGCGATCGCCTTCTATTCTTGGGAAACCCCCCAAGAACCAAACACTGCGGACATCAAGCCTGTCCTTAAACAAATCGTCATCTCTCCAGGTGAAACCCTCACCCTACCCCAAACTAATACTGCTTCCGAATGGGTGATTTCAGGGCCAGCTTCTGAGTGCGAACACCAACTGATTTTTAGTACTGCCCCTTTTAACGGAACTCTCGCCGCCTTGAACGCTGCCAAGTATTCCACAGCCGAAGAAGGCCCAATTGGCCCATTGTTGAACTCCTTAGATGTTGTACAAGCCTTGCTACAAGATTTACATAACGCTAGTGCCTTCAAAACAGATATGAACGGCACAGCAGCCGATTCACATAGCTTGGATGTGAATAATTGGGCAAGTCTTAACTTTAGTTTTCAAGTGCTGTAAGTTAATTCAGTAGTGCTGAGTGCTGAGTGCTGAGTGCTGAGTGCTGAGTATAACCTTATAGTTAAAACTAGCGAACAGAACTTTCAAAGAGAGGGGCGCGACTATCCTATATACTGAGTGCAATTAATTTTACTTTTTACTCAGCACTCGTTACTCAGCACTCAGCACTGTTTTGGTGGGTATGAATAATTAAAGGTTTGTAGTTAGTGCCTCTATTAAAGTCTGATTTTGCTCATCAGTCCCAACAGTGATCCGTAATTTATCATCTAGTCCGGGCTGCTTGAAATAGCGGATTAAAATTCCCCGTTCCTTCAGTTTTTGATAGAGATATTCTGCGTTTCCTTCTCTTGGCTGTGCCAGCAAAAAGTTAGCTTGAGAATCCCAGATATGAAAACCTAATTGTTTCAATTCTGTAGCTAACTTAGTCCGTGATGCTTTAATCTTGGCTACACAAGCATTTTTATAAGCTTGGTCAGTGATAGCAGCCGTGCCAATTGCACAAGCGATCGCATCAATGTTATAGCTATCTTTAACCTTAAATAATCCCTGCAACAGTTTGGGATTCGCCACCCCAAAGCCCAATCGTAATCCTGCCAACGAATACCCCTTAGATAGTGTCCGAATCACAATGACGTTTTCGTATTCTTTAACCAAAGCTAATGCATTCTCTTCGGTAAAATCTATGTATGCTTCATCGATCGCTAAAACTCCAGATAACTGGCTGGCTAATTTTCGTAAATCATTTGTTGCTACCAGATGCCCCGATGGACTATTGGGCGACGCGATAAATGTCACAGCCCCATTGGCAGCAACTAATTCTTCCAAAGGTAAACTGTAATCTTTGCTGTAGGGAATCTCAATAATTTCCGCCGCTTGCATTTCTGTTAATGTGCGATATAGCACATAAGTAGGCATTGGATAAACTACCTTCTTCCCAGGTTCAGCACAGGCTCGAATCACCACACTCAACAATTCGTCACTGCCATTTCCGACAATTATCCAATCACTAGGAACTTCTAAAACTTTACTTGCAGCTTGCCGAAACTCCCCCCCGAAAGGTTCTGGATACCGCCGCAACCATTCACCATCAATATTCTGTAGCACAGCTAATGCCGCAGGAGAAGGAGGATAGGGGTTTTCATTACTATTAAGTTTAATAATTTGTGTACCGCGTTGAGGCTGCTCACCAGGAACATAGCTAGCCATTACATCAACATTGGAGCGAAAGTAGTTGGTCATAGGGCATTGGGAATTGGTAAGATTTCTACAACGGGCTATGCTTACGCACCTCATGGCGTATCTTAAGCAAATTTCAACCCGCAATTTCTGACGATATCGTTTTTTGTTGTTTACATCAGAAAATAGGGCTTTATAAATTACGAATCTGCTAGTTTCTAGTGCGACATTGCAGCGTCCATTCTTTTTCCCCTATAAGCGCATCTTACTGTGGGAAGCGTATTTAATAAACTGAAGCTAGTTAGCTGAAAACTTTACTGTGTATAAGTGGGCGATACTGGATTTGAACCAGTGACCCCATCCGTGTGAAGGATGTGCGCTACCCCTGTGCTAATCGCCCAAGACCTTTTATATTACCATAAGGGACTTCCAAATAAAAAAATGTCCCAAAACTGCAGCAATTCCAAATTCAAATTTTGACAGGAGGATCAACTGGGGAGAGGATAGAGGTTCAAGAGCGAGAGCAGAAACACAGAAGCGACTTCAGACCTTGACTGGGAATCGTGAAGTGCGTCTTGGTTCAATCATACGAAGCATGATCGAGCTTTCCTCTTACCCATTTGGGTGCTTCTCAGGTGTGGTATCAGTAACGGAATCGGGTGCAACGCGATGATCAGTCTATGAGCAGCTTCGCACAGCGATTCTCTCAAGCTTTAAGTTGCGGCTACTGTTTCATTCAAATGCAGTGCTAATCGAAAGGGGTTTCCAAGCTTCGAGTTCAGCTTTCATCGCGTCGAGCTTTTGCACAATCCCATTCGCTGAATCTTCGCCAAGCGCCAATCGCATGGGTGGATCGTCGCTTTCAACCACTTGAATCATCGCGGCAGCAGCTTTTGCTGGATCGCCGGGTTGGTTGCCATGCGATGACCGCATGACATCGATCATCTTGCCGCTGGTCTCGGCATAGTCTGTGATCGGATGCTTTGGCGTGACCATTGATGAACCAGCACCATTCGTCCGAAATGCTCCCGGTTCGATCAGCGTCACTTTGATGCCTAAGGGCTTGACTTCCTGTGCCAACGCTTCCGAAGCTCCTTCGAGCGCAAACTTGGTTGCACTATAGATCCCAAGTCCACTCAAAGAAGCCACACCAGCAAAAGAGGAAATATTGAGAATGTGACCACTGCGTTGCTCCCGCATGGTCGGTAGCACGGCACGAATCATGCTCAATGCACCAAAGAAATTCGTTTCAAATTGCCGTCTAATGTCGTCGTCGCTCAATTCTTCAATTGCGCCCATTGCAGGATAACCTGCATTGTTAACTAGGACATCAATGCGATCGTACTGATCCAATGCCGACTCGACCGCAGCTTGAACGTCTTGTAGATTCGTCACATCTAGACGAACCGGATGAATTGTCTTTGGGTATTGTTGAGCGAGATCATCCAGTTGTTCGGGTTTTCGAGCCGTGGCGACGACGCGATCGCCTCCTTTGAGAACAGCCTCAACTAGCGATCGACCAAAGCCACTAGAGCTACCTGTAATCAACCAAACTTTAGCATCAGAATTTGTCATGATTTGTTCCTTGTGAATGTAGAGTCAGGTAAATGAAGGATTGGAAACGGCGATTGTCCGTCTTTTTGAGTTGCGATCACTTTCTGCAGAACAGCAACGGCAGCATGAACGGAGTGAACCTTTGTACAGTCATGTTATGGCTCTTTGATATAGAAATTTAAGAATAGGGTATGTTGCCATTGTTATTTGGATAATTTATTTCTTGGAAGTCCCTAACTTATTAAATAGCAACGTAAAACGTAAGCTGAAATACCAAAGGCTTAGTTGTTGCGCCTACACTTTTGACGTTATTTTTCATCATTGCCGTATGTCACGCAAGGACTGTCAATTATGAGTGCTGGCTCAAATGAATTGCAGAAAATGACGGTAGAACAATTAACCCCAGATTCGTCAGGGTGAATGCACATTATCGCTTCTTCTACTAAGGTATGGAAAGCACAATCATTGCAGATAGTCTGACATTTTTCCACTAAGTATAAATTTTTAAATGGTATTACCATCGCATCTCTATCAGTTAAATGAGAACAAGTAGCGGCATCAGATGTTTAAATCGCGTAGAGCCAGACGAATTTGCTCGCTTCGCCTGCGGTTGACACCGAGATCCGACTCTCCCACGCGAGATGCCGATCGCAGATGAATTACTGACTCATTAGCAGGTAAATAAAATTCTACATCATCAACAAATTTGAAGATGCGGCTTTTAGAAAGAGCGTGGATGTAATTATCTGTTTGTTCTACAATTTCTGTACGGGGAACAACGCTGAGAACTTTTAGTAAGATTTCTCTAGCTGCATTGCGGTCTACATGATAACGAATCGGGTCGATGGCGTGTTTTTCATCTGCGTTTTGACTGACAACACAGTTGTTTGAAGCCAGGCAAGAACTAAGATGACCATTATCAACTCCCAAGCTAGAAGCCGCCCAAGTAGCCCCAGGAAGTATTAAACTACTAATCAAAGTTAAGAGTATTGTAAAAGCGATACTCCGCAAGAATCGCTGCCGGAACACTCTTAGCAGACGGGACATGATAAATTTACTCCTTTTGTTCAGTTATTTCGAGTGAGTACTGAGAGTTAACAATTCGCTCTACAGATTATTATCTATGCAGCTACACTCTGAGTTTGGGCAATCACAATGCACCCGCGCCGACCAGTCCCTTATGCTATTGTTGCTGCCAATAACGGAATCAAGCCAAAAAAGTGACCAATAATTCAGATTTCCATTGACTACGAACCCAAAATCATTAGCAGGGGTTGCGACTGCATTCCCTGGTGATTCCAGCTTTGACTCAGAAGAATTGGTTGGATCGGCTTTATTGTGACCAATCTTAGAAAGTTTGATGGTTGTAGATGAATATAGGAATAATCCAGCCTTACAGTAACGGGTTTTTAGAAGTTGTCCCAGAGAGCGATTATTGGCAGATTGCAGCTATACACATCAATGGCCAAGCCTACTGTCCTACTCCTCAGCTTTATCGTTCAGAAAAAGTGGCATTAGCAAAAGCTACACAAATTTATGATTGGATAGCTGACCACGAACACCAAATTAGCGATCAAGCTTACTACTGCTCTGAATTAAAACTCATTCTATGGCAGCAACCAAAAGTATCTTAGTACAGCATTTCATTAATTTGTAACGAATTAAATTTGGCAATACCTTGCAATGCCAATGCGTGCCCCTGCAATGCCATTGCATCCCAATACAATGTTAATGCGTCCCTCTGCAATGCCAATGCGTGCCCCTGCAATGCCATTGCATCCCAATACAATGTTAATGCGTCCCTCTGCAATGCCAATGCGTGCCCCTGCAATGCCATTGCATCCCAATACAATGTTAATGCGTCCCTCTGCAATGCCAATACGTCCCTCTGCAATGCCATTGCATCCCGATACAATGTTAATGCATTACCTTGCATTAAAAACGCTACGCTTTTACGCAAAATTGTACTTAGTTAGCCACGGAGATTGATTGCCTTAAGCAAATCTGATAGTAGTTTCGTATTAATGTTTCAGAGTAAACCTATAGTCCCTGCCGCAAATGTGGGGATTTTAGTTTGTTGATAGGATGTGTAGGCATACCCGTCCTCTTGAGAAAGTCGTGTTAAGTCAAAGTAACTAGTACAACGCGGCAGAAATAAACCTACGATTTCATTACAGGCAGAAAGCCCAAAATGAAAGCTTTTTAACTTTTGATTTTTGAGAGCCAGTTGCTTCTCCCCAGGAGAGACGCTGCGCGTAGCTTGCTTCCCCGTTCGCGCTAGCGTCTCCGAAGGAGAAGGGGTACAAGTCTCTTAACCGCAAGGGCGCACTGGCTCCTTTTGACTTCCGCCTTGCGGTACTAGGCTCTGGTTGCAGGGGTCACAAAAGATTCATTTCTTTAGTTTATCTAAAGTCGCATCTAAGTTATCAAATTACCTTTCTAAGATAGAAGCAGCAACTATAAGTTGCTATAGATGACTAAAACCCAATTAACAGCTAGTGGCTGCGGAGAACATAAAAATGGCTAAAGCGCCAGAATCTTTAGACTTATCTACCTACGATGTTACAGACAGAGCTTTAGATCGTGACTGTACAACCTTATCCCGTCATGTCCTCCAACAACTTCAGAGTTTTTCGCCAGATGCACAGGATTTAAGTGCGCTAATGAATCGCATCGCCCTGGCTGGGAAACTGGTTGCTCGTCGCATGAGTCGCGCTGGTTTAATGGAAGGCGTTCTGGGATTTACTGGGGAAGTGAATGTCCAAGGCGAATCTGTCAAAAAGATGGATGTTTATGCCAATGATGTATTTATCTCCGTGTTTAAGCAAAGCGGCTTAGTCTGTCGCCTCGCGTCTGAGGAAATGGAAAATCCCTACTACATCCCGGAAAATTGCCCGATTGGCCGCTATACCCTACTGTATGACCCAATTGATGGCTCATCCAACACTGATAATAATCTCAGCTTAGGTTCCATTTTCGCCATTCGCCAGCAAGAAGGAACTGATAGCGATGGTAAGGCAACTGACCTGCTCACCAACGGACGCAAGCAACTCGCTGCCGGATACATCCTGTATGGGCCCTGCACAATGTTGGTTTATACTATAGGTAAGGGCGTTCATTCCTTTGTCCTTGATCCCAGCTTAGGAGAGTTTATTCTCACAGAAGAGAATATCCGCATTCCTAAGCACGGTTCTGTTTACAGCGTGAACGAGGGTAACTTCTGGCAGTGGGAAGAATCGATTCGAGAATACATTCGTTACGTTCATCGCACAGAAGGCTACAGCGCTCGTTATAGCGGCGCAATGGTAAGCGACATCCATAGAATTTTAGTTCAAGGCGGCGTGTTTCTTTACCCAGGTACAATTCAAAACCCAGAAGGAAAATTGCGCTTACTTTATGAAACGGCTCCTCTGGCCTTTTTAATTGAGCAAGCTGGTGGACGTGCTACTACAGGACTGGTAAATATCTTGGATGTGGTGCCAAAAAAATTGCATCAGCGTACGCCTTTAATTATTGGTAGCAAAGAGGATGTCGCAAAGGTGGAGTCTTTTATTCAAAACGGACACTAGTGCCGCAAGGCAAAAGTCAAAAGGAGCCAGTGCGTTGGGCGGGTTCCCCGACTTGAAGCAACTGGCGTTCAAAAGTCACTCATGCTTTAATTTTCGGCTTTCTGGCTGTAATGAAATGGTAAGTTTATTTCTGCTGACCTTTATGAGTGTAAAAAGGCACAATGCAGGAGCAAAATAAAGCTTTTTAAACTTTTTCATCTGGATAGTTATTTTTGCCATGCTGCACTAGAAGACGGTAATAAAAGGATCGAGGATGCGTCTAGCATCTGGCATTAATTAAAAGTTAATCATGGTGATTTAGGATTGGGAATGCAGAATAGCACTTCTTGAAGATGTATTAAAGATTATCTCAGCTGGCCGATGCAATAAGTGATTGGCAACGCCACAATTCAAAGTAAGCATCAAATTTTGATGGATTTTGCCAACTTATTTAGAAACATCACTATACAGGAGTGAAACAAATTAGAGCTATGTCTACCAATCATCTACTAGAAATTAACCAATACGGTCAAAGTATCTGGATGGATAATTTGACCCGTGACATTATTCAATCAGGTGAACTCAAAGACCAGGTGGAAAATCAAGGGATCTCTGGGATTACTTCTAACCCAGCCATCTTTGAAAAAGCGATCGCAGGTAACGCTATTTATGATGGTGATATCGAAGCCGGAGTTCGGGCTGGCCTACCGATATACAAAATTTACGAATCCCTGGTTTTTGCAGATATCCGTAATGCTTGTGATATTTTACGCCCTGTTTATGAAGCCTCGAATAGACTAGATGGTTATGTGAGTATTGAAGTACCACCAACCATTGCCCATGATACTGAAGCAACAATAAGCGAAGCCCGACGCTATTTCCAAGAAGTTGGTCGGGAAAATTTGATGATTAAAATTCCTGGTACAGAACCTGGTTTGCCAGCAGTGGAGCAGGTAATAGCCGAAGGGATAAATGTTAATGTTACGCTGCTGTTTTGTGTAGAAAGCTACATCAACACAGCTTGGGCTTATATTCGGGGCTTAGAAAAACGGGTAGCTGAAGGTAAGGACATCAGTAAAATTGCTTCAGTCGCTAGCTTCTTCCTCAGCCGGATTGATAGCAACATTGACGGCAAGATTGATGCTAAGTTGAAAAAAGGCGTCGATGATATTGCTGTAGAAGCAAAGCTCTTGGCTGTTAAAGGGAAAGTAGCGATCGCTAACGCTAAGATTGCGTACCAAGAATACAAGAAAATTATCGAGAGCGATCGTTGGAAAGCCTTGGTAGAAAAAGGGGCCACAGTACAGCGGCTACTTTGGGCCAGCACTAGCACCAAAGACCCCAACTACAGAGACGTAATGTATATCGAAGAGTTGGTTGGCCGTGATACCGTCAACACCGTACCACCAGCGACGATTAAAGCTTGTGCCGATCATTGTAACGTAGGCGATCGCTTAGAAACGGATGTAGAAAATGCTTACACGCTGATCGAAAACCTCAAAGATCCCGACATCAACATCGATCTCGATACCGTAATGGATGAACTGTTAGCCGATGGTATTGACAAGTTTATCCAGCCCTTCCAGTCCTTGATGAACTCTTTAGAAGAAAAGATCAAGGTATTGTCACCAGTGTAGGGACTGGGTATTGGGGATAAGGGGACAAGGGGGACAAGGAAAATAACTCATGCCCCATCCCCCATCCCCCATACCCAATCTCAAAATCCAAAATCCAAAATCTAAAATCCAAAATTGTTATGGTTAGTCTGCTAGAAAATCCCTTGCGCGTTGGTCTGCAACAACAAGGGATGCCCGAACCCCAGATTATAGTCATTTTTGGCGCTTCTGGCGATCTCACTTGGCGCAAACTAGTGCCAGCACTTTACAAATTGCGGCGAGAACGGCGTATTCCACCAGAAACAACCATTGTCGGTGTAGCACGTAGAGAATGGAGCCACGAGTACTTCCGTGAACAAATGCAAAAGGGCATGGAAGAAGCACATGCTGATGTCGATTTAGGAGAACTCTGGCAAGACTTCTCTCAAGGTCTGTTCTACAGTCCTGGGGATATAGACAACCCCGAAGGCTACCAGAAACTAAAAAACTTATTGAGTGAATTAGACGAAAAACGGGGCACACGAGGGAATCGAATGTTTTACCTCTCGGTTGCCCCCTCATTCTTTCCTGAAGCGATTAAGCAGCTAGGAAGCGCCGGGATGCTAGAAGATCCCTACAAACATCGTCTAGTAATTGAAAAACCCTTTGGTCGCGACTTGGCTTCTGCCCAGAGTCTTAACCAAGTGGTACAGAAATTTTGTAAAGAAAACCAAGTTTACCGCATTGACCACTACTTGGGTAAAGAAACAGTCCAGAATTTGCTGGTGTTTCGCTTTGCCAATGCGATTTTTGAGCCGTTGTGGAATCGTCAATTTGTTGACCACGTGCAAATTACCGTGGCAGAAACCGTAGGCGTGGAAGACCGGGCTGGTTACTATGAAAGCGTCGGCGCATTAAGGGATATGTTGCAAAACCACTTAATGCAACTTTACTGCCTAACGGCTATGGAAGCACCCAACGCTATGGATGCCGACAGCATCCGCACAGAAAAAGTGAAGGCACTCCAAGCTACTCGTTTAGCGGATGTGCAGAATCTATCACGTTCAGCAGTGCGTGGTCAGTACAGTGCTGGCTGGATGAAGGGTCAAGCAGTGCCAGGGTATCGGGCAGAACCAGGCGTTAATACCAACTCGACAACGCCCACCTATGTAGCGATGAAGTTTTTGGTAGACAATTGGCGCTGGCAAGGTGTTCCCTTCTACCTGCGTACTGGTAAGCGGATGCCGAAAAAAGTCAGTGAGATTTCCATCCACTTCCGCGAAGTTCCGTCTCGGATGTTTCAATCTGCCGCCCAACAGACAAACGCCAACATTTTGACGATGCGGATTCAGCCAAATGAAGGAATTTCCGTGCGTTTTGATGTCAAAATGCCGGGGGCAGAATTTCGTACCCGTTCCGTTGACATGGACTTTAGTTATGGTTCCTTTGGCATCCAAGCAACATCCGATGCCTACGATCGCCTATTTCTTGATTGTATGATGGGCGATCAAACATTGTTCACAAGGGCGGACGAAGTAGAAGCAGCTTGGCAAGTAGTAACACCAGCCCTTTCTGTTTGGGATGCACCCGCCGACCCAACTACTATTCCCCAGTACGAAGCCGGTACTTGGGAACCAGCAGAAGCAGAATTCTTAATTAACCAGGATGGCCGTCGCTGGCGCAGACTGTAAATATTAGTCATTTGTCATTAGGAGCCACTGCGTTGCGGGGGTTCCCCCCGTTGAAGCAAGTGGCGTTCATTAGTCACTAGTAAAAACAAATGACAAATGACAAATGACAAAATCCAAAATCCAAAATCCAAAATCCAAAATTTCCTATGGCTCCCCAAGCTTCTACAATTTTTTCACTTCAGGCACCAAAAGATATTTCACTTGACGAATTAGATGCGGAACTGAATCAAATTTGGCAAAGCTACGGCATTACTGGCGAAAACGGTGGCCTTCCTGCTGCTACTCGGGCCACTACATTTACCTTAGTGGTTTACGAACCGGAAGAAACCCAGTATCTTTTGGCCACTTTGGGATTTTACAACGGTCCGCTTGACGGGATTTTAGGGCCTCAGATGAAAGCTGCACTGCGGCAAGTGCAAATAAAATATGCACTGCCAGAGACTGGAATAGCAACACCTGAAACCCTGGCTATCTTGAGAGAAGAATTCATCAAACGTCAAGGAAACGGAGCTGCGGGGGATAATGGTTCTGTTGATCTTCCCAGTTTAAATGCTCCAAGCCCCAGAATTGCCGATGAAATCGCCCTCCGCAACCCCTGCCGCATTATTGCACTGTTTCCCATTACTGGCGAAGATAAAGGGGTCAAGGCTCAAGTTTCTGCCTATTGCCCCATCCAAAAGCAATCGTCAAGAACACTAATTTGCTGCGAGTATATAACTCTCAGTGGAACTGCTGCTGCCTTGGAACGCATAGGGGGCATGATTCCAGCATTGTTGATTGGCGGCTTACCAAAGTTTCTTTGGTGGAAAGCAACACCAGACCCCAATAACAATCTATTCAAGCGGCTGGCAGCAGTATCTAACAATGTTATTGTGGATTCTTGCCGCTTTAACGAGCCAGAAAGTGACTTACTCCGTCTACAAGAATTGGTGGAAAGTGGTGTTCCCCTAGCTGATTTAAACTGGCGTCGCCTTGCATCATGGCAGGAGTTGACAGCTGAAGCGTACGACTCACCTCACCGTCGGGCTGCCCTTAGGGAAGTTGACCGAGTAACTATTGATTACGAAAAAGGCAACCCTGCACAAGCATTATTATTTTTGGGTTGGCTGGCAAGTCGTCTAGCATGGCAGCCAGTTTCCTATCAAAAGGAAACCGGAGATTATGATATCACTCGTATTAACTTTATTGCCCAAGACCAACGGCAAGTAGAAGCTGAATTAGCGGGTGTTCCTCTTGCTGATGTGGGTGAAATTGCTGGTGACTTGATTGCTTTGCGCCTGAGTTCGACCAATCCGAAGGCAGACTGTGGTACAGTAATTTGCTCGGAAACTGGTGGTTGTATGCGCATGGAAACTCACGGCGGCGCTCAATCTGCTGGTCTGTTTCAACAGGTGACTTCACTTTCAGAACAAAAGGCGGAAGCATTGCTGAGTCAGCAAGTACAACGCTGGGGTCGCGAGTCACTTTTTGAAGAAAGTCTGGGAGTGACAGCGAATATTTTCAAATTGGAAACAAGTAGTTAGTTTCGCTTGGAAAGAATAAAATTTACCAAAATTGCGAAAATCAAACACCAACTCTTCAGATTTTTGGATATTTCAATCATCTGGAGGGTTTTTCTCTTGTGTGTACACCGTAGCCCCGCAAGCGGGGAGGGGATTAAGCGGTGGGGTGCAAGACTGTGGGAATCATAACTAAATTATGCGGACATGATATTAAGGGGCAATACCGTTCAGTTAAGCTTTTTATCGTAAATTAAAGGGTTTAAGACCCCTACGTCTATACGTAGTATCAGTTTCAGTCGTTAAATCTCCGTCTGAAAATGTCTAAAATGTTTGAATTTTGAATTTTGAATTTTGAATTGTTAACTCTCCCCCTGCCCCTCCTGCCTGCCTTAACAGATAAATTTCCTTAACTGAACCGTCTGAAGGGGTGGCGTGCAATGACTGTGGGAATCATAACTAATTATCAGGACATGATATTGTTGATTAATTACGAATTATTCTTAAACCCAAAATGTAACTTTTACTGATTGATTTGGCAATAAACGCGGATCTTCTCCACGAGATATAGCTGTCATAATTGACTCTACAAATATATGAATTGTGTCCGCAGGCGTATTATAAAATTGTGTCCCGTATTTAGCGATCGCTTCCCCCTGAATACCCAAAATTTCCACGTCTTGGCGGATAATGTGTTGAGCAGTCCACCGCACAAAAGGACGTGCTAATTTATTCCAGATACCATAGTTGTAGGTGACGTCGGTGTAAACCAGAGTGGAATTATCAGTTTCTGGAATAGATTGACTGGTAATGAACAAATGGCGGTTTCGTGCCATTTTATATTCCACAGAGGTAATATTTGGCATATAAAAGTGATCGCTATGTTTAATCTCTGCACCCTGCAAATTGAGAAAACGGCTGTACCATCCTAAATTACTGTTTTCGTTGCGATACTCCACCAAAACCGAACCATTCCAGCGTTCAACAGTCATCTCTAACTTTTGTTGACGGGAAGTACGGAAAACACCAGGATGAACAAAAGCCGTATGGGGAATATCAATAAAGTTCTCCGCACAATTAGTAACATTGTTAGCAAAACGGTTAATTACCCGCACCGTCTCCCATCCTGTTTGTCCGTAGTGAGGCATAGAAAAGGGTTCAAGATCAACACTTGGGGTATCAGCTAACCGCACATAAACATAGCCATCTTGTTCTTTGGTAGCGTAACACTTGGCTCGACGCTGTGAGGAAGGTTTGAAGTCATTTCCTTCAGCTGGAACAGCAATAACATTCCCAACCCCGTCATATACCCAACCATGATAGGGACATTGTAAAGCACCGTCACAAACTTTACCTACTGATAGACGGCTATTGCGGTGTAAACAGCGATCGCGCAAAGCTACGGGTTGTCCATCTTCACCACGAAATATCGCTAACCATTCTCCTAAAACGGTTCGTGGTAATACCTTATTAGGTTGTAACTGTTCGCTGAGTGCGACAATATACCAGAAATCTGCAAATTGCATGGTGGGGAGTTTCGAGGGAAGCATATAGCGGAAAAAGTTTTCATTAATTATAGTGATGTAGCTGCAATTGTACTCAAATCTATTTTTTATGAATAAAATGCCGAAAGTTATCAATCAGCACTACGTCCCTCAGTCATATCTGAAAAACTTTAGCCCTGATAGGTCTCAAATTTTTGTCTTCGACAAGCCTAATCAACGCAGTTTTCCAACCCATGTAAAAAACATTGCAAGTGAACGAGCCTTCTACGATTTTTCTCAAAGTGCAACGCAACCAAAAAATATACAGATTATTGAGGAAATATTTTCAGGCTTGGAAACGAAACAAAGTAGATTATTCCAACATCTTCAAAAAAAGATAGATGGAATTTATCGCTTAAGACTCACTCCTAATCAGTCAACAATAATTTACTCAATAAACGTTTTAACGGAAGATCAAAGGCAAGACTTAGCTTGCGTAGTTGCTATTCAATTTCTCAGAACAAAAGAGTTTCGCAAATTTATAGTCGAGATGCGTCAAGTAACAGAGCCTCTGACAAACCATATTTTAGAAGACACAATTCTTGAGCAAATTAAACAGTTTGAGGAATTAGCTTCCGTTGATCTTGATAAAGAATTAGTTTCTAGAATAGAATCTCTTCTTTTTGATGAATGTACATCTATTGTATCTTCAATGTACGATGACGGCTTGGCTGTCATACATGCCAAGTTTATCCTTGATTATTATAAACAAGCTGCACAAATCTTCAACAGCCACATTTGGATAATCGGAGTAAATGACACAGGACAACCTTTATTTACCTCAGATCATCCAGTTGTTCGACATCCTTATCTATCTTCTAGTGGTATTGCTTCTCAGGGGATTGAAATTGCTTTTCCTATCAATAATAAAGCTGTTTTGATTATGCGGGAAAAACAACACTTTCATAAATTCACTAATCAAGACAACAAACTTTTACCACTTACTCTAGAAGATGTTGAACATTACAATAGATTACAAATATACAACAGTAATCGATTTGTCTTTTGTTCTGAGGACTATTTTGATTTAGTGAAAACGGTTTGTCAACAACAACCTGAAATTTGTTCAGAAGATAGAAGTAGAATTAAGATTACAAACATTGATCCACAAGCTGATGAGCAAGTCTGATAACAATCATATCGTAGGAATTAGGTTAGTTTAATTCTACTAAAGCCAAAATTTCATAAAACTGACAAGTGCGATATTGGGTAGGAGAAAAGCTGATTGTTAATTTGATACTGTAAATATCTAACTGAATAGAGACATTGAAGACTTGAAATAAAGGTCTATTTCCACTGCTAGAAAGTCACTAAACGTATCATGACTTTTAACAAAATGAAACATACGCTTTTGTCGTTCAAATTGAATTATTTCCAAATCTGAACATGGTGAAAGCTGATTCTCGTTAAAAATAAGCTGAAGTGGTTCGGGTAAATTGCGAATTGACATTTATACCGATTCCTTTACGCAATGTTTCCGTGATATATATTTAACTGAATATTCAGGAAAGTTTGCCTAAACTGCTTAATGACATACTCACACGAATTACATGGCTCTCTTTCGGTGAATAACTCAATCTTACCCTTTACTTCTCTTACGAATTTCAACATTCTCTGTAACATCAACCTGACAAGCTAACCGCGCATGAGGATGATTAGCTGCTAATGTCTCCAGCATTTCCTGTTCATCAGGTTGAGGAGGAGGAATATCACCAATAACCTCAACTAAACAAGTGCCACAAATACCAGTCCGACAACCAAACAAAACAGGTGAATTCTGAATCGTGAGATGTTCAGACAAATTTTGATGACATTCCAGAGTGATAGTAACAAAATCACTTCCCGGAAACGATATTTTACAGTAGTCAGCCATAATCCACAACAATTTTACCTAAACAACACTCTCCCATTCTTCTTTGCGCCTCTGCGTCTCTGCGTGAGCTAAAAACAAATCATCTCGCTGTTCAAAACCTTGAAAACCCCTTTGTTGAGTCGCCAAATATCGAGAAATTGAATTAGTAGCCATCAGTGACATATCCCGATTACGTTGCCAAAGATAATCGAGTTTCTCAACATACACTTGATAAGATTTCATCGCCTCTTGATGAGTTAAAAAACTGCACTGCAATCCTTCCGACTCCTCCGTAAAACAACGCCGCATCATTTCTTTAGCATCTCTATCACTCATCTCAAAAATAGGCGATCGCAACACCCGATAAATCTTGCCATACAGCGCCGGATCGTACCAGAAAATACCGTTTATGGCAGCAGAAAAATGAAAATGATCGTGCTGACATCCCAGCAATCCTAAATTAGCAACCAGTCGCTCAAAAGCAGTCGGTGGCTTAAGGCAAGTGACAACATCGTGAGATATAATTGTCGAACTGTTGAAGTGAAAACTTTCATCCAAAAAGTGATAATAAGAGACTTTAGCAGGAATGGGAGCAACTTCAGGATGGGGATGTTTTTGATAATAATTGCTGAGTTTGTGCTGTACTAACTTGCCATTTAGTGTTCGCACTCCCCGGACTGTGAAATACTGACAAGCTAAAAAAGTATTATTCGCAGAAATCAGCCCAAAGTATTGAAGTTGAATTTTTTTCCACCAACTTTTTAAGGCATTGGTGTCAGCATAAACCATTGTTTCCGTAAACGGGCCGCGCATGGGGTAAGTAAAGATAAGTTCCCCAAACAACGCTTGCTCAACCTGTTTGGCAATTGTGCGAAAGGCGTTAATGTGCGATCGCTCTTGAGAAAATTCCAAATCTAATGTATCGCAGATTAAGCGAAAATCCTCTTGAGCGTAAAGTCCGGCTGCACTGGTTTGATTGAAAAAGATAGTTGCAATTTCAGCAGAAACAATTTGTGAGTAGTAAGCTACCCAGTAAAGTTGGTTCAAAATTATACGCTGATGTTGGCTGGACTGTTCCCATAAAGGTGTACCATATAGTAGGGAAAATTCCTCTGGGTTCCAATACTCGCTTTGACAATCTTCATAGCGAAAATTGCTAACTGCTTCATCCATTAAAGCAGTATGGTCTTGCTGTTTGTTGCGGGTGTGGTTAATTTGTAATTTGCGATGAATAGTTTTTTCCATATTCGTTTTTATTTCACGCAGAGATAAGATTGATATTTCTTACACACATTGATGGGCGGGGAGTGGTTTAAAGGCTCCGCGTTCTTCTAAGGTTTGCAGGATAGACTGGGCTGATTTTATCCCCATGAGCGATCGCAATATTTGTAATCGCATTCCGCTATGAGTCTCTGTATCTAGTTCTTCTAAAATTTGGATTTTTTGCGATCGCGTCAGATGTCCTTTCACTTGTTCCACTGCTGCTAATACGCTTTGCGGCCCCACTTGTACCATAAACAAAAACTGTGCCAATACATCGAGAATTGTTGTTTGACTGAATGCTGAAACTGGAATTTCATTAAACAAGGTGGTTCCTGTGGCGTGATGACGGGATTCAGATTGTAAAAAACTGGAAAAAAGTTCTGCTAAAACCGGATAGCGGCATTCCTTCGCTAAACGCCGATAATGGCTTAAACCCCCTGACTATCTAATTAGTATTTAAGAGCTTGAGACTCAAGCACAGCGAGAA
>NZ_JABXKF010000054.1 GCF_017115165.1 Nostoc sp. LPT | reverse complement strand
AAGTATAGAGAAATACCTGTATTTAGCTGATTCATCCCGCATTTATGCAACGCCGCCCGGTATATGGCGAAAATGAAACTAGAGGAGACAATATCGCTACTCGCTAGGTAATCAGTTCACGACCGCATAACTTTACGGCACTCCAGTGAGGAGTGCTTTTTTAATGTGTATGTGTTGCTGATTTACTTGGAGTAATACTTATATTAGAGTAATTTTAGACATAGTAAAACCTAAAAGATCGCACATAAAAAAAATACCCTCTAGAATGCTTATTTCTAGAGGATTTATTATTACTTTGAGTAGTAGTTGAAGAAATTCAGGCAATAAGGGTTTATTTATCCTTATCCTGGAGTAACTTTTTCATATCCTCAATTTGTTGCTTCAATATTTCAATCTCTGACTGTTGCTGCACTTGTTGACTCATCGGTACTTCAGGATTAATTGTCTCAGCAAATATTGCTACATCTTGATAGTGTTTGTTTGATATATCTATCTGATGACCACACCATTTAGCTACTACTTTCTCGTCAATTCCTAAATCAAAAACAGCGTGAGTGATAAAGGTGTGACGTGTGTTGTAAGGCGATAAATATTTGGTGAGTTTGCCTTGTTCGATTAGTGCAGGAATGATACCTTTACATTGGAATTTTGTAGTCTTTTGTCCCCTCCAGGCGTTACCAAAAACATCTTTGTTAATTACTTTTCCAGTTTTACTTTTAAAAACATTGGCGTTAGCTTGACCTGGGTTGATTGATTTTAATAAACTCCATAATTTACCATCTTTAGGCATAGGAAATTTCCTGATTTCTTCCCCCTCGTAGCTGCTATCGTTTTTTAGCGGATAGAACTTTTTAGTTATCCTGTCATAAGTTCTACGAATTAAAACTCTCTCTTTATCCCACTCAATATCGCACCACATAAAAGCTATTGCCTCACCTGTTCTACATCCAGTGAGGAATTTAAATTTTAAAAAATTCAGCCAGTAAGGATATTTATTTTCAACATAATCAACTATTATTCCTGCGTCTTCCCAAGTATAAGCTTTTGACTGGTCAAGTACATCATTATCATTCTCTACTTCATCTTGGGTTTTGCCCTTAGCACCTTTAGTTACTATTTCTTTTGCTAATCCCTCATAAGGGTTATGAGTTAGCAGCTTATTTTTTATTGCTATTCGATACGCTTTTGAGAGATTAGATAAGATATCCTTGACAGTTAAATGGTTCCTGTTTTCAATTAACCAATTCCTAATTTTTAAAGCATCTTCTGATTTAGTAGCTTCAATTGCTGACTTAAGGTAGTTTTTAAATTGTCCTTGATAAGTGTTTTCATAAAAACTTTCTCTTAATCCTGATTTTCTGTACTCGCAATACATATCCCACACTTCCATCAAGGACATTTCAGGCTTGGGTGGTAGCTGGTCGTCTGAGGTTTCAACACTCCTCACTAATCTCAGCTTTGCTCTTAACCCATATTCCTCAAGAATCTCTTGATAACGACCCAGGTTAAAGTTTCCATAACCGTCATCAAGCTTACCCTCTTCTAGTTCTAGCTGTAATCTATGCTCTAGCTTTGATGCCGTAGCCTTCCAGTCATCTGGATTAATGCCAGTCCTTAGTTTTACCTGTTTACTGTCTGCAAAGTAATTGCGAGGGAAGCAAGCTTTAATTGACCTTGAGTCAGGACGTACCGTTACCTGACCTTTCTTTGCCTTCCCAGTGGGAGTTTTACTGCTGTTTAACATAATGCTCATTTGATGCTCAAAATTGCTGTTCAACTTTTTAATAGTTTATCTATATAGATATTATATTCTTCTATATTTATTTAGCCTCAAATGCATATAGGCTTGTGTATTGAATTAGTTTTTTTTGAAATTCTTAATTGGAATATTCTGGTATAAAGACTCAATTTTAGTCTTAAGCTTGAGGTATCAAAGATTTGACTGGTCTACTCAGAAATTTTTTGCCATATTGCTGATGTCGGCTGTTAGGTTTGTACTGAATCAAGGCTTGCTATGTTTAGGGTATTTTTGAGAAAGTTTTAATTTAGCAGTTGAGCGTAGTTGCACACCATACCAGAGTTCCCAGAAAGTATCTAGGGAGGAGGATTAGGAAAATGCAAGGTTGGTTATCCAAATTCATCCGCCGCAAACGTCGTCGGTTTTGTGCTTCTCTGGTGTGGACGTATCGAGAGATTAGTTCTGCTTCTGTAGATGAACTGTGGCAAAAAGTGGTTGATTTAACAGATGTTTCCTGGCATCCACAACTTAAGAGTACTAATGTTCCCCACGGATTAGTACCCAAACCAGGATTAATTTTTCAAGCTGTAACACGCTTTTCGCCGATTCCCATCAGAATTTTTGTGGAACGCGTCAATCCCAGAGAGATGCTGAGTATCCGAGTGATGGCGATTCCTGGAATAGAGGAACGGGTAACTTACCAGGTAGAGTCAACGGTTTGTGGTACTTGTTTATCTTATTCTGTAACTTTACGGGGTTGGTTATCGCCCGTGATTTGGTCTTTATCCCGTCCTTATGCAGACAGAGTTGCACGGTCTTTAGTCGAGGCAGTAGAAAAGACGGCATTACCAGCAGTATCTGGTAAGAAAAAATCTCTTAATGACAGTTGTTTTGATTTTTAGGTACTGGGGACTGGGGACTGGGGGAGACAAGGGGACAAGGGGAACAAGGAGAACAACCAATGCCCAATGCCCAAAGAAAGTTAAGATTCTATTAGGTAATAATGCAATTTGCTAAGTTTTATCACGGCAGTGACAGTGATAACACTAAGCTGACCTTACTTAAGAAGGCATCCAGTTAATAGCTAAGATGTTCCCCACAAGTGTATTTATTCATTTTGAATTTTGAATTTTTATGTACGATGTCCTCGATTCCCTCTCTGTCTTAGAAGTTTTGCGACCAGTAGAAGACCCAGAACTCCGCAAAAGTCTGGTAGAACTGAATATGATTCGCAACGTAAAAATTGACGGTGGTAAGGTTAGTTTTACTTTAGTGTTAACCACTCCTGCCTGTCCTTTACGTGAATTTATTGTCGAAGACTGTCAGAAAGCTGTCAAAAAACTCCCAGGCGTTACAGATGTCAGCATAGAAGTGACGGCAGAAACACCGCAACAAAAAAGTTTACCTGACCGCACTGGCATTTCTGGAGTCAAAAATATCATTGCTGTTTCCAGCGGCAAAGGTGGCGTTGGTAAAAGTACGGTGGCAGTGAATGTAGCAGTGGCTCTAGCCCAAACTGGGGCGAAAGTCGGCTTGCTAGATGCTGATATTTATGGCCCCAATGACCCCACCATGCTGGGTTTGTCTGATGCTCAAATTACTGTGCGTTCCAGTGAAACAGGTGACATCCTGGAACCTGCTTTTAATCACGGCGTGAAATTAGTTTCAATGGGCTTTTTGATTGACCGAGATCAACCAGTAATTTGGCGGGGGCCTATGCTCAATGGCGTAATTCGCCAGTTTCTCTATCAAGTTGAATGGGGAGAACTGGATTATCTGATTGTAGATATGCCACCGGGAACCGGAGATGCTCAGTTAACTTTAACCCAAGCAGTGCCGATGGCAGGGGCAGTAATTGTCACCACACCGCAAAACGTAGCTCTGTTAGATTCTCGCAAGGGATTGCGGATGTTCCAGCAGATGAATGTTCCGGTATTGGGGATCGTGGAAAATATGAGCTATTTTATCCCCCCTGATCAACCAGATAAGCAATATGACATCTTTGGTTCCGGTGGTGGCTCCAAAACAGCTGCTGAATTGGGAGTGCCACTGTTGGGGTGTGTACCGCTAGAGATTTCCACACGAGTTGGTGGTGACAGCGGTGTGCCAATAGTTGTTGGCGATCCAGATTCGGCTTCAGCAAAAGCATTAACAGCGATCGCTCTTACCATTGCTGGTAAAGTATCAGTTGCTGCCCTGACATAATTATAAATTTTAATTTCTATCTACTTCCTGGGCTATAGCTTGGGAATACTAGGGACTGGGTGTTAGGGATTAGGGAAGTTAGGGAAGAATAACTATTGAATATTGACTAATTCCCAATTCCCAATTCCCAACAATTAAAGCTAAAGTCTAAACTGGCACAATGTTGTTAAAACGATCGCTCCCCAAAATTCGCTGGAAGTCTTGGGTTAAGCCCTGGCAGCATATAGATTGGTTACTTTTTTGTTTGCCGATTGCTGTCAGTATCTTTGGCGGCCTGATGATTCTCAGTACGGAACTGAAGCAGCCAGTAACTGACTGGTGGTGGCACTGGATGGTAGCGGGTATCGGCGTGCTTATAGCCCTGTTTTTATCTCGCATCCGTTACGAGCTCTTGATGCAGTGGCACTGGGTAACATACACGCTGACGAACTTCAGTTTAATCGCGGTGATGATTGCTGGTACTAGCGCTAAAGGGGCGCAGCGGTGGATTAGTATCGCCGGCTTTAATGTGCAACCCTCAGAATTTGCCAAAGTCGGCATGATCGTTACCTTAGCAGCCTTGTTACACAGGCGGACTGCTTCTAGCCTCGAAGGTGTTTTCCGGGTTCTGGCAATCACCGCTATACCTTGGGGATTAGTATTTTTACAGCCAGATTTAGCAACATCAATGGTATTTGGTGCGATCGTCTTAGGAATGCTTTACTGGGCAAATGCTAACCCAGGCTGGTTAATTCTGATGATTTCTCCAGTGGTTGCCGCCATTTTGTTTAGTATATCTTGGCCTTTAACAGAGCCAATAGTTTTATTCAAAGAACTATCTTTTGGCCCATTAGGACTAATTTGGTCAGTTGCAATGGCTATTGTGGGCTGGCAAACTCTTCCCTGGCGTCGATTTGGTTTAGGTGCTATCGGTGCGTGGACTCTCAATATACTGGGTGGCGAATTAGGAGTCTTCGCCTGGAACCATGTTTTGAAAGAGTATCAAAAAGACCGACTAACTGTATTCATGAATCCCGATCACGATCCATTAGGTGCTGGATATCACTTGATCCAATCTCGCATTGCTATTGGTGCTGGTGAGATATGGGGATGGGGTCTGTTCAAGGGGCCAATGACGCAACTGAATTTCGTACCCGAACAGCATACAGACTTTATTTTCTCAGCAGTGGGAGAAGAATTTGGTTTTGTTGGTTGTTTGGTAGTGCTATTTGTTTTCTGCTTAATTTGCTTCCGTCTACTACATATTGCCCAAACCGCCAAAGATAACTTTGGTTCCTTGTTGGCTATTGGCGTTTTGTCGATGATTGTGTTTCAGGTGATTGTGAACGTTGGCATGACTGTAGGTTTAGCGCCTGTGGCAGGAATTCCCCTACCTTGGATGAGTTATGGGCGTTCTGCGATGCTGACCAACTTCATTTCCTTGGGAATAGTAGAATCAGTAGCAAATTTTCGCCAAAGACAGAAGTATTATTGATTCGTCATTTCTGGTTGGTCATTGGTCATTTGTCCTTTGTCCTTTGTCCTTTGCTAATGACCAATGACTAATGACAAATGACTATTAACAAGTATTAAGCTATTAAAAGGAAACAAGCGAGGCTAAAAACATGATTCTGCCTGGAGCAACTGTTCGCGTCAAAAATCCCGCAGATACGTATTATCGCTACGAAGGACTCGTGCAACGACTTACTGATGGCAAAGTAGCCGTATTATTTGAAGGTGGTAACTGGGATAAATTAGTTACCTTTCGCCTGAGCGAATTGGAACTCGTAGAAACCACCGCCGGACGTAAAAAAGCCAAATAAAATTAGTCATTAGTCATTTGTCCGTTGTCATTTGGCAAAAACTAATGACTAATGACCAATGACCAATGACTAAATTACTATGCGCCTCCCCCTACCACAGTTTGCCACTGGCGATCGCCATCCCAATCATATTGCAGAGGTAATTGAAACTACCAGTACAGAATTTTTAGCTCAGTGTTTAGAGCCGGAAGATTTAAGCTTTCCCTCAATGCCACCCTTTGGTAGTTGGGTTTGTTCTGTAGATGAAGAATCTGGCAATCAAATTTATGCTGTAGTGTATTATGCCACAACTATGCCCATAGATTCTGTACACAGGGCAAGAGCGTTAGGGTTGTCCTTGCAAGACTTACGGGAAGAACAACCCCAAATATTTGCCATGCTCCGCACAGAATTCCGCGCTGCGATCGTCGGATTTGAACTATCTTCGCAAAATCAAAGTTATAACCAAAGAGTATATCAGTATCTTCCACCCCGTCCCCCGCAAATTCATCAAGCTGTTTATCGATGTGAACCAGAAGCTATCATTAAATTTACTGAAGAACTAGATTTTTTACGGACACTCCTTTGTATAAATGGTGCGCCGATAGAGTCTTTAACCGCAGCTGCCATTCGAGATGTATACCAGTTACGCAAAGCTGACCGAGAATGGCTAATTAAAGCTGGACGTAGCTTAAGTGTTTTACTTAAAGATGACTATGATCGCTTACGGTTTATTTTGAGTCAAATCCACCCGTAGGTAGTTAATTCTTAAATAATTACCTAGTTAGTGTAAATTCAGATTTTTGATTTTTCGTCAGGTGGCTTCTCTATTTAGTCATATTGATCGGGCGATCGCCCCCAAGGTAATCGCTGTTTTACCATAGCCCCTTCAATTCCTATATATGGAACTAATATCACAAGTTCTTGTTCTGGAACCAACTTCCCAAGTTCTTGGCAAAGAACCAATTGTTCCCTTTGCTATTTTGCTGGTGCTCATCTTAGTTATACCCATCATGTTTGAGCGGCTAAGATTACCAGGATTAGTGGGTTTGGTTTTCTCAGGGCTAGTACTTGGGCCTTCAGGTTGGAATCTTTTTCAGTCTGATTCACCAATGATTAACCTACTATCAGACATTGGGTTAATCTATTTGCTGTTTGTCGCCGGACTAGAAATTGATCTAGAACAGTTTCGCCGGAAAAAAAGTCGTGCTTTTGGGTTTGCTAGCTTGACTTTCAGCGTACCCCTAGTCCTGGGAAGCTTAGTAGGGCTGATTTTAGGCTATGGGTGGAATACTTCAATCTTAATTGGCTCTTTATTCGCTTCCTATACCCTTTTGGCATACCCTATAATCAGCCGTTTGGGAGTGGTAAACAACGAAGCTGTTACTGTCACCATTGGAGCTACGATTTTTACAAACATTGGCGCAGTACTGATATTAGCTGTTTGTGTTGCTGTCTCTCATGCCGGAGTATTCAGCTTTGCTAAACTACTCACCTTGTCGGGTTGGTTAACTATTTACTCTGTTGCTGTTGTTACAGGCTTTGATTGGGCAGGCAAAGAATTTTTCAAGCGGTCTGGAGACGATGAAGGAAACAAGTTTTTGTTTGTGTTGCTTTCTGTGTTTCTAGCAGCTATGGGCGCTCAATTGATTGGAGTAGAAAAAATTGTTGGCGCTTTTTTAGCGGGTTTGGCGGTGAATGAAGCTGTGGGTGAAGGGCCAGTCAAAGAAAAGGTGGTATTTATTGGCAGTGTGCTGTTCATTCCCATTTTCTTTGTTGACCTTGGCTTATTGATCGATCTACCCGCCTTTGTGAACAATCTGAACACGCTCAAGTTAACGCTGTTGATCGTAGTTGGTTTGATTGTCAGTAAATTGATCGCAGCTTTGTTGACAAAACTGGTTTACCACTATAAGTGGCAAGAAATTCTAACGATGTGGTCGCTCTCACTTCCCCAAGTTGCTACAACGTTAGCAGCAACGTTAGTGGGATATCGGGCTGGGTTGCTGCCACTAGAAGTATTACATAGCGTCATTGCTGTAATGCTTGTCACATCAACCTTGGGGCCGTTGATGACCAGTCGAATAGCTGTTGGTTTGAATTCCCCGCCAGCCGAACATCCAGTACCACCTCTACCTGAAAAGAACCCATCAGAAACAAACAGTGCTTTTACTATAGTCGTGCCTGTATATAATCCTCAGACCCAGCAGTATTTGATAGAAATGGCGGCGTTATTAGCGCGTCAGTCTCAGGGCAAAATTATACCCCTGGCGATCGCTACTGCTGCTGCTCACATGGATGCGCCCCAGTTAGAAGCGTCTCTACAACGGAGTGAGTGGTTATTGAATAAAGCCACGACACAAAGTCGAGCCTTGGGTGTAGCTGCAGAACCAGTGCTGCGAATTGATGATGCCTTTGCTCAAGGAATTAGCAGAGCGGCTCGCGAACAAAAGGCTAATTTAATTGTTATGGGTTGGGGTAAACGGACTGGGTTACGAGCGCGTTTATTTGGGAATGTGATTGATGGTGTGCTTTGGGCATCCCATTGTCCAGTAGCAGTGACACGTCTAGTAGAATCACCGAAAAAAATTCAGCGGATCTTAGTACCAATAGAAAACTTAACAGCACCGATATTACAACCTGTACAATTTGCCCAGATCCTAGCCGAGGCAAATCAGAGCCACATTACTGTGCTGAATGTGTGCGATCGCCGCACTAGTTCGAGTAAAATTGCTTGGAGGCGATCGCATCTCTCCCTATTAGTATCTAAATTGGCTTTGGCCAATGCCCCAGAAATTCAAATCATGGCTCACGAAAATGTTGCCCAAGCAATTTTGCAGGCAGCAAGATTATATGATTTAGTAGTTTTACCTTTTATACGTAATCGTACCAGTCCTGGAGGGTTAGCCATTAGCGATGTCACAACCCAGTTAGCCAGACAACTCACCTGCTCAATTATCATGCTTGGAGAACCGCAACGCACTCAAACCACAAATTTAATTATGTCTACCACGGTTAGCAGCATTACATCTGCTGTATGATGTAAGGCAGAATACAGTTCAAGTAAGTGGACTTGGGCTGCGTTAGCGTAGTCTACCGGAGGTATCACATTTCCAAAAATCTTAGCAATAAATGAATTGGCTGTAGGGATATACATCTGTATTATTTGCATGTATTTGTAGGACGAGTGTCACCACGATCTCGACTAACTTGTTGTATCCAGCTAAAACCTTAATAACCGTAAAAATACTTTATATGTTTGAAGATTTGATAAAGTTCGGCTAAACAATAAACAATTTTTAAACAATTTTTGTTATTTTGCTAATTGAATTCTTAAGAAAACAGGTAAAAATATAACAAAACTACAACTGTAAAAAAATAAGTAAGTTCAACAATACTTTTTGATTGAGCCTTATTATTTTTTTTTTATTTTGTATTTTTGTACCCAAGGTGGGTAATCTAAAAGTAAGTGCAATAGCTACTGAAAATATTTGTAAGTAACTGGGAAACTATGAGAATTTTGGTTACGGGCGGTGCTGGGTTTATTGGTTCCCATCTCATCGACCGACTAATGACTGCTGGGCATGAATTAATATGCTTGGATAATTTTTACACTGGTCATAAACGCAACATTCTAAAATGGTTAGGCCATCCGTACTTTGAATTGATCCGCCACGATATTACCGAACCAATTCGGTTAGAAGTCGATCAAATTTATCATTTAGCTTGTCCGGCTTCACCAGTACATTACCAGTACAACCCAGTTAAAACCGTTAAAACTAACGTGATGGGAACACTGAATATGTTGGGGCTAGCTAAACGTGTGAGAGCGAGGTTTTTCTTAGCTTCCACTAGTGAAGTATACGGAGATCCAGAAGTTCATCCCCAAACTGAAGAGTATAGAGGTAGCGTCAATCCCATTGGAATACGTTCATGCTACGACGAAGGTAAAAGAATTGCTGAGACTCTAGCATTTGATTACTACAGGCAAAATAAAGTTGATATTCGAGTTGTTCGGATATTCAACACCTACGGGCCGAGAATGTTAGAAAATGATGGTCGGGTAGTGAGCAACTTTATAGTTCAAGCCTTGCAGGGTAATCCTTTAACTGTGTACGGTGATGGTTCGCAAACTCGTAGTTTCTGCTACGTTTCTGATTTGGTAGAAGGATTCATCCGCCTAATGAATAGCGACTACATTGGCCCAGTCAACCTGGGTAATCCTGGTGAATACACTATTTTACAATTGGCACAAACTGTGCAAAATATGATCAATCCAGACGCGCAGATTAAGTTCGAGGCACTACCTTCGGACGATCCTCGACGTCGCCAGCCTGATATCACAAAGGCAAAAACTTGGTTAAATTGGGAACCTACCATTCCTCTGCAAGAGGGTTTAAAACTAACAATAGAAGATTTTCGCGATCGCATTCAAAGCGATGCCAATAATTCAACCAGCTGAGTGGCCTCTAACGTCGCTCTAAATTTTCATCCAGGCTAATCCGATTGGTAGCTAGTCTATGTTAGTTACTGAGTTTTCTTAAGTGTGTAAGTGTAAAATTGAGAACTTCTTTTTGAAAATTAACCCCAAAAAAGTGAGGAGTTAAATAAATGCGTGTTTGCGTTATTGGTACTGGTTACGTTGGTTTAGTTACAGGTGCTTGCTTGGCTCATATTGGGCATGATGTAATTTGCGTAGACAACAACGAAGAAAAAGTTAAGTTAATGAAGTCTGGGCAGTCTCCAATTTTTGAGCCGGGACTCTCAGAAATTATGCAGTCAGCCATTCAAGCAGAGAAGATTCATTTTACTAGCGATCTTGCTGCTGGAGTTTCTCATGGAGAAATTCTGTTTATTGCTGTGGGAACGCCACCTTTACCCACTGGTGAAAGTGATACTCGTTATGTTGAAGCTGTAGCCCGTGGGATTGGGGAAAATCTCAACGGTGGTTATAAAGTCATAGTAAATAAATCTACAGTACCCATTGGCTCAGGTGACTGGGTGCGGATGCTTATTCTGGATGGTGTTGCAGAGCGGCAGAAAACACTCATACCCGCAGGTGGAGTGCCGAGTGATGATAAATTATCTGAGTTTGCAGCCGAATTTGATGTAGTCAGCAATCCAGAGTTTTTGCGAGAAGGTTCAGCAGTTTACGACACCTTCAACCCCGATCGCATTGTATTAGGGGGCAATAGTCAAAGAGCAGTAGCATTGATGCAACAACTGTATGCCCCAATTGTAGAACGCAAGTTCGCTGCCGATCAATCTCTACCTCCTGTGCCAATTTTGGCAACAGACCTTAGTTCGGCGGAGATGATTAAATACGCCGCTAATGCCTTTTTAGCCACTAAGATTAGTTTTATTAACGAAGTTGCTAATATTTGCGATCGCGTCGGTGCTGATGTTACTCAAGTAGCCAGAGGTATCGGTCTAGATTCTCGCATTGGTAACAAGTTTTTACAAGCTGGTATTGGTTGGGGTGGTTCTTGTTTCCCCAAAGATGTCTCCGCACTGATTCACACCGCTGATGACTATGGTTATGAAGCCCAGCTACTGAAATCTGCTGTCAGTGTCAACGAACGCCAGCGATTGATTGCTTTGGAAAAACTCCAACAAGTTCTGAAAATTCTTAAAGGCAAAACAGTCGGACTACTCGGACTGACCTTCAAGCCCGATACCGACGATTTGCGTGACGCCCCAGCACTCAACCTAATTGAGCAGCTAAACCGACTGGGAGCCAAAGTAAAAGCCTATGACCCCATTGTTTCCCAAACAGGTCTACGTCATGGGCTTTCTGGCGTGCTAGTAGAAACCGATGCCGAAAGACTCGCTGACGGCTGTGATGCCTTAGTACTTGTCACCGAATGGCAGCAGTTCAGCACTCTCGACTATGTAAAGATGGCAAAATTGATGGCCCACCCCGTTATCATCGACGGTCGTAACTTCCTCGACCCCGAAGCAATGATACGCGCTGGATTCCAATATGTAGGTGTGGGAAGATAAAAAGTAGAGACGCGATTAATCGCGTCTGTACAGGAGTTAAGAATGATAATAAAAATTAATTACAACCTAGTAATTAATAACTCCTAACTCCCTTCAAAACCTAAAAATTAAACTACCGTCTAGAATCATCTAGGCGGTAGTTTAATTTGTTTAAAGTTTCACTTTACTTTGATTATTTGCGTGTAATATTGCATTAAGCGCTATTTGGAATACGTTCAATTTCAGCATATCCACTGAAAATAAGTTTTTGACCTTCAGTTTCTAATCGGTTGAGCCGCATTTTCACTCCATCAAGGTCAAAACGATCGAGATCAACCATATTATCTAAAATTTCTGCTAGCGCCACGCTCAAGGTTTGCGAGATTTCGCGTTGTGCTTCTGGTACTTGGTCAAGTTCGATTTTTGGATCTTTGAAAGAAACTCGCCGCCGCCTTTCAATGCCTATAGTTAGGATCATGCTCAGGGGTACAAGTTCGCCATTGTTTAAATCTGCTTTTGCTACAAGCTGTAAGCGATTTTCAGGTAATAGCTGTACCTGAACATCTGTAAAGGAGACTGGTTCACCGCCAGATAATGCTGTCAGTGATGGTAGGGTGAGGTTAAGCAGGCGCTTTTTCACCAGTTCTGCATTAAAGGCTTGGTTTATGCCTGCTTCTGATAATATGACTTGAGCGATCGCTTGAGTGGGTTGCTTCAGACTGAGTTTGCCACTTAAAACCGAGCCGAAGTCAATGGCAACCGCATCCGTTTCAAATGACATCTCCTCTACCGCGAAATCTTTCCGAATTACCAAGCCACGACCGCTCATTTTGAAGCTATCAATGCTGCCTTGCAAGAGCTTGCTGGAGGGATAGCAGCGCACAAAGACTTCTACTGACTCGCTCATGCTAAACAGGTGGCGAATCGTTTGGCTGGCGACCGTGTTGAGCATCCGCTCTCCCCAATCTGTGCCTTTAGGATCTTGTAAACCAGTAAGTCCGCCGAACATGTGGTTTTGGGTCTCTAGAAGTTCTTTGTACTTTTGTAACAAATCGTGAAGAATACAGCAAGCGATCCCGTGATTAATTGTGCTGATGGGTAGGCATAGGATAGCTGATGGTTTATGAAAGAATGTATTAAATATTACAACTTTAAAAGGTCTACCCATTTTTCTTTAGGAGACATACAAGCAGCATTAAAAGATTGCCATAAAGCTGTTGAAATATATAAATCTCAAGGTGAAATAATTAAAGCCTCTCTGCTAATCATGAGGCTATCTGATAAATTCCAGGACGATATCTCGGTTCAGGAATTAGTTTTCCCTCCTTTTTCGCAGCATCTAACCATGCTTCTTTCGCTTTCAAAACTTCATGAAGTGCTTCTTCTTCTGTTGAACCAAACGCTGAACAGTATTTCAAATCAGGAATATCAGCAATATAGCCCTCATCTTCTTGACTGTAGAAGATATTAATGTGATAGTTTTTCATCCTTCATCCTCCAAAGTGAGTGCATATTCTTCAACCAAAATCACAAATTGACGGACTTGATAAGGAACAGCTTCGCCCTTTTGATTTTGCAGATTAACAAGCTCAGAAATATCTGGATGAGTAAATATGTGGTGACTGCTATTAACCCGTGATAAATAAAATCCAAACGCCTCAACCAAAATCACCAGTTCATTAAATTGAATATTCTTAGAACCAGAAAGAACTTTCTCTAGCAATTTCCGTTTTTTCGACATTTATACACTTTATAATCACAAAATCAAAAGCGCTTAGACGCAAAGCAACTTGTCATCATACATCGCCATCTTTTTCAATCACCTAGTATCGCCACCAAAATACGAAGTAAGTCCTCTATGTCAGCAGGAACACGATATAAATTCAGGTCTTGAGTTATTTGTTTACTTTCTCGATTCAATAGAGCAAATTGCCAAATATCCCCTGTAGAAACAGCCCCCTGTAAATTTGGCTCTTGAGAGTCAGTCCAGGTATCAATAGCAATCAGTTCTACAGCAAGCTGGGTAAAGCCCCTTGCCAAATCAGCATTTTTAGCTTCCACAACCAAGAGTTTATGGTCTGCATGAAGATAATAATCAAGGGAACCTTTTAATTGTTCTGTAACAATTAAAGGATATTCAATTCTAAGTTGGGCATGAGTGTAATGAACAACATCCAATAAAATTGGGGCAATTAGTAACTCTCTGCGGGCTGCCTCACTAGTCAAACTAATATATGGCAAACTCTCCTCAATCCTAGATTTTAGATTTGCGAGTCTGTCTAATTCAATGCTGGATTTTTGTAGATTGAGAGAGGAACGTTTTAAAGAATAGCCAAATTCAGCCAGTATATCTTCTGGCTCGAATGACATCTCAAAATAGCTTCTGAAAGTGTATGAGTGATTTGGTTGCAGGATGGGAATTTTGCTCATAGCTGTATGATTAAACTATTTTGTCTGACTTCTCTATTTACTAATCTTCCTCCAAATTCTGTGGGTCTTCCCTACCATGAACTATATCTCCCAGATAGAGCTTGACAAATTCAAGAGCAGCATCTGAGTTAAGTCCTCTAAGCGCTTTAGCAATCTCGACTATTGTCTCGCCAGTGGGGTCAGTTAACCCGTGTACCCAACGGTCAACATCCCACCGACGGATACCTATTGTCACCGCCAATTTGTTCTGGCTAATGCCGTAGGTTGCCAAAACCTGCTTGAGTGCTTCACCTGCCTTTCCCATGCCTCTTCAGGCCTCGTCTTCACTCAAGTAAAGTCTGATAAATTCTTCAGCAGCTTCTGAGTTAATTTTCTGTAGACCCCTGCGGATTTCTAATATTGCATCAGATGTTGGTGATCTAGTCTCCTTTACCCAACCGTTAATACTAGACCTTGCTATACCCATTGCGACAGCTAGCTGATTCTGGCTGATTTCGTAAGTTTCTAATACTTGCTTGAGCGCTTTGCCTGCTTTTCCCATTTCTTAGATTTTGTCAGGGAATTCAAAGCAAGTAAATGTACCTGATTGCGTACAATAAGGTAGACTAAACTTTAGTACGCAATCAGGTACATCATCTCAAAATAAGGTTTAGTTCAATGGCTGAAGAATTTATCTTTGACACACCAGACACTAACAACCCTTCCTCATCTTTTCGCAACCGTGAACAGGTCAAAATTCTCCTAATTGGCTCCCGTCGAGGTATTAACAGCATTATTTATTGGCTGTATCGTCTCGGCTTTGCCGAAGTAACAGCTTGGAGCAAGCCACAAGTTGCACCCAATAGTGAGGATAGAGAAATGATGAGTATCACAGTCAAACAAGTTACCTTGGACTGAACACAGAGCGATCGCTCTGATTTAACTTGCCTTTTAAAAAAGTGCGCACTCTTAAGTTACTTACCTCATCAACAACTTCCGCCGCAAATTATCCAACGCTGCATTCGCACTCACATGACGAATTAAAGCTCGACCTCGCACTGTACCAAACTGATACTCAAAACTTGCCACTTCATCCTTTGGCCCAGCTAAACCAACGTAAACTAAACCCACCGGCTTAGTATCTGTCCCTCCAGTTGGTCCAGCAATTCCAGTGATACTCAGTCCCCAAGTTGTTGCAAGGCGGGTTTTGACTCCAACAGCCATTTGCTCTGCAACAATAGCACTTACCGCCCCAAATTTATCTAAATCTTCTGGGTTAACCCCCAGCAGCCTAACCTTCACCGAATTGTCATAAGAAATTACGCCACCCCAAAAGTAATCAGAACTCCCAGAAATCTCAGTCAACATTTGCCCTAAACCGCCACCAGTGCAAGATTCTGCCACCGAAAGCGTTTCTTTTGATGCCTGCAACAATTGACCGATCACGGAAGCAAGAGTATCATTGTTGACACCGTAAAAATCCAGTCCGGCAATTTCTTTTAGTTGTTTTTCAATGGGCGCAATTAAGGTTTCTGCGGCCGCTTCTGAAGTTGCTTTAGCAGAGACTCGCAATCTTACTTCCCCCTTACCTGCATAAGGGGCTACTGTGGGATTTGGCAACTTCAAATAGGAAGCAACTTTTTCCGCTAAAGCAGATTCACCAATACCCCAAAACTTTAAACTCCGGCTGTAAATAATTTCTTTACCCCAACCTTGACTTTTGAGAAATGGCACAGCTGTTTCTTCCCACATCGCGTGCATTTCACTGGGAACACCGGGAAAGGTAAAAATTGTGATTTCAGGACGAGGTTGCCAAATGATGCTGGGTGCTGTTCCAGTGGGGTTGGGTAGAATTTCTGCACCCTGGGGAATTAAAGCCTGCTTGCGGTTACTTGGTGACATAACCCGACCACGTTGGGCGAATTTTTGGGTTATGTCTTCGATGATGTCAGAACGTTCTACCAACGGGACTTTAAAAAAATCGGCGATCGTTTCGCAAGTTAGATCGTCTGGTGTGGGGCCGAGTCCACCAGTGAAAATGAGAATTTGCGCTCTGGAAATAGCAATTTCTATAACTTGCTTCAAGCGTTCTGGATTATCCCCAACCACTGTTTGATAGTAGTGGGGAATTCCTAGTTGCGCTAATTGTTGCGCCAAAAATTGAGCATTGCCGTTGAGGATATCTCCTAGCAATAGTTCAGTACCAACACAAATAATTTCTGCACTCATTGGATTGGGGAAGGGAAGTAGGGAGTGGGGGATGAGGGAGCAGGGGAGGTAGGGGGAGCAGGGGGAGATGAAGGGGCAAGGGAGAATTATTGAACAAGTTTTTTCCTTGTCTCCCCCTTCTCCCTTGTCTTCCTTGTCTCTTCCCTATGCCCAATGCCCCATACCCAATTATGCTAGGGCTGGTACAGGAATTTCTAAGTGAGGATATAAGGGAAAGCGATCGCACAATGCCGCTACCCGTTGCCGACAATCTTGGGTTACTACCTCGGAATCTGGAGAAAGCAGGCGATCGCTAATAATATTTGCAATCTCGGTAAATTCTGCTACTCCTAAGCCCCGTGTGGTCATTGCTGGCGAACCTAACCTTAGACCGCTGGTAACAAATGGTGATTGCGGATCAAAGGGAATAGTATTCTTGTTAGCAGTAATATTCACAGTACTGACTAACTGATCTGCCTGCTTACCAGTTAGACTCACAGAACGTAAATCTACTAAGATTAAATGATTGTCAGTGCCGTTAGATACTAACTTTAGACCACGATTTTGCAATTGTTCGGCCAAAGCACGAGCATTTTCAATCACTTGAGCAGAATAAGTTTTAAATTCAGGCTTGAGGGCTTCTCCAAAAGCTACTGCCTTAGCAGCAATAACGTGTTCCAATGGCCCGCCTTGGCTGCCAGGAAAAACAGATTTATCTAGCTTTTTACCTAATTCTGCATCGCCAGTCAAGATTAAACCACCTCTAGGGCCGCGTAGAGTCTTATGGGTAGTTGTTGTTACTACATGACAGTGAGGAATAGGATCGGGATGAAGACCAGTGGCAACTAAACCAGCAATGTGAGCAATATCGGCAAGTAAGTAAGCGCCGATTTCATCAGCAATACTACGGAACTTTTCAAAGTCAATTACACGGGGATAAGCCGAATAACCACAAATCAAGAGCTTAGGACGCTCCCTCAGCGCCAGCTCCCGAATTTGGTCATAGTCAAGTTGTTCTGTTTGTTGACTAACACCATAGTGGCTAACTTGGAACCACTTACCTGAGAAATTTACAGGGGAACCGTGGGTGAGATGTCCCCCATGAGACAAATCCATCCCCATAAATTTGTCCCCAGGTTCCAGCAGCGATAGAAATACTGCAAAATTGGCTTGTGCACCAGAATGAGGTTGTACATTCGCATGAGCTGCACCAAATATCTGTTTAGCGCGGTCGATCGCTAGTTGCTCGATTTTGTCAATAAACTCACAACCGCCATAGTAGCGTTTACCAGGTAAACCCTCAGCATATTTATTTGTCAGTACCGAACCTTGAGCCGCCAGTACAGCGGCGGAGGTAAAGTTTTCACTAGCAATCAACTCCAAATGATCTTGCTGACGCTGTAGTTCGTCGTTGATTAACTCCGCGATCGCCGGATCGCTGGAGGAAAGAAAGTCTGAATTAGTCCTAGTCACTTCAATTATCCTTATGGAAATTTGTACAACGGCTGATTTTGGTTGGACGCAGCACTTAAATATACAGTCAAGAGCAATGGTTTTTGACTGCTGTAGAGAGGCGATTAATCGTCTCCGTACTCTAAAGGTTTATTTGCGCCAACTTATTTATTATTAGACCCAAGCTCGATTAATGCATTAATTATCATAACGTTGCTTTTTGAAATCCTCACCTTGCTGCGTGTTGTGAGGCCGTTAGACAGTATTTTTATGAACCTGTGTGAAATAATCCTTACTGCGATCGCTGCTCTGTGGAATGAACTTCAGAATGATTCGTGAACAACAAGAACCCCAACTTCTTTAATAAGTCGGGGTTCTACGGGTTGTAATTCTCACAAATCAAAAAATCAAATAGGGTTAATATAGCGATTTTGATAGTAAGCCAAAATCTGGTTAACTCGTTGCCAACTTTCTAAGTTAGAGTTTGGTGTCCACGAAAGGCTCAAGCCAGCAATTTGACTTTGATTATAATCAAACTGTTGGGATGACTGGGGAATTAAATCCACTTCCACCCCTTCGATTTGACGTAAATGAGCTGCTATTTCTCTATAAACAGCTAAAGACAAACCAGCAAATTCAACTTTTTCCTTAGTCTCCATCTTTATGAAGCTCCCACATTAAAGGTATTTTGGGGGGGCGTTGTCACTGAGATAGCATTGCCCGTAGCAGATGTAGCTGACGACGTTGATTTGACAGCCCCTTCCCCTACCATTTTGGCAACTTCAATACCATATTGTTCCAAAATCACGATGGGGTTGTAGCCCTGATTCATTTCAATACGTTTAATCAGTACGCCATTTGCTAATCGCTGTCCCGCCTGTACATAGCGACTTGTTGGTTCATCGGGTACTTTGATAATTGCCTGTGGTTCCTTACTAATTAGAACTACACCAGTCACAACTACTGCCCTTGCCAATTCAGGCTGTGCTGGCGGTGGCAATACAGAGACTAAAGTGGGGTTGGGGACAACTTGAGGCAAAACTTTAGGCAACACTGAAGTCAAGGTAGGATTGACTTTTTTTGGTATAGAAGAAACGTTATTTTTCTTTGGATTTAAAGCTATGCTACGTGTTGGAAGTTTTCGTCCTGCTAGTGATGCAGTAGGTAGCTTCGGCGATACGGTAACAGGTCTGTTTAAAGCTATGCTGCGTGTTGGAAGTTTTCGTCCTGCTAGTGATGCAGTAGGTAGCTTAGGCAACACGGGAACAGGTCTTCCAAATGTTTTAGGCATTCCGAGAACCGTCTGCCCGAAAAGTTGTGTAAAAGGATCGCTTCGATCTTTTGATATCACAAGTTCTCGTGCCCGCTCTGTAGCATTAGTCGATTGAATCAAGTTAACAGATGCAAGATTAACTTGTGAAACCTGTTTGGCTGGTATCACTGGATTCTTAAAGGATTGAGCCGCTGGTGGCGACTTTTTTGCTATTTTGGGAATTGGCACAGGATTGATGGCTTGTTGTGTATCTTCAGAAGCACATCCGGCGATCGCCAAAGTTAGAATAGCTGCAATTGTAATTTTTGAAGTTATGCCCATGAGCCTTTCTCAAAAGCCATTGGAAAATTGAAAATTGGAAATCAACATGCCTAAAATTTGGATCAAAGGCAAAGTATGTTCCCTTTATAACCTAATTTTTTAAATTTCAAGGGTGATTTTTAGCACTGCCCACGCAGTATAACTGCGGTTTTGTGTTTGTTTGCAGTCAATCTTCTGCCACACCCATAAGCTCTTTCATCAAATCCAGTCCTTTCTTGACTCTACGGGAAACCGTGACTACACTGATGCCCAGATGTTCTGCAACTTGTTTTTGGGTCAAATCTTGCAAAAACACACATTCCAACACATCGCGGGTGCGTTTTTCTAGCTGAACCAATGCTTGTTGTAAGCGAAGTTGATCTTCTTGTGCCAGTTGAAAGCTGCGATAGTGAGGATCTGGAACCAATTCTCCCAAGCAGGTAGAACCTTCTTCTCCATCTTGAATTGGCACATCAAGACTCAAAGGAGCGCGATTGACCCATGCTAATTTAATTTCTTGCCATTCATTTGGAGAAATTTCCAGTGCAGCTGCTAATTCCGAGTCGGTTGGTTGACGATTGTGTTTTTCACGCCAAGAACGTGATACTCCTATTGCTTGCTGTTGGAGCGCTAACCATCTCCGAGGAATTCGCACGGTGACACCTTTATCTCGGAGATAGTGTTGAATTTCACCCCGAATATAGGGAAGAGCGTAGGAACTGAAGGCATGTCCCTTGGAAATTTCAAATCTTTCAATAGCTCTGATTAAACCCAAACATCCAACCTGGAGCAAATCATCGTAGGTTTCATGACATTGATTTGTCCAATAGTGAGCTTCTTTTCTCACAAGTCCAAAATTGAGTTTTACCAGTTGATTGCGGATATTTTCTGACGGAGATTGCTGATATTCTCGCAACAACTGCCAAATTTCGTGCTTTAGTTCATTGGTGACTGTGGTAGGCATAGCACCGGGTTTATTGAGCAAATAAAGAATCAATTATTCGCTTTTTAAATTCAGCTGCGATCGCAAGATATTAAAGGAAATATTGCGCTATATTTCCTAAGCATTTGCTATGGTAGATAATAAATATTTTCTATCAAAACTCCATAGGTTACTTGACAATCGAGCAAAATTTAAATGGGCAAATCGCTATTTAGTTAGTTATTTATCTTTGGTATGGTCTGTAGCTTTTTTAGAACCACATAGGAATAAAATATAAAATTAATCACTAAATATCAAACCGAGATTGTACTTAACTTGAACTAATTAATGATGAAGTTAATTTAGAGAAACAAAACAACAGTAGTTGAGCTTTTGTTTGATAAGCAAAAGTTAGATTTACAGTGAAATTACGTACTCTTTCAACGAAAATTTATCCAATAATTAAAAATTACTAATAATTTAAAAAAATCTTATGTATATTTACGCAATGCCAAAAAAAAGGGCATCTCACCCTTTTTTGTATTTAAGTCTATAGTGTTTTAATAAAAGGGAAAAGGTTAAAGGGGTGAATCAAGCGACCCATAAGACTGAGGGATAAAAATTTTTCCAATTGCCAGGGCTATTTTGCTCAGATTTAACTTTTCCCGATTTTTGTAAAAAATCTATCTACCCTCTTTTTTGAAGAGGGTAGATAGATTAACTTTTGCGATCAAGTCTGATACTTACAGAATTATCGTTCTGAGTGCCAGTCAGTTTTCTTACTTTCGAGGATTTAGCCACGAGTCGGTTCAACCCGTCCATAAAATAGACCGCGAATCTTGACTTCTTTAGGTTCGCCAGCACCTAAATCTGTATCAGATGGCTGTTCGCTCTCGAAAGTACCAGCAATTTCACCACTAGAGCCATCTATTTTAGCGATTTGTAAAGAAATCTTGCCATTAAGATTTTCAGCACGCTTGACGTTAGTGCGGGTAAGTTCTTCATCATCTGCTTGGGCGGGGAGAGCCACGGCATTATCGTAGCCACTGACGACACCACGACCTTTGGGATCTAGGAAGGCAGCACCACGATAGGAAGGAACTTTGAAAGTGCCCTCAAAGTCCGTAGAGGTGTTAATACTGGTCAAACTGGGTTGGGTTTGAGCAACCAAGTTTTTGATAGTGAAGAGGAAAGGTACTCGCTCACCACCAGGAAGTTGCACAGTGATGGCTTGGAAGTCAAGACCATCAGTTTCCACAAAGGTCAGGCTATTATCTGAGTTGATTTTTAGATTACCTTGCACCTGGTCAATGGTGGAAGTGTATCTGGTCAACAATTTGCCAGCAACAAATTCTGCTTCTTGGCGTTTATTAGCAGGTTCTTCTTTGATGAAGAAGCTAGTTGGTTCCAAGCAAAGTTCTTTGATGGCATAGGACTGGCTAGAATCAATGGGAATGGAGCCACGGCGTGTTTCTGTTAGTTGGGGGCATTTGTTAGCCAAGCCAGTCCCGCGAATTTGATCGTAAGTGAGTACATCTCTACTACTAGTAGCAGGAGCATCACTACAAGCAGTTATTAGCCCCAGGCACAAAGCCAAGAATGCAACAATTAAAGCGCGATACCTCATGGTCAACCTCAATCTCAAAAATTAATATCTAAGTTGTAAAACTGCATCGAAGCTTTGATCTCTGACGAGAAGCCGCTACTCTGCGAGAAACTACTTTTGGTCGGACACGGCTTTGCTCTGATTGAGAGAGTTGAAGCAAGTGTTCGGGTGTCTAGGTTGTCAGCCGTTGCTCAAACTTTTCTGTTGCTAAACGTAGTTAAACGTGTCGCTCTCTTGAGCTTGGGGTGTAAACCCCAGACTAAGTAACACACTGCATCCATTTTGGATGTATGTCACTAGGGGAGCAAAAAACCAGCAGTTTTACTGTTGGTGGCATTTGTTAAAGTTGGGCAAGTGGATGAGTAAGCCTCACACAGAGCAGCATAAATGCTTGCCTCGAAGAGTGCGAACAGGGGTGTCTGCTTCGCACTTGCTTTTGCTGATGGCAAAAGCGGCGTCGCCCAAGTCTTTTTGTATCATGTATGTGACGCTACTACATACAACCCATTGTTGGATGGGTAAATCAGCCAGATCATACGATTTTTTTTAACTCAAAATCAAAGTTATCAAAATCCAAGAAAGTCTCCTTATGATCGGATCTAGCTTCTGTAGAGCCTATGCTAAAGGTTACTACGCTCTTTTTGGAGCGATCGCAATTGCTTTTGATAAAGATACAAATCTAGTTATATTCACCCCTAACTAGGGCAAATGACGAAATGCAGTAACAGGGAGACAACTGACAAACTAGGGAAAATTAAAAATCTCCGGTAAATTTGAGTTGACCTCATTTATAGGGAAAGGGTGGGATGAACGATCGCAAAAATATTGAATTAGAGAAGTTGTCTAGTAAACTGCAAGCGATCGCAACTGTAGTGTATGATGCTACTACAGCTTGTGAAGGCGATACTGTAGCTCTTTTGGCTTTGCTGCGACAATTAGAGCAGTTACACCGAGAGATCCGGGATGGGGTTTTTCAAGAGAGTTTGCCTGTTAACCGCCGCCAACTTTACTCACTGCTGAAAGATATTGAGTCTGAGGGAGGCTGGCCTTATATTGAGCGCATGAGGCTACAAGCCTTTTTAGCGAATTTGCCACAAGAGGCTCCCGAAGAAAATAGCCATGAAGTTTTGGAGAGCGATCGCTCATGCAGCTGATTAGCTCGAAATTTATTTCTAGCTCTGAATTAATAACTTCGATCGCCTCATCAACCGCTAAACCAAGGGCGGTTGCTCATTGAGGCTTCTAACCTAATTCGTAATTCGTAATTAAAAAGGGTTTGTACGGGTTATGCCATCACAAAGAAGGCGATCGCGCTCCTCAAGATTGCGGTTGTGCTTGAGATAATCGCCCACCCAATCGCAACCACGAACAAGCAGATCATCAAGATTTAAATTCCACAGAATTATCTCCCCGTCAGCACTGGCTGATGCTAGTGTTTGACCATCTGGGCTAAAACTGACACTTAATACCCCAGCGCGATGTCCATTAAGACTTTTAATTAATTTGCCATCACGGCTCCAGAGTTTCACTGTACTATCCCAACTGGCGGCGGCGAGTAATTCACCATTGGGGCTGAAAGTCACGGCATTAACGCTATCACTGTACCCCTTTAATAACGTTTTTAACAACGTCCCATCTCGTCGCCACAGTTTCACGGTGTTATCCCAGCTAGCAGAAGCCAATAAATCGTCAGTGGGACTAAAGTTAACACCCATCACCCAACTGTCGTGGGGCGAGAAAGTTTTGAGCAAAGTACCATCCCGTTGCCAAAGTTTAATAGTTTGATCATCACTGGCAGAGGCTAAAATCTGACTATCATGGCTGAAATTGACGCTATTTACCCAACCCTGATGCCCCACTAAGGTCTTGAGCAACTTGCCCTGACGATTCCAAAGTTTCACTGTTTTATCTTTGCTAGCTGATGCCAAAAACTGACCATCAGGGCTAAAATTGACGCTCATTACACTATCGCTATGTCCGTAGAGAGTCGTGATTAAAGTACCGTCAAGCCGCCAAAGTTTCACAGTTTTGTCATAACTTCCTGAAGCTAGCATTTCACCTTTTGGGTCAAAACTGATACTAGTAACTTCATTTGTATGCCCCACGAAAGTTTTGTAAAGTCGGGTTTTGACCTCGCCACTACTGATGTATCGTTGCCAAAGTTTTACAGTGCGATCGCTACTACCAGAAGCTAGCATCTGACCGTTGGGACTCCAAGTAACGCTTAAAACTCGCTTCTGATGCCCTTGAAGAATAGACGGTCTTGGAGCATCTAAACTCCATAGTTTTATACTTTTGTCGAAACTTCCTGATGCTAGCGATTTATTATTTGCACTGAAAGCGATGCCAACAACAGCAGCGCTGTGTCCTTTGAAAGTTTTGAGTAAAGTTCCAGTGATACTCCAGAGGTTTATAGTATTGTCTTGACTTGCGGAAGCTAATTTTTGACTATCGGAACTAAAGCTCAAACTCCACACTGTCTTTTTATGCTGCTGTAAATTTTTATAAAGACGAAAATCAAAACCGTCTTTAGTATTGTTACTTTCCCGCCGCCAAAGTTTCACTGTCTTATCTCGACCTGCTGATGCCAAGAATTTACCGTCAGGGCTGAAAACAGCTATATTCACAGGCTTTTGATGTCCCTGCAAAGTTGTAATCAGAGTACCGTCCCGTTGCCAGATTTTCACTGTCTTATCGTCGCTAGCCGAAGCAATGAATTGACCATCAGGACTGAAGTTTACCCAGTTAACTGACCCTTGATGTCCTCTCAGGATTTTTACTAAGCTACCGTCTTTGCGCCAGAGTTTTACGGTTTTATCCTCACTACCAGTAGCTAACAATTCGCCATCAGGACTAAAATTAACGCTATAAACCCCATCTTCATGTCCTTTCAGGGTTTTATATGGCTTGAGGTCAAATTCACCTGTAACTGGGTTTTTGTGCCAAATCTGTACTGTTTTATCGAGGCTGGCCGACGCTAGGGTTTGACCATCAGGGCTGAAACTTACACAACTAACAGCATTAGTGTGACCTTTGATGGTTTGGAGTAAGGTACCGTCAGGACGCCAAAGTTTCACTGTTTTATCTTTACTGCCTGATGCTAGCAACTGACCATCTGGGCTGAAAGCTACTCCCCAAACAACATCAGTATGCCCTTCCAGGCGATTAACCTCAGTTACCCCGTAAACTGCTTGTTGTAAGGCTGTTATCACCCGCATTCGGGTATCTGGCTGAACTCCATCTGCTTGTTTAAGTTTTCTCCAAGCCCGCAAACTTTCTAATAGGGCATCAAATTCTTTATTAGAGGTAAACAAAGCTTCGCTAGTAGCAGTGATTCCACTAATTTTCAAGTTGGTTTCACTGCGTTCAGCTCGTAGAGTTTGGCGGACTGCTGCTCTTTTTTGTAAGTCGGCTTGCCACCATAACACTGCTATTGTTCCCCCCATAATTGCTAGGATTGCACCTGCTACCCGTGCTTCCCGCAGTCGTCGTTGCAATACCAAATTGAGTTGCTTTTGACTAACTTGTTGGGCTGCTTCCGCTCTAGTTTTTTCAAGTTTGATTTTTTCTAATTCGGCGAGCATACCATAGTTGTTCTTTTGGCGAATTGGTTCAACTAAATAATCGTGAACCAACTGGTAGCGATCGCCTAACTCTTCTCTGACTCGCAATACCAAGCCTGAACCCACCAAGATTTCTAAAATCAGTTCTCCAACTTGGTCAAAGCTTGAGATTGTATCTATATCATAATTATTCACTAATGCAGCCGCTAAATCAGCTTTGGTTTTTAACGGTCGCGTCCCCTTTTCATCTGTTAACTCAAATAATAATTTCCAACTTAACTCTTCGTTCTCCTGACCACAGTCTTTGATAACTTCCCCTAACCAGCGTTCCACCAATTTTGCCGAGCCACCACAAAGCTTATATTCTGCAAGTGTCGTAATATTTTCTATTTGTAGTTGAGCACCGACTATTTGTAATTCAATTGGATGTACTTCGTCTAGTTCTCCTGTCAAATCCTGAACTAATCGGTTAATTAATTCCTCACTTAGTTCATAATGTGAACGTTGAGTAAGACTGTGAATTATGGCTTTGGCATCTCGGCTAGAGAATTTTCCTAAATAGTAGCGAATATCCTTATCAAGAATATTTTTATTAATTACTCCTAAATCATATAAGCCAGTACTATTTTTCTGACTCAAACGTTCAAATTCTAATAAATGATGTAAGTAATCTTCTCGTAAAGAAAGAATAATTTTTACATAAAAAATGTTTAAACATTCACTAAAAAATTTATAAAATTCTATTCTTTGTGTAGGAGGATTACTAACAAAGAAAAATTCTTCAAACTGGTCTAATATGATAACTATCGTATAATTGCGCTCACACGCTAACCGAATTCTTTCTAGTATAATGGTGGGTGTAGAGTCAATATTAACCGATATTCCCGTGTATGCTAGCGCTTGGTTGATACTGCTGCTCAAGATTGTTATCCAATCAGTATAAACAGACAAAACAATCGGTATAGGAATGCGTTCACCGATAACTTTTCCCTTGAGTGCTGGAACTAAACCAGCTTTGAGAATTGAACTTTTACCTACACCAGATGGTCCATAAATAACTGTGAGTTTGTAGTCAGCACGGGCAATTCTTTCAATGAAGCGATTGACATCTTGTTGCCGTCCAGAAGCAGATATTTCTTGAGCAATTTCTTCAGGAATAAACGGTATTTTGTGAGGTTCTAGTACTGGGTTAATTCTGGGGCGTTGTGGCTGTAATTGACTTGCTCCGATAAAGGCACGAAAGCCATACTGATGTTCTATTTTAATTTTTTCTTGCTTCAGCTTAAAGGCTTCTGTATAGTTATGACACTCAAAAAAGTAAAGCGATCGCAGTTCCTCTAAAATCTCTAAGTAAAGTAATGGCTGATGTTGTAGCTCACAAACTACCCTCGCCCATTCCAAGTTATTGATAGCTTCCTCGCACTCACCCAAATGCCGTTGTGTGCGTGCTAACAACAGAAGATACCAACTTTCTTGTCGTCGTCTTTGCAAAGCGTCTCGCAGAGAAACTTGTGTTACTTCTTCGGAGATAGAAAGTGCTGTATTTGCTAATTCATGAGCCAGTACCCAATTCGATTCTGAAGCCGCTACATTTGCCAAAAAACCATAATTTTGAGCAACTTGTGCGGGAGTTCCATAAGTTTTATGTAAGTGTAATGACTTTTGAGCTAATTCTTTTAAGTCATCCCAGGCTTGTAGACGTTGCAGCATTTCACAAGCAGGCAAAATGAATTTAGCAACTAAATCTTCTCTTTGTACCTCCTCCAATAGCTCCAAGCATTGTTTAAACCACGACAGAGCATGTTCGCAATAACTACTAGTATTCTGGTATAAGTCTGCCATTCGGTGATAACAAAGCCCCAGGTGGAATAGTACTATTGCTTGCTTGAGTAAATATGAGGGGGGCATAGGTTGAGGACATAACAGAGGCAAAGAAGAATTATTCTCCCACTCTGCTACTCTCCTCGCTTCCTGCTGCCATAATGCTAGGCTTCTTTGATAATTGGCTAAAGCACCATTAATTTGATCGTTGGCGTATTTATCTCGCCCCAACACAAATTCTAAACTAGCTTCTAATCCTGGTGTTAATTTAAGGCCATACAGGCGTAGTAAATCATTACGGGCTGATTCTATTTCGTGGCGGTGTTGCGACTTAGGATCTAAATCTAGGAAGGCGTTAGATAAAAACGTTTCAGCACCTGCTTCTAAAACTTTATCAAATAGAGATTCTTCCTCTTGAGAGATCAAAGCAATTAAATCTGCTTTGGCCATTTCAAATTTAATAGTGGTTGCAGCCCAGCTTTTGAAATCAGGCGCTAATCTTGAAAGCAATGATGCTACATCATCCTGTAGCCACAACACCACTGGAAATGGAAAAGTAGCAGCATAGATATCTCGTGCTTGGTTGACACCTGTAAGTAAGTTTTCTAGGTCGGTAGTTGACTCAATACCAAAAATCATTACAGCAGAGGGTAAAGAGTCTGTAAGGACGGCAGGATTATCTAAAGATAGGTCTGAGATTATTGTGCTGTGTAAAGAAGTAGTTGATGGATTGAGAACGATTTCTCTGATATTAATTTCTTTGGTGTTCGAGCGAATATTTTCTAACATTTGCTCACGTAATCGCCCATAGTTGCATCGAACTAAAATCAAAGCAAATTGACCTTCAGAAAGTGCGATCGCTCTAATCAGTCTTTGCAAAGTATGCTGATTTTCTTTGCTGTAGACGCGTAGCTGTTTGTCATTAGTCATTGGATATGGGGCATTAGGCATTGGATATGGGGCATTGAGCATTGGATATGGGGCATTGGTCATTAGTTCACTAACAAATGACCAATGACAAATGACAATTGACTGTTACTTATTTTGTTGCCAAGCCAAAACTTTTTCTGTTTCTGCTAAGGCTGGACTGATGCCAAACCAGCGCCCCACAGGATCGCGATATTCAAACAAATACATACTTCTTAGCAAGCTCTGATAGTCAGACTCACCTTTAACTCTCTGCTGCTGTACTACTTCAAACAATAATTCCCACTGGGATTCATCAATAGCTAATAGCAGATCGTCGCGATAATCCTTAATCACTGCTTCTAAGCAATCCCTAGAAAAAGGCGGATCTTGTCGTTGCAGGCAACTATAAAGTAAGCCCAATAAGTTACGAATGTGACCACCGCTAACACGACATAGACGATCCAAGGTTTGGGAGTGATCGAATAATTCTGTAATTAATAACAGTCTGCTATTCAAAGGAACTTCTGGAAAAGCTCTAGCTAGAACTAACTGGCGCACTAGTGACATTCCTGGTTCGTAGTCACTGCCATCTCTTTGCCGCACTAATACCATCGGTAGTACTTTTGGTGCAATTCCTCCCCCCAGACGATTTTTCAGTGTCTCATACTCATTGGAGAAAATTAACGTTAGGGGAATTGTGTAAACTAGGTGGCATTTAAGTCGGCGTAACTGTTCGCCTCGGTCAATGAAGAGATATTCTGGTTGCGATCGCCCGGATGCTAAGGGACGCATATCGACTCGATCCAAATTATCTACAATCACTACCAGTCCTTTTTGACCCCTTAGCTTTAGCTGTTCAACAGCCTTTTCTAAAATTTCTTCGTTAATCGCTTGCAAAATACTATTGGTTCGTGGTTCCAGATATTGCCTCAGTTGATTCCGCATCTGGTTGCTATCTTTAGTTTTGGCAGTAATTTTGGCAATACCCAAGGACAACTCTGCTTGTCCAGAAAGCTCTATGGGGCTTTGCAAAAAATCGCCTACTTCTTTAAACAAATTAGTAAAATAACCAGGTTTAAGTTTGATGCCAATGCCTTCTAAACTGGCACTGACTTGACGGGCTACACTCAGCAAAATATCGCTGATATCAATATCCGCCATGTCTAGGTCTTGACTGGACTCAAAATAAACCACATGAAATCCCGCCAATTCTAGTTCTGTCTTGAGGCGCTGCAATTCCGTTGACTTACCGCAGCCGATATGACCCGTAAATAACTGACAGGTTGGCTCGTCAGGAGAAATCCGAATAATAGTCCGTTGCAATTCTTCGACAATCTTGCAACCACGTACATCAGCAAAATCTATGTAATACTGCCGATCTAGTACGTTACTTATATTTAGCGTGTAGCTAGGGTTACATGCTTTATAAAAACGTGACAAATTTAATGTCGTTTTCATGTATGTAGAGGTTTATGTAGATGCAGTTTAGTTTGGATTTTTTATACAATTAATCCTGATCTAGGATGTAGACACAGGATTAACTCGCAAGGTGGTAGTGTCTTGCAAAAGACAGCACTTGTTGCCAGATTACTGTCAGTAGTATGTTAGAGATTTAATTGACCCTAATAGCGAATGGCACTAAGATAATGCAAACCCATTATCTGCAAAGCTTTTGGGTGTGGGGTGTAGGGTGTGGGGTATAGTGACATTCGCGCCATTGCGTAGCAAAGAAATTTATTTATGTTCGCACTTATTTTTACTTTTCTTGATTTTTTCCGAACCTACACCCTATCCCTATACCCCTACCTGGCAAGGATTTCATCTTTTATTCGTACCATTTGACCCCTCAGTCTTTAAGCATATCTGTCTTTTTTACACCTGCTATTGAAGTTTTGACAATCTTTCGCTTCTGTTTGGCCTGCCATAAAATTATATGGTTTAAGAAGTAAGTAAAAAAAGCTACAAAATTTCATGATCCTCAGTTTGGATAGCTAATGAGTCTAACTAGTATGAATTATAGCAAGGTATACAGAGATCCAGGAATACTTGTGTATCATTTCACCTTATATTTGTCAAGAAGGCAAAATCTCATACATCTCAATTAATATTTTGTAATCTTTAAGGAAAAATCTTCAAAAATAACTTGTCAAAAAGACTACAGTCAGTTAAAACTGGACACCGTAAACTTTAATAGGAATAATGACTAGCGCCATAATCCTTGTGTAGTTACTGTAAAGTGTTACTAAAAATAAAAAAAGTCTTGAGGAGAGCGGCTAAAAGATGCCAACAGTGTTTACTAAAATTAATGATATGAGCTTGTCAAGGAATTTAGACTGCAAGCAAAAAGGGGTGTGAATGGCTGGCATAATATCAGTTTCCCGCACGCATCTAGCCCAGCGTCGTCAGAAATTGCGTCGGCAGCGTCGGATGAGAATTATTCAAGCTATTTGGCGAACCTTTGCCATTACTGGTTTGGCGGGTGGATTGTTGTGGGTGGCAGTCCAACCAGTGTGGATGCTAAAGGCTCCCAAACAAATAGTGATGAAATCAGGCAATAAATTGCTGTCGGATCAAACAACTCAGTCATTGTTGGTGCTGTCTTACCCTCAGTCTTTATGGCGGATTGAACCGTCAGCGATCGCTAACTCTTTGAAGAAACAACCAACTATTGCCCAAGCGATCGTCAGACGACGCCTGTTTCCTCCTGGATTAATCATTGAAATCCAAGAACGAGTACCTGTAGCGGTAACTCAAACACGTGGCAACAAAAAAGTAACAATCGGCTTACTAGATGCAAGTGGGGCCTGGATGCCTTTAGAAAAATATACATTACTCAATCCCACTAAAAAATTACCCAATCTCAGAGTAATTGGTTCGCCAAATCAATACTGCCTTTACTGGACTCAACTCCATGAAGCTGTGAGCCAAAGTCCCGTGAAAGTTATAGAAATTGATTGCCAAAATCCAACAAATTTAATTTTGAAAACAGAATTAGGAAACGTGCATCTCGGTGTGCCAGGCCCCCAGTTATCTGAACAAATTAAGGTACTTGCCCAAATGCGCCATTTAACAACAAAATTTAATTCCAGTCAAATAGAGTATATTGATCTAAAAAATCCCGATTTTCCATTAGTACAAATGAACCAAAAAGACCAAAAATTAACTGCCAAAATTCCTAAAAACATCTAGCGTGTTTATTGTTTTGATAGCTCCTAGTAAATTAAGAAGCTTTATGCTGATGATAAATATATTTATTATTTTCAGTTTTCCAGCAAATCGCACGAAAATCGGCATTAACTTCTAATTAAAATGAGAAGATCAATAATAAAATCTCCATTGGGAGTAACAGACCCTTGATTGTTACCCTAACATCTAATAGTAGGGTGCAAGATGTCAGACAATCTAATGATGGTCTATGGCGTGCAAAACGCATTCTGCCCATACATTCTTTGACTAAACCCAGTGCAAAAAAGAGAAAGTTGCTTGAGCTTTTCATTCAGATTCAGACTCGTGAGCAGAGGGCACTAATGAGAAGGGTTTACGCCGCCATTCAAGTGCAGAGGCAAAAAGGCTCTGACTTTGGTCTGTTGAGGATACTTCCAAAGACAGTTTACCGAAGTTTCAATCTGTAACGAAAAATGCCACCCAAAGTTGCGTAAGCATTACTTTTGGCCAATAAGTTTAGACTGCTCTGTGCTGTAATTCCTATTAGGTGACGAAATCTCTTAGGAAATCTTGATTTGTTGGCCGCACTAGTCAGGGTTCTTGTAGGATAGACTATTGCTCCAAGAAAGTGTCCATTGAGACCACCCAAACAACAAATTAATCAGGTATAGTCTGACAAGTAAATTCTTGCTTAGTTTAACCTTAAGAATAAGTAAGTAGAAGGTAAATTTTGTGTCTAAAGTTGCAATCATCCCCAATGGTGAAACCTATTAACAATATTATTATTGAGGCAGAGAAGATACGCTGTAGTGTGTCTTTACAAGTTATACCCTCTGCTGAGAATAATCAAGAGATTAATGTCTGGTTGAAGTTATACAGGTCAGTTTTAGATAAATATAGGTATACTTCTCTAGAATTGGCTGTGCGATCGGCTGTGTTAAAAGCTTATCCCATAGCAAATTTTCGCACTGCCAATTCTGTTAGGCTTGGCAGTAGTGAAAACAATAAAGAACAACGCCATAGTATTGTGGCATTGTCAAACTAAAGTTGACTCTTAGGTGAATAACACCTGAAAAAGTCGTTTATCTACCCTTTCACAAATCCAATGACACTTGATAATAACCAAGGACTTAACTATAAAAATTCCCAATCTACGGGACAGCCGGGGTTCTCTCTGGCAGTTAACTCGACCAATCCCTTTAATAACTCTGGACTGAACTTCGGGCAAAATCACGATAATAAGAAAATTTCTCCGGAAAATAGCCGAATTGGCGAGATTGTTCCTGGTCGGGTCGCCAACATTAAAGTGATTGGTGTCGGTGGTGGTGGTGGCAATGCTGTTAACCGCATGATCGAGTCTGATGTCTCTGGGGTAGAGTTTTGGTCAATTAACACTGATGCTCAAGCTCTTACCTTAGCTGGCGCTCCAAGTCGATTGCAAATTGGGCAGAAGCTAACACGGGGTTTAGGAGCAGGTGGTAATCCTGCTATCGGTCAAAAGGCAGCTGAGGAATCACGAGACGAAATTGCTACAGCTTTAGAGGGTGCAGATTTAGTATTTATCACTGCTGGTATGGGGGGTGGTACTGGGACGGGTGCAGCACCAATCGTGGCAGAAGTGGCCAAAGAAATGGGCGCTCTCACTGTTGGTGTAGTCACACGTCCATTTGTTTTTGAGGGACGCCGTCGCACTAGCCAAGCGGAACAAGGTATTGAAGGACTAAAAAGTAGAGTAGATACATTGATCATTATCCCCAACAACAAACTGCTGGAAGTGATCCCCGAACAAACGCCTGTGCAAGAAGCTTTTCGCTATGCAGATGATGTGCTGCGTCAAGGGGTGCAAGGTATTTCTGATATCATCACGATCCCCGGTTTGGTAAACGTTGACTTTGCTGATGTCCGAGCTGTGATGGCAGATGCGGGATCGGCATTGATGGGAATTGGCGTTAGCTCTGGAAAATCTAGAGCTAGAGAAGCTGCGATCGCAGCTATTTCTTCACCATTACTAGAGTGTTCTATTGAAGGCGCTAGAGGAGTTGTATTTAATATCACAGGTGGTACTGACCTGACTTTGCATGAAGTGAATGCAGCCGCAGAAGCAATCTATGAGGTAGTTGATCCCAACGCCAATATTATTTTTGGGGCTGTAATTGATGACAGGCTCCAAGGTGAGGTAAGAATTACTGTAATTGCCACCGGATTTACAGGTGAAGTGCAAGCTGCGGTACAACAAAGCGTGGCTAACGTTCGAGTAGCACCTAATACCTCGAAGCGTCCAACAACACAGCAACCGACAGTTAATCCCCCAACCTCAACTCCAACTCCAAGTTCAACTCCAACTCCAATTCCAGAACCAAAAGAAAAACCTGGATTAGATATACCTGATTTTCTGAGAAATCGACGTACACCAAGGAATTAAAAGATTTTGGATTTGAGATTTTAGATTAACTTAGCAGTCTCAGGTCAAGATGAACGCTGTATAAAATCTGCTACTTCCACCAGGGTTTTACCAAGGGCAGGGATAAGCAATCTTTTGCCATCCCCAATTTTGCCAATCGGTAAAAAAACTTGTCAACGCTACTTTATAGAAAGAATTTAGGCAGGAGTCTACTGGCTTGCATGTCTAGCTATGCTTTCAGAACAAAACAATAGGAATACCTGCCCAACTAAGGATGCATCACCGATAGCGCAGTGTTAGGGACGCAAGAGCGTCACAGCCCGTCTTAGACATTGAACATCTACCCCTCACCATCTATTAAACGCATCTTCCGCATAAGCAAATATACTTCCTCAACAAAGTAGCATAGGGAACCTGTCCACGTAAGTGTCCAAAGAAAGTCTGTTTGCTGGGGAATAGGACATCAACCAAAAAATAAATGTAAATTATTTTTGGATTTTTAGTGTCTGTTCAATCCATTGAATAACCTGATGACCAAGGCGAGTACCATCTAGGCGGTCAATCTCACGAATTCCGGTAGGACTAGTGACGTTAACTTCAGTTAGGTAGCCACCGATAACGTCAAGACCCACAAAAATTAAGCCGTCTTGGCATAAGCGTTCGGCGACTTGAGTACAGATTTCATACTCTCTTGGGGTAATTTCGGTTTGAGCGACTGTACCACCAGTTGCCATGTTATTGCGAAAATCAGTTCCACTAGAAAGGCGATTGAGCGCACCAATTGGTTCACCATTAAGCAAAATAATCCGCTTATCTCCTTCTTTTGCCTCCGGTAAATAAGTTTGTACCATTACTGGGACTTTACCTTGAAGGGTACTGAGTTCAACAATGGAGTTAAAATTGCGATCGCCTGATTGCAAAAACAAAATTCCTTCGCCAGCTTTGTTACCCAGCGGTTTGAGAACTGCTGCCCCCTTTGCTTGCACAAATTGCCGGATAAACTGCTTATCAGCACTGACAATCGTTTCTGGAATCGCTTTGGTAAACTGGAGGGCGTACATTTTTTCATTTGCCCCTCGGATGCCACTGGGACTGTTAATCAACAGAGTTTTATTTTGGTCAATGTAATCGAGAATGTAGGTGGCATAGAGGTAGGAATCATTGACAGGTGGATCTGTCCGCATAAATACGGCGTCCATTGTCTCTAAAGAAGTTAAGGAGGAATCGCTCAACTTATACCAAGGATTCGCCGCTACCCAGCGTCCCTTGACTAACTGTACTGGTACAACTTCAACTCGCTGTAGGATAGCCCAAGCTTTGCCCTCCACCACACTCAGCAGATTTGCCTGAGTCACCCAAACTTCATGTCCCAGGATTTGGGCTGCTTCAATTAGGGCAACACTGGTATCATGACACGGGTCAAGTAGATGGATGGGATCAATGATAAAAGCCAGTTTCACCCTTTATACCTCAATCACCAAGAAATTAAATGGTTATTCAATTATTATCTCTTGATGCTCTCACCAATTGATGTACATATTTACTGCTGAGTAGAACCTGGAGGGTAAAGTCTTGTGGACAGATTGGTTTTGTGAGGAAACCTGTAGACAAGGCAACGCGTTGTTTTTCTAGAGTTATAGCGACTGCCGTGTAATTTGCAGTGGTTTGTCGCTAGCGCAATACATTCTGAACCTATACGCTATTGCTAGAAGTTAGTAGCTCATCCAGCTTGCCTTGACTTTCTAAAGCGTGGATATCATCACAACCACCAACGTGATCGTCGTTGATGAAAATTTGCGGTAAAGAACGGCGTCCATTTGCTCTTTGAGCCATTTTATTTCTGGCTGCTTCATCTCCATCAATACTGTATTCAATAAATTCAACTCCCTTGTTTTTCAGCAAACTTTTGGCACGAATGCAAAACGGGCAAGTCCTCCAAGTGTAAATTTCTACTTTTGCAGCCATGATGTCCTCAACTTGATTTAATACTTTTTAATTTTAGAGCTTTGCCACTGACTGTGGCTGCTTTATCCCTTCATAACCTAATCTACAGAAATCGGTTGAGGTGCAGGGAGTTGATTATATCTATTATTTTCAATAAAAAATGCCGTAGCTAATAGTAACTATGGCATTTTCAACTAGATATTAAAAATTTATTTCAGTATTTACTGAGAATCGACGGCGTATTCAATCAGCTTGGCAAGGCGCTGACGTAGGGTTTCTAATCCCAAGCGCTGACTTGCGGAAATAAATACCGCGAGGGGGAATTCTTCTCTAGCTAGAGCTAGTGTCTCACTATTGGCTTGATCAATCTTGTTAAAAATCACTAGCGCCGGGCCAGGAGTTATTGGCATTTGTGCCAAAATTTCTCTGACTGAGCGAATATGACGTAACCAAGCAGGGTGAGACAAATCTACCAAATGTAGTAGGGCATCAGCTTCTGTGACTTCCTCCAAAGTGGCGCGGAAGGCATCCATTAACGATGCAGGCAGTTCGTGTATGAACCCTACCGTATCTGTAATGAGAATTTCTTGAGGTTTATCAGCTTCGCCATGAGGAATTACCAGGCGGCGCGTGGTAGGATCAAGAGTGGCAAATAGCTGGTCGGCTGTATAAACTTCTGCATTAGTGAGAGCATTCAGCAAAGTGGACTTCCCAGCGTTGGTATATCCAACTAAAGCGACTGAAGGAACTTCTTGATGCTGTCGTCGCTGCCGTAACCGCGAACGATGGGCTTGCAACTGGTTCACTTCTTTTTGCAGCCGGGAAATCCGCTGCCCAATGGCACGGCGTTCAGTTTCCAGTTTGGTTTCACCAGGGCCACGAGTCCCAATACCACCACCTAATCGGGACATGGTGCGACCTCTACCAGCCAGTCGCGGTTGCATGTATTCTAACTGTGCTAGTTCTACTTGCAACTTCCCGGCACGAGATTGAGCGCGTTGGGCAAAGATATCCAAAATTACTTCGGTGCGGTCAACTACCCGGATACCAATTTGCATTTCTAAGTTGCGGACTTGGGAGGGTGAAAGGTCGCGGTCGAAGACAACGAGGTTGACTCCTAGTGTTTGGGCAGTTAGGGCAATTTCTTGCACCTTACCTTCGCCAACTACCGTCTGGGGATGAACGCGCGATCGCTTTTGTTGTATTGTCTGTAATACATCTCCCCCAGCAGTATCAACTAAACGCCCCAATTCCATTAAAGTGTCCTGGAATTGTAGGGGAGTCATCTCACTGGTCATCAGCCCCACAATCAGCACGCGATCGTGGTCAGCATCTACTTCCTGGGCGATAAATTCGCGCTGGAATTCCGCTTCCAGATTTTCTACCAAGTCTACTAAATCCTGATCTGCCAGCTCGTCTAAGTCCAGAGGTGACGATATATTCCAACTTGGAGATTGGATTTGGCTTTCCTCTACCTTGAGAGCAGCAGGACTAGTAATCAGGGTGCGAGACTCTTGGGGTGTCAGATGAGCTAGATAAGCTTCTTTGACATACCCAGTCGCACCGCCTCCCCGCCGTGTAAATCCGGTTCCGGTAATATTTAGGACAACTAGGGCATCTAAGCGTTGTAGTGCCATAGCCGTGAGCGCCGCTTCGTTGGGCGGTTCTGGCTTGAGATGGGTGGCAATACAACGAATACCACTGAGTCGTTCTGCACCGTAACGGGGCAATTCCATCAGTGGTATTTGCGTTTGACGCGGTGTGCCTACACCGACGCGAATCACTTGTCCGCGACGGTTGATGTAGGCGCACACAGGCTGATTGACTTCTGTGCTAATTGCTGCCAGACGCTGGGAAAACTCAGGCGTGGTGATGCGATCGCCTGGTATGCGCTGGTGATACAGCCGCTGTAGTTGCTTCAGCTGGCTGGACTTCAGACCTTGGAGATTTCCAAAAATAGTTTCTATAGGCGTTTATGACCAGTTAAATGGCCCCCCGAATCCTTATATGTCTATTTTACAACAGGGTTTAGGCTCCTATCTCTCTCCTTTGAGGGATGCGTTAGGAATTAGTTCACCGTGGGTATTTATTTGAAGCTATTTTGGTGATAGTGCTATGTAGCCCGTTGAGCAATGGTTTCTATTCACACTGTCTTTAAATAAAGATAAATTTGTAGCGATCGCTTTTAATTTAAGTTGCTTAAAATTGAGGCTTGATATGCAAATCCCATACTTCTTTTAAACTTTTTGCATCTAATTCAGAAATTTGCCCTATTTTAGCCAGCAACAAAAACTGTTCTAGGCAATTTAATCGAGACAGACGCACGGTTGATGCAACACGCAAGCCACTTGCAGCCCAATCATTTAGAGGTACATCAGTTTGTGTGCGTGGTTTTGCAGATGTAATTACTGCTACTACAATATCATTTCCATCTATCCACAATACAATCACGGGGCGTTTTTTAGAACTGCCACCGCTAGTGAATGGAATATCTGCTACCCAAAACTCACCTGCTTGGATAGTCGTCATAAAGTCCTTCGTCTTCTGGTGCGTAACCGTTCAAAAAAGCGTTATGGTTGCGGGTACTTTTGGGTTCTTCCGCTTTTTGTTGGATGGTGATTACCCAGCGTCCTGTAGTTATATTTTCCAGTATTGATTCTGGGAGATTCAATTTCTCCCCTGGTTTTAGTTCAATTTCATAAGTCAGAGTAGTCAATTCATTTTGCATAACTGTTAGTTAGGATTTTTATAATGTTAGTCTAATTCATTTACGGGCGATCGCTTTTAATTTAAATTAGCATTTTCAGTGGAAGTGTGAAAGCGATCGCTAGATTAATCGCTACATTAGTTTAGTTTTTATAACGGTTATTGAATTAAAGCTTGAAAGCGCTCATCCTCCCGAATACTATCAAAATCTGAGTCACTTTTTGCCATCTCTCGATATTTATCAGGATTCAGATTAATTGTTTGTTGTAGATTTTCCAGCGCCTGCTCAATATTACCTTGAAGCGCATAATAGCAAGCTTTGTTGTAGAAAGGGCTTGAATAATCTGGTTTAAATTTCAGTGCTTGGTCGTAGGATGCGATCGCTTCTTCAGTACGTCCTAAATCATCTAGCGCAATGCCGCGATTGTACCAAGCTTGGTGTAAATCTGGTTTAAATTTCAGTGCTTGGTCGTAAGAGGCGATCGCTTCTTCAGTGCGTCCTAAATCATCTAGCGCATAGCCGCGATTGTTCCAAGCTTGGTGGTCATCTGGTTTAATTTTCAGTGCTTGGTCGTAGGAGGCGATCGCTTTTTCAGGGCGTCCTAAATTATCTAGCGCAATGCCGCGATTGTACCAAGCTTGGTGATAATCTAGTTTAAATTTCAGTGCTTGGTCGTAGGAGGTGATCGCTTCTTCAGGGCGTCCTAATTCATCTAGCGCATTGCCCCGATTGTTCCAAGCTAGGTGGAAATCAGGTTTAATTTTCAGTGCTTGGTCGTAGGAAGCGATCGCTTCTTCAAAGCGTCCTAAATCATATAGTGCAATGCCCCGATTGTTCCAAGCTAGGTGGAAATCAGGTTTAAATTTCAGTGCTTTGTCGTAGGAAGCGATCGCTTCTGCATTGCGCCCCAAATTCACTAGTGCATTACCTTTACCATTCCAAGCATAGTGATACTCAGGTTGAATTTTAAGTGCTTGCTCGTAGGATGTGATAGCTCCTTCATATTCATTACCAGCAAATAACAAATTTCCCATTTTAAATAATAAATTAGACCTACGAATTACTTTCTGGTAGGTTTCAGTAATTAGTTCTTGAATTTCCAAAATCTTTCCTATTTTTTCTTCGGAGCTGAGTTGCAAATATTCTTCATAGTCTCCTTCCAATAAAAGACGATTTGATTCTTGTTCTACCAACTCTGGCGCTGTAGGTAATTCAAATACCCCAGAACGCCAATCAAAAAAATCTGGGGCGCGATGAATAAAATAGTTTATCGAAAATGAACGTAAAAGAAAAACAAAGCTAACCGGAAAATCATCTCTAAAACGTTCTCGCTGCTGGTTTAAATGATTTAAAATATGCGGAACATTGGTTAAATTACTAAATTCTCCTTCGGTAATTTCACCAAAATTCCTTTTTTCATACTTGTATAAAGAATACTCTAGACCTTTAATCAATAAAATATCAATTTGCTTGTCTTTAATAAATTCTGTCACTGGCTGATATAAATTATCTATTGCCTCAACCAAGCGTAAAACTGCAATCTTCTTCTGCGGCATCTCCTGAGGAAGTTTGACAATGAAATTGTCTGCTTCTCCAGGTGTACATTGCACAAAAAACAAACCAAATCCTGATTTTCGCCTCAATGCGCGAAGTAAGTCTTGATAAGCTTCTTCTAGTTCTGGGGGTAAATCATCATCCCAATCACTTAAATTTGGGTTCATGAAAGTTTCGCTACGGCTTCTTGAAATTCTGTAATTCCTTGAATCAATGGATGAATATCATACCAACGCTGCATCTCTCCATCATCATCAAAATATCGGTATTCTAAAAGACTGCGGTTATACATCAAGCTCCGATACAAGTCATCATTAATAATACGTTTAGAAGAAGACACTTCTGCTAACAGACACCATTGATGATTTTCCACAGCACGGCGAAAAGTATCTCTAGCTTGAGTAATTGCTCGTCGCACTGCCTTTTCTGAAACAGGTAATTCTTCAGTGCGTCCAATGGCATCTTGAGTTAACAATAGCAAATTCCTCACATGACCTCCACTCATCAAACAAAGTCTGTCTAAGGTTTGGGGACTGTCGAAAATTTCCTTTTCTAGTGATAGTTCCGGTGCAATTTGCCGGACTCGCTTGTTAATTACTTCTTTAACTTTCTTGAGTCCTGGCTGATAAATGTCTCCCTTGAGAGTGTTTACCATAATCATCGGCAAAATTTGGGGATCGCCGTAGATATCTCTGAGGTCTGTTGCTCTGGTAGAATACACCATTGAAATGGGGACAGTGTAAATCAAATGGCAATCTAAAGCTTGGAGTTGTTCGCTGCGGTCTAAAAAGACTTCCTCATAGTTGGTGCGTTCTCCGTCTTTGACTAACACCATCCGGTCTAAGTTATCGATAATTACCGCCAGTTGAGTTTTACCCGTAGGTAAGTTTTTTTTTGCATCTGCTAGAAACTCATTCAACACCTGAATTAAAGTGACGGTGTAAGGATCAATTTTTTGGCGAATCTTATGGCGTAATTCCGGAACAGCCCTTAAATTTGCGGTCAACTTAGCAAACTGAGCAAGTTGGGTTTCTACTCCCAGACTCTCAAACTCTATGGGAGTCTGCGCCAAATCTTTTAAATCTTCCCAACGACTTTTTAACCAGTCAAGTATAGGACGAGGACTAGCAATTTCTTTTAAATCTTTGAGCAAACGGCGGGTACAGGCGAGGAGAATATCTGTATATTGGGCATCTTCAGAATCGATATCCTCTTCATCAACTGCAAAATAGACTACATAAAATTTCCGATTTTCTAAATACTTCTTTAATCTGAGTAATTCTGTAGACTTCCCCGCACCCCGATGACCAGAATACAATTGGCAAGTATTTGTATTTGCTAGTCGCATTCGATTTCCCAACTCTTGCTCAATATCGGCATCTCCCCGCACATCCTGACAATCTACATATTTGGGATCACCTGCGGGTAAAGGTTCAAAGGGGTTAAACGCGTTGTAGAGGTTTGCGAGTAAGTCAGTACTATTAACCATAGGTAAAAAATATAGCAATGATGCTCATAATAATTGAGATCATACAGAATTGAGGTAGATGAATCCAGTTCAAATACTCGTCAACGGAGTTCAGAGGTGGATTCATCCAGTTCAAATACTCGTCAACAGAGTTCAGAGGTGGATTCATCCAGTTCAAATACTCGTCAACGGAGTTCAGAGGTGGATTCATCCAGTTCAAATACTCGTCAACGGAGTTCAGAGGTGGATTCATCCAGTTCAAATACTCGTTAACGGAGTTCAGAAGTGGATTCATCCAGTTCAAATACTCGTTAACGGAGTTCAAAGGTGGATTCATCCAGTTCAAATACTCGTTAACTAATAGAGCATCGATTCAGTTCTCAAAAACCTAACCCCCCAGCCCCCTTCCCTAGTAGGCAAGGGGGAGCCAAACTCCCCTCTTTGCTTCAAAGAGGGGTTGGGAGAGAGGTTCTTTCAGGATTACTGAATTGGTGTTCTAGATGGGAAAATCTCTACTTCCGTGTTCTTACAAAAGAAAAACTGGGGTAAGAGTCTTGCGCCAGCGCTTCACTGCTGTTTGTAATTTTCCCGACAACCAGCCATCAAACTGGGGATAAACTGGCAAACGGGGCATCAATTCCCACCCCGCAGGCTGTAAAATTTCTCTTAATGCCTGTTCCTGTATATGAGGATAATCGGGATTCACCTCATCTTTTGGCCCTATTCCACCTAAATCTCGCGCACCAGCTTCGATACAAGCGAGTAACCATCGGTCATCTTTAACTAAATTGGGCGGAATTTGAATAGTAATATCTGGCGGTAAAATCTGACGTGCTTTAGCAATTACTTCTGGTAACTGATAAGGGTTAAAAGGTGGTGCATCAAAAGTTTGCTGATATCCTGGACTATGAGGTTGCAAGATAACTTCTTGAATATGGTGATAACGTTGATGCAGTTGAGATATAGCTGTTAATGTTTCCCACCAATCATCAACTGTTTCCCCAATTCCTAACAGTAACCCAGTTGTAAAGGGAATCTGTAACTCTCCCGCCCATTGCAATTGCTGTAAACGAACTTCTGGTAATTTACTTGGTGCGTGCCGATGTACACTATTTAACAATGTTGGCGTTAACTGTTCCAACATCAGCCCCATCGAAACATTCACACGCTTGAGCTTTTGCATTTCTTCAAAACTCAGTGGCCCCGCGTTTGTATGAGGTAAAAACCCCATTGAAAGCGCTAATTCACACAAATCATAAATCCGTCCAAACCACGCCTGACGTTTTGGCGAATGAGGATGTACTTCACCGCTAAGTATGAGAATTTCACAGACTTTTTCGGTTTGAAGTGGTTTTAAAATACTGTCTGCATCTGAAAGACTCATCCAGGGACTTTTACCCGGTTCGCTGCGAAAGTTGCAGTAACTACACCGATTAAAGCACTCGTAAGTAGGAACGATTGTATAAGCAGGACTATAGGTTACAAGACGGGAATTATCAATTGGCATAAGCAGAATAAATTTGCTTTTAGTGAGCAGCCCCAAGCTGATTTTAAGGGTTAGAAACGCCGACTAGAAACCTTTAATTATTCATGCCTACTTATTTATTAAAAAAACAAAAACTATTTTGCTTTGTAAATTTCTGGTAACTGCCACCAAGAAACATGGGGACACTTGTGATGTTCTTCGTGATAGCCGAAATGATAGCACGTGATAAATGACCACCAAATTGGACGGTTAATCGTTTGGGCACAATGAGGCTGAATATACCCTGCGATTGGTTCGCTATGTGGAAGGAAGGTACCAAAATAAAACAATTGAAACGAACTTAAAAGCGAAGGAAGCACCCAAAAAGTTATTAGATTAGCATGGGGTATATGAAAAATGCGATTAGCAAACTGATAAATAAGAGTTAGAGCAATAATTTGTCCCCAACTCCAGTAACCTTTCATAAAATGGAAATACCAAGCAAAGAAATTTTTATGTTTACCATTATGAAAATCTGGGTCTATTTGAGTTGCTGGATTTTCGTGGTGTAACCAATGCTTTTTCAATAATTTTTTGTATGGTAAAAGACCATAAAGAGATAGGGTTAATGTTCCAATAAGATGATTAATTTTACTGTTTTGGGGAAACACTACCCCATGCATAGCATCATGAGATGTAATAAATAATCCCGTATATAAAAATGTTTGCCAAGCTATGCTAGGCAATAGTATCCAAAATTGTAATTTGGAGATATTAAGGGAAAGTAATAAACTCAAGCTAATGACCCATGCAATAACAATGACAATAGCAATGAAAAGTCCTTGAAACTGAGATTTACTTTTCACAACTGGAGTCAATTTTGTTTGATAACTGGGTGGTTGTTCTAATTGAATCACGCTTTTACTCCGCCTAGTATTCAGGTGAAAATTTCTAAAATATAGTTACCACAAAAAGCACTAACCACCAGCCAGAAAACTTTATTAGTGGTAAGTGTTTTGCATTAGATAGTGCCAACACTTGAAGATGTTTAGAACTATTAAGATAGTTTAACTATTATTACATATACAACCGCCATACCAACAACTGTTTTTGGTATAGCGGTTGGATTATATAAGTTATAGTACTGGTAGGTTTAGTAATTATAAAAACAAGTGTTTTTAATCTAGGGCTTTTTAAACAGCCAAAGTCTATAATTACTCGCATTCTCGTTTAGTCACATAGTGGCGGTAGCGAAACATTGCTTCTAATTGTGCTTGCACTAGCCAACCACTGACAAATTCAACAGTTCCTCCACCAGGCATAGAGAAGGAAATAGCGTCAGTTAATCTGGTTTTACCATTTTCCGGTTCAAATTCATGTCGATGTACCCAAGATTCAAAAGGGCCAGATATCTGTTCGTCGGTAAACAGGCGATATTTTTCACATTCAGTATGACGGGCTAACCAAGTTAAGGGTAATGGGCCGAGAAACAAGCGAAATTCGGTGATAGCACCCACGTTTAGCCCTCCCTCACGCCGAACCACTTGCACTGGCTGCCAAGGTGGATTCAACAGTTGCAAAATATCTGGCCTTTCGTGAAATTTCCAAACTACTTCTGGTGAGGCATTAATGATTGAGGAATGTTTAAAGTGCAGCATGGAAAGAAAAACCTAAAATTCAGCTTTCAGATTCAGTATCAATTTCGATATCTAGGGTATCTTCATCAACCCGCACATACAAAATATTTGGGTTACAACAAACTTGACAATCTTCAACGTAAGATTGCTGTCCTCCAGCACTCAAATCAATAAAAGTTAAGTTCGGTTCGCCGCAATAAGCGCAGTAATACTCAGCTGTGTTTTGCATCAATCAAGTTTTCAGCTATGAATTCAATGGTATTGGGCATTGGGCATTAAGAAGAGACAAGGTAGACAAGGAAGAGGGGGGAGATAAGAAAGAAACTTATTCAATAATTCACCCTTGTCCCCCTTGTCCCCCTGCTCCCTTGCTTTTTCCTCACTCCCCAGTCCCCAGTCCCTAGTTCCTAGTCCCCAGTACTGGCTGTAATTCTTTGAGGGATGGATTGATATAACTCTTAGCATCAGCCAAATGCTTTAGTAGTGTAGACTGTGGCAGAGGCCCTTGCAAGTGGCTCCAGGGTAATACTTGTTCTGTTGACCATTCGGCGTGGACGTAGAAATCTAAGTCGGGGATTTGCCCTTTGAGTTGCTTAAAAGCACGTTTGTAGCTACCCAAGGAATCGCCAAAGTCACGAGTAAGTTCGAGAAGCTGGGAGAGTCTGCGATCGCCTCTTGATAATAAAGCCTGTATAATCGACCAATTATAGCTTTCTGGGCGAAATTCTATCCCCTGCGGTTTTAACTGTTTTTGCAAAAACTGCAACCTCTTTTCGGCTTGGCGATTCACCCCAAACCATTGAAACGGCGTATGTGCTTTGGGTACAAAGGTGCTGCATCCGTATGTTAAGCGTAATCCCGGTGCAGCTTTTTTGATATTACGCATCATCGCCACGGTTTGCTGTAAATCTTCTGCTTCCTCACCAGGAATTCCTGCCATCCCGTAGAGTTTCAAGCTTTTTAAGCCGCCAGCTTTGGCATTCATGGCTGCTTGGATGATTTCATCGTTATGCAGCTTTTTGTTGACGATTTGGCGGATTTTCTCAGAACCACTTTCTACTGCAATAGTAAGCGATCGCGTGTCTCGTTTCGTCAAAGTTTCTGCTAACTGGACTGTTACAGTATTAGTTCTGACTGAGGCAATACTGAGACGGACATCATCATACTTTGGCTGACTAATATAATCTAGCAACACCTCAAATTCTGGATGTTGAGTTACTGAAGCCCCTAATAATCCTAGCCGATTTGTGACTTCTAAACCTTTGGCGATCGCTGGAATCAATGAATCTTCCAGACTGGCTGTTCTAAAAGGCAGGGTAAGATAACTCGCCAAACAAAAGCGGCACATTTCTGGACAACTTCTCACCATTTCCACCATGTAAATATTTTCCCATGCCGCTTTTTCGGTGACTACAGTAGAAGCTGATAGGGTATTTCCTCTGTAAGTTTGCTTTTGCACCACTGCGGGAATTTCGGCAGAAATTGGTTTAATAGACTTTACTTCACCATCTCTTGTGTGATATTCCACCTCATACAAACTGGGTACATAAATTCCTGGTATTTGTGCAAGTCTTTTTAGTTGAGTTTGTCTTGAGGCATTTCTTACTTCTTTGTAAGCCTCAATAAAATTCCCTAACAGGGTTTCACCATCCCCCAGCAAAATTACATCAAAAAAATCTGCAAAAGGTTCGGGGTTAGCAGTGAGAACGGGGCCACCACCAAAAATTATCGGATGAAAATCATCACGAGAGGTTCCTCGAATAGGAATATCTAAAGATTCCAGCAAATTTAAAATATTCACATAATCCAGCTCCCATGAAATAGAAAATCCCATAATTTCCGGCGTTCTGGGGAGTTGTTCATGAGTATCGGTAAACAGACGACTCACCTGCACATCATCACGCATTGCAAAAGTTGCCCAAACTACCTGATAGCCAAGGCTAGTTATACCTACGCTGTACTCGTTGGGAAAGGCGAAGATTATGGGGATAGCGTTGGTGTCTGGGGTAGCGGGGGTAAAGAGAAGGCGTTCAGAGTCAAATACAGATGATGTCACAGGTGTTTGTTAGAGGCAAGTTTATCTATATTTAATTTTAAGCCATAGAATAATTAAGTTAAAAATCAATGTGATGGCGTTTGCAAGAATAATTGGCAAGGATTGTAAATAAATTCCATAGATTAGCCACAAAAAAACACCACTTATGAATGTAATCAGCGTAACCAAAGAAACATCTTTTGCTGATTTTGTTTGCCAAGTTTTAAACATCTGTGGCAAAAAAGAGATTGTGGTTATTGTGGCGGCAGCTAATCCTAAAATTGTTATCAAATCCATGCGGTTTAATCCTGGTAAACACTACTCTGACTTACTAGCATTGCTTAATATCTTGTGAGAGTAATGTTTCTGTTAATACTTTTATTTTACATGAGCTTTGTCAACTTTTTTTTAAATCCAGCTAAATGTAAAGCAATGATTTTTTTGGTAGTTATATTTCGCTTTTATGATGAGATTTCAATTTTTGATTCAGCCCTTATTGTTCGGTTTTTTCAGATAAGCTTTAGCCCAAGCATAACGAACTGAATCTTTTTTTAATAAATACTCTGCTGCTTCATGTCGTTTCTCCTCATTTTTTGTACTTCTGATTACTCGTTTTCTTTCAGCATCTATATCTTCAGTTTCAGCCCCACGCTGAATGGCTTGTTCAAACCAATAATCACCCTGCTCATAGTCATATCTGTCATAACATATAGCACCCATTAAGGTATAAGGTTGATGACTATCAGGCTGATGCTCCATAGCTTTTTTTGCACAATTTTCTGAATCATTTAATTTATCACTATCTCTAAACGCTGCCCCTCTAGTGACTAAAATAGCTGATTTTAAATTATTATCATTGACTCTATTTAAGTCAATATTAGTAAGTTTTAAAGCCCGTTCAGGTTCGTTTGCTTTGCGCCAAAAACTACTAGCTGTGGGGATATTCCACTTGTGTCCAGTACGGCCAAGCTCTTGTTCATAAAACTCTGCCTCTAGTCTGTAAATACGCAAGAGCAATTTCACCACCATGATATAATTCATTCTCTTCCATAAGCTGTAAAACTAACTTAGGATCTAGCCGTTCTTTTTTCTCTAGCTTGACCATGATCGCATAAAATGGCTCTAGCGGAAGTGAAGGATCTGCCAATCTATATTTTCTTTTGAGTGCAGCAAAGTGCTTGTGCTGGGCTAAAATAATGATATCTTCATATTCATTATTTCTTAGCCAATCAACTTCTAAATTACTCAAAACTACTCCTGATACTATCTTTGATTTCAAAATAGAAGCATATTTTTCATTAGCAATTTCAATTGTGCCAGGTAGTTGAGACTGTCTTAAATAATTAATATCCTGCTCATTTAAATGAGTTTCTGAATCAAGTTTTTTAAGAATCGTACATAGATAACTAGAAGGTGATGAATCTTGATATTGGCTAGCTTTATACTTTGCCTTCAATGCAATAAATTCTCGTTTTCGTTCAAGTTCTTTAGCAATAGCAATTGTCTCAGTAAGTCCTTGTTGTTCTAGCCAGTAAATTTCTGAGTAAATTAATTTTTTATCCTCATCAAGTTTTTGTAGTATTTGATATAGTTGACCTGACAAGGATGTGTCTGGATGTTGGCTTGCTTGATACTTACTCTTTAGCTCGATAACTTTAGCCCGTCTTGCAGACTCTTGTTTTTCAAAAATTTCTATAGCTTCAAAAAGTTCATGATTTAGCAGCCACTCATATTCATAATCACTTAAACTTGCTTCTGTGTCTAGCTTTTTTAGTATTTTATAGAGTGAGCTATCAGGAGATGAATCTTGATACTTGGTGGCTTGATATTTTTCCTTTAGATCAGCAAAGCGTTTTATATCTTGAACAATTGCAACTGTTTGAGTAAGATTATTATCTTGCAATAATTTGACTTCTGAATCAGTCAAACTATTTTCTGACTCAAGTTTCCAAAGTATCGGATACAAAACATTACCTACTGATGATTCCCAGTTTTTGGCAACTTTATACTTAGCTTTCAGATGAGAAAATTCAGCTTCTAGTCTTTTGGATTCTCCCATCTTAAATTGTTGTAGCCAGATAATTTCAATGGTTTCAAAAAGCTGATGCTCTTGTAACCAATTAAATTCTAAGTCACTGAGTTCAATACCTAAATCAACTTTACGCAGTATGAGATACAGCAGATTAGCGGGTGATGAATCTTGATATTGAGTTGCTTGGTACTTGGACTTTAAAGCAGCAAAATGTTTTAACCGATTTTGAGACTCTTTATCCATATTGATTGATAGTAGATGCGATCGCACGTAGTTAAATGTGTTATCCGCTACTATAGCAATCATAGTAAAAAAGGGCGAGTCAGAAACCCACCCATGAAGCATAAATATTTTCTGAAAGTCACAGTGTAATCCTTACAACACCTTACACTGTCCATGATGCCGTAACAAATGGTCACACAATACCAGCGCCACCATCGCCTCAACCATTGGAACTGCACGCGGTAACACACAAGGATCGTGTCGTCCTTTCGCTGCTAATAGCGTTTCTTCACCTTCACGAGTTACTGTTTTTTGCTCTTTTCTAATTGTCGCCGTCGGCTTAAATGCAACTCGTAAAATGATATTTTCCCCGTTGGAAATTCCCCCCTGAATACCACCAGAACGGTTAGTTACAGTGCGAATTTCACCATTTTCATCAATATAATATTCGTCATTATGCTCAATTCCCGTTAACAGCGTCCCCCCAAAACCGGAACCAATTTCAAAGCCTTTGCTAGCAGGGAGAGACATCACACCTTTAGCAATATCAGCTTCCAATTTATCAAATACTGGTTCACCTAAACCTTTCGGCACATTACGCGCCACACATTCTACGACACCGCCGATAGAATCACCTTGTCTACCAACTTGCTCAATTAATTCAATCATGCGATCGCTACATTCAGCATCAGGACAGCGAACGATGTTGCTTTCCACTTGTTCTAAGGTGACAGTATTTGGATCGACTACACCTTCCAAGTCTTTGATGCGCTTGACGTAACCAATAACTTCAATATTGGCAACTTGACGGAGAATTTTTTTAGCGATCGCACCTGCTGCTACTCTGCCAATTGTCTCACGCGCTGACGACCTACCCCCGCCTTGCCAATTGCGAATGCCATATTTTGCATCATAAGTTGCATCCGCATGAGAAGGGCGATACTTTTCGGCCATTTCGTCGTAGTCTTGCGAACGAGTGTCTTTGTTCCGTACCAAAATCCCTATAGGCGTTCCTAGTGTTTTGCCTTCAAATACACCTGATAAAATTTCGCAGGTATCGGCTTCTTTGCGAGGTGTAGTAATTTTACTTTGTCCCGGACGCCTTCTATCTAATTCTACTTGAATTTCTTCTGCCGAAATTTCTAGTTGCGGAGGACAACCATCAATCACAACCCCCACACCACCGCCGTGAGATTCACCAAAAGTAGTTATACGAAATAGATGACCAAAAGTGTTGCCCATGATCTTAAAGAAAAAGGATGAGGCTTATGTATTTTACCTAGAGTTTGTGCAAAAGTTAATTTATATGCTTTGGCACTGGGAATGTTTGACGTATACCCTATCTTTTACCTATACAAATAAGAAAGCGCCCTCCATTACCAGAGGGCGCTTTCTTATTTAGCTAAACTTCAGAATTAACCGTTGATAGCAGGAGCAGTTAGAGCTACAGGAGCAAGATCACCAGCAGC
>NZ_JABXKF010000033.1 GCF_017115165.1 Nostoc sp. LPT | reverse complement strand
TTGTACTTTTTATTTACCTTTTATGGGTTTGTTCGGTTAGGTGCAAGATGTGAGTCACTGCGGATAAAGTTTGGATTTGTGGGTTATCATGACATTCACTCATCGTCTGGCTGATCAAAAAGCGCATCCAAATCACGATAGCCACTAACCACTCGCAGAACTTCAATTCCGGTTTCAATTGGGCGATAAAATATTAAATAATCATCAACTGGAAAGCTCCGCAATCAAGGCAAAAGCTCAGACCTCTTACGCCCCATGCTGAGAAACATTGCTAAATTATTACACTTACCGTTGATTTTATTGAGAAATCTATCCGCTGCATCCAAACCACTGGTATCAGCAATAAAATCGATAATATTTTCAATATCTCGACTAGCCGGAACAGTAAAAGAGCAAATATTCCTCATTAACTAGCCTGTTCCCGACGCTCTTGTAACTTCTGTTGTAGCTGGTGGAAAACTGTTTCACCATCAATAACCTCTCCTCGTTCGGAAGCTTCAACACCAATCATAATCAAGCGTTGTAACTCCTCAAATCGTCCCTTGTAGATATTTTCTCTTACTTCCAATTGCTTGATAGCTGCCAGAATCACTTCTTCAGACGAAGAGTATTTACCGCTTTCAACCTGACTTTGGATAAACTGCTCAAGCTCTGGAGTTAATGATACATACATTAATGTTTACCATAATTTTTGCTAAAGGTATTCTTATTCTATCCAAGAGATGAATTAGAGAATAGGCGATGCCTACGGCTGGCTACACTTACACAGTTTATCTTTCAGTCTTTGGAATTGCTGAGAGTAAAGCACGGAGAGCGTTGTTAACAGCTTCTGAGGTTTTAAATATCTCAGCAACATCAGCATCGAGGGTAACTGTCAAAGGAGCTTTTTCTTGCTGACTGGCGAAACGGTTGGGCAAGGCTTTGCGATAGTCAAAGTTATACTCTGGAAGCAAGTCATCATCTGCATTGTTGCGGAATTCACAGGCTTCTGAATTCTTCATAATCTCTTCGTTCTTTCTTGGTTGCTAGACGTGCGCTAATGATACGGATAACGTTTGCTCATCGCGTTTGTTATTTCAGCAACAGCATTTGCTATATTGGCGTACGCATTTGCTATATCGGCGTACGCATTTGCTATTTTGGCGAACGCATTTGCTATTTTGGCGTACGCATTTGCTATTTTGGCGAACGCATTTGCTATTTTGGCGAACGCATTTGCTATTTTGACGTACGCAATTGTTATTTCGGCGTACGCAATTGTTATTTCGGCGTATGCAATTGTTATTTCGGCGTATGCAATTGTTATTTCGGCGTACGCAATTGTTATTTCGGCGTACGCATTTGCTATTTCGGCGAACGCAATTGCTATTTCGGCGAACGCAATTGTTATTTCGGCGATGCCTACGGCTGGCTACGCCTACACAATTGCTGATTGCGTTTATCCTAAAACAATCTTAAGACAAAGACCTCTCCCTGATTTGACTACGCAAAACCTGTCCCTCTTTAGATCAAAGAGGGACAAGCTTGAACTTTAGTTCAAGGTAGGGAGAGGTTTGTTGAACTCACGCCTAATTAGCAGGGCAAGATTTAGAGGTAAGCGAGGAGTTATAGAGCGTCGCTGCAGGTACTTGAGCAACTAGAACCACGTTCCCATTGGCATCCATTACCCATCCTTGGGCTTCTACAATTTGAGTCGGTTCATTGACAGAATTAACTTTCTGTGATTTTTCTTCTGTGTTTCGCTGCCCCTGAACAACGGCTCTTTTCTGAATACCGCCAGCACGATTCTGACTCTGTGGAGAGAGTGTGATCCAATCTGCAAGCACTGCATCATCAGCTATCAATGGCTCCGTGGGATCGGCTACTAGTCCTCCACGTCCAGTGGTAATAAATGAATTTCGTGCTATTTTTCCACCAGTACTACAACTAGCAACAATTTGCCGCGAAGCATCAACCAGATTTACGGGTAGTTCTACTAATCCTTTACTGGGGTCAGCATCTGGTGAGTTGATTTGTACAGTGCCGTTTAATGAAGGGTTTTGCTGAGAAAACGCCGTGATGTCATTTGTTTGGAGATTATTCGGGTCTTTTTCTTCTGGATCAAGCCTCTCTACCTCTGCACCTGTGCGGGGTACAAAACCAAAGATATTCTTAGCAGTGATTGTGATTTTACCACCAGAGCCGAAGTTGGCGTTGGCAGTGATATCGCTATTTCCAAAGGGAGTGGCAACAAGGAAGCCATTTGGTGCATTGATGGTAATATTACCGCCATCTCCATCACTCCTTGCATTAGTGGATATTTGGCTATTGCGGCGCATTAGTAATAAGTCCCGCACCTGTAGCGAAATATTACCACCTTTACCTGATTCACTATTAGATGTGAGTTTTCCTTCGTTGTCCAAAAGTATAGAGCGAGCATTTATATTTAGTTCACCTGCTGAACCTAAGTTGCTTGTATTCCCTATGTAAGTTCCAAATGTTAAAATTTCACTACTCACAGTTACTTCAGCTTTGTCCCGGACAATCAATTGTCCTGTGGTAATTGTCAATTTTCCGGCATCTCCGGAACCATTAGTAGAAGCAAACAAGCCACTGGAAAAACCATTTGTTGTAGTTCCCATTAGCTCTACAGATTGGGAGGCGTTGACCGTCAAATTTCCTCCTGATCCTGTGGCTATTATAAATTGTGAGTCTTTCAACGTTCCACTAGAATCTGTTGATACACGTCCCCCATTTTGAATAAGCAACTTCCCGGTGTTGATTATTAAGTCACCCGCTCTGCCAGCAGCACCAGTTGAACTAAACAATACACTAGGTCGATCAAAATTACTCATTGGTATGGTAGAGCTACCAATTACCTTTACGGATTCGGGGGCGTTCACGATCAAATTTCCCCCATCACCCTCACCTATAGTAGAAGTGAATACTTGTGCACCATCCTGAACAACTAATTTCGTGGTGTTAATCGTTAAGTCTCCGCCTTTTCCCGCACCTGTAGTCTGAGTTGTTAAGCTTACAAAATTGCCAATTAGTTCAACTGTCCTACCCTGCACCTTGATATTTCCACCATTCTTGCCACTAGTAGCTACCTGAGATGGAAACTCTTTACCGTCAACAGTTCGTCGGATAAGTTGAATGTTCTGAAAATTCTGGACACCTTCATACCCAAAACTCCAGCCTTGGTTTGTTTGATTTAGACTCACCAGACTATTGCTAGCGACACTACCTAACTCAATTTGTCCAGACTGTGCTGTTAAATTTCCCCCATCCAGTGTTATGTCGCCGCCTACAAGTGCCAATGTTTTGCCTGGCTTCACCTGTATACCAACATTTCCATCAAGACTATTAGTCGCGTTATCTGGACTCTTTGCTTGAGATTGATTGCGGATAGAAGCCGCAGCGGCTCCGAATTGTAAGCCGATCGGAACACTTACTGTTAATAGGGGTGTGATTTGGCTATTTGTAGAACTAAACTTAGTACCATCAGCAAAGTTGAGACTACTTGCTGTACTCGCCACGAATGAACCACCGATGTTTAAAGAAGCATTAGGGCCAAAAATAATCCCGTTGGGATTAATTATAAACAAGTTAGCTATGCCGTTAGCTTTCAGGATGCCATCAATATTAGAAATAGACTTGCCTGTCACTCGGCTGATGATGTTTTGAATATTTGTCCCGTTGTTAAAGTAGGCTGTGCTGTTAGTAGGTACAGAAAAATTTTCAAAGCTGTGGAACAAGTTAGTACCGCGAATTGCTCCACCATCGATTTGGTCAATAGGATGTCCATCAATATCTAGCTGGGGTGTAACAACTGAACTTTCAGACCCTAGAGTATCATCCTTTTGAATTTGGGCTAAGGCACAACTTCCACATAATAAAAGTGTTCCAGCAAGTGTTAATCCACTTGCTAGTCCTAACTTACAATACCAAGCGGTTGGTCTTTGGTGTATCACAGAATTTGCACCCAAAAAAAGTAATTTAGTGTAATTTTATTGCCAACAATCCAAGAATGAGGATAAACATTAAGCTAATAATGGTGGATCTTTCAGTACCTAAATTCATTATACAAATTATTGTTTTTAGCCTAAAACTATTTTCTTGTGGTCAATCTTGAGCTTATAAAATTGTCAACTTGACAACTGACAAACTTATTGATTGAAATCAATGGTGTAATAAAATACCTAACATTAAAATGCAATTTACAGGATAAATCTATTACATTTATTCTCAATGTTTTTAAAGTATGGCAATTAAGTTGACAATACTATTAAAGCTAATAATTAACCACAAATCATACCTTGATTAGTGATAATACAACCTTTAAGTACAATTTTATTACATGGTATTGCCGCTACAAAATTCTGAACTTTATGGTTGTCAACAACATGACTATTTTGGATTTTATCTAGGTTGAGAGTGCAATGAACTTCAAGGATATTTTCTCCTGATATACCATATTTTTCTAGCACATTATTTAAGTTAGAGTTCTTCATAATTTCATGCATTTCCTGCTGAATCTCGTCTTGTACCTGCTGTAATATTTGAGCATCTATAACTGTTGACTGTACTGTTTGAGATTCCATGAATTTTGCTCTCCTTGCAGACTGGTAAATGTGTGAACTTGTTTTGTGATGTACTAAATTAACGTGACTTCGATTAGTACAGTTTGGCAACAAAGGAATCAATAATACAAAGTCTAGAGTGGTACAAAAGCATTAAGTTTCTAACGCTCTTGTGAACTCTGATAATTATGACTTCAACTTAACTAGTAATAATTACGCACTGTGTAACAAAACTTCATATATTTCTGTCGAATTTCTTTAAAAGATTGATGAATTTGGCTAATGACCATTGATCGCTCAAGAGAATTGAGTAATTGATACCTCCTCAAGTCTCACACTCTGCTTACGGTTTGGATAAATCCAGAAGCTTTATTAAGGCGATCGCTTATATAAAGTTCATTGCAAAGCAGCGATGTCTATGGTAAGCTACGCCAAAGCACTACACCTGATTTGAGTAGAAGAGGCGATCGCTTGTGTGAAGGTCATAGCGAAGAAGCGATCGCACCCACAGCTTAGTTTAGTAGAAGGGGCGATCGCTTGTGTGAAGGTCATAACGAAAAGAGATCGCACCTAGAGCTTAGTTTAGTAGAAAAGGCGATCGCTTATATAAAGGTGATTGCGAAGAAGCGATCACACTGATACCTGAGTTTAGTAGAAGGTGCGATCGCTTGTATGAAGGTGATGGTGAAGAAGCGATCACACCTACAGATGAGTTTTAGTAGAAGAGGCGATGAGGTCATCACTTGTGTGAACGAAAGTGGGATACTCCCAAATTATTTAATGGCACGGGCAGTTAACAAAGTCGTGTACATCATTTGACCAGCAAGTGCACTGCGGTAGATTTCTTTTAGATTGAGTTCCACCTTTAATAATTCTGATACTCTTCTGTGTTGCAACGCCAAAATTATTAGATAGAGTAGCATCCTGGTTAACTTTGGCAATAGTAGAGTTTCCAGAGAAAACTATTGCACCACTTATTGCAATTCCTAGACCCTTAACCCAGTACGGAAGATTGCTCATACTTAATATCACAGCTTTCTAAAAAAGTAAAAATTGCTGTACAGCAGCGAAGCTTTAGCAATATGAAGCAGGATACATCAAAATCGATAATCAGTTTTTTATTTTTTGTCAGAGTTTATAGAGTTTCACTTTTGTACACAATTAATAAAGATTTGGCACACAACAATCTTCTACCTTAATGCGAAACATATATTACATTACAATCTTTTAAATCCCTCGCTTTCCATCCCGCCAGGGAATCAAATTTCCTTATTTTTGGGTGTGGGTATTGAGGATGATGGAAAAAGCGATACCTTCAGTGGGCTAGCGCCAACGCACACACAGCTTAGTTGAGTATAAGAAGCGATCACTTATATGAAGCTCATAGCGAATTAATGATACCTTTAGTGGGCTACGCCAACGTACCAACACTTAGTTATTATAAGGGGCGATCGCGCCGAGAAAAGTTACTGAGAATTAAACATTAATCCAAAGACTGTTTAACTTATCTCAATTTTTAATTAGCAGCGCAAGAAGTAGTGGTGAGCGAGAAATTTTGCATAAAATATGACTTAGACAGAAAGTCTTGTATAAGTCACACTGAGCGAACGGTTTCGATAAACTCAGAAACTTCATTAAGGCGATCGCTAACTATGCCCAATGCCCAATGCCCCATGCCCAATCTCCAAAATCCTAAATATTTTACTCATTAACCGTGCCACTATAGAAAATAGAGCTGCAAATTGAGCAATAGGAAGACTAAAGAACACTGTGCAGATAACATTCTTAGGGACGAGTTCCGGTGTACCCACGCGATCGCGCAATGTTTCCAGTGTCGCTCTGAGATTACCCCAAAGGGCAGAACTGTGGTTATTCGACTGTGGCGAAGGTACTCAGCATCAAATTATGCGGAGTGAACTGAAAATTAGTCAACTCTCCCGAATTTTTATCACCCACATGCACGGCGACCACATCTTTGGCTTGATGGGACTTCTTGCTACTTGCGGCTTGGCTGGTAATGTGAAACGAATTGATATCTATGGCCCACCTGGATTAAATGATTACATTCAATCCGCCTCACGTTATTCCTACACGCACTTTTCTTACCCAATCAAAGTTCACGCCATCCGTCCAGGAATAATTTATGAAGACGATGACTTCACTGTTAGCTGCGGTAATTTGCATCATCGGATTACAGCTTTCGGCTACCGCGTAACCGAAAAAGACCGAGCCGGACGTTTTGATGTGGAAAAAGCCAAAGCGTTGCAAATTCCTCCTGGTCGGGTTTACGGTCAACTCAAGCGCGGTGAAACAGTTACCCTTACGGACGGACGGGTGATTGATGGCACCCAATTGTGCGGCCCTACAGAAATTGGTCGAAAGATTGCCTATTGTACAGACACAATTTATTGTGATGGTGCAGTGGAATTAGCTGATGATGTCGATGTATTAATTCACGAAGCAACCTTTGCCCATCAAGATGCAGATATGGCTTTCCAGCGATTGCATTCCACAACCACAATGGCAGCGCAAACAGCTTTAGCTGCTGGGGCGCATCAACTGATTATGAGTCATTTCAGTCCCCGCTATGCTCCCGGAAATACTTTGGAGTTGAAGGATCTCCTCAAAGAAGCTCGTGCTATTTTTCCCCGTACTGATATGGCTTACGATTTTATGATTCATGAAGTACCCAGACGGCGGGAAGTAGAGTTAACCAAGGTAGGCGTTTAAATTTTGGATTTTGGATTTTAGATTTCTTATTGAACGCTTCTAATCTAAAATCTAAAATTAACCAGGCTCTATCTTAGATTTGAATAGTCTCAATTAGAATGTCAAGCAAATAAACAGAGTTCAGTTTTCCGAGTAAGTCAACTATTTAACCAACAATTTACAATTAACTAGATGTATCAATAATATACAAATATTATGGGTTAAATATTTTTCTCAGTGTGTTTTATCTTATAAGTTATCAAAATAACATTAAAATATACTAAGATTGGAAATTGGATAATTTTATACTCAAATACTTAGGAAAAATAATTAATTTTTCGTCAAGATTTTTCTTCCTTAAATAAAATATTTATTAAAAATTTATCCTTCCAACACTGATTAAGAATTTATATGCATGAATTGATGAACATGAAAGCACCAGTTGGCATAATATTGTGCCAAATTAGCTTGTCATTGTTGGAAGAATAATTAAGTATGCGATCGCAGCTATTAGGTGTAAAAAATCATTTCATATTTCTCATAAATCTTCCAAATAAACATAGTGTTTCGATATTAAAGGAGCTTAATAGTGGCTAAGATTAGTCTGAATCAAGAGCAACAGGTTACTACTTCAGCAAAAGGCACAGTTGACATCAGACAACTATCTACTATTTTGCTTCGCCGACGCTTTCTGATCTTTGGGGTTTCCTGTGTAGTTATGTCAGCTGCTAGCCTCTTGGCTATCAATGCCAAACCTACTTACCAGAGTAATATGCAGATATTGGTGAATTCCAATTTATCTGAAGGGGCACAGTCAAATACTCAAGTTACTAATTCAAATTCTCAAGTTGTTGATTCCACTACTCAGATGAAACTCATGCTGAGTTCTAAGTTGCTTCAGAAAGCTGTAGATTTACTCCATTCTGATTATCCTGATATTACTTTACAAGATATCAATGGTCAAAAAGAACATAACAAAAAAGCACCTTTAGAGGTAACACCAGAAGCGGGAGGCATAGGAGCAAATAAAGTTTTTAATCAGGCATTTAAAGTTTCTTTTAATGATCAAGACCCAGTAAAAGCACAAAGAGTACTTCAAGCTCTACAGAAAGTCTATCAAAACTACAACAAACAGCAGCAAAAAGAACGTCTTAATCAGGGATTAGCTTTTGTAAACACTCGCCTACCTGAGATAAAAAAAGAGGTGAGTAAAGCTGAGAAAAACTTAGAACAGTTTCGCAAAAAACATAAATTACTCGATCCCGAAGTCCAAAGTAAAATTCTGCTAGAATCTCTAGCCGATATTCAACAACAGCTACAAACCACTCGTGCCAACCTTCAAGATGTAAACGCTCGCTACGATAATCTAGAGCAACTAATAGCGTCTTCGTCTCAGCAGAATACACTAATTTCTTCTCGTTTAAATCAGTCAAGTCGCTATCAAGCATTATTAAGTGAAATTCAAAAGACTGAACTAGCGTTAGCTAAGGAGCGGCTCCGCTATACAGATGATTACCCATCGGTACAAAAATTAAAACAGCAACGTCAAAGTCAACTGTCCCTATTACGAGAAGAGGTAAAAACTATTACTAATAGCAATAAGGAAAAACCCTTATTCAAAGGACAAATACTAGGGGTTGATCCAACGCTTGTAGATGAGTTTGTTTTGGTACAAACAAGTGTTTTAGGACTAACTGCCAATGAAAAAAATCTAGTCGAGTCAGAACAGCAACTACGCTCTGAGCTAAACAAATACCCAAGTTTAATAGCAGAGTATAATCGTCTGCTACCAAAGGTAGAAACTAGTCGCAAAAACCTTGAACAACTACTCCAGGCGCAACAGTCATTGGGACTGAAAATTGCTCAGGAAGGATATAACTGGCAAGTTTTGTCAGAACCTTCTCCCGGTACTTATATGGGTAATAACAGATTATTACTCTTGCTTGGAGGAGCGGTAATTGGGCCGATTTTAGGTATCTTAGTAGCCCTGACTTTGGAAAAGTTTAATGACGCTATTTATTCTGCCGGAGATTTAAAGAAACTGACGAACCTACGTGTACTGGGATCGGTACCAAAACTACCGTCACGTGGTATCAAAAAGTGGCGGCTGGGACTGCCTTGGAATGGCCGAGGAAGCTCAGATTATTCTGTAATAGAAGCTAGTAATAAATTGCCCGTCCATGAAACTTTGGACATGATCTACCAAAATATTCAAATATTAAAATATCCCTTACCGTTCAAGTCGCTGATGTTTACTTCAGCACTACCAGGGGAAGGGAAGACAACCTTAGTATTAGGTCTTGTAGCTAGTGCTACCCGGATGCATCGACGGGTATTAGTAATTGATGCTAACCTACATAATCCTAGCCTGCACAAAATCCTGGAACTATCCAATGACTGGGGGCTATCTCTGTTATTAGTTGATGAGACAACTACTCATTTTCAAGATTACATCCAGCCGATTCACCCCTCCATTGATATTTTGACTGCTGGGCCAGAACCAGAAGACACAGTGAAGTTGCTCAGTTCTCAACGGATGAAAGAACTAATAGAGGTGTTTGAGCAAAGTTATGACCTAGTACTAATAGATGCTCCATCTATTTTAGGCACGGTTGATGCCAGGATTGTGGCATCTTTTTGCAGTGGTATTGTAATGGTAGAGCGCATGGGGAAAGTGACTCGAACTGAACTGACTCAAGCAACAGAAATTTTGAGTAAGTTGAATTTAATTGGAATTATCGCTAATGAAGTGAGCAATTCTCAAAAGGTATTGGCATCGTAAATCGGAGAATAAAAGTTTCTCTTCCACAGCAGTCAGATTTGGACGATTCACTTTCCCTAATATCTGATTTCTACCTTATAGTTAAAGCAAAATGCATAATTAGTAGGAGGTGGCAACCTCCTGCGTTGGAGAACTGTCTCATCTTAAAGTAGTAGACGCCATAATCCAGAGCGTCAATTAGATACTAGTGTGATTAGATGATCGGTATGAAATTCCAACTTTACTTAGGCTTTTTATTTTCTCAGATTAAAGTACGTTATTGGTGGGTAAGTATCTTTTTGTGGATAGCTTTGGTTGCCCCAGCCCAAGCGTCTGTAATTTTACGTGTGGCAATTGAGAGGGGCGTTAATCAGGTAAAAGTGGGTAGTTCCACCACTGGGATCGTTAAGGATAGTACTGGCCGGACTCTTGGACAGTTGCCAGCAATGAGTGCATATTATGCCCAAGCCGTTACTGGCGGTGTTGCTTTAGACAAGTGGCAGTCTGGTTTATTTTGGATTGAGCCAACTGGCAAAGGATTTGTTTATATTGGCGATCGCTGGTATCGAGGCAGAACTCTGGTTGTCCCCACAGAAAAAGGCTTAACCGCTGTTAACTGGGTTGATGACCAAGAATATCTCTACAGCGTTCTCGGTGGCGAAATGGATGCTAGCTGGCCCCAAGAAGCTTTAAAAGCTCAAGCGATCGCAGCCCGTACTTATGCCCTCTACGAACGAGAAAAACAACGGAATAATCCCGTTTACGATTTAGGCAATACCCCCGATCGCTGGCAAATTTACAAAGGTGTCATCAGTGAATCTCCTGCTACTTATGCCGCAGTGGATTCTACTCTAGGGCAGGTACTAACTTACAAAAACCGGATTATTCTCTCAGTCTTCCACGCTTGTTCTGGGGGACACACTGAAAACGTAGAAGATGTTTGGGGAAGCAGCGAACCTTATCTACGTGCTGTTCAAGACTACGATCAAAATATCCGCGAGTGTAATTGGGTGAAAACCTTCTCGCCCAGTGAAATTAGCGCTAAATTTCCTGAGGTGGGCAGTGTGACGGCGATGATTCCAGAGACATACTCACCTTTTGGCAGTGTTAAAGTTTTAAAAATTGTCGGCAACAAGGGCACGAAGGTGCTAGAAGGCGAGAAAGTGCGAACAGCCCTGAAGTTAAAAAGTACCAAATTTAGCGTTACTAAGGGGGCTGATGGTAGTTTTGTACTGCAAGGGCTTGGCTACGGTCATGCTTTAGGCATGAGTCAGTGGGGGGCGTACAATCTGGCTCGGCAAGGAGTGAACCATCTGCAAATTTTGGGACATTATTATCAAGGTGTAGCCCTAACACCGATTCAGGCGAAGTAATCAGAAATTGGGGATTGGGCATTGGGCATGGAGAAGAGATGAGGGACACAAGGAAGAGGGGGGAGATAAGGGAAAGATTTATTCAAATAATTCCCCCTCATCTCCCCCTACTCCCCTATTCCCCACTCCCACGTTCTAAGCGCCGTTGCCATTCAGCATCAATTTTTGCAGAACGTTCAACTTCTTGGTCGAGTAAGTCAGTTTCGCTAGAATACACTAAATCTTCGTTGCCAATGACTTTTTCTGTTGCAAATTGTTGGGCATAGTTGATTTTTTGTTGCAAAAGTGCATCAGGACTTGCCAATAGCCTTGCTCTGGAAAGGCGATCGCGGTTGCGATCGCCTATTTTGCGATTACGCCACTGAATCCAGAAATAACGCAATAACGGTATGCCTAAAAAACCTGCTCCGTAAGCCAATAGCAGCCAATAAATTCCTTGTACAAAAGCTACCAGTCCACCTAACTGGACGGCAACAGTTCCATCTCTCAGTAAACTTCCCAGTACTAAAGCACCAACAAAATTTAGTATCCCTAACCCAGCACTCAGCATAATTTGCCCGGAACTTGCGGCGCTAAAACGCCAGGGAAATTCCTCTAAGCGATCTGATATTGCATGACGGCGTTTTTTAACTGCACTCACCTGCAACTCCGGAAAGTAATAAACAATTTGCCCTTCTGGACTTACCCCTGGTTGCCCATTAAATCGCGTTAGAACGGGCAGCATATAATCTTCGTACTCTCTTGTGTATCCCTCACCGATGTCATCCAAATATGGGGCAATTTGTTCTGCCACCACTGCACCACTGTTACTCCGAATCACCGTAGCAATTTCTTGCCAGCGACGTTCTTCTAAGTTGGCGTTCGGATTACCATCGCCAAACAAAAACGAAAAAACAGCTTCAAAGAAATTCAGATTGCTTTCTTCCTGGCTTCCACGTCGCGGTTCCTGGTAGTGGGTGTCATAATTTGGGCTAAGATACCAAAATAAATTTGGAAAATAGAAGAAGCCCCCACCGCCAGAATTACTGCCTCGATTGTCGCCGTCACGGTCTGAATTGATAGAGGTAATGATAATGAAGATGGTAACAGTTATCAGGGCGATGGAAACAGTTAAGAAAATTCCAAAAGAAATGCGAATCAGGTAAAACAGAACACTCCAGACCTTTTTCCACCATTCCTGCAATCGTAACCGGAAGTATTTATTACGCAAAATTGCTCGAAAATTTTGTGGAAAAAGAAAAACTATATCACCAGAATCCGCTACCTGTAAATGTCCGCCAGCATCAGATGCCAGGGCTAACAAGCTTTGATTAGCTTCAGCGACGTTCAATCCTGCCTGAGTTGCCACATCACCAACAGTGACACGGTAGCCCAGTTGTTCCACAGCTTGCATGATGGTGGGACTGGGAGCCATTGCTCTCCCCTCCTGTTAAAACTTATTCCCTTTTCTTAAGTATAAAGTTTTATTTTGAGCGACTTAGCAGGGATAGAGGTAACAATTCAAAATTCAAAATTGTTTGCGCAGCTTCTGGTAGAGAAGAGAGTTTGAAATTCTAATTTAAACTCCCACTCTAGCTTCCTTCCCACAGAGTAACTGAGCAAATTCGGAACCACTAAACTTTCCCGAACTACGTGTTGACGTTCGGTCTGAAACTCTTTAATTGACTATACAATCAACAAATGATCTGACACGCAAAATGATATAATTACATGCTTCAGCTTGATTAAATCAGCAAATTTTCTGCTCAAATATGGTTCAATACACTCTCGCTCAAAGCCCAGAAATTATCCTTACTGTTTCTGGAAAAGATTCAGCTAAAGCCCGTGATAAAGCAATGGATCAGCTAATGGAACTGATGGATGCAGGTAAGCTATCCACGGAACTGGAAGAAGGATTTGGCCCTCAACAATTAATTGAGGTAAAAGAGTCAACTATTGATACTGCTAGTGGTGAGGATACAATTACACAAGCTGTCCAGATTCTGAGTAACCTGGCAACGCTCAAGCTGAAAGTTCAGGAGTCACGATCTGAAGCGTTGGAAATTCGCAAAGCTGTTGATATTCTGTTCACCGATGAGTCGGTGACTGAAGAGGAAATTACTCGACTCAAGGAAGGTTTTAAAGTTCTCAAAAATTTTGCTCAAGCTAATGTGCGTTACCAAGAAGCGCGGTCTAAAGCAGAACTAGCTAGGCAGACTCTAGATCAAGCTCTCAAATCCCCTGACAAGTAACATTTGCAGAATTACATGCATTGAGATACATCTTAAAAATGCAATTAAAAATTTAGAACACAGGCTAAAAAGCCTATGTTCTAGATTAACTGGGGCGCTAGGATTCGAACCCAGGGATGGCGAGACCAAAACCCGCTGCCTTACCACTTGGCGACGCCCCAACAATTTCATTATGCTTAATATAACACTTAGTCTTGGGTTAATGTCAAGTACTTTAATAGTTGATTTCAGATAATGGGTTTTTACAGCAGGACATTGATGAGTCGGAATCCTTACACTTAGAATCTTTGATCATTTTGAGGTTGACCCCTTGAATCTTGATGCTTAAAGCATAAAATTCTTTCCTTAGCATCTAAAATCTGCTTTACTTGATGGGTGAACGCCTTAGAGTTATGTCTCACCTATTTCTTTTTCTTTAGTCCCCAGTCTCGTGAAGGAAGACCGCTGCAATCCGACTTGATGATAATAGTTGTTTAGTAGCTAGCCATATAAAGAGTGGAATAGTCTTCGCATAACGACCACAAAGTCGGCGCGGTTCTTGAATCCATCGATATAGCCATTCAAGTCCTAAGTCTCGAACTATGCGGGGTGCGCGCTTATGAATTCCGGCATAAACTGGGAAAACTCCACCCAGTCCAATCATTACAGCTTGTATTTTGCCCTTATGTTGAGCTATCCAATTTTCTTGTTTGGGACATCCCAGAGAAACTAAAACAGCGCTAGCACCACTAGAGTTAATCTTTTGAACCAAGGCATCATCTTCAGTTTCAGTCAGAGGACGAAAGGGTAGAGGTTCCATCGCCGCAATCTTTATCTGCGGAAATTCCTTCTCTAACCTTTTTTGCATCCTAGACAGAATTTCTGTTTGGGAACCTACAAAGAAAATACTCAGATTTTGGGTTTGAGTTAGCTGACACAATGCGAGAAAAATATCCATCCCTGCCACACGGTCTTGGTACGCTCCCATTTTTCGCATCATCCATACCAGAGGCATACCATCAGGAGTAACTATATCTGCATTTCGCAATACGGTGGCAAACTCTGGATTCCAATGGGCTTCAATGAGCATGTGTACATTGGCTACATATACAGTTTTACTCTCACGCCTACTCGCCCACTTCAGTATTGTTTGTATCTGCTCGTCAAACCGTAAAGCAGTAATAGGAAAATCAAGCACTTTTTTAGTAGGTAGAAGCACTCTCGCCACCATCAATAACTCCTGTATCCAAGAAAACAATTCATAGATTACCTAGACCAATCCAAATTATTTAATATTTCGGATTGGATGACTCCTGACTTTTTGTCGACTTGTGTCATTGTTGGAAGTTAACACATGGAGGTGCAATTGCCTTTTTAGTATACTTTTGGCTTAATCGGTAATACTAGAATTATTTGCTGCTGTGTCTTAGCTTACTGTTTTATGTTAAGGATTTTAGACACTGCTTGACAAAATTCATACTTCCTTCATAATTAATTTTTGGTTAGTTCATCCAAGCATTATAATTGCGATAAATTCCTAGATAAATGTTGTATTCAAAGTAGTATATAGTACTTAACTCCTTAAGTAGGAAAGTAAAATGCTAACTATTAAGTCTGCCAATTTTATACGTAAATATGCGCTTAAGAGGTTGAATGAAAATTAGTATATTTTAAATAACAGCTAATAACTGTTGATATGATTTACAAATTTATTACAGATTTAATTTAACGTGAGTTCGATGAACTAAAAAACGGCAGGAGGAAGGGCCGGTAAGTCTTTAGGATAAATATCAAGTGAGGGTTTTTAGGCAAATAAGTGTAAGCAGCTAAACCAGCCATCAAGTTGACCAAAAAATTGAAAACACTTCGATGCCTAAAATGTTCAATTTGACACATGTTTTTCAGTAGGTCATTAACCCTTCGGGTTCGGCAGTTGCTCATGGGGGAAACCCCCAAGACCGCACTGCCTCACCGACTCAATGACTGCACGCTTGCGTAAAAGAATTTTATCAATTAATTTTACCAAGCGATTTTTCATATTTTTCTTAGAACGAGTAACTAATTGTAACCCCCGTTCATATAACTCCTCAAATAGCTTTTGTGAGATATATCCTCTGTCACCGAATAGTTGAGCCAGTGCGTTGGGCGGGCAAAGCCCGACTTGAAGCAACTGGCGTTACCAATTAAGTCCTTCGTCATATCTGGTACTGGCTTACGGTCATCGACATTTGCACTGGTTAGTTTAAATGCCAGCAATTCTCCCCGGTCATTAATAATCAAATGAAGTTTAAAACCTGCATTGCCAACCCACCGAATTTTTACCCCATTTGACTAATCCTTTAAATACCTTATGCGCGTGTGCACGACATCGATGACAAACTTCTATTGGGGTGGAATCGATAAAACTAATCCCTGTTATTTCACCTATTCTTGTGTTCAAAAAACAACACAGCAGCATCAGGCACCACGGCATCAATTCAACGAATCTAGTGTAACTGACCAAATTTGGGAATGCGCCACGCCAACTTTGCAGTACATGCAGCCTATAAAACTCCTTAAATGTACGATAGCCCGAACCATCAAAGGCGTTCGCCCTTAGCGTTGGCGAAGCCATCGCTATCGTCATAACTTCCGATAGATGCATCCTTGATTTGCTGCGACGCTCTCCAGTCATTGATGGTATGCGGTACTTGTTGCCACATCCTCTCCCATGAGGAGCAGAAATCATTGACATCACAAAAAATTTGCGTTACATCCAGCCGAGATACAATAGATTCCATCGTTGAGACACCATGCGTATTTTTCCTTTAATTCAAGTCTCAGCCTTTTTTTGTACCTAAATCAACCCGTCGAACTCACGTTAATTTAGTCTCTCTATTGATGAAAAATCTCTAGATTTTATTTTTTTCTGAAATAAAAGCCCAAAAAATAAGGGAAAGATAAATTTATCTTTCCCTGCTCTCTGGTTTTTATTATTGTCTGGGTTGTTACTTTCTTTAAGTCTTTGGCGTAACATTTGCCTTTGTTTTTTCAGTTGACGCTTCCTAGCAGAACCGCCTCTACCTTTATCATTTCTGCCTTCTTTACGGGGAGATTCCCATCTTTTCAGGCGCATAAATTTTTAACCTCTTTCGCAACTTGTTTGCTAGTGGGCAGGAGGAGAATCGAACTCCTATGACCGTAAGGCCGCCACATTTTGAGTGTGGTGCGTCTACCAATTCCGCCACCCGCCCTTATATCTAACCTTAACTAGTATACTCTAAATTAAGAGATTTTGTAACAAGTCTGAAAATTATTTCTCAAAGTTTTGCTGGAATAACAGTTTTAAGAATTTCCAGCTTAAAGGCGTGGCAGGTTCAATAAACTAGGGTCAATATCCTGTATTTTGGCACAGCCGCTAAGGGCCATTCCTACATTTAACTCTTCTTGCAGCAGTGAGATGATATGAGATACGCCGATTTGTCCTGCTACCGCTAGTCCCCACAGTATGGGTCGTCCGATTAGTACTGCTTTTGCTCCTAATGCCAGAGCTTTAAGAATGTCTGTGCCCCTACGAATGCCTCCATCCAACACCACTTCTACCTTACCATCTACTGCGGCTACTATTTCAGTGAGGGCATCTAAAGAAGCGATCGCACCATCGAGTTGTCTGCCACCATGATTAGAAACAACAATTGCTTTGGCTCCATATTCTACAGCCCGCACGGCATCATCTGGGCGTAAAACTCCTTTGATGACTAAAGGTAGCCCAGATAAAGACTGCAACCATTCCAAATCGTCCCAAGTGACTGCTGGGTTTAGCTGTTGGGCAAAGTAGGTAAATAACCCAGATTCGCCTTTTTCATGGGAAATATCTAGCCCTGAAATACTCGCAAGATTAGCCAGATGCAAGTCTTGGGGTAAGGCAAACTCATTACGTCTATCTCTCTCGCGCTGTCCGAGAACGGGTGCATCTACAGTAAGACAAAGTGCTTTGTAGCCTGCTTTATAGGCTTTTTCTACCAAAGCACGAGTTAATCCCCGGTCTTTATGGATGTAAAGCTGGAACCATCGTAGAGAATCTGGAAACTGATTACATGCAGTCGCCACTTCTTCAATGCTCTTTGTCGCCATTGTACTTAACACCATACCCACACCAGCTGATGCAGCAGCTAGGGCTGTGGCAACTTCTCCGTCTGGATGGGCTAGACATTGAAAAGCCATCGGTGCAATTAACAAAGGTAGTCGCAGGGGTTGTCCTAAAATAGAGGTACTTAGATTGCGATCGCTCACATCGACTAATATCCGAGGTCGCAGCTTGACTCGCTCAAAGGCAGCCCGATTATCTCGCAATGTGATTTCGTCCCAAGCACCACTGCTGTAGTAATCAAGTGTCGTTTGAGACAGATGTTTTTTTGCTAGCTTTTCGTACTCAAAAAGGTTGATGGGTTGAAAGCGATCGTCAGTGGATAAGTAGGTAGACATAATTAAATCTAAGATAAAACTTTTGTTCGTAGTCAGCTATTTATCGCTCTGCATAAGATTTTAAATGGCTAGAGCCCTGACTACGATTATTCATTGTCAAGGCTTTCAAATGGATTTGTCGCATAGTTGTATTTATTTTTACTCACTTAGTTAGCGATCGCTCAACTGAATTTATCTACCGAGGTGTTACTCAAACAGCATGAAAATTACTCCCAAAAAAAGACCTCTGCTTTGCGCCAGAGGTCTTTCCGTTTCAGAACGTTGTAAAATTCATAAGCAACGTAAAACGCTGATATAGTTAATTTCGTGGCTTCTGTGCCATGAACGCAAAAATAACAACCCAATTGCCAATTCCATACTGACCATTATTATTACTTCTATACCGAAAATGCGTAGGCGCAGCCCGCCGCAGGCATCGCCAACATTTAGGTATAGACCTAGAAATCTAATCCTGCGACCAAAACTTCGTCTTAATGCAAAGTTTTAGGAGAACTTTTCCCAGGATTGGGCAACTAATTGACTTAACCAGCGACGTTGTTGCCGATCCAACAGTGGATCGTCTGCTAACAACTGAGCGGTCAATTCTTCCAAAGATTGACCTTGAGCGCGGACAATTTTAATTACTCCAGCGATCGCACTGGCAACTAGTTCTTCATCAATCGGCTGTTGTCGCAGGGCAATAATTTCTTGGGGACTGTCTGGAATAGGATAATTCATGGCGTGGGTTTACAGAAATACAAAATGAACAATAACTTTGATAAACTCTTAAAATTTCTTCACTGAATCTTTACGAAACTAATAGGGCGGAGTCTACCTTACTTTGTGCCTTCAGAAAATCTGTCTTAGTGAGTAGATTTATGGGAGATATTAGGAAAAGATGAAAGAAATACTTTATTTAGAAGTTCCAACTCCAGATATAGAAACTGTGCGTAGTTGGTTACAAACAGATTTTGAACCTGGAAATGGAGAAAAAGTGCTTACCTCGGAAGGCTTTCGCCTTATAATACCCAGTGCTACTACACCTGCTAAAGTGGCTCCTTCCGAAAACTTGCCTACAGAACTTTCGGTATTTGTCTGGTCGGTGCAACGAACTACTTATCTGAAAGTGTTTCGCTGGTCAGAACAACCCTTTCCCAGTGAAAGACAAATTCTGCAACGCTTGACCAAGGAAATTAGAAGCCGTTTTCCGCATCATTATCCAGAACCGCCAGCAATTGATTTATCCCAGCAATCAATATTTGCCGCACTAGGCTCTACTTACCCCCTTACCGTCAAGTATTTTCAAAAAATGCCCAACGGTGAATATGACCTAACTCGTGCCTATTGGTGGGAAAAACGGTGGCGCGAAGGGGTGCAGAATCCGCAGCAGCCGCGTCAAGTGGTGTTTTCCCACTCAGGAACAAGAGCAGGGGGAGCAGGGGGAGATGGGGGAGTAACAGTAATATCTTCCTCATCCCCTACTTACGACCTGATTTACATCGGCGGCGCATTAGGTGTAATCCATGCAGCACTAATGGCAAAACTGGGATATAAAGTCTTGCTGGTGGAACGAATGCCCTTTGGGCGGATGAACCGAGAATGGAATATTTCGCGTGACGAGATTCAAAGCTTGGTTAACTTGGGTTTAGTCACCCCCGCTGAGTTAGAAACCATCATTGCCAGGGAATATAAAGATGGATTCAATAAGTTTTTTGATGCGAATAATCCAGCCAAACTGCGATCACCCGTCCTCCACACACCCACAGTCCTAAATTTAGGCTTGGATTCCGAAAAATGGCTCCAAATGTGTGGGCAAAAACTGCAAGCGGCAGGCGGTGAAATTTGGGATGAAACAGAATTTATCCGTGCAGATATTGATGTATCACAAGTAGTTTTGCAAGTCAAGCACTTGCCCAGTCAGATTGAGAAGCAAGTAAGTGGACGACTGCTAATAGATGCAATGGGAACTGCGTCCCCCATCGCTTGGCAATTAAACGGTGGTCGTGCCTTTGATAGTGTCTGTCCGACAGTAGGAGCGGCTATTGAAAGCGGATTTGAGCCGGGAGTATGGGATTCCCAATATGGGGACGTTCTTTACAGTCATGGGGATATTTCGCGGGGAAGGCAGTTGATTTGGGAATTGTTTCCCGCAGCTGATGATGAACTGACGATTTATTTATTTCATTACCACGAAGTCAATGCTGAAAATCCTGGTTCCTTGCTGGAGATGTACGAGGACTTTTTCACAATTTTGCCAGAGTATCGCAGGTGCGATATGGACAAACTGGTGTGGAAGAAGCCGACATTTGGGTATATACCAGGGCATTTTAGTGTGGGAAGTCGCGATCGCACAGTTGCCTTCGATCGATTGATGGCGATCGGTGATGCTGCATCACTCCAATCTCCCCTCGTTTTCACCGGTTTTGGTTCCTTAGTTCGCAACTTAGAGCGCTTAACAACGCTGTTGGATACTGCCCTCAAACATGACTTGTTGAGTTTTCGACACTTGAACCAAATTCGCGCCTACCAAAGCAACGTTTCCGTGACTTGGCTATTTTCCAAAGGCATGATGGTGCCCACAGGGAAATTTTTACCGCCGCAACGGATTAACTCTATGCTCAATACCTTCTTTGGGCTGTTAGCAGACGAACCGCCAGAGGTGGCAGATAACTTCATCAAAGATCGGTGTGATTGGTTAACCTTTAACCGCCTAGCACTGAAAGCAGCTAGGAAAAATCCTGCCTTGCTTTTATGGATTTGGGAACTTGCTGGCCCTAGAGATTTAGTGCGATGGCTTGGTAGTTATTTCAACTTCGGTCGTCATGCCCTGATTAGTGCTTTACTAAGTCCGTGGTTCTCGCGCTTCTTAAACCGAGTAGGTTTTTGGCTAGAACCCCGGAATCCAGGCTTGTGGCTGTGGCTGTTGGCGATTAATTATGCGATCGCCACAGGCAAACCGCGATCGTCCAGCCAGGTAGCAAAAACCAACCCAGAAGCCATAATTCCGAAGTCAGAAGCAAGGATTCTGAATTAGTCATTAGTCATTAGTCATTAGTTTTAGACAAATGACAACTAACTATTGACTCTTGGGGCGAAAATTCGGCAGTTCTACAGATGCCAATGATTTACGCCCCTTGGGTGGACGCTGGGGATAAACTACTGGTGAAGGTGAATTGTCATCATTGGTGTTATCACCTAATGACTCTGAGGACAAATTACTTGCTGACAATTCCACCTGTGTCATTTGTGAAACTTCTGACCAGTAGTCTTCAGTTTCTCCAATAGGCGTTTCGGTGTGAGATGGAGTGGAGGAAACCAGTAAGTTAGTGGCTGGTGAAAGCACAGAATCCGTCGTCCAAGAAGTAGAGGTAGTTGCCGGAGGATTAATTTCTGCTTCCAAATGTTTCTCCTGTGGATTTTCTAGTTCCTCATCGTCTTCTAAGATTGTTGCTAAACTCTCCCAAATAGGGGCATCACTAACATCCGTTTTCGCAGCAGGTGGTGGTGATGTAGATGCAGGCTGGGAGGTGAAAAACATTTGGATTAGACTATCTAATTGCCGATCTAAATTTGATGAACCCGAAGGTGAAACCGCTTCAGTTGTATCTGGAGAATTATCAACTTCTGGAGATGGCGCGGGTTGTGTTGGTGTTGGCGTGTCTTTCTTAACTGTCCAGTTCCAAGGAGATGATGGCGGCGTCGCAGAGGCTTCATTTCTTTGGAATGGGATTGGTGCTGAGGGTTCACCCCAAGAATTATCTAGATCGTTACTTAAGGATTCTTCTGCTGACCAAGGTTGAATTGGCTGGGCGTCAGGAAACAAAGACCGAGCTTTTCTAGAAAATCTTCCTTGGCTACTTGTTATGTCTTTAGGATGTTTTGCAGCATCTTCTAAAGAGTCATGGCTAGGAACCGATGTATCTAGACATTTTTCCAAAGCTGCTTTGAATTGCAGCGTCTGGCGTTGTTGTCGCATCAGTCTAGTACGTAACTCTCGACAAACATTTTCTGACAGCAATAGCTGCTGAGATTGTTCGTTGTTATTAGTGTGTAGCAACGTACATTCTCGCTCTAACTGGGCAAGGCGTTGTTGGCTAATTTGTAGCTGTGCTTTATAAGTATCAGTGAAAATTTCCTGGCGTTGAACAGTTTGTACAGCAGTTTCTAATTGTTGGAATAAAGACTTTATCTGTTCTTGAGCCGCAGCTAGTTCCTGAGTGTGTTGGTTGAGCATCGACTCACTAACGCTAGAACGCGTTTTCTGCCACTGCAAAACCTTTTCTGACTCAGCTAGGTTGTCTTTTAGCTGCTCCACTTGTTCATACAATTTATTGTTAGCCGCACGTAATTCTTCGTTCAATGCCAGCAGGTTCTGAAATTCCGAGTCAATAAGTGCTTGTTTGCCGCTTTCAGGCTCTGCAACCCAGTCCTGCTGGGTGGTATCTTGTAAAAATTGTGTATCTTCAGCTGGCATGAGGAGTGGCAGTTTTTTAACTGTCATATTGTCATTAGGTACAACTGAGTAAAAGGGACAACTCGCCTGCTCTGATTGTGGCGAATTAGCAGAATTTAGGGATTCCATCACAGCCCCCTTGTTTGAGGTGTCAGCTTCATTCATCACTCTTGACTCACCTGCTTAAAAATATTCAGCAGTGCTGGCATTAGCATTGCTTATCAACTGTGTCTAATCAGGGTTTGCTCTAGAAGCTAAGTTTAACTCTCTCCAAGCACCAGCAATTAATCATCAATTGGTGTTCCCCATTTTGTATCTAGACTGATGCCGTTATAACACTATGATGCTCTGCCCCGTCAAGAAGAGGTAGAAGGGGAACTCTGGTCGCCTTTGAGGATAGGCGAAAAAGAGGAGAAACCCGATAGATTAAAAATTAAACTGTATTGGCTGGCTGATGAAGTTTTTTACATGAAAAAACTGCCTCAGGCTATACTTTATTTTTTATAATCGCATCTGTCTTAAGAGATAAATTATAATTTTCTCCTGAAATACATTTTGCAATGCCTTATTGAGTACTTAGATATAGATGTCCGTACAAGTATCTACTCTTCAATGATAATTCTCTAATCCTAAGCGATCGCTATTTCTATTTAATGTCAGCAAACAACCAAGAGCTTCCGCTATAACTGCAACGTTCAGAGATCCCGTTTCCTACAAGTAAATACTTATAATATTTTAAAAGCAAAGTAATAATTTATCTAAGTAAAATAATAAAATTTTTTTAAAGAGTAATCTCAAATTAGTCAGGGCTTTTTCTCGATAAATACATTGCCAGTAAGCAATTGCAGGTTGTATTAGTTATAAGCTTTTCGATCGACTTATCTTCAATACGTCAAGTTTGTTTAATGACTAGAAGAAAATCGTTTAAAGTATACTTTACTACTTAAAAATATTATTTATATTGTATATTAGTTTATATATAAATATTTAAATTAAGTATTAATACGAATGCTATTTTTAATTATTTTATTAAAGAATAATTGTAGTAACCGCGTTTTCTAGTAGAAAAAAAGTAATTATAAAGACCATAGTTACTGACAATTAATCCGATTGCAGCGCGAAATAAAGTGTTGTGGCAGTTAGGCTTTTTCAAAAAAATCAAAATTTAAAATAGGGGTGCCAAAGATGACTGATGTACTTGCAATGGGCGCAAATATCAAGCAAAAGACTGCTAAATTACCGCTGTTTGTAGAAAATTGTGACAGCTTTTGGGACAAAGAAATTAGACCGTTATTTACAGATGAGTCTCTATCTTTCAAGGTGAAAACTCTTAACGAAAACTATGTCAACTACGTGAACTTGGATAATGGAGCTACAACTACACCCTTTGCAACTCTCAAGCAGTACGTGGACGAAATGCTTGACACCTATGGCAGCGTACATCGAGGTTCTGGGCAAAAATCCATCATCACTACACGAGAATATGACGCCAGTCGAAACATCATTCGCGACTTTGTAGGGTCATCTTCAGACAACTATGTAATCTATGCGAAGAATACAACAGAAGCAATTAATGGAGCTGCCACACTTTGGGCAAAAAAACCTGGGAAAATCTTAGTTTCTGATATCGAGCATTCATCTAACCTGCTACCTTGGGTTACTAGAGATGAAGTCGTGCAGTACAGAACGCAGCCGGATGGAAGTGTAAGCGTTATAGAAATTGAAGATATCTTCAAGGCACACCAAAATCTCCCCGAAGCCGAGCAAATTAAGTTAGTAACTATTACAGGTGCTTCGACAATTACAGGTTACAGACCTCCGATTTACGAAATTGCAGCTTTAGCACATCGGTATGGTGCGAAGATATTTGCCGACGTGTGTCAGTTAATTCAGCATGAACGAGTTGATATGCGTGCTGATGACGATCCATGTCATTTAGATTTTGTGGCTTTCTCTGGACACAAGATGTATGCCCCTTATGGAACTGGGGTTTTGCTGGGGCCAAAGGAATTTTTTGATAGCTCCTACCCTTATCAAATTGGGGGTAGGAACCTGCCTTATATCACTAGAAACCTGGAGATCAAGCGTTTTTATACAGAACGGGCGCACGATCCTGGAACACCAAACGCAATGGGTGCGATCGCCATTGCTAAGGCGATTGAAATTATCGAAGCAGTAGGGCGCGATCGCATTGCTCAATATGAACACTCTCTAGTTGAATTTACATATATACGGCTTGGGCTGATTCCTGATGTCAAAATACATATTCCCGGAGATAATTTAGCCCATGTTATTCCCTTTGATATTGATGGATTTGACGGACGCTTAGTAGCAGAAATTTTAGCACAAGAATATGGCATTGGCGTTCGGGCTAGGGCTTTCTGCACTTATGAATACATTCGCAAACTCAAGAATATTTCAGACGAGCAAGACTGCGAGATTGCTCGGGAAGTAGACAGAGGAATTACGCGTAATATTCCTAGTATTATCCGAGCTAGCTTTGCTGTATATAATACATTAGAAGATTGCGATCGCTTTATAGATGCGATCGCTCAAATAGCTAAAAACGGATTGTCTCACTATTTGCCTAACTACACACAAGATCCGATAACTGGTGTTTGGACAGCGATAAACAGCTAGTTTTTCAGAGCATAGGGAAGAGGCAGAGGAGCAGGGGGCAGGGAGCAGAGGAAAGAAATTTTCTGGCTGCTCCGACTCCCTCATCTATGTGCCTTAAATTACGAATTAAAAGGGGGTAATAGCTTGAGCGATGAAAACCTCTTTGACCAAGAGGATTATTTACAGGCACGGGTTGAACAGTGCATCTGGCAAAAAAGTACAAATGCGGGTATTTCGCGCCAGCGCTTTCTGAAAATACTAGCTACTATGGTTGGCGCCACAGCCATCGGGGGATTAGCTAAACCTTCGCCTGCTCACAGTCAGACAGCCATTAAAACTAAAGCCAGCAAAATAATTAAGCCATTGCCACCAGGATATATCTCTCATAGCAAGGGCACATTAGAGATGAACTGGGAAGCGATGTATGGGCGTGGCTACTTAGTACCAAATGATTGGTTTTATGTTCACAACCGCAGTACACCTCCGACCTTTGACCCATCTAAATGGCGTTTGCAAATTCATGGAACTGGTGTTTCTGCACCTTGCGAGTTTACTTACGATGAAATCATCGCCATGCCATCGATCTCAGTCACTTGTGCGATTGAGTGTGCTGCTAACGGTCGGCGCTTCTTTGAAGAGGCTTACAACACACCACTCCCTGGAACGCGGTGGAGACTTGGGGCTATTGGTGTGGCTGAGTGGACTGGTGTACCACTTGGTATGTTATTAGAGCGAGCTGGACTGAAATCCACAGCGAAAGATGTACTTGTTGAGGGTGCAGATGTAGATTTGCTGGACTCAAAGGAGACAAATAAATCCAAGTTCAGCAATGTAGTTCCAATTAGCAAAGCATTAGCAGATAACTCGCTCGTCGTCTATGCCATGAACGGAGAACCATTACCTCCAGATCATGGCCAGCCATGTCGTGCCCTATTCCCTGGTTGGGGAGGAAACGCCAACGTTAAATGGATTGAGCGAATTGAGGTTTCTGAAACACCGATATATACGCAGTGGGTAACGGAGCAGATGGTGCTAGTTGGTGCAGATTACCCAGCGATCGCACCATATAAAGGTAAGCTGATTACCTATCAAAATGTCAAAAGCGCCTTTGAGTTGGCTTGGCCAGCTACGCTTTCTGCTAAAAGCCACTTACTACGTGGACGTTCTTGGTCTGGGAAAGGAAAGATTGTACGTGTGGAAGTCAGCCTGGATGGCGGCAAAACTTGGCAATTTGCACGACTGAGAGAACCAAATTTTCCATTTGCGTGGGTACGCTGGGACATTGAATGGAACCCACTTCCTGGGGAATATTTTCTCCAGGCTCGTGCTACTGACAATTTAGGTAATACACAACCGAGTACAGTTCCGTGGAATGACTCTGGATTGCTCTACGGAGGTGTTGTTAGCCATCCAGTGACAGTACAAGGTTAATTACACCAAGTCAGTTCTGTAGAAAAATAATTATTTATGATTGATTTTAGTTGGTTGATTTTAGTGAGTGGGGGTTTAATATCTGGAGTCATAGCTGGACTTTTAGGAATAGGTGGCGGTATTATCACAATTCCTCTTTTAGTCACACTAGGTTATACTCCCGTTCAGGCGATCGCTACTAGTAGCCTTGCTATTGTGATTACTTCAATTTCTGGAAGTTTGCAAAATTGGTGGATGGGTTACTTTGACTTTAAACGAGTAATTTATTTAGGAATTCCAGCTTTTCTAACTACTGGAATAGGTGTATATTTCGCCAATAAAATTCCATCTTATATAATACTTTTTACATTTGGCATCATACTACTTGCTAATATCTATCTGATTGAGCTTCGCAAGCAACTATCCTTCCAGGAAAAAGAGGATACAGCCCCAGTATTTAACCCATTATTTTCTAAAATTGGCACTGGGGGAGCAGCAGGAATTTTAGCAGGTTTATTCGGCTTAGGTGGTGGTACGATTATGGTGCCACTACAAATGCTACTACTGGGAGAAGAAATTAAAGTAGCAATTCAGACTAGTTTGGGCGTGATTGTCATCACTGCTTTAGCTGCCTGTACAGGACATACATTAGAGGGAAATATTCTGTTTGTTCAAGGTATAGTTTTGGGATGTGGCGGTCTTTTAGGCGTTCAAATGAGTACTCGTACACTGCCAAAACTACCAGATTCTACTGTGAGTTTAGTACTTCGTATTTTCTTAGGAATACTATCAATTTATATTTTTTGGGAAGCTTGGACAAATTATCAATTCATAGTTTCAAATCCAATAAATGAGGAATTGGCAGCTTGGTATCAACAAGATTCCCGACTTCTCTAAAAAGTCGGGAATCTAAGCTTTTTCAAGGTAGCCAGCGGGGATGAAATCCGGCTAAGGGGAGTTGTTCTGGTCTAATTTCAACAGTCGCAGCATCAGCGATGGGCAACAGAGGCATTAACCACAGGCTACTGGTAGCAATAACATCTCCATCATCGGTTTTCAAAGTGTTTGTGGGTAATGATGCTGTTGTGTTTGTCTGGGGTACTACTTGGTCAAATAACAAGCCCAAACCGTCGGCAGATAAACTCATTTGCACATTTCGTTGAGCGGGAGGCAATACTAACAGTGGTTTCTGTTGCCCAGTTTTCAAATCAATTGCCACCACATAGGGCTGTTCTATATATTGTTCTTTGGATACTAGCTGTGTTAGCAAGCAGTAGAGGGTAGGTGAGGCGATGTCAAATTGGCAACTGAGAATTGAACCTGTTGTTTTTAATAGCTGTTTCTGCACACCTTGGTTTGTCACCAAAAATAAATCCCGCGTGTAATCTGTATTAAACTTTACCATCGCTGCTTGAGAGCCATCTTTGGAAAAAGCTTGTACCAAACCAAACTGCGGCAGAAAATCCAAAGGTTTACTGGCATCACCTTGCAGTGGTAAAATCGCTGCTCCCTGTCCTTGAGCAACCGCTACGGCTTTACTATCTGGTGTCACCATAAAGTCTCCTCCCGGCTGGCTTTTTAGACGTTTGGGAGTGGGTTTTTCTGCTGAACCATCACTGGTTGCTGGCATAAACCATAGTCCAAAGTCGCCAGGATTAGTTTTATTTCCCCGCTGGATGACAATAGTTTGCCCATCAGGTGATAAGTCAAATTTCAGGTTTTGATAATCTTTACTATCTAAAGTCAGGTCAACTTTGCCTTCTGGTTCTGCTTTTTGTCCAGATTTAGCAGAAACGCCTGTTGTCACTGTATACAGTTGGGCTGAAAGTAAGTCTTGATTGTTTGCGGCGCGAGCAGAAAATAAAATTTTCTCCCCATCAGGAAATGACTCAAAGTCGATTACTATCAGGTCTTTGGGGGTAAGTACCCTTTTTTGCTCTTGAGTCAAGTTATAAAGAACTAACCGTCCCTGTTCTTCTTGCTCGGTTCCGATGTAAAGGATAACGCGATCGCGTGTCCGAAAGCTACCTGTAAAGGGCTGTATGACCCGATTTTTGCCTTCTTGCTCCGCAAATTTATCTTTAGCTCCCTGTAACTGCACTTTGTAATTTGTGCCATAAGGTGCTGGTGTCACCAGTGTATAAACCATCCGCCGCCCTGCCCAACTGAATTTACCTGCTAGGGGTGGCTCGATTTTCAAGTTATCCTCGACGCTTTTTACTTCCATTGGGCGGCTGAAGGTGAGGGTGAAGGAATTATCTTCGGCTCCAATTTGTTGATTTTGCCAAGTAAATTCCCGGACACGAGCAGTTACCACATCACCTTGCAAGATGATTAACCCAATCAGCACACTCAGCAGTAGCATTAGTGCGATCGCTATACGATCCAGTGGTTGGATAAATGCTTTAGATTTTGTCATTTGTCATTTGTCATTTGTCATTTGTCATTTGTCATCAACAAATTAACTAATAACTATAAGGATTTTGGGGTTGAGGAATCTTTTTGAGAGAGGTAGCGGCAATGGTAAGTTGGCGTTTACCTGCCAAATTTTCTGTCGCCATTTGTCCTTCGACTTCCAGCCAGGTATCAGCAGAGTAAGGCTCTTGATTATTTTGTAGTTTGACGGGCAATCCCACAGGGTAAGCATCTGCTGCACAGCAAGTTAAGACAAATCGTGCTAAAAACAAATATTCTTTTCCTATATCTGGCGGGTGAATGACAAATCCCTGTACCTTGACTTTTTGCCCCGTATATGTATCGGGTTCTGGATAGACATTGACGGTGCGTACCCAGTCTACAAGCGATCGCTCCTCTGGACGAACAGTAGCGCGAAAGGCTTGGGGTTTGACACGCGTACTTCCCAATAAATCAGTTGTTACCCCCCTTTGCAGTGCTTTGTCACTAGCAAAAACTTGCGGTGTAATCATAAAACCTAAAATCGCTGTAGTCAACAACAAAGCACTGCCCCAACCTGGGGGAAATAAACTAATATGCGGGGTGTTTGGTGTAATATCACGGCGACGACGTTGCCAAAGTTCCTGCATCTTGAAGAAACCAATAATAATCAAGCTGATACCTGTCACGACCACGAACCAAATGTAATTTGGATGAATCAACAGGTTCAGCTTATTAGTTAGCCAATATCTCAACATCAAAGTGCCCCAAACTGTAACTGCTAAAGCATCCAGCCAAGGGAGTAATAGATTTGGAATTTTAGATTTGGGATTTTTGTTAGTCATTAGTCATTGGTCATTGGTCATTAGTCATTGGTCATTAATCATTAACAAAGGACAAAGGACTAATGACTAATGACTAATAATTTTTTAAAAGACGTGCAAGTTCAAGAAAAGGGTGAACACAAATGTTAATTGTGCTGCTAAAGCAAATAAGTAAAAAACTGTTTTGGGTTTAAAAATGGATAACATCAAACCAATGCCTTTGATGTCAATCATTGGCCCAAACACTAGAAATGCTAACAATGAACCGCTGCTAAAGGTTGAGGCAAAAGATAGGGCAAAGAAAGAATCAACTGTAGAACAAATAGACACTACTACTGCTAATATCAGCATGACAACAATTGAGGTAATGGGCCCAGCACCCAAACTGAGAATTAATTCACGGGGAGCTAGGACTTGAATCGCAGCAGCGATCGCACTTCCAACAACCATGACTCCGCCGAGTTCTCGGAATTCTTGGATGCTATTATCCACAACTAGGCGCAGTTTCGCTACCAGCGGTTTATTAGAAGTAGAGACTGAGGTAGGTGGTACGAAATTAGCATCTATCCGTAGAGGTATACCTGCTTTTCCTCCTAAGATATAAGTCCCAGATTGCAAGATATTCGGTGTCAGTGCTTCCTCCTGTGCTTGGTAACCCTTACCACGGCGTTTGGTTTCAGGCTGCGCGGGTGGATTAAACTTCATATAACGAGCGATCGCAGGTTGGATTATGGGATTTAAGTCCTTTTGAAAACTGAAAACAAACCCGATAATTGTGGCAATTGTTAGGGAAAATACGACTCGTAAGACTACTATTTCTGGCTGATCTCGAAATGCTGTCCAAGTTGACCAAATTACAATTGGGTTAATTGTTGGTGCTGCTAGCAAAAAACCAATTGCGACTGGTGTGGGTACTCCTTGAATCAGGAATCGCCGCGCTACCGGTACATTCCCGCACTCACACACCGGAAACAAAAAGCCGATCGCGCTGCCAACTAAAGCACCCAACAGCGGATTTTTGGGCATTTTTTCTACTAGTTTGCGCTCATCAACAAAAAACAGCAGCAAACTGGAGAATAAAACCCCAAGAAGTAAAAAAGGCATCGCCTCGACTAGCAGACTTAAAAATAGCGTAAAACCATTGTTCAATTGATTCATGAGCTCGCAGTCAAAAGCGGTTTTTAGTTTTAGGGTTCTGCCTAGTCATTCTATCGAAATGGGGATCAAAAGCAGTTCGGGAAAATTAAACATTATTTAAGTAGCAAGTTATCCTACCTTCAAAATAGCGGTTAAGCGCTACAAACCTTGGCTTCACACGAGTTCGTGACTTTTAATTGAGTGCATTTACTGACGATGACCATTTCTAAGATTGTCTAAGTTCAGAAATTGTTCCGATTTAGAGGGCAAGTAACTGCACAGATGATTTTAAATTACCTATGTTTATACTTACAGGAATTTGCTGGATAAGATATTAGTTGGCTGTATTTTCATCAAGTATTCACAGTTCTTCAAGATTTGGGGATCGCTGTTGGTTTCTACCATTATTGATTTTGACTAGTTATAGCAAAATTTCATCTGAGCTTTGGTTGATTTTTTACTACAAAAACTCTAAAAAGGCAAAACCAAAGTTTAGCAGATACAGGAGATAATTGGGGGAATCTTTCGGCGTTAGCGATAGCCTGACTTTCTAGATGACGTGAAAAGTTGAGCTATGACGAGTCACTCAGCCTTGAAAGGAGCGTCAAAATGATATCCCCAATTTCTTTTCAGAAGTCGGGGATATAGTCTACTCTTTGACGATTATTTTGTCCAATCGCTATTAATTACGTTTTGTTGGAATGCCCCAAATCTTGATTTGTCGATCGAATCCACCACTGGCAAGAATTTTACCATTTGGACTAAAAGCGATCGCACTTACCCAGTCTGTATGTCCATTCAGTGTATTTATTAACTCGCCTGTAGTTAAATCCCACAATTTAATTCCATCCCTACCGGCACTAGCAAGGGTTTGTCCATCGGGATTAAGAGCGATCGCATTTACCCAGTTATTATGTCCTGTAAGAGTGCGGACTAATTCTCCAGTATTAATATTCCACAATTTTATGGTGCGATCGTGGCTAGCACTAACTAATGTTTGTCCATCTTGTGTAAATATCACACCGCTAACAGCACTAGAATGAGCTACCAATTCACTGATTAATTTACCAGTACTCAAATTCCACAGCTTGATTACACCCTTATTATCACCACTAGCCAACGTCTGTCCATCACGACTAATAGCTAGAGTATAAATCGAATTATCAAAGCGCACTATAGTCCCTAGAGGACGCTGCTGTAGCAAATCCCAGAGACGAATCCCATCTAAAGCTCCACTGACAAGAACTTTACTATCAGGAGACACCGCTAAAGATAATACATTACTGGTATGTCCGACAAAAGACCGGCTAAATTTTAAATTTTTTAGGCTCCAAAGGTTAATCGTATCGTCATCGCTACAGCTAGCAAGGGTTTGCCCATCTGGTGAAATCACTAAAGATTCTACAGCAGCTTTGTGTGCTTTGTTAATAGTCGCCAACTTTTTGCCCTTTGCTAAATTCCACAGGCGAATGACACCTTCGTTTTCTGCACCTCCACTCACAAGAATTCTGCTATCTGGAGTGAAAGCGAGGGATTTAATGGTTCCATTATGTCCTATGAGTGTGTAGAGCAATTGAGCATTAGCAAAGTTGGTATTAGCTGGGAAGTTTGGTGTTACTTCAATGGCAGCATCAGCTTGATGAATATAAAACCCTTCCCAGGTAATCACTGGAAGGGCCACAGCTGCCATAAATGCCAGGATAATATCCGGCCGCAGAAATTTACCGCCACCTCTTCCCTCACTACTCACTATTTTTCCTCACTTTATATAAATACAGTTAAACCCAATAAATTTTGCAGAGTTATTTAAGTAATAACTCTGCACATCTTAAAGAGGTGGTTTTTTCTTAGAAACGCTTAACATTGGTAAAGGCGCACTAGAAGAACGAGAGGGCAAATAATGTTGCACTACAGGCTCCTCTGGTAAAGAACGACGCTGCTGAAAACGCCACAACTTAAAGCCTAGCGCTATCCCTGTCGTTCCCAAACCAAAAGCAAACAACGACCAGCTATCATTCAATCCGCCAATCAGGGCATCCATAACACCCATTGTCATCAATACACTGATTAGTGGCTCTTTTCGGTAGGTTGACTTCAAAAAACGAGGTAATACAGCATTCATCACAGCTTGGTTGGTTCCAGTTCACCTTTTGTGTATATTTACCAAGAATACCTCACCCATAATTTGCCTTTCTCATTCAAGGCAGACACTAATTTATGATTTTTTTAGTAGGGGGAGGAAATTTACTCATTAATTGCCTTGCATATACTAGTTGCAAGTCTATGATATTTTGATCGCTAATAAATATTTAGATTCCTCTCTTGCTTACATTCTAGAGCAGTTATTTATGAATTAAGTATAATTAATCTATCTAGGGCAAAGTACTCCGCTATCAATTATTGAAGTCAAAACCAACTGGTTGTTCCAGCTGGTTGAAACTCTTTTAATTACTAGCTTACAACTTCAAGATCGTGCTTGTTGATAGCACTACTTCAGACCCAGCCATGATAGCACCCCTTGATTGGTAACATATTCAATCACCAGCATTAAACCAAAGCCAATCATTGCAGCTCGACCATTCAAGCGTTCGGCATATTCGTTAAAGCCAAACTTAGGCTCTTCTAGTTTAGGTGTAATTGTCGGTTGTGTTTGTGTCATCTTTTTAAGAAACCTTTTTTGGCAAACGGGACTTGATATCAGACTTCTGGTAGAAGTCAGGGAATGTAGGTATAATCGCTACTTACTTTTCATGGTATCTGGAAAACTTCTCTCTAAATCCTCTCCTGAAAAGAGAGAGACTTTGAATTTTTACAGATGACGTAGAAAAGTCAGGATAGCTTAAAAGCTGATTGCAGTACTTGAATGTCAAGATGACTTGATAAATTTAGCAAGAGCTTCCCACTAATCCACTACATCAACTTTGATGGATGAATAAGTTCGTCGTAAAGACTTTAGCCCTCGCTACCAACTCCGCAAGGTTGGCTTGATAGAATACTAGTAGGGAGCAATACAATCGTTTTTTTAATAAATTGTTACTATTCTTTATATATTGTATAAATACTGGGGCAATAGTCAAGGGTAAGAGTTTGGGCTACTCAGATTGAATTGAGAAAGTTAGAACAGAAGTTAGGTATCTCTAATCCAGCTATCTCTAATACGGAACTAGCAAGATGGAAGTAGCAAGCTTGAAATTGGAAGGCTACAGTTAAACAAAAAAATTATCTGAGGCGATATATGGAAATCGGCGTTCCCAAGGAAAATAAGGATCAAGAGTTTCGGGTAGGGTTAAGTCCTTCTAGTGTGCGGGTGCTGCGAGAAAATGGTCATAGCATCTTCGTCGAGACGCAAGCAGGTAATGGTGCTGGATTCTCCGATGATGACTACAGAAGTGCTGGAGCCGAGATTGTCCCTACATCAGAAACGGCTTGGAATCGGGAATTGGTTGTTAAAGTCAAAGAGCCTTTGACATCTGAGTATAAATTTTTGCAAAAAGGGCAGATATTATTTACTTATTTACATTTAGCAGCCGATCGCAAATTGACAGAGCATTTAATTGATTGTGGCACAACTGCGATCGCTTACGAAACTGTAGAACAACCTGGGGCAAACAGACTACCTTTGCTCACCCCCATGAGCGTAATTGCTGGTCGGCTAGCAGTACAATTTGGGGCGAGATTCTTAGAACGTCAGCAAGGTGGTAGAGGTGTACTTTTGAGTGGTGTCCCTGGAGTTAAACCAGGCAAAGTAGTAATTTTAGGGGGCGGCGTTGTCGGCACAGAAGCAGCTAAAATTGCTGTAGGCATGGGTGCTAGCGTCCAGATTTTAGATGTGAGTGTCGAGCGCTTATCTTACTTAGAAACACTCTTTGGATCTAGAGTGGAATTGCTTTATAGCAACTCTGCTCATATTGAAGCCGCAGTCATTGAAGCCGATTTGCTTATTGGTGCAGTTTTAGTGTTAGGACGTAGAGCGCCAATATTAGTATCTCGCGAATTTGTCAAACAAATGCGTCCTGGTTCGGTAATAGTTGATGTTGCCGTTGACCAAGGCGGTTGCATAGAAACCTTACACCCTACATCCCACACAAATCCGGTATACGTTGAAGAAGGTGTGGTGCATTATGGCGTTCCTAATATGCCAGGAGCAGTACCTTGGACAGCAACTCAGGCACTAAATAATAGTACATTACCTTATGTTGTCCAGTTGGCGAATTTTGGAATTTTGGCACTGGAGGTTAACCCAGCATTAGCTAAGGGTGTGAATGTGCAGAATCATCACTTAGTGCATCCTGCTGTACAAGAGGTATTCCCTGATTTGGTAAATTAAGGTGTGCAAGTGTTAGGCGATCGCTTATTTTAATGGTAGTAGCGATCGCCAATCAGGCTAATTTTCTTGCCAAATGGGCGGATGGGTAGATGTACAAAATGAGAAGGAGCGAAAAAGGCTGTACGCTCCATCTATACAAGACTTTCAGGGCAATGGTACTTTCAACCCATCCGCGCACCTTATGGGGAGTGGTTTTCAGCGATTTGCATCTTGTGATATCACTATTCCCTGTGTTATGATTCGTTCATTCGTGCAACTGAACCTTGAAAACCAAATACAGCAGCGCTTTGAGAAGCCAGCTATTGCAATTTAATAAAATCCCTATTAGGGATTGAAACTTTGTGGCGTTTGCATACTCAGCGAATCTAGGGCGGATTGCAATTTAATAAAATCCCTATTAGGGATTGAAACTTTGCCTAGAGAATCCCCGCATCGTGGATTGAAATTGCAATTTAATAAAATCCCTATTAGGGATTGAAACTCCTTTATCACCCTTAACCCCAGCATCCCCCTTCATTGCAATTTAATAAAATCCCTATTAGGGATTGAAACTCCTTTATCACCCTTATCTCCTTTATCTCCTTTCTATTGCAATTTAATAAAATCCCTATTAGGGATTGAAACTACTAAGGAGTAACAATCAAATGGCAATTTGCACATTGCAATTTAATAAAATCCCTATTAGGGATTGAAACTCGGGTATTTAACTTTGAATCCTAACAAATGTAAAGATTGCAATTTAATAAAATCCCTATTAGGGATTGAAACTAGCTTGATTAGCCGTGGGCAAAATCCCTAAACAGATTGCAATTTAATAAAATCCCTATTAAGGATTGAAACGAGATACCTCGCGAAGTCTGACGTAGTGGGTATTCATTGCAATTTAATAAAATCCCTATTAGGGATTGAAACGCCAGTATCCCTGATAATACTTCAATAACTGTTCTATTGCAATTTAATAAAATCCCTATTAGGGATTGAAACACAGAAATTCTGCCTATTTTCAACGGGGAATTGTCATTGCAATTTAATAAAATCCCTATTAGGGATTGAAACATTAACTACATAAGCTTCCACTAGCTGAATGGCATTGCAATTTAATAAAATCCCTATTAGGGATTGAAACTGCTTCAGTATTTTGTGCTTCGATTCCAAGCTGTGTAATTGCAATTTAATAAAATCCCTATTAGGGATTGAAACTTTTGGCTTAACCGTGAGGGTTGCAGAAGATTGAGATTGCAATTTAATAAAATCCCTATTAGGGATTGAAACCAATCTCATCTTGGATTAATTGCATTGAAGCAGTATTGCAATTTAATAAAATCCCTATTAGGGATTGAAACAGAAAATGTGTGGAGGTATCGCACTTTTGAATCATTCCGATTGCAATTTAATAAAATCCCTATTAGGGATTGAAACTTGCTTTAAAGTTGCTTCCCGACGACTAGTTTTATATTGCAATTTAATAAAATCCCTATTAGGGATTGAAACCAAGAAACGCAAGGTAAGCATCGCACCCATTGGTAGCAAGGATTGCAATTTAATAAAATCCCTATTAGGGATTGAAACAAAAACAGACTCGTATGAATCTGCAAGCTGTTTTATTGCAATTTAATAAAATCCCTATTAGAGATTGAAACTTTTGCAGTCTCTACAAAGGCTCTGGATAACGCATATTTAATTTCACCACATATCTGTTGGAAGACCTAGCAGCCTAACTAGCTGCAACAACAGCACTGTCATTTACTAACTTGCCATCTTCCATGTAGACAATGCGATCGGCAATATCTAGAATGCGGTTGTCATGAGTAACCAAGAGAATGGTACAATCTTGCTCTTTAGCTAGTGTTTGCATCAGGTTGACCACATCTCGTCCCGATTTACTGTCAAGGGCGGCGGTGGGTTCATCCGCTAAGACAATTTTAGGACGACTGACCAACGCACGAGCGATCGCTACCCGTTGTTTTTGTCCCCCAGATAAATCATCAGGATAATAATTCAAACGATCTCCTAATCCTACCTCCTCTAATATTTGGGCTGACCGGGTTTTCATTTCTGGCGGTGAAATATTATTATGTACTTCCAAGCCCATTCTGACGTTCTGGAGTGCTGTTAGGCTACCGTGCAAGTTGTGGGCTTGGAAAATATAACCGTTACTGCGTCGCGCTTGGGTGAGTTGTCCTTTGTTAGCACCACACAGTTCTTGTTCCAATATTTGCAAACTACCGGATTGGGCAGAACGCAAGCCGCCGACTAAGGTGAGAAGTGTAGTTTTACCAGAACCAGAAGGCCCAGTCATAATAATAATTTCGCCGGCGTTAATATCCAGGTTGATATCAAAGAGAACTTGCTTGCGGAGTTGACCATGACCAAAATAGTGGTCGAGATTTTTTACAGAGATGACGGGTTTACTAATCATAAATAGCTCGATTACTCGTGATGACCGTCATTTGTTCTTTGTCATTTGTCCTTTGCAAATGACCAGTGACCAATGACAAATGACAATTTTTAAAACATATCTGCGGGGTCGGCAGATTGTAATTTCCGGGTGGCGATCGCACCAGAAATCATGCACATAATCATAGTCAGTGTTAATACCGTCAAGGCCCGTGCTACGGTCATGTAAACTGGCAAATTGGTGGCATTACGAGTTAAATGATAAAGTCCTAAAGGTGCGATCGCTCCTGGGATAAAACCCAAAATTGCCAAAATTATCGCCTCTTCAAACACCACACCTAATAAATACAGATTGTTATACCCCATTGCTTTGAAAGTGGCGTATTCTTTGATATGGGAATTCACATCTGTAGAAAGAACTTGATAGACGATAATCACGCCCACCAGAAACCCCATTGTGACACCCAGGCTGAAGATAAATCCGATCGCCGTATTTGTTTTCCAGTAATTTATTTCAAATTCGAGAAATTCTGCTTTGGTTAAAACTTTAACATCATTATCTAAATGAGATTGTAAAGCTGTTTTCATCTGTTTTGGGTCATAGCCTGGTTGCAGTTGCACCAAACCAAGACTGACACTGCTGGCTTCTTGTCTGGGAAATAGTCGCAAAAAATTTTGATCGCTGGTAATTAAAGTACCATCGGCTATGAAGGAAGCCCCGACTGAAAATAAGCCGCTAACAGTAATTGTCCGCCGTTCTATTTCGGTTGTAACAGGTTTACCTTGGTCAATTTTGGCGAGTACTTCGTTGTAATCTCCTCTAGAGGCGCGATCGAACAGAACAGTATCTGGTAGCTTAATAGCATCTATCTGGCGATTCACATCCGCTAAGTTCAATACTTGCCGATCGGGATTGAACCCCATAACTAATATTGTCGTTTTCTGATGTGTTTGGGGATTTTTCCAATCAACAATGTTGACATACATTCCTTCTGCCGACTTTACACCTGGTACATCCATTGCTTGATACAACCGCCGCCGCGTAAAGCTAGACATATATGCTAGGTTACGTGCTTGGGGGCTGATGACAAATATATCAGCCTGCATACTGCGATGCAGCATTGTGTTACTTTCAAACAGGGCATTCTGAAACCCTAGCTGCATGAACATCAGAACATCGGCAAAGGCAATACCTGACAATGCCACCAAAAGACGACCTTTTTCATGACTCAGTTGCAGCCATCCTAAAGGCGTTCGCCGCCGCAGTTGCTGGATAAATCCAATCACAGTTCAATTACCGCCTTGACTTGCAAATTAGTTAAGCTAGAAGCATTTTGGCTGGATAGTTTATTTAGTTGCACATGCACTTCCACTACTCTGGCATCAATATTGCTAGAGGGGTCAGCGTTGATCAGATTTTGCCGCTTTACCTGCATCCCAATCCAATCGACTCTTCCCCCTAATTCATTGCGGAGGGAATCACTGCTTACCAGCACCGGTTGTCCCGGACGCACTCTCTTGATATCACTTTGGTAGACTTCTACTACTGCATACATCTGGTCGGTTTGACCTAAAGCCACAATTCCTTCATTGCCAACAGTTTCTCCGGCTCGTGTATTAATCTCCAAAATTCGACCAGCTTTAGGAGCCACAACGTATGCCTCTGCCAGTTCTGCTCTAATTTTCTCCACTGTGGCTTGAGCACTGTCTATCTCTGCTTGTGCATTTGCTATATCTGTGGGACGAACTTCAGTGGTTTGATTTAGGTTAGCTTTTGCTTCGTTAATCTGCTGCTGCAAGCTGGCGAGGGTTTGATTTTGGTTGGCTTTTGCTTCGTTAAGCTGCTGTTGTAGGGTCGCTACAGTTCTTGTCTGGGTGGCTTGGCTTTCAATTAAGGCTTGAGTAGAAGTTTCGGCGCTTAAGCGTCTTTTATCAACTTCTTGGCTAGAAATTGCTCCTGCTTTGTATAAAGTCTCGTAGCGCTGTACGTCAGCTTGGGCATTAGCTTTCTCGGCTGCTACGCGAGCTACTGTTGCTTGCAAGCTTCGTTGTTGCCCAAGGAGTTCTGCTTCTAGACGATTAATAGTGGCTTGCTGAGTTTTAATGTTTCCTTGTAGTTCTACTTGTACACGATTCACCGTAGCTTGACGCGCTCCAATTTCTCCCTGTTTAGCTCCAGCTTTTACCTGGTTAAGGCGGGATTTGGCAACTTGAACTTGTTTTTGTGCTTCACCCAAAGTAGCTTGTAGGCGAGCGCGGTTATCCATAATCGCAACTACCTGCCCAGCTTTGACGCGATCGCCTTCTTTCACCAATAATTGCTCCACCCGATTTCCTTCACCATTTGAAGAAGGCGCTGACAGTTTTATTACCTCTCCCTTTGGTTCCAACCGCCCTAATGCTGTTACTGTTTTTACCACAGGCTGAACTGCTACTGGTGCTTTTTGCTTTTCATTACCTGTAGCCTGATGCCTCATTACTGTATAAACACTGAAGCCGCCTATGGCAAAAGATGCAATTATTGCAAGTAGAAGAGGCGATCGCAAAAGATTCTGAGAAGACCTTAAACCCTCTGAATTCCTGTTTTGCTCCATACTATTTTCCCCTGACCACCAGTAGCAACTTGTACTAAACTGTACAGTTCAATTTATGCTAAACTAAACGGACTAGTTTAGTCAACATGATATAACTAAACTTGTCAATTAATTTGCAAAGGCATTATGCAGCGGAATGTTATTCCCTATTGCGATTGATTGTCTACTACAACAAAGTAGAACAGAGGAAAGCTGATAAAAGAGGCTTTTGAGCTTTATCGAAGGGTAAGTAAGTTGGCACAATTAAACCAAACTATGTGAAGAAAGATAAACTACACTAAAACCCTCTTCCCTCCTGCCTCCTGACTTATTCCTACGACAAATTTTTCCGCCGACCTACTTATGTTTATTTTCGCCATTTTGTATTGGGTATTTTGCAGCATCTATTAATATTGTTTATAAGAAAGGATGATTAATAAATGGTACGCATCAAAGCTGACGAAGTTGATCGAGACAATTCCGTTGATAAGGTGGAGCAAATTCTGCAAGGGGCAATGCAAGAATTCCTTCAACATGGCTATGCTGGTACAAGCATGGATCGAGTAGCGGTAGCAGCAGGTGTTTCTAAAGCGACAGTCTACAGCCACTTTCAAGATAAAGAAGGACTTTTTAAAGTACTGTTAGAGCAACTGACAAGCAAAAAGAACAGTTCTATTTTTGGTACAGAACCTATTCAGGGAGAACCAGTCGCCATACTGCACCAGGTAGCAACCAAAGCATTAGAGCAAATGCTTAACGACAAAGAACATAGTGCATTTATGCGAGTACTAATTGGGGAATCTGGGCGTTTTCCAGAGTTAGCTCAAATTTGTGTTCGGGTGATGATTAAGCCAGTAGCCCAAACTCTCACTCACTACTTAGCAGCTCCAGAATTAAACATACCTGACCCAGAAGCAACGGCGAGAATTCTCTTAGGAGCATTGGTGCATTTTCATATTACTCAAAATGTGATGCATGGGAAGGACATTGTACCAATGGAAAGCGATCGCCTGATTGATGCCTTGACACACCTAATTACTAAATGCGCCGATTGATTGGTTATATCCCGGCGCGTGGCGCTTGATTTGGTCGGAAAGTCAAATTCACCTTGAGTAACAGTTGACTGTTTTTTCCATAGAAGCTACAGTACTATTTCCGGCTTTTTTCGTTCCTTACAAGCTGCCACAAATACATCCTCTAGCGATCGCCAGATACTAGGCAGGAATGACTTGAACAACTAGGGCGCGTTTATCCAGCGACTGGATTTTACCTACTTGACTGAGATCGTTTGCAATTCGGTCTAGCAGTTCTCCCGCTTTGTCACGATATTGATGTTCTCGGCCTCGTAAACGAATGGCAAACTTGACAGAATCGCCTTTACTTAACCACTCACCTGCTTGTTCAATACGTAAATTGTAATCAGCCACACCCACGTTTAGACCGAATCGAACTTCTTTTACCGTGGGTCTAGCACTTTGGCTCTGACGTTTTTTCTTTTGATATTGAAGCTTGCCATAATTGAGAATCTTGGCGATTGGAGCGTCTTTACCTTGGGAGACTACAACTAAGTCAAGCTCTAAGCTTTCGGCTAGCTGTAACGCCTCATTGGTGTCGATCAGACCACGATTGTTATTCTCATGGTCAATCAAGAAGACGCTAGGTGATTTGATTTGTGAATTAATCAGTTGCTTTTGGATTGCGATAATGAATTTCTCCCATTTGTTCAATACTTTGCTTTACAAGCAGGTAATGCCAATTTAACACAACACTGAATCAGAGCAACTTTAACAACACAATAGACGGCAATCTGTTAGAATGAGGGACTGCGGCACTCGCTCTCAGTCTTTGCGCTACTGCCCATCCAGCTTTTCCATGATTTTTATCCGTCCGCCTAAGACTGACGCCATCATTGGCGACAGGCCGATGTTATTTTTGGAGTCTTATGTCCTTTTCCGATCTCGGCTTGTCCAATGAAATTCTTCGTGCTGTTACCGAACGAGGATACACGGAACCCACGCCAATTCAGATGCAGGCGATTCCTGCTGTCTTATCGGGTAGAGATTTATTAGCTGGGGCACAAACTGGCACTGGAAAGACCGCTAGTTTTACACTGCCGCTGTTGCATCGATTGTCGTCTAACAAAAGCAAAGGTACGCCTAATGGATACCCGCCGATCCGGGCGCTGATTCTCACTCCGACTCGCGAACTCGCTGCACAAGTAGAAGAAAGCGTGCGCGAGTATGGCAAGTACTTAAATCTCAACTCGATGGTGATGTTTGGCGGAGTCAGTATTAATCTGCAAAAACAGCGTTTGAGGGGTCGAGTGGATATTTTGGTCGCTACTCCAGGACGACTGCTAGACCACATACAGCAGGGTACGCTGAACCTATCGCAAATTGAGGTTTTGGTACTGGATGAAGCCGATCGGATGCTGGACATGGGTTTTATTAATGATATCCGCCGTATCCTCTCACTCTTGCCCAAACAGCGACAGAATTTGCTATTCTTCGCTACTTTCTCAGACAAAATTAAGGCCCTGGCCGCCGGACTACTCAATCACCCGACGATGATTGAGGTAGCACGCCGCAACGTTACTGCCGACACGATCGCACAGAAAGTTTACCAGGTAGACCGTGACAAGAAACGCCAATTACTTGCTCATTTGATTCGACGAGATAATTGGTATCAAGTGCTAGTGTTCACTCGCACTAAGTATGGCGCTGACCGTTTGGTGAAGCAGTTGGGCGAAGACCGCATTCAAGCATTGGCAATCCACGGTAATAAGAGCCAGCCGGTGCGTACCAACGCTCTAGCAAAGTTCAAAAATGGCAGCTTACAAGTACTGGTGGCGACAGATATTGCTGCTAGGGGTCTTGACATTAGCGAACTGCTCCATGTTGTTAACTTTGATTTGCCCAATGTACCAGAAGATTATGTTCATCGTATTGGTCGCACCGGTCGCGCTGGCGCATCAGGTGAAGCTATATCGCTAGTGTGCATCGATGAACAGCATCTATTGACAGATATCGAAAAACTGATTGAGCAGCGCTTACCGAAGGAAGTGGTTGCTGGTTTTGCGCCCAACCCTGATAGCAACCCCGAACCAATCCCAAATGGAAAGCAACACAGAGCCAAGCCCAGAAGTGAGAAACGCCCGGCTCGAACTGCTAAACCGTTACCACAGACATCGGCTAAACGTAAAGCAGCGCCTGCCACCAATGGCGATAAACCTGGCGATCGTTAACAGTGCCTCGGCAAGCAAGTAACTCGATTTAGAGTATAAAAGTAAAATTAATTGCACTCAGCATATAGGGTAGTTGCGCCCCTAAGCTGATGCGCGTCTAGTTTGTACATTTTTGCATTCAGACCGTTCTAAGGGACTTCCAAATAAAAAAATATCCCATCGCTTTTAGGGCAGGGGGCAGGGGGAGAGAAAGTCGTTTTGATGGGCGTGAAATTGGATAATTTATTTCTTGGAAGTCCCTAAGTCAATTGGTCATCTGTCCTTTGAAATACAAATGACTAATGACCAATGACCAATGACAACTCTCACAATTAAATATACAAATTAAATGCGTAACAGCTTAAGAGCAAAGTTCTGTTCGCCCCTGGCGTTGGCGTTCGCCTAGTTTTAACTATGGGGTTATACTCAGCACTCAGCACTCAGCACTCAGCACTCAGCACTACTGAAATACAGTTGTCGGAATGCAGTTAGCAGTGTCATAAAGAAAAGGTGAAGGTTAACCTGTAGGGTATAACTTACCTTAAAGTTGCTTGACCTCTAGCTTCGATGGATCGTATCACACTCATGACTGAACTCACGCTACGCCTACAAGAAGGAGATACTGAGACAACGATCGCAGTTGACCAAGATGTATTTACGATTGGTCGTTTGCCGGAATGTAACTTGTACTTACCTTTTGGTGGAGTATCCCGCAACCATGCTCGCTTAGTAAAAACGGCTGACGGTGTGTGGACTATTGAGGATCTGGGCAGCAAAAACGGGACGCAAGTCAATAAATATCTTGTTAATTATCCCCAAGAGTTACATCACGGCGATATCATTTGGCTAGGTAATGTCAGTCTGGTAGTGTTGCTCACAAACCCTGTTTCTCAACCGACACCTGAGTATCCCGGAATTTCGGACATCAATGAGCAAAGAACAATCCTTCACAATGTCGAACACTTACAACAGCAATGGATTGCACCTGATAGTAAAGATGGCGACAACTCTAATAAGGACAAAACCATTGCCCGTCTCAAAGACTTAGTGGACATAGCAAAAAATCTCTGTGCAGCCGCGTCTATAGAAGAGATTTTTTCTCAGGTGCAGCAAGTAGTTTTTCGTTACCTTGATAGTATTGATCGCTTGGCATTATTAATTGATGTCAATGGTCGCGGCCAGTTGGAATTAATGAATGCTGCTACTAGAAATATTTCCCAACAGAAACATCTCCCTTCTGATGGTAGTTGGATTAGTCGTAGTATCTGTCAAAAGGTATTTGAGGAAAAAGTCGCCATTCAAACTGGTGATACTCAGCAGGATGAACGGTTTGCTAGCGAACAGAGTATTTTAGTCAAAGGCATTCGTAGCGCGATGGCAGTGCCTTTATGGGATGAAACTAAAGTTGTGGGCGTACTGTATGCCGATGCCAATTTTTCTTCTTACCATTGGGCAAATGAAGGTGAAGAAGAATTAAGCTTTTTTTCAGCTTTAGCAAACCTTGTAGCTTCTAGTGTGCAGCGTTGGCTGTTAGTAGAGAAACTCAAAACTGAAGAGATGATTCGTCACCGACTAGAACGTTATCATTCTCCAGCAGTTGTACAGCAGTTGATCTCTGTAGGCGGATTACCGGGTGGTCGTTTAGCTCCCGCCGAAAGCGAAATCAGTATTTTGTTTGCTGATTTAGTTGGCTTTACCGCAATTTCTGAAAGGTTAACACCAACTGCGATCGCTCAACTATTAAATAATTTATTTGAAGAAATGCTAAAAGAAGTGTTTGGTTGCGGCGGCACTTTAGATAAGTATATTGGCGATTGTATTATGGCATTTTTTGGCGCTCCAGAACCGCAAGCAGATCATGCCGATCGCGCTGTTACTGCTGCCAAGGGAATGCTCACTCGTCTCGAACATCTTAATGCCAATGGTTTTTGGCACGAACCCCTGCAATTACGTATTGCAATTAATAGCGGTAAGGCGGTGGTGGGAGATGTCGGTAGTTCCCAAAGGGTAGATTATACGGCATTAGGCGCGACGATTAATCTTGCTGCTCGCATGGAAGCAGTTTGTCCCCCTAGTGAATGCGTGATTAGTGAAGCCACCCATACAATGCTTTCACAACCCTCAGACTTCCAAGAAATGGGAGATTATCGTTTCAAAGGTATTGAGCGATTAGTTAAGGTTTATCAGACAAAATTGCAGCCAGTACCAACAATTGTTGCTCCAATCATTAATCTTTAGGGATTGGGCATAATGGGGAATAGGAAAAAATCACTAATTATGAATTACCTTAGAGGCTTCCAAATAAAAAATACCTAACTATCCTGGTTAGATAAATCTGTTATGCATAGCTGTGACAGCCTCTCTCTTACGAAAGGTTGAATAGCTTGATGCTAAATTTAGCTGACTATGCCAGCGCAAAAAATTTGCTCTGCGGTTAAATTAAACTCTGGAAATGTTGGCGACTGGATACGGTCATCTCCTCGAAACTTACTAATGCGATACTCACCTTCTTCTAAACAGCAAACCAAAAGAGTAGGTTGTTTGGGCTTGCCAATAAATTCTCTACCGCCCAATGCAGCATAATCAATAATCCAGTATTCAGGAATTCCCATTTCTTCATAGTCAGCGTATTTTTTCAGATAATCATCACGCCAGTTTGTACTTACCACCTCAATTACTAAAGGGATTGATGCTGCTTGAGTAACAGTTGATTCTTTTTTCCACAGAGGTTCATCAACTAAATTAGGAAGATTTAGTATCAGGACATCTGGTGAGTAAGCTGATTCGTTTTCAAGTGGTTTTACTAATACTGTTTTTGGTATACCATACGGCAGACTGAGGCGACTATATTCTAAAGTGATTTTTGTAGATAAAAATACAACAATCTCTTCATGGTCGCCTGTTGGTTGGGGCATTTCGACTACTAGTCCATCATATAGTTCGTAACGTTTGCCTGTATTATCTGGATATTTAGCAACGAATTCATCGAATGTCACTAGTTTGCGTAAAGCTTGAGTCATAGCTTAATTCCTCTATAGCTTGCATGGTTGAGAATTGAAATGCTGCAATTGTCTGAATTCTAGCAACTCTACTTGCATTTAATTTATCACTATTAATACTTATTGATTGGTATATTTTATTTCAAAAATAATTGCAAAATTGTAATATTCAACAACCAATTCTGGGTTAAAAGACTAGAATTTGGGTGGTAGCTTCCAGAATTGATCTGTGTAACACTAGGAAGCCTACCGAAGCTATTTTTTAACGGGAGGTCAGGTAATGGCGATCGCCACCATTAATCCCGCCACTGGGGAGACGCTCAAAACCTTTGAGGCGCTCAATGATGAAGAGATTGTCGCTAAACTCGATTTAGCCAATCGGACTTTTGAACAATATCGTCAGACTAGTTTCTCGGAACGATCGCACTGGCTGCAAAAGGCTGCTGATATTTTAGAGCAAGATAAAGCAGAATTTGCTAAGTTAATGACTCTAGAAATGGGTAAGCCATTTAAAGCTGCGATCGCGGAAGTCGAAAAATGTGCCGTAGTCTGTCGCTACTATGCCGAACACGCTCCTGGTTTTCTAGCTGATGTCAGTATAAAAACTGATGCCAACCAGAGTTTTGTACGTTATCAACCAATGGGTGCGATTCTCGCGGTGATGCCGTGGAATTTCCCTTTTTGGCAAGTTTTTCGCTTTGCCGCACCAGCCCTGATGGCGGGGAATGTCGGTTTACTCAAACACGCTTCCAACGTGCCCCAATGCGCCTTGGCAATTGAAGATATTATCCGACGGGCAGGTTTTCCTGAAGGTGCGTTTCAAACTCTATTAATAGGCGCTGCCAAAGTTGCCGATTTAATGGCTGATGACCGCGTAAAAGCTGCTACCTTGACAGGAAGCGAACCAGCAGGTGCATCCCTCGCTGTCGCCGCCGGCAAACAAATTAAAAAAACAGTTTTGGAATTAGGAGGAAGTGACCCATTTATTGTGTTAGAAAGTGCTGACTTAGAGACAGCAGTTGTCACAGCTACTACAGCGCGGATGTTAAATAACGGGCAATCATGTATTGCAGCAAAACGTTTTATTGTCGCAGAAGCGATCGCAGACAAATTTGAAAAATTGCTTTTAGAAAAATTTGAGGCGCTGAAAGTAGGCGATCCTATGCAACCAGATACCGATTTAGGGCCACTGGCAACTCCTGGTATTCTCCAGGATTTAGATCAACAAGTGCAAGGTGCTATTAGCAGCGGTGGTAAAGTCATCATCGGTGGACATCCTTTATCAGATCGTCCTGGAAACTTTTATCCGCCAACGATTATCATAGATATCCCCACCGACACACCAATTGCCAAAGAAGAATTCTTTGGCCCGGTAGCCTTGTTATTTCGGGTTCCAGATATCGATGCTGCCATTAAACTCGCCAATAACTCACCCTTTGGTTTAGGTGCAAGTGCTTGGACAACCAATAACCAAGAGAGCGATCGCTTGGTTGAAGAAATTGAAGCAGGTGCCGTGTTTATTAACAGTATGGTCAAATCCGATCCTCGGTTGCCCTTTGGTGGCATCAAGCGTTCTGGATATGGCAGAGAATTGAGTATCCAAGGTATACATGAGTTTGTCAATGTTAAAACCGTATGGGTGAAGTGATAGGGATTGGGTATTGGGGACTGGGTATTGGGTATTGGGAACTGGGTATTGGGATTAGATATTAAGAATTAGCGATTAGGTATTAGGAAGGATTTTTCACATTCCCCATTTCCCAGTCCCTAGTTTTCAGTCTCCAGTCCCTAGTCCTCATTCCCCAGTCCCCATTCCCCATTCCCCAGTCCCCAGTACCCAGTCCCCAGTCTTATTCGTTGCTAGTTAGGAAATAAAATGAATACAGCAGAGTTATTGGTGCAGTGCCTAGAAAATGAAGGAGTGCAATACATTTTTGGACTTCCTGGTGAAGAAAACCTTCACGTTTTGGAAGCGTTAAAACATTCTTCGATTAAATTTATTACGACTCGTCATGAACAGGGTGCAGCATTCATGGCTGATGTCTACGGACGCTTAACCGGAAAAGCCGGAGTATGTCTTTCTACTCTTGGCCCTGGGGCAACCAATTTGATGACTGGGGTAGCAGATGCTAACCTCGATGGTGCGCCCTTAGTGGCGATTACTGGTCAAGTGGGAACAGATAGAATGCACATTGAATCCCATCAATATTTAGATTTGGTGGCAATGTTTGCACCTGTTACCAAGTGGAATAAGCAGATTGTGCGACCGAGTATTACACCAGAAGTAGTGCGGAAAGCATTTAAGCGATCACAATCGGAAAAACCTGGTGCAGTTCACATTGATTTGCCAGAAAATATTGCTGCCATGCCTGTAGAAGGCAAACCTTTGCGTAAGGATAATAGCGAAAAAACCTATGCATCTTTTGCTAGCATTCGGGCAGCTGCCGCCGCAATTTGCCAAGCAGTTAACCCATTAATTTTAGTCGGAAATGGGGCAATTCGCGCCCATGCAAGTGATGCAGTCACGCAATTTGCCACCCTGATGAATATACCTGTTGTCAATACTTTCATGGGTAAAGGCGTGATTCCCTACACCCATCACTTAGCTTTGTGGGCAGTGGGATTACAGCAAAGAGATTTCATTACCTGTGGGTTTGATAACACAGATTTAGTAATTGCGATCGGCTATGATTTGATTGAGTTTTCTCCCAAGAAATGGAATCGGAATGGTGAAATTCCCATTGTGCATATTGGGGTAAGTCCGGCAGAAATTGATAGTAGTTATATTCCCAACGCTGAAGTTGTGGGAGATATTTCAGATTCACTCTATGAAATCTTAAAATTAGCAGACCGACAAGGTAAACCCGATCCCTTTGGCATCAGTTTAAGGTCAGATATTCGGGCTGATTACGAACAGTATGCCCATGATGACGGATTTCCCATCAAGCCGCAAAAGTTAATTTATGACTTACGCCAAGTGATGGGCCCAGATGATATCGTCATCTCTGATGTTGGCGCACATAAAATGTGGATGGCCCGTCATTATCATTGCCATAGTCCCAATACTTGCATAATTTCCAACGGCTTCGCGGCTATGGGTATTGCTATTCCTGGCGCTTTAGCAGCAAAACTGGTTCATCCCAAGCGCAAAGTCGTTGCTGTAACAGGCGATGGCGGCTTTATGATGAATTCTCAAGAATTAGAAACAGCCTTGCGTGTTGGTACGCCTTTTGTCACGATAATTTTCAATGATGGTGGCTATGGATTAATTGAGTGGAAGCAAGAAAATCAATTTGGCAAAGGAAACTCAGCCTTTGTGCATTTTAGCAATCCCGATTTTGTTAAATTAGCGGAAAGTATGGGTTTAAAAGGCTACCGAGTTGAATCAGCTTTAGATTTGATTCCCACTTTGAAAGAAGCCCTCGCTCAAGATGTGCCCGCCGTGATAGATTGTCCCGTAGATTATCGGGAGAATCACCGCTTCAGTCAAAAAGCCGGCGAGTTGACTTGTGCGTTGTAAAAATTAGAGACGCGATTAATCGCGTCTGTACAAGAGTTAGGAGTAATTTATTCTTAACTCCTTATTAATTTCCACTCCTTTAACGTTTTGGTAGGGTGCGTTACGCCAAAGGCTAACGCACTGCTTTACTTCATTTCATTTATAGAGATATTTCTTCTCCTTCTTCGCGTCCTTTGCGTCTTTAGCGGTTCGTTAAAAAAACTACGAGTATCAAAGACTCGTCCGCGAGTATCAAAGACTCGTCCACGAGTATCAAAGACTCGTCCGCGAGTATCAAAGACTCGTCCACAAGTATCAAAGACTCGTCCGCGAGTATCAAAGACTCGTCCGCGAGTATCAAAGACTCGTCCACGAGTATCAAAGACTCGTCCACGAGTATCAAAGA
>NZ_JABXKF010000095.1 GCF_017115165.1 Nostoc sp. LPT | reverse complement strand
TTCTCGCTGTGCTTGAGTCTCAAGCTCTTAAATACTAATTAGATAGTCAGGGGGTCATTGCCAGAACCACCTAAGACTCGGTCGTCACCTCCACGGCTTGATATAACATCGTCTCCATCTAAGCCAAAAATTGTATCGCTATCATCGGTGCCGATAAGAACGTCACTGCTTTGCGTTCCATAGATTTGGTTGGCGGGTAAATTTTTGTGCATTTTTAATTTTGACCTTGTTGCTTTATGAAAGTTGTATTTTTCTTTAACACCCTAGTGTGTAGGCTATACACCTGTCTTTCAAAATTGAACCTTTGTTTACTCATTCGGCAGTGGATGAGGATCATACGCAGGCGCATAAAAAATTTACATTGCCTTACATAATTTCATAATGCAGCAACGCCTACGCGAGAGTTAGGATTCGGACTAACTATTGTGTTGATTCTGGTTTTCATTGATATAGACTTGCTTGGTATGTTGTTAAGCGAGAAATATGGTTAAAATATCAAGCTAATTGCCACAAAGTCCAGCATTTGTAAACAATATTAGTAAACAGTGACATGATTGCGATTTATGGAATAGCTGCCAAAAATCTTCAGCGTTTCCGTACAGGTTGCCAATTCTTCTAGAGCAGATTACACAACAGCCTCCCTAGGATCAGCTTCTAAATCAATGAAGAAAAGATACTCGCGGAGCGATCGCTTGGTTGGACGAGATACAATCCAACTGAGATTAATGCCCCGACTAGCAAAACAAAACAACGGTTTCACAGGTGTGCTAGGAACATTGGCGGGAACGCTAAAAGCAAGGGAAGTTTGACTCCCGCCAGTGGAGGATTCTAAACCTAGCACCCAGAAACGGGTATAGTTGTTGGGAAAATCATTAATCGGGCAAGCCAGAACTGGTAGATGTTAAAGTTTGGCGGCTCTAGGAGATGCGATCGCACCAGCTGTCTTATCTGAGAATACACTTACCTAGTCAACAACGGAATTTTATCTTCCTGCTGGTTACGGTAAACTGCGTCAGCAGGGAGGGGTCCCAACTTGACATCGCCCCAGCGCATCACAGTTGCCGCTGCGGTAGATGCAGAACCAATTGTATAAGCAAGAACCAAGTCATTTTCCTGGACTTTGCCCATTTGTGCGCCATAGTACATATTGACGATGGGGAGTACTGGTCCAATGTTTGCAATCTGTGGGTAGAGATTGATTGTGCGCTCCGGATCGATGCCCAGCGCCCGCACGCACAAGTTTGCATACCAAGCAGTGGGTGTATTGAAAGCAAAGAATTTGATATCGTCAAGAGTCACACCTGCGGCTTCAATAGCACCTTGAGTGCATGCACGGACGAACTCCACACCTGTGCCACGGATCTGTTGGCTGGCGTTTTTCCCATTCTGGATACGCATCCGTGGGTTGCCCTGGGCATCTGTTATGAGTTCATTAAAGAAAGCTCCGCAGGTGGCAGCGGTATGAATGATTTTAGTTGCCAAGACTCCTTGGTTCGGCTTCAGGGCACTGACCACAAAGGCTCCAGCACCGTCACCCATAAACCAAGATAGGGTATCGTCTTCGTCTACCAACCGAGAGTAAGTGCAAGAGATGACAATCAACACATTGCGGTAGGCTCCCGTTTGTACCAGCGCATTGGCAGTCTGGAGGGCAACCAAAGCACTAGAACAGGTAGACTCAAGATTCCAGGCGGGGCAACGCAAGCCCATTTCACCAACTAAGAAAGAAGCATTGCCCGGTGCAATTCGTTCGGGAAACAGGGAGGTGACAATCATCAAATCGACATCTTCAGTGGACATCTCTGCGGCAGCGATCGCATCAAATGCCACACGCTTCTCCAACGTCATCGAGGACTCATCTGGTGCCAATATCCGCCGCTCGACAGCTCCACGGAAGGGGTCTGACAAATAAGGTATCATCTCTTCGTCGAACTCGCTGGTTTTAGCGTTGGGGTCGTTAGCTGAAAACAATTTGGCTAATGCCTTTTGTTCGGCTTGAGTAACTAGCTGTGGGTACTTCTGACGCCAATATTCGTTTGTACGTACAATTTTAGGGAAGGTAACTGCAATTGAGCGAATTCCTACTGCTTGATTCATGATAAATCTCCTTTTAATCAATTAATTACTTATTTGTTTCTTTAGCGCCTTGTTCAATCAGACTCTGAATACGGCTGCCAAAGGGTGCAGTTTGTGTTGGGTCGATAATCACATCAACAACAAACGGTATCTTAGAAGCAAGTGCTTTCTCCAGTGCAGCCTGGAGGTCGGTTTCGCTTTCAACACGGATGCCGTCAGCTCCCATTCCTCGAGCGATCGCCACAAAATCCACTGGTGACATCTGAGTGTCTACACCCTTGAATCCCAATAACGCCATACCTTGACTACACATGTTGTAGCGTGAGTCATTCAGAACAATCCAAACGGCGGGAATCTGGTATTTGACGGCGGTGCTGACTTCACTATTCATCAGCATGGCACCATCCCCAAGGATGGCAACAGCTTTATCATTTTGTGCCAAGGCAGCACCCAAGATACCCGTAGCAGCATGTCCCATTGAGCCAAATCCAGTACTGACCCGGTAGCGACCTGGTTTAGTAAATCGCAGCGTGTGGGTTCCCCAAGCAAAGGAGTTACCTGCTTCGGTCATTACCACTGCATCGCTTTTCTCGACAAATACGCGCTGAATCGTATCCATCAGTACATCAGGACGCACCGCACCTTCAGCTTGGGGTAGGAGTGGTACTCGCTGGGGATTAGGCAGTACAGGGTAGTCACCGGGACGATTAGGAAAGTACTTGAGTAGGGCCTTGACAAAGACTTGCACATCCGACTGGATAGAGAAAGTCTCGACAGCTGGATAAGCAGTTCCTGGCACTTCTGGATCGATATCTACATGCACAAATCCTTTTTTTGGCACCATCGCCGGACTCCAGAACGAGGTAAATTCACCAAGCCTGGTTCCCAAAACCAATATACGCCCAGGACTTATGTCCTGCATGTATTTCACAACTGAGTTATGTCCGCCAAAACCTGTCACGCCCAAATACTGAGGATGATTTTCAGGAAAGATACCCTTACCACGGGGCGAAGACATCACCGCAGATCCGGTTCTTTCGGCAAGTTGGCGGATTTCTTCTGCTGCACCTCTAGCACCAAAACCAACCCAGATGGCAAAAGGTCCTTCAGAGAGTAACTGTACAGACTTGGCGATCGCATCCTCCCCAGCAGTTGTCAGAGTTTGCGAGAAAGTCACACGAGGTAACGATGCCTTGAGCAAACTTGATTGGATGGTTGTGGGGACACTCAGATGAGCGACAAATCCACCCGGTCGTGCTAAACCAGCAGCAAGTCGGCGTGCAATCTCTGGTAATTCCTCACCAGACTCAATGCTGGTAGCATAGTGAAACAACGATCCAGAACTACAAAAAACTTCACTGGGCATTGTGTAGCTACTGGTTTCTTGGAAAGCCCACCGTCCGCGCTGTGGTGCTGAGGTTGCAGGTGATAAGAAAATCACCTTCGCACCCTCCCAGCGTGCCGCGAACAATCCAGTCAGCGTATTGGTAATGCCTGGACCAGTGGTGGTAAACACAACTACAGGGCGGTTATTTGCAAAGTACGACTCAATGGCTGCAAAACCTGCTCCAGTTTCGTGGCGGAAGTGAAGCACCTCAATGGCGCTGTGTTCCAGACTTGCCCACAGGGAAGCGATCGCTCCTCCAGAGACGCCAAAGGCATGGCGTACTCCCAAATCTTCCAGCATTTTGACCACAGTGTCTGCTACTGTCAGCTGAGTTGGCTCTGATTGGCTAGATTGTTCATGAGACGATACCACTAAGGAGCCTGTGGGTTGCGCAAAAATAGTAGATCCAGATGATTTTTGCCCTGAGATGTGATTGGATTTAACATCAGTGTGTTTCATTGAATGAACCTCTTGTTAGGTTTTTTGAATACTTGGCTAAATTTCTGATTCAGACGGTAACAGTAGCGTATTGAGGAATTGATTTCTGACTTAAAAATCGCTTGAGGACTTTACCAGTTGGGTTTTTAGGAAGCGAATCTACAAATTGAATAACATGGGGAACTTTATAAATTGCTATCCTACGAGAACAGAATTCAATGATTTGCTCTTCTGTAACTGCGTTACCAGGCTTAAGTACGATGTTTGCCTTGACTATCTCACCTTTGAGCGCATCTGGAACTCCGTATACTGCACATTCAGCTACCGCCGGATGTTGATAAATAACATTTTCTACTTCAGTTGGATACACCTTAAATCCAGAAATATTGACCATATCTTTTAAGCGATCAACAATGTAGAAAAAGCCGTCTGAATCCATCCGACCAATGTCGCCAGTATGGAACCAGCCATTTTTAATAACTTGGGCAGTTTCAAATGGGCGATTCCAATACCCAAGCATGACGTTGGGCCCCTTGATAACTATTTCTCCCAACTCCCCTGGTTTTACCTGATGACCATCGCCATCAACAATCTTCATTTCTACATTTTCAATTGGCATCCCAATTGAACCGAATTTATATTTAAGCTCGTGGTTATAACAAGAACATGATGATGTTTCTGTTAAACCATACCCTTCATGAATGACGAGTCCATATTTCTCCTGCCAAATCTTTGCAACTTCAACGGGCATAGGAGCCGCAGCCGAAAAGTAATAGCGGATGCTTTGGAGATGGGAAAAAGAAGTGTTGAGCAGATTTAAATAGATTGTGGGTACCCCAAAGAACATAGTGACTTTTTCAGTAGCAATGGTGTCCAGAACTTGCTCAAGCTTAAATCGGCGTTGCAGGATAATAGTGGCACAAACGTTGAATCCAGCATTGAGAATTGCGTTTTGGCCAAAGCAATGAAATAGTGGTAAGTACAGCAGCAATCGGTCATCCGGTCGCATTCCACAACAACGGTTGTGGGAATACATATTGGAAATCACATTGCCGTGAGAAAGAGTGGCTCCTTTGGGGAAACCTGTTGTGCCTGATGTGTAAACGATGCAAGCTGGAGCGTGGCGATCCATTTCGACAGCACATCCTTCCCCCGAAGCGTTTTCTATTAGTTGCGTTAAACTAATTCCCTTGCTAGCTGTACCTTCTACAATCAAAATATGTTGCAGTTCGGGTAAGTCTGCCTCTAGCACCTGCTTGCTTTGAGTTTCTGTTGTAATTACTACTTTAGCAGCACAATCGTTGAGAATATAGCTGACTTCAGCACTTTTGAGCATTACATTGACTGAGACAACGATAGCACCAATTTTAAGAATGCCAAGATAAGAAATAATGAACTCTGGAATATTCGGCAAAAACAAGGCTACGCGATCGCCTTTTTTAACTCCCAATCCCCGTAAACCATTAGCCACGCGATTTGCTAACAGATTAAGCTGTTTATAGGTTAAAGATTTATCCTCAAAAATCAGGGCGATTTTGTCAGGAAATAACAGATGACCGCGCTCTACATGATGTGTGATGTTCATAATGAAAAAGACTCACTTTCAAAGCTACCTATGACAGCAAATTAAGTTAAAACGTCTTCTGAATCTCAGGTTGGTAGACATCACCAAAACTGATTTGTGGTTCCAATGTCATCAGGATGCCGTGGCGGGGACGTAATGTAAACATTGGCTCCTCCTCAACTGGATGTCCAAGTACTAGGTGCAGCCGATATTTTTGAGCTACCATCGCAACTATCAACTGCATTTCAGTCATTGCAAATATCTCACCTATGCATTGGCGTGGCCCGCCGCCGAAGGGGTAGTAAGCATAGCGGGGACGCGCAGCAGCTTGTTCTTTTGTGAAGCGCTCAGGGTCAAAGTCTTCGGGATTCTCCCAAAAAGCTGGTAGGCGATGGGTGATATAAGGGCTAATCATGATCACAGAGTTAGCTGGTATGTGATAGCCTCCAATCTCGTCGGCCTGTAAGTTAGTACGAGTATAGACCCATGCACCAGGATAAAGCCGCATCGATTCTTCGAGTACCATCCTGGTATATTTCAGGTTTGGTAAATCTTCAAGAGTCGGGGTACGCCCATTTAAAACACTCTTGAGTTCATCTTGGAGCCGACTTTCGACGTTAGGGTGAAGAGAAAGCAAATACCAAGTCCATGCAAGTACAGCTGCTGAGGTTTCAAATCCACCAGTAAAGATGGTCATAATCTCATCGCGCAGTTGTTCATTACTCATTCCCTGACCAGACTCTTCATCGTAAGTATCCATCAGCATAGAGAGCAGGTCGTCAGGACTATTACTGTTTTCCCGACGGGAGCGAATGATCCGATAGACGATTCTATCCAGTGTTCCCATCGCTTGCACAAAGGCGCGGTTTTTCGGCGTGGGTACCCATAGAGGTAGCTTGAACACTGCCCATAGTTGACTACTAAGATACTCATAAGCAGTATCCCATGCTTGATTCATCTCGCTAATTTCGTCTTCAGAATCAATGCTCAACAAACTCTTGACGAGGATATTCTGCGCTAGTTGCATCATCTGTGCAAACACATCTAGGGGTTTGTCTGAGCCGATGCTGCTCCAGTTATCTAGCATTTGGCTAATAGTTTTAGTCATGAAGGTGACTAATGCTCCAACCCGATGGCGATGAAAGGTTGGTTGCATCAAGCGGCGTTCGCGCCGCCAAGTATCACCCTCGGCGACTGCCAGACCATTACCGATTACCTGCTTAATAGACTTAAAGTTTTCGCCTTTAATGTAGTTACGGCTATTTTCTTGCAGGATGTACTTCAGATGATCTGGATGAGAGACTAAATAAAGCTGTTGAGGCCCCATTGCTCCCAGGTGGACTACTTCGCCATACTCCTGTACGGCATTCGTGAGAAACTGTAATGGATTCCGCAACATTTGCGGGAGGTTACCTATAATCGGGTAGCCGATAGGGCCTGGAGGAGCTTTGCTGATACTTGGTAAAATACTCTGTTTGTGCATCTGAACTGTCCTCAAGATTTAATTGAAACTTGACAAAATATCTTGAACTGCTTGCACAATCTGCCCACCAGATGCGATATCTGCACTAATCCGGGCAATATGTTCGTCAAGAGGTTGTTCGTGGTCGTTCCAGATATAAGGACGGTCAGGTGAGGCTGGTTGTCCGATGACATCACGCACTGCCATATATAAATCTCTGGTAGCGGGAGACAAACAAGCACGGGCATCATAATGGTCTGCAACTAAGTAGGTGCGTAAATCAACCGCTTGTACCCCAAATATCAAAGCGATCGCCATATACTGCTGGAACGTATCTACTGACCGACGCGCTAAGTTTGCAGAAGCAAAACCTTGGCTGTTGATATTTTGGTTAAATTGTTCAGCATGGGTAGGAAATCTGTCTGCGATCGAATTTCCATAGAAGGTTAACAATGGCATGATGGAGTTCCCAGATATTTGCAGACCTTTTAACCCCATGTTGACACTGCGCTCTCGGTTCCCCACTAAAGATGCTGGCAGTCCATTGTTAAATTCTGGCGCTACCAGGTAGGCTATTTGCACATCCAAATGTTTAGCCAATAACCCGATGTAGTAGCGCAGCTGATCCATTCCTACACCGATATACTGCCCTAAGAAATTACCGCCATGATAGCTAACTTGGTTCTCAACATCGATTAGCGGGTTGTCGGTGACAGAATTAATTTCTACTTCGATTTGTTTTTTAATCTGCTCGATCCCATCTACAATCGGCCCCATATATTGTGGTAAACAGCGCAGTGAATAACGGTCTTGAATTGGATCTCCACCCCGATAGTTGTGAGAACCATCTAGTTCTTCGCGGACTAAGCGTGAACCTGCTAGTAAGTTCAGCATTTGGTTCGCAGCCCATTTTTGCCCTGAATGTGGTTTGAGTTGATGAATAAATGGGTGGAATGATTGATTGGTACCATTCAAACCTTGAATTGCTAGGGCATGTGCCCCCATTGAGAGAGCTAATAAAACTCTGGTGTCGTAGACACAATTGGCAGCAATACCTGTCATGACTGAGGTGCCATTCATCATTGCCAATCCTTCTTTAGGAAGTAATTGCAATGGCTCTAAACCCAGATCACTCAACGCTGTCGGCGCATCGATTTCTTCGCCGTTAAAGTCAACAGTATAACAGCGGTCTAAACCAACCAATGCCCCAGTAATGTACGATAAAGGCACTAAATCACCGCTTGCACCAATAGATCCAAATTCATATACATGGGGTGTGACACCAGCATTTAAGAAAGTTTCCATACGCTGGATAAGTTCTAAACGAATACCAGATGCACCATGCAAGTGGGAGTTAGCACGCAAAAGCATGGCGGCTCGGACATCAGCTAGCGGTAATTTTTGTCCGGCTCCGGTTTTGTGATACCAAATCAGGTTGTTCTGAAGCAGTGCCGCAGATTCAGGGGAAATGACAACATTGGCCATGCCACCAAAACCACTTGTCACGCCATAAATTGGTTGACCAGATTCCACAGCATTACTAATGTAATCGCACGATGCTTGAACTCCTTGCACAACATCTCGATCATCGCTCAGGCGTACTTGAACACCATGACGGGACACACTGGCTACTTCGTCTATCGTTAGGTCTTGATTGCCTACAACTACAGTTTTGCTGGAATTTACTACGGAGGTTGCAGAAGATTGAAAGGTCTTGTTTTTGTTGAGTGATGTTGTATTCATTGAACTTCCAATTATTATTTAGATTGCACAGATGATGGACTGATTGGATGTCCTTGTTGGGAGTTGTGCTTTTGTTGCTTTGTCAGAGATATTTCAGGGAAATGGCACGCTTATAAAGCACTACTGGCGGTGGCAGAAACTCGTGCAGCAAACTTGGGGGTAACAGTGGTGCTATGTTGTTTAGACCAACGACCAAAGAACTTACCTAAAGAAGCCATTTCTAGCATTAAGTCTTCAAATGCTTCCGGTGTTAAAGACTGAGGGCCATCTGAAAGAGCCTTAGCTGGGTTAGGGTGAACTTCAATCATTAAAGAATCTGCGCCAGCTGCGATCGCTGCCAAGGTCATCGATTGGACAAACTCTGATTTCCCGGTGGCGTGGCTAGGGTCAATCATAATTGGTAAGTGAGTCAAAGTCCGCAAGACAGGGATTGCAGATATATCAAGGGTATTCCGTGTATACTGTCGGTCAAAGGTGCGAATTCCTCGCTCACACAAAATTACATTGGGATTGCCTGCTGCCAAAATATATTCAGCTGACATCAACCAATCTTCAATTGTGGCTGACAGTCCCCGCTTCAATAAGACTGCTTTACCTGTAGCGCCTACTTTCTTCAGTAGGGAGAAATTCTGCATATTGCGGGCACCAATTTGGATCACGTCTGCTACTTCAACAACCTTGTCTAAATCAGCTGCATCCATGACTTCTGTGATAATACCCAAACCAGTAGCTTCACGAGCTTTTGCTAACAAACCTAATGCGCTTTCGCCATGTCCTTGGAATGCATAAGGTGAAGTCCGAGGTTTGTACGCCCCACCTCGTAGGAACTGTGCCCCTGCTGCTTTTACTATCTGTGCTGTTTCGACAATCATTTCCTCATTTTCAACAGAACATGGCCCAGCAACTACAACTAAAGGATGGGTTTGTCCAAAGGTAACAGCTCCATTAGGTGTGGGTACAACCACTTCACTATGTTCTCCATAACGGAATTCTAAAGAAGCACGTTTAAATGGTTTTTTTACTCGGATCACTTGCTCAATAAAAAGGCTAAGATTTTGAATCTGCCTAGTGTCAATTTCTGCCGTTTCACCAACTAAGCCAATTACTGTTTTGTGTTGACCTTGACATACTTCTGGGGTGATTTCATAACGACTAAGTTCTTTAACAACACGTTCGATTTCTGTTGATGGCGTACCTAACTTCATAACTATAATCATTGCTTAAAATCTCCTAATTGCAACTATTGATTGAGTTGTGATGCCTAAACTTAAGAATGTTGTTTGTTTAACCCTTCAAATAACAATCAGTCTATTATTTGAGTTTTATGCAAAATCCTAGAAACTTTCTATTTGGTGAGAATTTATCGAATTAATTATCCAAAAGTGTTTCTGAGTTTGGTTAGTAAATTTCAAAGTTTTTCCCCGGATAAGCTTCTCGATTCGACGGCTAGTTCTTGAAATTCATCTTGTGTTAATTTTTGCAGCATTATCTACCAAACTATTGGCAATACGCCTACATATAAAAATACTAAGCTTTTTATTAATGTGCTGCTTATTTTTATATTTACCATCCTTTTCAAAAAAATACAAGTCTTATTTTTTGTTTTTAATTTTTATTAATTTCAGGATATTACCTTATTTACTTAACTAACCACATCCCAAAAAATATTCTTTAGATATTTATCTTTTCTTACTTATTTGAGTTTATTATTTTTTATCCAAATATAAAACTGGAAAAATTATCCCATTTAGGGATTTGCCAGAAATATATTTTCAAAGAAAATTTAAATGTACAAAGGCTAGCACTGGAAGATATTGTAAAATCGTGAATGGCCATTTAGAAGATATTTTAACATCAAAAAAATCATAGCTATATAAATTCTAGGCTCACTCATTTCTGGCAAATTTTTATAATCGCAAGCTTCAAGGTATGAGATTATAAATATAAATGAAAATGAATGTAGAGACGTAGCAGTGCTAAGTCTCTACAAGGTTTATGGATAAGCACATTTAATTGTTGAAGATATCCATTGATTCTGCTAGATGAGATTTAGCTCAAGAATTCAGTGCTTAGGTAAGTATCAGAGACTCCCCCTAACTACTGCTAGCTTTAGTAGTTTGTAATGAAGTTAATTCTGAACGAAGTTTTGCAATATCTAGCTTAAGTTCCTGATTCTTTATTTGTAGTGCCTCTAGTTGTGCTTTATAAGTATCACGCTCCGCTACCAATTTTTGCAGTTCATTCTGTTGAAGTGGAGAAGAAAGTGGCAGATGGTTAGTGGTTGTTTGTTCAATGCTAGAAACCTCAGCCTTGGGTAAGACTAATGCCTCTACTTGATTTGTATCCCTCTGCTGACTAATCGAAGAGGCTTTTTGTTGCGGTTCTTTTACTATTTTAGGAGTTTTATATTTTTTAATGAGATTTTTAACAACCTCTGGATCGACTACTTCTCCTGCTTTCAAAATTTTTATTGCTTCATCTATAGCAGCTTCAGATGTACTAGGAGCAGCCAGTTTATAGAGAGCAGTAGGAGTAATACTATTAATCAAATTTCCGATTATCGGAATTTTGGACTCAAATGCTTTAGCAACGTGAATAAACTCATAGGCTGAAGTTTTTCCCATTCCAAACTCCTGTCGTAGCCAAGGTAGAAACTTGCCATGTTCGGTAATTTTTTGAGCTTCTAACAAGTTGACACCAATGCAATAAATGTCCATAGCACTTCGTTTCAGCCTACGTCGTGTATCTTCTGCTAGAATGGCTAGACGTTGTTGTTTTTCCTCTTTACTCTCAAAGTCTAACTTGCTCTTAGGTACTGAAGACTGGTCAATAATTTTTTCTGAATGTGTAGGTATTACTTGGATTTCTATAGGAAAATCTGTTGACTCATGCTTACTAATTTTCATACAATTTATTTCTGCTAGCATTTGTATTTTTCCCTGAGATATTTTTGCAAAGCAGTTTTTTAGGCTTGTGATTTTATGTTTAAGGGAACTTATATTAAGTTACTCAGGTCAAGCTAATAACTTTTACGCAACTTCTTGTTATATCTTTACAAAAGTACATAATCGACTACTACCCCAAATACTATTTTAAAAACGCTAATGTGTTGTTATTCGCCAGTTTTGCGGCTTTTTTGCGATTGGCAGAACTACTCGTACCAATTCACGATGAAGATGTACTTAATATTTATTAAACGAATTGCCAAGTACGCCTTTTCTTAGAGAGGGCTATGGATGCGGGTGATTTTCCCAATTGGCAGACGCTTTACACCGATTTCTGCAACTGGTAAAGCGCGATCGCTTTTTTATTCATAATTGAGCCATTTTGTAAAGTCGCCAAACTCCTACTTCACTATGGCGACAGCCTGATCAACAGATCGGGTAAATTAAGATAAGTAAAGAAAACGCTTTGAACTAAATGGCAGCTCTAAGCTTACAAGAAATTTCTACTCAGCTAGAAAGTCCGAATTTACGCGATCGCATGGTAGCCCTTGCTAATCTGCGTCACGTTGCGGCTGAAGATGCAGTCCCTTTGATTAAAAAGGTACTAGACGACGAATCTTTGCAACTGCGATCAATGGCAATATTTGCTCTGGGAATCAAGCCAACACCAGAATGTTATTCTATTTTGGTAAAAATTCTCGAAAATGACCCTGATTATGGTATACGCGCTGATGCTGCTGGTGCTTTAGGATATTTGGGTGATGCCAGAGCCTTTGAGGTACTTTCACGGGCATTTTATGAAGATACTGATTGGCTAGTACGTTTTAGTGCAGCTGTTTCTCTAGGTAATATTAAAGATCCCCGTGCTCATCAAATTCTTCTTCAAGCATTGGATAGCAAAGAAGTAGTGTTGCAACAAGCTGCAATCTCTGCGCTGGGAGAAATTCAAGACATCGAGTCTGTAGACAAGATCCTGCGCTTCGCCGAATCAGATGATTGGTTAGTGAGGCAGCGTTTGGCAGAAGCCTTGGGAAATCTTCCCACTCCCAAAAGTGTCTCAGCTTTAAAATACCTGGAAAAAGACAATCATTTCAACGTTGCTGAGGCAGCCAGAATTGGCCTGAAGAAGCTTGAGCAAATAGGCAATCAAGCTTAATATTAAAGCTTCCTGCTACTTTTTAATAATAATTAAGTGGGAATTTTAGCATTTTGATGCAGGGTAATTTCATTCATGAATATTGAAGAGTTTTTTCAGTTAAGTGCTGGTAAATGGTTTTCTCATCGTACTAGTCAACATTTGGCTTTTAACCAATCGGAACATAGCAAGTCAGATATCATCATTGAGGCGCTGCCATTAGATCATCCAGAAGCGATCAAGCTGTGTCAAAATTACAACATTAATCCTAGTTCTGCTTCCTGTGCTACCAAAATTACCTGGAACGGCACAATGGACAAGGATCAAGCAAAACACACTGGTTCAACTGTGTTAGTTTCGGTACCTGATGCGGATAATCCGGCCCAAGGCAGGTTACTGAGAGAAATAGTTGATGCCAATAAAACTCCAGTTGCCGGACGCTATAAAATTGACAGTGATGGTGCTTTGATTCTAACTACAGAGGATGAAACCATCTTCTCAGAGGAACGCCTGTGGTTTGCTAGCCCCAATTTGCGAATGCGGGTAAATGTCCTCAAGAGTTTTGGTGGATTTAGCATCACTACCTTCACTTCTGAGATTCGTATGGGTGGCTTTCCACCCCCTGAGAAGGTTTCCGAGGCGGCTAATTCAGTATCTAGTTAATTTGATCGCAAAATATTCCCCCCTTTCTGGCTACAGTGTACACACAAGTCAAATTACCCCCCTTAATCCCCCCTTAGAAAGGGGGGAAACAGGAAATCTAGTTCCCTCCCCTTTGCAAGGGGAGGGTTAGGGTGGGGTAAAAACCAGATTCATAAACTACTTCAGACTTGTGTGTACACCGTAGCCGTTTCTGGGCGAATAAAGTAGAGATGGATTAGCGTTAGAGAAAGTTTTGATTAAGCCTGTAATACCTTAAACCACTTATTCAAAACTGTGCTAATGGTTTTCTTAATCTGATGGTTACGACTCCACTTTTGGAATGCCATTTCATACTCTTCACCTTTAATTTGAAAGGTATTCCAGACATCAAGCCCTACAGGCAATCCACAGAATAGCAAAATGTACAGCGACCAAGAAATTCCGCCACTAGTGATTAAATTAAGCAGTATAAAAAAGCCATTGAAAATTGCATATTTGCTTAAACGCTTCTGAAATCTTCTGATGCGGTAGGCGTCAAAAGCTTTTCGCTGTTGAACTTGGCCCTGTTGTAATACCCAATCGCGTTCTGCTAATTTTAAAGACTCAGGTGAAATTTCTAACTCAGCAGCAATTTCTAATATATGCTCATAAGAAAATTCTGTGTCTTTATCATCTGCTTGACGAGCGATCGCTAAGTGCAGAATTTGTTGGACATCTTCTTGGCTATACGAGCGGATGCTTTGAGGTTCAAACGCCGTCATAATTCTTTCTCTTATATAACTTTCAATAGAAATTTGCTGCTTGATAGATTTTAAGCAGCTACGCCAGTACTATCTCTATTATTCTTAGATTAACAAATCTAGATGCTGTCCGGCATCGAATGTATGGGATTTTTAACTTTGGGCATTGGTAAAGAGGCAGAGGTGCAGGGGGAAGGGTGCACAGGAGAAGAATTTTCCTCCTGCTCCCCCCACTCCCCACCAATATAAAGACTCTCCAAATATCCAAGATATTATCAAATGCAGCAGAGCATAATAACGAAATAACAAGCATTAACAAGGATGTAACTCAATGGTTGAAGAAAATGGATCGATTCGCACCCTATCGGTTGATATTGGCGGTAGTGGCGTTAAGGCTATAGTTTTGGATATTATGGGGAATACTGTAACTGAAAGGGTTCGTTTAGATACACCCAAACCTGCTACACCGGAGGTTGTAATTAATGCAATTGTTGCGTTAGCAGGCGCTCAAGGTGAATTTCATCGCGTTTCGGTCGGTTTTCCTGGTGTGGTGCGGTCTGGAGTCACGGAAACAGCAGTAAACTTACATCCAGATTGGATCGGATTTGATTTGGAAACAGCATTATTAAAACACTTAAACAAGCCTGTACGGGTGATTAATGATGCAGATATGCAGGGTTTTGGTGCGATCGCAGGTAAAGGTGTTGAATTGGTGATTACTCTAGGTACGGGGTTTGGTTCGGCTTTATTTGTAGATGGTAAGCTAGTACCAAATATGGAAATGGGGCATCATCCGTTTCGCAAAGGAGAAACTTTCGAGCAGCAGTTGGGGCGTGCAGAGTTAGAAAAAATTGGTGAGAAAAGATGGAATAGGCGTTTAGAAAAAGCGATCGCATCTTTGCAACATCTGTTTAATTATGACTACCTTTACATTGGCGGTGGTGAAGCTGTAAGAGTGAATTTACAGCTACCGTTAAATGTCAAACTCATCCCCAATATCACTGGTTTATTAGGCGGTATTGCTTTGTGGCGAGATGAAAAAAGGTAAAAAGTTTTTCAATATCCATAACTGAGAGTACTAAGCGATATCTAAGGGCGGCCTACACCTACACGCTTTTTATTAAGGTACATCCTTTCTCAAAGTTTCACAATGGTATAAAAATTAACACAGACTAGACAAGAGAATTGCACAAACATTATGTTCAGTGCCCCTGTGTAATTTTGTCATGTAGTATCTAAACTTTAACTCAAATTTAATACCGTGCAACAAGGTTGTGCGGTTTCATTCTTTTGAGGTTAAAGTGTGCGCTTTCCGAGAATAGGTTAAAAGAGCGACATAAGTTGTAATTGATGAAAAGTTTATAACCCCCTGTAATATTGTGTTCGACTAAAGACTTGTCATTTAGATCACAGTTCTTGCTGGGAGCAGGGCGAAAGAGGCTTTTGGGATTTTTGCACAGATGCGGTAATCATAAGTAATTAACCGAACTTGATATAAAATAGAAAAAAGTGTTTGAAATTAATTAAGAGCTTTTAATCAATAGTTAAAAAACTGACTCGATGAATTGAGTAGTATTTTTACTGGCAGTAGAAACATGATAAAAGCAACATCAGCATACCAAGCACGATCCAAATATAACTAGGTAAATTTGTTTGATGGCATTCCCAGATGATCGTATAGTATGTTATTGTCTAAACCATTGATTTAGATAGTATGTCTGATAACTTGATGGCTTGATTAAGTATATTAATCTGATTAAATAGAATCGGAGGTGAGCAAATATGAACATGAAAATATTATCTAGAAAAATTAGTACATGACTTTTTTATTTGGTCAGTATGTACTATGCTGAACAGCAACAATGTTGTTGGTTAAAAGAAATATTGGTTAAAGTAAAATAAACTAAAATGACTGAAATTGGCCTGATGATGACGGGCGAGTTAACAATAAGACAAGCATCTGGGGCCAATTTGCCACAGCAGCAATTATTTCAGATGGAAAATGACGTAAACCAGTCAAAACACAGTCAGTTAGAGATAGCTGCTAAAGTTACACCACCTGAATTCATGCAGACAGATGGGATTTCCCAGGCTTCTCCCTCAGCGTTGAAACTAGAAAAAGAACACATACTTCAGAAAATCAGCAAAAAGAATCTGGGACTAATTTCTTCTAACTTAGGTAAGCCTAAGAAGTATTTTCAGTCTGGAGGTAAAGTCCGTACAAAGGCTACAGGACGGTTCCAGAAGTTTAGTAGCCAACCCCTACCGACTCTTTATTTTGGTAGTTCTGGTATTGCTGTCAGAGCCTTACAACAGTTATTAGTATCTAACGGTTATGCTGTGAGGGTGGATGGGATTTTTGGCGCACTAACAGAGACTGCTGTCAAAGCCTTTCAAAACCAGCAAAATTTAGGAGTAGATGGAGTAGTTGGTCAACGAACTTGGAATGCGTTGACAATTTAGTTATTTGTTTATTGTTCTTAGTCATTTGTCTTTAGTTATTAGCTAATGACAAATGACAAATGACAAACTAACGATACTTATGCTGCTCTAATAGCTGTTGTGCTCTTGGCTTGTAAATTAAATAGAACAAAGCCTCAATATAGCGCAATAAATCTTCCCGATTTTCCTTTGAGGTAAAGTTCCAAAAACCATAAATCCGTGCTAACGATAACAGCTTGGTAGTGTGAATTTTCCAAGTATAGGTGCTGTAAACTCGCTCAATTCCTCGCTGCGAAATTTCATTCCAATAGTTAGGATATTGTTCGCATTTAGTGATAAATTCCACAATTTTTGTGGCTGTTTCCTCTAAATTCGTTGGGTTAATCAAAAATCCATTAACTTTATCTTGAATAATCTCCAGTGGCCCGCCAAACTGTGTGGCAAAAGTTGGCAATCCTGAAACCATCGCTTCTAAAATTGTCAAACCAAAAGCTTCAAATAAAGCTGGTTGTACAAAAATTCCCTGACGATCGGCAATCACTCGGTAAATTTCACCGGAATCGGTTTTAGAGAGACGCACACCCAACCAACGAATTTTCCCGTGGAGATTGTACTGGTCAATTATTTGGTAGAGTTTGATAATTTCGCTGCGTTCTTCGTTGTCATCTGATTCTTCAACGCGTAACTTACCCGCTACCAAAATTAAGTTACAATGCTCTTGTAATTCTTTACTTTGACCATAAAATTCAGCTAAACCTGTGAGGTTTTTGATGTGGTCAAGACGCGCCATTGAGAAGAGAGGGCGCTTGTTAGGATCGTCTAGTTTGCCAAAGATTTGCGTGGCATCTTCCAGAGTAAAAAGCATTTCTGCAAGGCGTTGGCGATCGCTCTCCACGCGGTCTTTAGTTTGGGTGTAGGGGAAGTAATTATTTTCGTTTACTCCAGGCGGTACAACATTAAATTTGGGACTAAATAATTCAATGCCATTGGTAACATGATACAACTCCGGCATGGTGAAGCATTTATAAGACTCGTACTGTCCCACACTATCCGGTGTTCCGACAATTTCTTGGTAGGTGCTGCTAATCACAAAATTGGCAGCATTCATGGCAATCAAATCAGCTGTGAATTGCAAAGAAAAATGATATTTATCTTCTAATTCTTGCCAGTAGAGGTTGCTGAACAAGTATTTAGATTTTTCTAAAGCATGGGCAACATTGCATTGAGTAACTTTCAGCCGTCGCGCCAGCAAGAATGCTACTAAATTCCCATCAGTATAGTTTCCAACTATTAAGTCAGGTGTGCCGTGAAATTCTGCCCGTAGTTCTCTTTCAGAATCAATGGCGAAAGTTTCTAGATAAGGCCAAAACTCAAACCGAGAAATCCAGTTTTGAGTCATGTTAGGATTAAAATCCCGTAAAGGCACTCGCAAAATCCAGGCATTTTCGGTACCAAGGACTTTTTCTAGCCGTTGATTACATAGAGTACCATCACTATTGGGAATCAAGCGGGTGAGAATAATTACCTTTGGCTCGACATTCAATTTCTCTAAACCCGCAAGCAGGACATCTTCTTGTAGCTGCTTCTCTAGGCTCTTTGCCTGGTCAAGGACGTAAACTACCTGACCGCCAGTATCAGGACGCCCCAACACTCCCTCTTGCCCAAACCAACCGTGAGCTGACACCAAGACGATTCTAAAAATCATCGGGACACGAGAAATTAAGGCTTCTAGAGTCTGAGGATCGGCAGAATCAATCAATTCATCGAGAATATTTAAAGTTTCTCGCACTCGCGCTGCGGTGTTACCCCAACCTGGCTCAAAACCCATTGACTGCAATTGGAATCGGAATTGTTCGTAGGGTTCATCATCGGGGCGATTATTAACAAAGCCGATAGCTTTCTTAACTTGCTCGGAAAGTTGCTGCTGTGATTGAATGCGATCGTTAAGCAGCAGTTGAATACCGTTGTAGTGGTGCAGCCGCAGGAAATTCAATAAGCTGTCCAGCAATTGTTTGGAGTCTTGAAATATTTTGCTGGACAGATAGCGGTTGAGAAATTGTACTCCTTTACCAATATTTTTGGGGTCGCGGATAACTGGGGTGTAGTCATAAAACGGGCCGAAGTCCAATTCTAGCAGGTCGCCCTCGTTGGGATGAAATTTGTTCACCAAGCGATCGCGCAAATCGAGCAAATCCTGCACCGTCATCGGCTCAATGCTTAAGTCTGATGTCAACCAATAAACTTCTTGGCTGGCAATCTTAGAACGGATGATGAAACAGAAGTTTGATTCCTCCTGAATTATTTCCTGAGTATAGTAAATAAGTTTGCCTAACTCAGAGGAAGTGTAAAAAGCTTCGGGTTTTTGGGACTTGGAGCAATACTCACTATATACATTGAGTATGTCGTTCCGCAGCAAGTACTTCTTTTCTTGTTGGCGTAATTCACTAAGAAAGGAACGTAAATCACTTCTTTCTTCACTATCTAAGACTGCTTGAAGCAATTCAGACATAGCAACTCCACTAAATGACGATGTTTGCATTGCTAACTTTCTAAGCGAGACAAATAAGCCTCCACCTTTTGTTAGACACATATAAACACGAAATAACACAGATAAATTATATTTATCTGTGTACCTACAAGTATCAACTTTTTAGCAGACACTTAAATCGTGTTCTTCTTTACCTAAAGTATCTATGACTCAGTATTTTTGGATCTCACTAAAGGAATACAATTTTTATTTCTTTTGATAGATGTTAGTGAATAACTCCATCATAATATTTGGGGCACAAATTATCACACCCTCAATAGCTTGATGTAGTCTTTAGTATATCATTTATTTGCGTATATTCTGATTGTCAACACATCTAGAAGGAAAATATTTAACTAACCCTCTTCTGTCACTTTCCGGGGCAAGTAAGTAGTAAATAAACTAAACTATCCAGAAGCATAAGAGAGTTTAAATTGATTCATTGCACTAATTAAATGATTGAATCCCAGCAATAAATCGGAATTGGGGAAAAAATTTAGCCAGGGATAAATTAACCAAAATAGTAAGAGAGGTTGCACAATGAGACGCAGATTATTTAAAGTATTCTTCCATCCACATTCATGGTTCCATTGTTGATGATTAGAAAAATTAACATAACTATTTTCTTGTACCTCCGGTTCGATTTGACGAATATTTAAGCCTAAAAATGCTGAAGAATTTAAACTAATCATGGTGTAAACACAAAAAATAATTTCCCACCATCTCTCAATATGTTGGAAATTAGTAAAACGATAATCTGTCCAACCTAGTTCCTGTTTACACTGTCGAAAACCATATTCTACCCAGGTTCTTAATCCATATAGGTCGCCTAAAGTTTTCTTCAGATTTCCTTGAAGATTTGTCATGACGTAAGAAGTAGAATTCTTCGGCATGGTTTCTGGGTCGGTAGTTATTTGCCAGTAAGTTATGGCTCTTTTTTTACCATAAATTATTTCTCTAATGTATCTAGTTTCTGATTTTTGATTGCTAAATGTTCTTTCAAATTTACACCACTTATTCGCCCTAACGCTCTGAAATACTGGCAGCCAGACTCCATGATTACTTCTTATTGCTACAACATAATCTAATTTATATTCAGCTAGTTTTCTAATAAATTGACTACTTTCACCATATAAACTATCTGCCAGTACCAGTTCAATATTAAAGCCTGATTCAATTAATTCTGTAATAATTTCTGATGCTAACTCTATTTTTGTTTTATATTTATCTTCTGATTTTAGCGTCCCTTTAGGTTTGAATACTTTTACAATTAATGGAAACGTTATATTACAGTAAACTCCATAAGTATTGACTGAAACTATCCCATTATCAATTTTTCCTACACTCCCTAGATATTGTCTTGCACTTGCCGCAGTCTTTTTACCTTTTTTCCTGTCTCCAGTTTCATCTATTACTAGCGTCATGGCATTTCCATCTAATGCAATCTTTACGTTTATTCAATCTTTGACTTTTTAATTTATCTACTGACCAATCTGAATTGGCTAGAAAATGGTGTAATGACTGTGCTGAATTTATACTTACTACTTTCGCTATTTTTGGTAATGATTTTCTTTGGATTTGTGACATTATTCCCAAATGTAAATATTTGAAGCACTCATAATTTCTTACTTCTTTAAATAAGCCTTTATACTCTGCACAATATTCATCTACGATCGCAACTGTTGGGTGGGCATCTCTCGACAAATGTTTCAGGATTTGTAATTCTACATCCATTGCTCTGCTTACCTGAAGAGAGTTTTTTCTTTTAATTCTTTTATTCAGAATACCCGGAAAGTGACAGAAGAGGGCTAAGTAAGTTGGCACAATAAAACCAAACTGTGTGAAGAAAAGTAAACAAGGCTCAAACCCTTTTTCTTCCTGCTCTCTGCTCCCTGCCCTCTGCTTTATCCCAACGATAATTATTTACGCCGACCTACTTATCAAGCTCTATAAGACTTGTAAATCAATATTTTTTTAATTATTTCAGAGTGCTAATATTCATTTTTATAGTGCGTATAAATAATTTATTCTTAGAATAATTGTAAGAATTCAGCACCCAGAAGTCAGGAGTCAGCCCCTTTGGGGAAGTCAAAAGTCAAAAGTCAAAATTAATAATCCTCATAAATAAATTTAGGGGCTTGTATCATGAGTCTTTTTCGGTCATCCTTTATAAGGAATCTAGAATAATTTAGAATAATTAGTATATTTATTCATCAAATCTTCTTCTGATTTTTTAACTATTTTGAATTTTGAATTCTGAACTTTGAATTCTGCTGTAAGTCCGCATTTCGACGACGATCGCCACCAAAGCTTCTGGATCGATAGGTTTGGGGACGTGACGTTGAAATCCGGCGGCGATCGCAAGCTTGCGATCGAGTTCTCCGGCATAAGCTGTTAAGGCAATAGCGGGAATTTGTCCCCCTTGCTCAAGCCCAAGGGTACGAATTTGTCGCATCAGCATATAGCCATCCATCTCTGGCATCCCAATGTCACTGATGATGATGTTGGGAATAGATTGAGCGATCGCTTGCAGCGCATCAGTGCCAGATCCAACAGCAGTAACGATCGCGCCACGTTCCTCTAAAACAAAAGCGATGAACTCCCGCGAGTCTGTTTCATCATCAACGACTAAAATGTGAATGCCGCTCAAATCACTCTCTTTAATCGGTGATTGATTTAAGATTGGTGCTTCAGTTAACTGAGGCGCAAGCGGAATTTTAACCGTAAATGTCGCTCCTAGCCCAACACCTGGACTGTCTACTGTTACGGTTCCACCGTGCATTTCCACAATTTGGCGCACGATTGCTAATCCCAAGCCTAGTCCGCCAAATTTGCGGGTGGTTGCGCCATCTTCTTGTCGGAAATGCTCAAACACGTAGGGCAAAAAGTCGGTACGAATCCCTTTTCCGGTGTCGGTGATTTGAATTTGGGCCTGATTTTCAACTTGAGATAGGGCAACCGTGACTTGTTTTCCTTCAGGTGTAAACTTAACAGCATTAGACAAAAGATTCCACACAACCTGCTGCAATCGCCCTGCATCCCCGATTACCACTCCCATAATCGCTGAAATGGTCGTGTGAATTTGGATTGATTTAGTTTCTGCGGCTAGCCGAACCGTTTCTAACGCGGCTGAAATCACTGCATTCAGGTCAATGGGTGAGGCTGATAAGCTCATTTTGCCTTGCAGAATCCGGGAAATGTCGAGCAAGTCATCAATTAGCTGCACCTGGATCTGGGCGTTGCGCTCGATCGTGGCGATCGCAAGATTCGTTTTTTCAGGATTAAGCTTTCCCCGTTGCAACAGTTTTGACCATCCCAGAATTGGATTCAGGGGAGTACGTAACTCATGGGAGAGAACCGCTAAAAACTCATCTTTAATCAATACCTTTGCCAAAATAAGAGCCTAGAAAAATTTTGGCAAAAACGGCAAAATGACTCATACATAAGCGTTTAGCTTACAAGGTGGTTTGGAAGCTCAAACCCTTGATACTGCGGACAATACATGAAAAAATCCTTGCAGGAAACCTTGAAGGAATTTTTAGGACTTATTGTTTTTGCCAAACCTTTGAGAACAGGACGTTAATACAATCAACTCAGCCTTGTAAATTGGCGAAGGTATTGTTAATGCGATTACTTTGATCTAACGCTTCGGCGCGTGCGTGTAGCTCTGCAACCAGGCGTGATCGTTCTAAGGCAACAGCAACTTGATTGGCAAGGGTTTGCATAAGGTCGAGTTCGTCGCGCGTAAAGCGATCGCGTTGACGAGTTCCCAGTCCCAGAGTACCCAAGACGCGCTCGCCTACCATCAATGGATGACACACATAAGCTCTGATACCGATTGACTGAACTCGAACAGCAAGTGGATCGGTCGTTGAGAGCGCATTTTCAACGATCGCTGGCTGGCGATGTTGCACCACATAACCACCCACCCCTTGCCCTAACTCCAAAAATTTCCCGGATAAAGCAACATCTTCTGAGATGCCCCCAGAGGTGTGTAGCTCAAGGCGTTGCTGGTCTTCTTGAAACAAGTAATTGAAGTAAACTTCGAGTCCCAAATGAGTCGAAACCTTTTCAAACAAACTGGCTAAAAATACCTTAGGATCTTCGTTGAGCAAGAGATCGTTAGCGACTTCTGAAAGCAGCTTCAGCCGTTCGTTGCTGGCTTTGACAGTCGCTTCGATTTGCTTGCGATCGGTAATGTCTCGCGTCACACCTGCCACTGCTTCTACCATCCCATTTACGCCCAAAAGCGGGACGAAAATGTATTCATGAGCGCGCGTGCCAAATGCGCTTGTGTACAGCATTTCATCTTTGAGCGGTTGGCGCGTTTCGATAACTTGCTGAATCTGTCTTTGGAGTCTGGTTGCTAAATCTATTGGATAATCCAGGTCAAAAAAGTTTTTACCAAGGGTTTGAGCCGAAGTTTTTTGGAAAAGGTCGAGCAACGCCTGATTGACGTAAGTGAACCGTCCAGACAGATCGAATGTGTAAATAAAATCGGTTACGGAAGAGGCGATCGCGTCAAACTTTCGCAGTTGTCGTTCGAGTTCGGTGGAAATCTGTCGCCAAGCGTTTTCGGCTTGTTTGCGTTCGGTAATATCTGCCAGTGCTCCAGGAAAAGTAAGCGGTGTGCCATCAGCTGCATATTCAACGCGACCGCGGGCGGCAAGCCATCGCTCCTCACCTGCCAACGTATAAACACGGTACTCACTGATAAATTCTTTACCAGTTTCAATCGCCTGATTAATTGCGGCGACCACTTGGGTGCGGTCTTCTTCGTGTATCGCCTGTATAAACAGTTCAATTGGTAAACCGCTTGCCGCCTCCACAGAGTCAACACCAAACAAGTGAGCAAAGGCTGCATTCACGATCACCAGATTCTCGGCAATCTTCCACCGCCATGTGTAAATCGCTCCTGCCGCTAAAACAGCCTCCCATTGCACATAGGCTTCCCGGAGGTCAGCTTCGGCTTGTTTGCGATTGGTAATATCTATTGATATCCCGACCATGCGCTCAGGATTGCCCGCCTCGTCGTAAATCGGATGCCCGCGAACGATTACCCAGTGCGTACTGCCATCGTTCCAAACATTGCGGTATTCCACATCGTAATCGGTGCGGTTGGTAATCGAGTCTTGAATTGCCGCCTGCACCCAAGTCCGATCCTCTGGATGAATCCGCTCCATCAGAACTTGGTGTGAGAAATCAGCCTCAATGGGTAGACCATAATTGAATTTGCACTGGTCAGAAACAGACAGAACGTTTGTTTTGAGATCGAATTGCCAGGAGCCGAGTTTGCTGGTCTTAAGGGCAAGTTTAAGTTGCTGTTCGCTGGCTTGCAGTGTCTGAGCCGCTTGTTTGCGGATGTCTACCTGTTTTAAGATTAACTCAATACGAGCCAGTAGTTCGCGAGCCGAAAACGGCTTGATTAAATAATCATCGGCTCCTGCTGCCAAACCTGACACGCGAGACTCTTCACCCGCCTGCGCGGACAGCAAAATTACGGGCAATTCGCTCCTTTGGGGGTCAGCCCGCAATTGACGCAGCAACTCAAACCCATCCATCCCCGGCATCATTAAATCGCTGAGAATCAAATCTGGGCGCTGTGCCTGGATCGCAGCTAGAGCCGCAACCCCATCTGTGACTACCTCAACCTCATACCGTTGACTCAACAATCGCCACAGATAATCGCGCATATCGGCGTTGTCATCTGCCAGCAAAATTCGGGCGGGTAAGGAAGATGGCGCGATCGCTGAAGGTAAACTCCAGTTGGAAGCGATCGGTTCGGATGAAGCTTCAATCCCTGCCGCTTCCAGTTGCGAAAACTCAAGCAGTGTGTTGACTAATTTTAGCAACCGAAGTCCATTTCGCTGCACGAGTTCAAGGCGATCGCGCTGTTGCGGTGCTAATGGAGCTTGAATGTCGAGTAATAGGTCTTCGATTGGACTCAACATCAGCGTTAAAGGCGTGTGAAATTCATGCGAGATATTGCTGAAGAATACGGTCTTAACGCGATCGAATTCTGACAACGCCTCATTCGCCGCTTGCACTTGTTCGTTGACCTCTTGTAACTCCTGCGCTCTAGCATAAATTTCCCTCTCCATTTGCTCGGTGTGAGACTGGAGTGATTGATTGAGCTGACGCTGCTCATTTAGCTGTTGCTGCACCCGCACAAACTCGGTGACATCTTCGACTCGGTGAATAATGTGCGTCATTTCACCGTTTTCATCAAAGACTGGGGAGTTGGTTGGCGTCCAGTACCGCTCCTCAAAACCACCGCCTTCTGATTCGGGGCGGCGAATGTCATACTTCTGCACTGCCATCGTGTGAGGCTTTTGATACTTCAGTACGCTTGACAACGAGGTACGCAAATTCTGAATTCCAGTACCATTGGGATCGTCGGGATTGTCTGGAAAAACCTCGAACAAATAGCGACCAACAACCTCTTCTCGTTTGGTCTTCGTTGCCCAAAAGTAAGCATCACTTCCCCCGATAATCACAAAGTCGAGTGAGTAGACGATATACAATCCCGGTATTGATTCAAATAAGGTTTGAAAATTCAGCATCCCTGACTCTGATCGGTATTAACTTTTTGGCTTAAAAAGCTATTAAAACAAACAACAGTCCAATTAAAGGGTGCTGCAAAGCGTAAATTTATAGCTTCAACAGTCCAGAGCTTGGGTTTGAGAGAACAGAGGCTTGCAGAAGCAGAATTAGGATGGAATCGAGGCACTCACTATATAGTAAAGGAATAAGAGAATTAAAAGTGGTATTACTTGCCTTGATCGCATCAGCCCAAAAGGATGTAAGGCATTGCATACCTAAATTTTAATTTAGCAAGTAAATTTGCTTATATACATAAACTTATTTAATAAGATAATCTAATTAATTATTATAGGCTTGCAATCCTTGCAAGTCTATAAAGCTATTAGATGACAGATTATTGTTAAAGTAATGCTTATGAGGGTTCACACCATACAACCCACCTTTAATAGGAGTATAGCTATGAATATGAAATTATGTAGGGCGAACGATGGGAATTGAACCCACGAATGGTGGTACCACAAACCACTGCCTTAACCACTTGGCTACGCTCGCCATTCAACAATTTGAATTATAGCAATAATTTGGCAAGCGATCAAGAGTTTTTGTTCAAGGAACGGACTTAGTTGATTTAGAGTCTCTGGAGTCTGACGATTACAACGAATTTTACTTGGCAAATATGAAACCATTGACCATCATCGCGTATACTGGAGCAGCAGTAGGACTTGCCGCCTTGGGTGTGACAATGGCGAAAACCAATCCCAGTCAGGTTGAATATGAAGAATATGCAGTTCAACGGCTGACAAAATACTTAAAAACTGATGTATGTAAAAAAACTACGAATGTTATTGAAAATTTAATCCGTTTTAATTGCGATAAATTGGTTGACTCGGCTAGCCCGCAAATCCAAGAAATTATTGCCAAGACCACAGAAAGGCAAGATTTCGTTATTTTTAGCATTTACCGTACAGATTTAAAAATAAATTCTTGGATACCTTCGTATCAATTTGAAACGGTAGGGGCTTTCGCTCAATTTTATACTTACACTGCCGAAGAACAATAAGGTAAGGAGTAGGGGGAGAATATAAAGGTATTGTAACTTTTTTTAATTTTATTCTTGATACTTTGTTGTAAGCTGCTTTTTAGGAGGAGTTGTATTTCTGATAAACCTCATTTTGTATTAATAGAAAAATAAAGAAATGCATTTTTTATTTGACTATTAGATTATTCCTAAGGTATTTTTAGATGAAATAATTTAAATTAAAAAATATGTCTAGCAAACATAGAGCTATTAATCCTCCTAATTTACCTTTATGTGAAACAATGAATAAGGGGATACCAGATAACCAATTATATGAATTAGAAAGCTATAAAAATGTACATTTATCAAATTGCCAGATTGAGGGAATTAAAGGAGTAGATTTTCAGTATGCATACTTTGATAATGTTAAAGCTATAAATACTTACTTTAAAAAACTTACTCTACAAGATGTTAGAATCGCTAAAAGTGATTTCGCCAATACTGAATGGGAAGAAAGTTCACTTAATAGAGTTGAATTTATTAACTGTAGGTTGCTGGGATTTAAAGCAATAAAGTCCAGATTTAAAAATGTTATTTTTAAAGGCTGCCAAGGACAATTATCACAATTCAATTCAAGTAAATTTGATAATGCTATTTTTGAAAATTGTATCCTTGAAGATTCTACATTTATAGAATCTTCTCTAATAAATGTAAAATTTATAAATTGCCAAATGAATAATGTTATCCTTGCTGATGCTAAATTTAAAAACACAGATTTTCGAGGTTCTAACATAGAAGGTTTACAAATTAATATAAATCAGCTTCAAGGTGCAATTTTAGATGTATTCCAAGCTGCTTATATTCTTCAAAGGTATGCAAATGTAATAGTTAAAGCTGTTGATGAAGAAACGATGGATAAGGCATAAAAATTGAAAGAAAGTTTTGAGTTGTCGTTGTGGAAGATAATAACTCTAGTACATAAGCTCTCTCTTCATCTCTTTTTTTGGCGAAGGCATTGTTAGCAATCGATCGCAGTTTCAATAATTACCAGAGGACTTAATTATCCCCAGCTTCATCTTAAAATAAGGATAGTAATTGAGAGTTCAATCTTTGCCGATGTCATCTGCCTATTTGCTATTATCTCACGGAAGTCGCGATCGCCGCCCAGAAATTGCTATGCAGCAACTAGCTAGGCTGATATGTCACAAATTAACAATAAACCACAACTCAGCAAATAGCGAACATTTGGTTGGCATCGCTGCTTTGGAAATGAATCCTCAGCCTTTACACGAGCAGATTCAACAATTTGCTAAGAGCGCTTTTGGCGATTGCCCAGTGTCTCAAAATGAAAATAGCCTCAAAATTGTACCGCTATTTCTGCTGCCGGGAGTGCATGTCATGACAGACATTCCCGCCGAAGTAGCACTAGCAGAGCAGACTCTTGGTCAAGATGTGATCATTGAGTTGCAACCATATTTAGGCTCTCACCCCAATTTAGAGAAATTGCTGGCAAAGCAAATAGCTGCTATAAAAACAGAAGCATGGATTCTCTTAGCTCATGGTAGCCGTCGCCCAGGTTCGCAAAAAACTGTGGAAGCAATGGCGGCGAGTTTGGGAGCCGTGACTGCTTATTGGGCTGGGCCTCCTAGTTTAGAATCACGAGTGAAAGAGTTGGTAGGTGCTGGTTATCGGGAAATTGCAATCTTGCCATACTTTTTATTCGCTGGTGGAATAACCGATGCGATCGCCACCTCAATAGAGGAGCTAAAATTACAATTTTCTGCGGTGAATTTCCAATTGGCAGAGCCATTGGGAGCAAGTGCAGAATTAGCCGAGCTAATTTGGGATTTAACACAGAGATGAACCGCACAATCACACAGAGGAACAAGTATTTGGGAAAGGTTTATTTAGTAGGTGCAGGGCCTGGAGATCCAGGACTAATTACCCTGAAGGCGAAAGGTTTGTTGGAATGTGCAGATGTAGTCATCTATGATGCCTTGGTGAGTCCGGCAATTTTGGCAATGATTAATCCCCAAGCCGAGCAAATTAATGCTGGTAAACGTGCGGGGAGACATTCGTTGTTGCAGTCAGAAACAACTCAATTGCTGATTGATAAAGCGCAGGATCGTGCAATTGTAGTGCGGCTAAAGGGTGGCGATCCGTTTATCTTTGGTCGCGGTGGCGAAGAGATGGAAGAATTAGTCAACGCTGGAATATCAACGGAAGTAGTGCCCGGTATCACATCGGGAATTGCAGCAGCAGCATACTCAGGTATCCCTTTGACGCATCGGCTCTATAGTTCGTCAGTTACATTTGTAACTGGTCATGAGGCGGCGGGTAAGTATAGACCGCAAGTGAATTGGAGTGCGATCGCTCACGGTTCCGAAACTATTGTAATTTATATGGGAATTCACAATCTGCCTTATATTGTCGAAGAATTAATTGCAGCTGGGTTGAATTTAGAAACGCCTATTGCTTTGGTGCGCTGGGGTACGCGCCCAGAACAAGAAGAATTGATTGGGACATTGAAAACAATTGTTAAACAGGTAGAGCAAACTGGATTTGGTGCGCCTGCGATCGCAGTTATTGGACAAGTAGTAAATATGCACAGTATTTTATCTGATTGTCGTCCAGTTTGATGGTTGGCGAAAAGCTTATTGTTTCGTATTCTCCGATAACCCTAGTGTATGATCGATAAGGTTATTCGGTTCTGGTGGGAGTCAGCTACCAGAGGTAACGGGGAAAGTTCGGTGCAAATCCGGCGCTGTCCCGCAACTGTGAACTAATTTGAGATTAAGGAACTAAATCGAAAATCTCAATTTGAGTGAGTCAGGATGCCCGCCGAAATAGATTTATCAGTTTCACATATCTGCGAGGTACAGATGACTACTACTGTAAATATTTCTCCAACTAGTCCAATGGAAGTTGCTGAACATACTTTATTTGTTTGCAAAACCTGTGCCAGTGTTTGGCAAAATGGAAAACGCCTTGGTGAAAGTGGTGGTGAAAAATTTCTACACCAACTTCAGCAGCTGGCACAAGATTGGGAGTTACGAGATCAATTCCCGATTCAGGAAGTTGAATGCATGAGTGCTTGTAATCGTTCTTGTGTAGTCGCCTTTGCTGCCAAAGGTAAATTAACATATTTATTTGGTGATTTAGCCGTTGATGGTAGTGCCTCTGCGGTACTGGAATGTGCTAGTCAATACTATCTTAAAGCAGATGGTTTGCTGCCTTGGTCAGAGCGTCCAGAAGCAATGAAGAAGGGCATTTTAGCAAAGATTCCACCTTTATCTAAATGATCCGCGTTTTGATTCTGGGTGGGACGGGTGATGCAGCAGAATTAGCTGCCAAAGTTACGACTATCCAAGGGTTAGAAGTAATCACCTCTCTAGCTGGCCGCACCCGTGAACCATCAGTACCGCTGGGCGATTTACGGGTTGGAGGCTTCGGTGGCGTGCGTGGATTGGCTAGCTATCTGCGAGTCATGCAAATCGACTTGTTAATTGATGCAACCCATCCTTTCGCTACTCAGATTTCCTTCAATGCGGCAGATGCGGCAATGGAAATTAGAGTACCCCGTCTGATGTTAATTCGTCCGCCTTGGGAAAAAGTAAGTGGCGATCGCTGGATTGAAGTTGATAATGTTGAAGCCGCAGCAATAGCCCTGCAAAACCAGGCACAGCGAGTGTTTTTGACAGTTGGTAGACAAGAACTGGCCGCTTTTGCTCACCTAGAGAAAATTTGGTTTTTGATGCGGATGATTGACCCTCCTGGCGATGATGCTTTAGTACCACCAGGGATGGTATTGTGCGATCGCGGGCCTTTTACCCTCAACAATGAAAGACAAATTTTGATTGAGAATAACATTGATACCATCGTCAGCAAAAATAGCGGTGGCGATGCTACAAAGCCCAAGATTATTGCAGCGCGAGAACTGGGCGTAAAGGTTGTGATGGTCAATCGTCCAGCTATACCGCCAGGGGAGCAGGTTAATAATGTTGATGCTGCTTTGGCATGGTTATTAGATCGCTGCTAAGTATATATCACAGTCCTAAATCATTTGTGAAATATTTTTGGAGTTGGCTGTCATTAGTTATAGCCGTAGCCACATAGGTTAGGACAATATTGATTGCTAAAAGCCTTGATTTAACTGGGTTTCTACTCAGCACTCAGCACTCAGCACTCAGCACTTTGCTATATTAGTCATTTGTCCTTTGTAATCACAAATGACCAATGACTTATGACTCTTGACGACCATAACAAAAATTTTCACAATCTCATTTAGGATTGCTATAGGCAAGATTGATAATACTATTTTTCCTAATTTCCGTATAATACACGGGAGTCTTCTACAAGATCCGCGATCGCGCTAACGACTTCCATGACAAATCTAGCTTTATCTGCCATAGCCCTCGTCACCATATCTGGATTAGTTTTCGGGACAATGCCAGCCGCTTCTGCTTTAAGTTGGAGTTGGAATTATTCTGGTACTAGCGTAGCGGCAAACGGTACTTTTAAGACTAATGACACCCCTAACGATTTGGGTTTTTACTTGATTACTGGAATTACTGGTACACGAAATGGTGAAATAATTACTGGTCTGCAACCCGCCGGGACTCCAATGCCAGGAAACGAACCTTTTGATATTGATAATTTAATTAGCCTTAATACTCAGCAGTTAACGGGTAAGGGTTTTGCGTATTCCACTTCGGGAGGAAATTATTCTAGTCCATTTTTCGCTAGTTTTTTGCCGACACCAGGTTATTTAGAGGTTTTTTCTGCGCCAACTAGACCAGGTTTTGAAAAGTTAGGATTAGAAGATAATGAGTTACCCATTAGTTTTTCTGCAACCCAAATTACTGTCCCTTAACCCACTTCTATTTTTAGCTTACTGATCATCGGCACTCTGGGCGCACCTCTAGTACTCAAACGTCACAAGCTATTCAAATTCACTCATAACAAGCTCAAAAAAGTTTCCTACAACCATTTGTAGGGTAACTTTAACTAAATACAGTTTTGCGTAAAAGCGTAGCGTTGTTAATGCAGGGGAACGTATTAACAAAGCGGCCGTCGCATTAATAATGCAAGCCGACACATTCACAATGCAAGCCGACGCATTGGCATTGTAGGATATTGCCTTTCTTTAATTCGCTATGAATTAATGAAATGCTGTACTAAGTGTTGACGTTCGGTCTTAATATGTTTCATCGAGTGTTGGGAAAGGCAGTATCTTCACAGTTTATTTACCTGTGCAAACAGCTTATTCAAAAATGTTATCAGCATAAAAAATTTGGAAAATCGAGCTTCATAATTCGTACCGAAATAACTTACCTACTTTATCAAAAAAACTGATAATCAAGGCTTTCAGTTATTCAAAAAAGGAACTTATTAATGCGTGCCTCTTAAGGGAAGTTTTACCAAGATTCATCTGGTTCAGGTGGACGCCAACCACGAGTAGTTGAACTTTCATCACCTAGTCGATCAATTGCCCCAGAATCGCTATTGAGAAATTAATCTAAATTTTCATATCCACTTGGATAATAAGAACCTGATGTAGATTTGATAGTATTTTCCTTAATTATTATGCTTTCATCAGGTTTGAGATGAGCATATTCTGGGTAATGCTCATTTTGGGATATAGGAATCATATTTGATTTCTGAAAAAAGTACGAGATAATACTGAGGATTATATCTGTCTAATAACAAACAATGATAAACCAGCATCTACAAGCCGCGTTTAAAATAGAGCTATAGTCGTTAGAAAAAATAAAAATGATTAAAATTTGATTCTTAACCATCGTCACTCAAGCAACCATTAGATGAGTGTCCAGCATTACAAATTAATTCTAAAACTTCGTATTATTAGCATAGATAAAATAATGGTCTGTCACTTTTACATCGGCTTTAAAACCAACTTGTATCAGATACTTTTGCAGTTCATCTTGCTGATAAAAAACTTTCACTATTTGAAATTCTTGCCCATCATTTAACTTCCGGCTTTTGTAGATACTGCCATCATCATTCAGAATATGGTTATTAGCTGTAGATGTCGGTTCAAAGCGCGAGTCAACAATAAATACTTGTCCACCGACACGCACAGATTTATAAACTTTTAGCAAAAACGATTTCAGTAATTCTGGCGGCACATGAGATAACCAGAAAGAGAAAAATACTAAATCATATTCAGCGTGCGGTTCCCAGGAAAATAAATCAATTTGGTGATATTCTACTTTTTGTGAATTTAATTTGTTGCGATTAATTTCAATTACTTCTTCGGAGGCATCAATTGCAGTAATTTTATGTCCAATTTTTAAAAGCTCTTGTGTCCAAATTCCGGTTCCACAGGCTAATTCTAAGATTTCCTCAGCTTGGACAATTTGTTGTAAACCCTGTTTGACAATATCAACTTCTTTAAACCAACGCTGGTTTAGTTCCTCACCGCGATCGTAACGACCAAGGCGATAAAACCACTGATCGTATTCGTTGGCTCTAGCACGATAGTAGGCAATTTGTTGTTGCAGAATTTGATTGGTCATTGCCAGCTTATCATCTACTCTCATCAACTCTAGATAAATTTTACAGCTAAAAGTTCTGCTGACTCAATAGCAGCAGATGAAGTATTATCCCAAGGGAAGTGGCTCAATCAATTTAAGCGGGAAATTTATCTGACCCAGAATTGAAAAAAACTCGCAATGTAGTTTGGATTCACCCCAAGGATGCCGAAGAATACCACCAAGCCGATTTTGACGGCGACCAATTAATGGTCAGCCCTGCCAGTAAACTTGATGAAATTAAAGTGTTGGGTATCAAATACAATCACTTCGCCAATGAAAACTTTGCTAGTAAGCAATGGAAAAAGCACAGCGTTACTCTGGAAGTAGGAGTTTTTGAGTTGCCCGAATCTCATCCAGAGTTTTATCTTACAACGGTACACCGATATTACAGATTGATGGCAAAAATTTAGGCACTTTTGCTCCTGATAGTCCGAAACTACCGATTGGTGCGTGAGTTAGAAGCGATGATTTTAGAGAGGGAACGATCACTTCACAAAAAACATGAATTATCACATAATGGACACCATGTTAGCAGTCAGAATATTGAGTTGAACAATCCTAATAGGAATTTATACCGAAAGACGAGAAGAGATTTTTCCCTTAATTACTTTAAAGATGAACTAATTCTTAGTCATTAGTACAAACCTTTAATTATTTACGCCTTACTACTTATGCAAACTCCAAATGTTGAACAAATATTTCAAGATGTTTTAGATGAGCTTTACCAAACACATCTGCCATCCAAACATCCTTTTTTCTCTCGTCTAGCTCTGTTGCCACCTGAACAACTTCGTTCTCCCGATTTATTAGGAGAAATTTACCTCAGATACCAAGCAGCCTGCCATGCAACTCGTGTCATGGTATACTTTATACCGCACTTAAATAGTCCTGCGCTCAGAGAGCGGAAGCTCAGAATTATTAGTGACGATGATAGTTGGCAAAATGGTGGTATTCACCATTATCAATTAAGTCAAGCTTTTGCTAATTTGGGAGCAAAATTGACTATCCCAGATGAAGAGTTTGGCAGTTTAGATGAATTACAAAAATACCTAGACCCTACTACTGCAAATTTTGTATCTTTAGTGCAGAATATTTATCCGCAGTCTCTAGGCCCTTTCTGTGTGGTTGAAATGTTTGCTCATGATTGGATGCAAGCATTAATGAATGCGCTGGCTCATTGTTTTCCATTTATTAAACAAGAGCCATACTTTACTGAATGTTTTGACCAAGGTGTTGAAGAAAGACACGCCCAAGAAGCAATAGAATTAACCAGTATTATTCTCAATAAGTTACCACAATTATTGACTCCCACAATTGAGGGTGCAAACATGATGGCTATGGCGTTAGATCAATTTTGGTCTGGATTAGATAATTTATTGCAAGACATTCATCCTCATCCGTGCATCTTACTGTAATTTTCACTTGGGGGATGAGGGAGATGAGGGAAATTTTCACCCAATCCCCTGTTCCCAATCTTCAATGCCTTTTACGCTGTTAATAAATTTTGTTCAATATATGTGGCTTGAACAAAAGCTTGAAAAATTCTTTTATGATGGGGATCGTTAACTGAAAGCTCTGGATGCCATTGCACACCAATTGCCCAAGGGTGATGTTCATGTTCCACTGCTTCAATTACCCCATCTTCTGGGGCATGGGCTACAACACGCCAACCATCTGGGACTTTGTGTACTGCTTGATGATGCCAAGAAACTACCGATATATGAGTATTCTGAACAAACTTAGCTAGACGGCTTTCTCCATTTATTTTGACTAAATGTTCTGTGGGTAAACGCTTTCCAGGTTCAGGATCTATCCGATGTAATACTGAATTACCATAAACCTCTGGGACGTGGGGAATGAGAGTACCGCCAGAAGCAACGATGAGAATTTGTAAACCTCGGCAGATACCTAACACAGGTAAATGATGTTGCATAGCATATTTGGCTAATTGCAATTCAAAAGCATCGCGATCGCTATCTACAGAATAAATACTGGGGTGATCTAAACCTTCATACCACACAGGGTTAATGTCTCCACCACCGGATATGATTAAACCATCCAAAGGCTCTAATAATATTGCCGGGTCAGTTTCACCGGGTGGTAATAATATAGGAATACCACCTGCGGTGCGGACTGCATCTATATAAACACTTGGCAAAGAAAACGGTAATGCATCTTGCCGACCATAGGTTGTAATGCCAATCAACGCTTTTTGAGACATTCTACTCATCGTCTTTCTTTGCTCCTAAGGTTTTTAAAGTTTTAATTTGAGCTTCTGTGAGATTCACTACACCTGTGATATCCATCCCTTCACAGAGTCTGGGAGACCTAAGTGTTTTTTTTAGCTCTCCTGTTTCTATATGCCAAAGCATAATCGTGCCATCTTCACTACTACTAGCAAGAGTTTGACCATCAGCACTAAAGACTACAGACCAAATTCTTTCTTGATGTCCGCTCAAAGTTCGATAGAGTTTAGCGGTTTTGATATCCCAAATTTCAATGATTGGGTTTCCCCCTGCACTTGCCACAAAACGACCTTTAGGGCTAAAAGCTACAGTCCGCACCCAACCAGTTTTTCCTTTCAAGGTTTGGATACACTCACCTGTAGTTACATCCCAGAGCTTAATCGTGTGGTCTTCGCTACCACTCACAAGGGTATTACCATCTGGACTAAAACGCACAGACCGTACCCATCCATCGTGACCAAAGAGAGTTTTAAAGCATTTACCTGTATCTACATCCCACAATTTGATTGTGCAGTCTTCGCTACCACTAGCTAAGATACTGCTATCTGGACTAAAAGTTACAGACCAGAGCCAGTTTTTATGATTCTCTTGAGTTTGGCGATATTCACCTGAATGAATATTCCATATTCTTAATATTTTGTCATCGCCACCACTGGCTAAATAACGACCATCTGGACTAAAAGCTACAGTCAAAATGCGATCAAAATGGTCTACTAAAGTTTTGCGATGTTGACCAGTTTGAGTATCCCATAATTTGATAGTTTGGTCGTCACTACCACTGGCAACCATACTACTGTCAGGACTCAAGGCAACTGCGCGTATTCTATTGCTATGCCCTGCCAAAGATTTACTTTCACCTGTATCTAAGTTCCAGAGTTTAATAGTTTTATCGTCATTGCCACTAATTAAGATATTACCACTGGGATGAAAAACTAGAGACCAAGCCCAATCTGTGTAACCTTGAAGAGTTTTGAGACATTCACCTGTATGAGTATCCCAAAATTTCACAGTTTTGTCATCGCTACTACTGATTAAAGTTTTACCTTCAGGATCAGTAAAGGTAACAGACCAAACTTTTTCTGTATGTTCTGATAAAGTCCGGTAGCGTTTGTTAGCATCAATATCCCACAAAATTACCTTATGGTCTTCACTGGCACTAGCCAAAATGCGAGAATTTGGTTCTGGGCTAAATGCTAGCGATCGCACTCTTTGCCTATGTCCTAGTAAAGTTTGGAGATACTTGCCGCTATGAATATCCCAGAGCCTAATGGTATGGTCATCACTACCACTGGCTAAAATCCTACCATCAGAGCTAAAGGCAACTGTACGTACCCGCGCTGTATGTTGTCCTTCCAGAGTTCTTATGTAATTTCCCGTATGTGCATCCCACAAAATTACTGTCCTGTCACTACTTCCACTAGCTAAAATTTTGCCATCTGGACTAAAAGCAACTTCACGTACCCAATGAGTATGTTTTTCGAGAATTTTCCAGCATTCAGCAGTATGAACATTCCATAGTCTAACTGTTTTATCTTCGCTACTACTAGCTACTGTTTTTCCATCTGGGCTAAATGCTACTGACCAGACTCTTTCTTTATGTCCTTGTAACGATCTCAAAAATTGACCAGTTGTGGTATTCCATAATCTGACAGTTTTATCGTCACTACCACTTACTAAGATTTCTCCATCAGGACTAAAAGCCACTGATCTAATCCAATTTGTATGCCCTTCTAAAGTTAAAAGTTGGTGACCTTTAGCATCTCTGAGGCGAACTTCACTTTTAGTATCACCCAAGGCAATCATCGATTTTTTCGAGTTATATGCCACTGCCAAAACAATCCCAAAAGACTCTGTAAACCGTGTTTTGTTTAAGTCTGCATTAACAAATTTCACATCACGTAAATCTGCACCTCTTAAATATGCCTGCCATACCGTGAAATTGGATAAATCAAGCCCAGATAAATTGTAATTATGATAGCGTAATAAATCTAAAATATTACCCACAAGATATCCTTTGGGTAAATCTCTAATTTTTTGCTTTTGCTCCTCCAGGAATTTAACTAGTTTTGCGTCTAACTCATTAACATTTTTAGCAATTGGTTTAATAATTAATTGTATCTGGCTATTTCTTACATAGTCTTGGGCAGTAGCTTTAGCTAAAGCAAATCTATTAATAAATTGCGTCTGTCCAGAATTTAGCTCTTTACTTACCTGCCGAATCAGAATACCAGTCATATATTCTAATACGACATTTTGCAGGGTAAATTTACCATCAGCGGCTTCAATTAATGAGCATCGTTTCAGGTTTTCTAAGGCATTAATCACATCAAAATATATTGGTTTTTCGGTAATATCCTCAAATAACTCTATAGGAGATACTGGCTCTCGATTAATTGCCAACCAGTACATAATTTCTTGTTCTAATTCTGTTAGGTGGGTAAATTGCTGCTCTAATAAACTTTCTATCCCTACAAACGGTGTCAAAGTAATTTCTTGAGATAAAAATTCCGAAACATTTCCGCTAAATAAATCTTGAATAAAAGTAGAGACTATTTTTAAGGCTAAAGGATTACCACTGTATAATCTTACTAGTTTTTGTATTTCCTGGTCTGTACCAGTAAGTTTTTTAGCCTCCAAGATTTTCATTACTTCTAAATCTTTCAAACCTGGGAGTGGTAAATAATCAATTAGCAAATTTTCACCTTCTTGCATCGCAATTTTTTTCGGTTTTATCCGACTTGTAAATACTAAACAACTTTGGTGATGTAATTCGCCGATACGCTGAATTAAAATACTATAGTCTTGATATTCATCACGGTATTGTTCTCCATAGGAGCCATCCGCCAGGATTGATTCAAAATTATCTAAAATTAATAAACAACGGGAAGACCTCAAGTGTTCCAGCAGACGTGTGATTTTTTCATGAATATTACCTGTAGTATTAATTTCTTCTTGATTCGACAAAAATTTAATGATCCCATTCAGTATTGTCTCTAACTTGGGAGCCTCCCGGAGACTACGCCAGATAATATAATCAAAATCTGACTTTAATTCTGCCGCTAATTTCACGGATAAAGCGGTTTTTCCCAGTCCACCCATTCCCAGCAACCCCACAATCCGACACCGTTCGTTGACGATCCATTGTCGGAGAGTAGCTAATTCCTCGGTACGTCCGTAAAAAGTGACAGTATGCGGTGCTTCTCCTAAATCTTGTTTAGTGTTGGAGGAGCTTTTCTCAGCCACAGGAAGTATCTGATGAGAGGTTCCGTTGATGAGTTCTGGTTTGTATTTAGCAAATAATGTGACTAATTCGGATTTTTTAGTGACATCAAATGCTCTATATAGTCTTTCTAGGTACTTTCTGACTGTCGCTGGCTGAATAAGCAGAACTTGAGCGATCGCTTCGTCTAACTCCCCAGCCAAAACTAAACGCAACACCTCTTGGCGACGTGGCGTTAGTTTATCAAAGGTTTCATTCAACTGTTGTTGATTCATATCGTTTGGTGGCTTTCCACCTAACATCCGATTTAGTGACTAAGAATAGCTTACAATCTAAAAGCTTTTGTGACACTTGTCACTTGTACGGAAATCTTGATTTTTTGAGATACTCAATTGATTGGGAATGTGGAATATAGTAACGTGCTGATTGCTAAGGAGCCTTGAACCAAAAGGCTTTGAGCAATCTACACTCTGCTCGCGTATTTGACTACAGCCATACAAATAAAATTTCTCACTTAACTGCTTGACAGTAATCGGATCGGTATGAGATAGTTCTATACATGAGATTGGTGTCACATATTGCGACACTTAGTTGCTAGAAAAACACAATTAAAAACTGCCCACTCAATCATGTAAGCAAATCCCCTGGTAGATTCTTGTTCACAAAGGTGACACCTTTCTTTTTAGCAATTGAACGGTTGACACATTTGTTATTTTTAACTGAGAGTCTAGCACTGGTGTAGCATAAGGTTACGTAACTATGCCCAGAGAAACTAGCGAAGCGAATGAAGTTGACAGAATTGTGACTCGGCTGCTGGTAATTCTTCTTACTTGTTGGCATGAGACTGGATTCGGTCACATAGAAGTTAAAAGCGAACGAATTAAGCGTGGTCAAATTGTGGTGACTATCATGGGTTCTACCCACTATCGATATGTCATCAATAACGAGGATTTACAGAATTGGTTGATGGAGGAGAATAAATCGGATTACGCTACAAGTGAATCCCAAATCCTAACACAATTAAATAAGTATCAGCAAAAAACTGAATAATTAGATATTCTTCTCAAAAATAAGTAAAGCTTAGGTATAGTTGTGACGACTAACCAATAGCAAGACGAAGAAAATACAGTCGAAAATGTGCAACCCCTAGCCATGATAAATGTGATTTTTACAAGGCAGGAAAAGTTAGATAAACTTTTCCTGCCTTATATTGTAAGGGTTGATTGATAGAAAAAGTTAGCAAATTTTTGGAGAGCAAAAGTATGAAAACTCAACAAGAAAACAAAAACAACTTCTTATTTCGGTTAGCTTCAAGATTTTTAAAATACCTGCTACTGTTTGTATTTGGCTTGGCGATTACCTTTGTTATTTATAGTATTGTGGGATTAGGGGGTGTGACTCAAATGCTGTTACCTGTGATTGCAGACTTGTTGGCAAAATTGACTATTCTTCTAATATGTTTGTTTGCCACTGCCATAATTTTTGAGTCTTTACTAAAAAAATAAATTGCTCGGCATCTCATAGATGGCTAATGATTCAATACCGTTCAGTTAAGGCTAAAAATCAATATCCATGTAGGTTGAATTGAGCAATAAAATTTCACCTATGCGAAGCTTAATGTTTTGCACTCCGCTCATATCCAACCTACAATATACTTAACTTTGACTGAAATGTATTGCAATACACTAGGAGGCCAAAACTATCTTAGTTTGATTGGCATTACTATGAACTAGAAGCAGAAGTATTGAATCTTAAGATTTTAAGGTCATAGCCAAGTTATCTATTGGCAGATGCTGAATATTGAGGGTGCGGTTGATGAAACCAAATGGATCAGAAGTATGAAATTTAAATCCTCTGCACAATTCATGAATAACGAACCAACTCCTAGAGATCATTCCACAATCGAACTATCCATTACCCAAGAACGCTTGCGCCAAGCACGTTACAGTTTTAACCTGTCCTTGATTGCCACCACAGTATCTTTCTTTATTGGCTTTGTAGGCGCTGGGCTAATTTTGTCAAATAAAATTCCAGAAGGAACTGTTGCTGCTGCTGGAGGTTTGGTTTCAAGTGTACGTTGCATTCAACTTGCTAAGGACGCAAACGATAGACTTGACAAGATTTTAGCAGAAATAAAGAACGAAAAAAATTAACTGCTAAAATGACGGAATTGACTTCCCCTCTGCAACTATACCAATTAGCGATCGCTCAACTGAGAGCATCCACTTTTGGCGATCGCCAAAAGTGGACAAGACCCTTAATCCTGGTTAAGTCGTCACCCCAAGAAATCTTACCGATGGTTGTCATGTTTATTCTGAGTTTTATGAGAAAAATAGCTTGAGGATATTTGTTCATAAAACTGCGAACTTTCAACATTAGCCAACTGGACAACTTATAAATCGCCATTTGGTCTAGCTGTTTCCAGATGTGCTAATATCTCTATATTCTTGGCTACCTGTTGAGAACAATAAACGCCTTTATATAGTTCTGAAACTACAATGATAGAGAGATAGCATTGGCTGAAAAAACGATTAAATTTAGTAACAGCTTCGGGATTTTCGTTCAGCAGTGCAATGCAAATATTGGTATCTAGTAGATACAGTAGCCGTTATCCAGATTATCAAGTGAGTCTATAGTTCTGCCTTGATATTGCGATCGCGTTTGCAGCATACTAAAAGCACGGTGCTAGATACTGCGTTTTTCTGCGCTTGGTGTAAGTTTTGGAAGTTTTCGGTGCTGACTGTCCAAGATGCGGTAATCTCGAAACCAGCATCAGTGAGGGATTTTGCTAAGACATCCCACGACCGGAGTTTTTGTGGTTGAATTGCACTGCAAAGGCATCTAAAACAGTCGGTGTGCGAGTTCCCCAAACCTTCTCACAAGAATTATAACAGTAAAAAGTAACCATCCGCAAAAATAATTTGCGCTTTGCAAGCAAATTTGCAATTTCTGTGATAGTCTTTTTGTATGGGGAATCAAGACAGCGAAAGCACAAAAAGTCTTCAAAGAGAAATGATATAAACTCAAAGACAAGACTTTCGCCTTGGCAGATGCAATGTTTAAATCCGCTACGGCTTTTTGAAACCAAGAGACAAAGCCAATGAAGCAGGATAGTGACCTCCGTAATAACTTGAAGTCGATTAGAACTCGCTTAGGCATGAGCCAACAAGATTTGGCTAACATCGCTAATGTGACTCGTCAGACTATTAGTGGTGTAGAGTCGGGATTATATGCTCCCTCAGTAGCCATAACACTTCGTTTGGCCAAAGCGCTTGGCTGTCAAGTTGAGGATCTGTTCTGGTTAGAGCGGGATTTACCTGAAATTGAAGCTGTTCTTGCCAAACCTGTTCTTAATGGTCAGCAACTGCGAGTTAGCATGGCTCGTGTGGGAGGACAATGGATAGCTTATCCCTTGATTGGTAAGGATGCTTTTCGCCAAGATATGATTCCGGCTGATGGTAATGCTGAGACTTGCACAGGTACAAATAAAATTCGAGTCCGTCTTTTAGACGATAATCTCGACACACTTCACAATACTGTTGTGATTGCTGGTTGTGCCCCTGTGATTTCACTATGGGCAAGAGCCACCGAACGCTGGCATCCCCAACTACGAGTCCAATATAACTTCGCCAATAGCATGGCTGCATTGCACAGTCTATGCAGAGGTGAGGCGCACATTGCTGGGATGCATCTGTACGATCCTGAGACTGGTGAGTACAATACTCCCTTTGTTCGAGATGTTCTGGCTGGCAGGGAAGCAGTTCTGATTACCCTTGGTGTCTGGGAGGAGGGACTTTTATTGAAGTCAGGGAACCCAATGGGAATTAGAACAGTTACTGACTTAGTGGCTGGGGGAGCGACTATTGTCAACCGCGAAACAGGTTCCGGTAGTCGAATGCTTTTGGAACAAACACTCCAAAAAGAGCAGATACCGTTCGATGCTGTTCAGGGCTTTGATAATATACTCAAAAGTCACCAAGATGTTGCCCAAGCTGTAGTCAGAGGAGTTGCCGATGCTGGTATGAGCACGGGATCTGTAGCTACCGCTTTTGGGCTGGGATTTATCCCTTTAAATCAGGCACGATATGATTTGGTGATTCTCAAGAAATATCTGGAAGAAGCACCTGTACAGCAGTTACTCAGTACTTTGGGACATCGGATGGTTCACTCCCAATTTGAAATTCTCGGCGGTTACGATATCAGCAAAATCGGGGAAGTTGTAGCGACTGTTTAGGGTGGATTGTAATGGTTGGTTGTGTGGTTAAAGGAAAATTTGGCGTAAATTTAAATCCTGCTGCAACCACTCTTTAGGTATGAGCAACCTTCACGAGATTACAACAACTGATAATGCTGAATTCGTAATTCGGAGTGAATTTGAGTTTCCAGTTTGGAATCTATAGCTTTCTTTTTTCCAATTGGTATTATACCAATTCAATTCATGACTGCAACACATACTTGGATAAAGATGCAATGAATTGCGTCTCTACAAATGGTCTATTTGTCGCTTTCTTTTTTCCAATTGGTATTACTACCGCTAGAGAAATCATTTGAGTGTCTGGTAATACTTGCAATATTCCTTGAGTGATGTCTTATCGCTCTAGCATTAGTCAGAAAAAATAATGACTAATAGCCAATGAAAATTGACCAAAACTTGAATATGTTCTTTCTTCGGACTCTTTTTGCTGTAGAACGATCGCCTCCAACGACGTTCTACATCAGGTCACTGCTGTAATTTTACAGCGCGAGTACCTCCGTAGGCACTTTGTGCCATCACCTCATAAACCAAAAGACCCACCAAACAAACAATCACAGGATTAATCATCATGTCCGACGAAAAAATTAGACAGATTGCTTTTTACGGTAAAGGCGGTATTGGTAAATCTACCACTTCCCAAAACACCCTTGCCGCTATGGCAGAAGTGGGTAAACGCATTTTGATTGTCGGATGTGACCCCAAAGCTGACTCCACTCGTTTGATTTTGCACTGTAAAGCTCAAACCACCGTGTTGCACCTCGCTGCTGAACGAGGTGCTGTGGAAGATATCGAACTTGAAGAAGTAGTTATCAATGGTTTCCGAGATATCAAATGTGTGGAATCTGGTGGTCCTGAACCTGGTGTAGGTTGCGCCGGTCGCGGTATCATTACCGCCATCAACTTTCTTGAAGAAAACGGTGCTTACTCAGATGTAGATTTCGTATCTTACGACGTGTTGGGCGACGTTGTGTGCGGTGGTTTTGCTATGCCAATCCGTGAAGGTAAAGCCCAAGAAATCTACATCGTTACCTCTGGTGAAATGATGGCGATGTTTGCTGCTAATAACATCTCTCGCGGTGTTCTCAAGTACGCTCACACTGGTGGCGTGCGCTTGGGAGGTCTAATTTGTAATAGTCGTAATACTGACAGAGAAGACGAACTGATTAGCACATTGGCGGCCAGATTGAGTACTCAGATGATTCACTTTGTTCCCCGCGACAACATCGTGCAACACGCAGAATTGCGCCGGATGACTGTTAACGAGTACGCACCCGATAGCAATCAAGCTAATCAATACCGGATATTAGCGGACAAGATTATCAACAATACAAATCTTGCCGTTCCCACACCTATTGAGATGGACGAGCTAGAAGATTTGTTGATTGAATTTGGTATTCTCGAAAGCGAAGAAAATGCTGCAAAACTGATAGGTGCCGCCAACGCTCAAGCAGATGGTGAGAAGAAGCTAGAAGATGCCCAAGGCGAAGCACTAGAAGCACTGAAAAAAGGAAATGTAGAAATAGTTTCCGGTAGCTAGAAAAAGAAAGTAAAGTTCTTATTTAGACTCAGGTGCTAAATACAGAGTCAATATTAGGTGGGCTATTTTTGCCCACCCTCTCACCGAAACAGTGCTGAGTGCTGAGTAAAAAGTAAAATTAGACCGACTAAGCATCAAATTAGTTTTGAGTAGCGAATACCTCGGCTAAGAGTGGGAAGATTCATTAATACTACTTATTCATTACTTCTTACTCAGGACTCAACCACTCATCACTCCTGAAAAATCTTTTAAAATGGAGGTAATCGAATAGCCAATCTTAACTTTTGTTTGTTTCAGCTTCACCGTGCTAACACTAATTTCTCAAGGTCTACACAGCAACATTAATACTTTAATAGTCTAGTTGGTGTTTTTGTTTTCTCCTTCTCTAACCTAGTTGGTGTTTATGTTTTAGGGGATGGAAAATTCCCTTTTTCATTCCCTTTTATTCCATCCTTTAGATACACGATTAATAAATGAAAACCTATAAAATTTTTTGGAAATTCTCTTAACACCTAGTAACTTCTACTTATTGTCACCAAACAGATGAATCCCACCCCAGGACAAATTAACGATTCGCTCAGTAACTCCAATTCTGAAGATGCTCCTCAGCAGCAGAAACTGCATAAAAAAAAGTCCTCTACACAATTACCCCAACCTGGAACTACTCAAGGGAGTTGCGCTTTTGATAGTGCAATGATTACCCTAGTACCAATCACCGATGCTGCTCATGTAGTTCACGGGCCAAGTGGCTGTGCTGCCAGTATTTTGGGAAGTTACAGCAGTCTCTCCTCTGGTTCGATGCTGTACAAAATACGTTTTACCAGCGACATCAATGAAAACGATATCATTTTCGGTGGAGCCAAAAAGCTGTACAAAGGCATTTTAGAATTAGCAAGACGCTACAAACCGGCGGCGGTATTTGTTTACTCCACTTGCATCACCGCCCTGATTGGGGATGACATTGAGGGAGTTTGCAAAGATGCCACCGAGAAAACAGGAATACCTACTATTCCTGTACATTGTCCTGGATTCATTGGGAACCAAAATTTGGGCAACCGTGTCGCTGGTGAAGCGATACTAGAACACGTTATTGGAACAGCTGAACCAGAGACTAGTACACAATACAACATCAACCTAATTGGTGAACATAACATCGCAGGTGCAATATGGAATGTTCTACCGTTATTGGAGAAATTAGGTATCAGAGTTTTGGCAAAAATCACAGGCGATGCTATCTACAAAGAAGTTTGCTATGCTCATCGTGCCCAACTTAACGTCATACTCTCCTCCAAAGCACTCATCAACGTGGCAAAAGGGATGGAAAAAAAATATGGCATTCCCTATATTGAAGAGTCTATCTATGGTATAGAGTCAATCAATCAATGTTTAAGGAATATTGCGTCAAAGTTAGGTAATTCTGATTTGCAGGAACGTACAGAAAAGTTAATTGTAGAAGAAACTGCTGCAATAGATGAAAAACTCGCTCTGTATATTACCCGATTACAAGGTAAGCGCATTATCCTTTCTATTGGAAGTTTCAAGAGTTGGTTGATTATCTTTGCTGCTAAGAAATTGGGGATGGAAGTTATTGCTATTCTTACTAAGAATAATACTGAGGAGGATAAAATTAGAGTCAAAAGTTTGTTGGAGCAAGATAGCATAATTCTAGAACAAAATACTCCTGAAGAAATTTTACAAATAATTAACTCTAATCAAGCTGAGATGTTAATTGCTGATAAACGCTATCAAGATACCTCTCTCACAGCTAGAATTCCATTTCTAGATATTAATCAAGAACGCAACCATCCTTATGCAGGGTATATAGGAATTTTAGAAGTAGCACGAGAACTGTATGCCGCCTTTTACAACCCTGTATGGGAGCAAGTATACCAGCTAGCCCCGTGGTCAGAGGATGGGGGAGATGAGGGAGCAGGGGGAGATGGGGGAGATCGGGGAGATGGGGGAGTAACAGTAATATCCCCCTCATCCCCCTCATCTTCTCTAGAGGAGAACATTTGATGGCAATTATTAGCGTTACGAGTACATCTGTTGCAGTTAATCCCCTGAAGCAAAGCCAAACTGTGGGTGCAGTTTTAGCCTTTTTGGGGTTGAAGGGAATGATGCCTTTATTACACGGTTCTCAAGGCTGTACTGCTTTGACTAAGGCAGTATTAGTACAACATTTCCGTCAGACGATTCCCCTTTCCAGTACAGCAATGACTGAAGTTGCAACCATTTTGGGTGGCGAGGAAAGAGTTGAACAAGCAATCTTGACTTTGGTGCACACATCCAAACCAGAAATTATCGGTCTTTGTAGCACTGGATTGGTGGAAACTAGAGGCGATGATATGGGGCGCTTTGTCAAGGAGATTCGCCACCGTCACCCAGAACTGGATTATTTACCAATTGTACTTGTCTCGACACCTGATTTCAAAGGTACATTACAGGATGGCTTTGCTGGTGCAGTTGAGAGTATAGTCAGGGAAATTCCTCAAAAAAGCGACAAGCAAGACGCTTGTCCTACACAAATTACTATTTTGGCGAGTTCTGCCTTCACACCAGGGGATGTACAGGAAATCAAAGAGATTGTTACCTCTTTTGGACTTGTACCTATTGTTGTACCTGACCTTTCTGGCTCATTAGATGGTCATATAGAAGATTCTTCTAGTGCCATTACAGCTAATGGCACAAATGCAGCACAGTTGCGCTCAATTGGCAGTTCTGTATTCACTTTGGCACTAGGTGATAGTATGCGGGCTGGGGCGCAAATTTTGGAGCAGAGATTCAATATACCTTATGAGGTATTTGGTGAACTGACGGGACTAGTAGCAGTAGATAAATTTCTGCAAGCTTTGGCGGATATCAGTGGTGTCAGCGTACCAGAGAAATACCGCCGTCAACGCCGTCAGTTACAACATGTGATGTTGGAGAATCATTTTTACTTTGGTTGCAAGCGAGTTTCTTTGGCGCTAGAACCAGATTTACTTTGGTCAACAGTTGCTTTTTTGCGATCGCTAGGAGTTGAGATTCACTCAGCAGTGACAACAACACGCTTTCCTCTGCTCGAAAAACTGCCGATTAAGAGCGTCACTATCGGCGATTTGGAAGACTTTGAGCAATTGGCGGTTGGGTCTGATTTACTAATTACCAACTCTCATGGAGTAGCGATCGCCCAACGCTTAAAAATTCCTCTCTATCGTCAAGGGATTCCCATTTTTGACCGCTTAGATTATGGTCAGTTCACCAAGGTTGGCTATCGAGGTACTATGCAACTTTTATTTGATATTGGCAATCTGTTTTTAGAGCAGGAGATAAAAGTTAAGCATTAAACACAACCAACTCTAACTATTTATGAAATATTACCAATAATATTGGTAATATGTAGCACTAGATACAATCTCACCGATCAACTTCAGCTTTGATAGTTACTGAAAAGCCGTATACGTCCATTGGTGAATATACCAACCAATGTTCAGCAAACTAGGCGCGAGCTTCTGCATTGACTCAAATAAAATCTTCTACTGTTGATGAATCCAGCACAGCTAAAAAAAACAACTGCCAAAGTGAGTCGTGTTACAAAAAAACTTCGCCGCCGTTTTGATTCCACACAATCTGCGATGCCTGCGGCGGTCACTGAGTCTTGTCGTACCACTTCCCTACGGGAGGCTACGCGAACGTGGAAGCAAGTTACGCGCAGCCTCTCGCAGAGAAGTGCGGGCATACCCCTACCCCTACTCAAAAGCCAGCTACGTGTTGGCGGAGCCTCTGTCTTTGACATGCTACGCAAACGCCTAGCATCCCGCAGGGAAGGTAGAGAAGCGATGCCTGCGGCGGGCAAAGCCATCGCACCATCTGCGCTCACTTGGTTCGAGGTCATTGGCTACACAGTTTTATTAGAGTCAGACATTACTCTAGGTAAGCACCAGATAGGGCGGAGTAGTTATAGTGATGTGGTTTTGTGTCAGCGCCTCCATAACGCTTTGCAAAAAATTAACCCGACAAAACTGGATGAGGCGATCGCCGCAGCTATCCATCAGGTTACTTGTACAGAGAGTTCCCACTTGCTGGAAAATAACCGTCGCTTTCACAAATTATTGACCAATGGGGTGGAAGTTGAATACCTGTATAACGAAGAAATAGTTCATGACTTTGTGTCGCTCATTGATACGTCTAATCTACTGAACAATAATTGGCTAGCTATTCATCCCTTGACTGTAGTTGAGGGGAATTATACTCACTGTCCTGATGTAGTTGTCTTTATCAACGGTTTACCCTTGGCAGTTATTGTCTCGATTCAGCCAAGTGATGAACAGGCGATTTTCAAAGAAGGTAAAGAGAGAATTCAAACCTACATTGAACAAATACCAAAGCTGTTTGACTACAATACATTCCTAGTTATTACTTATGGGAATCGGGCACGAGTCGGTACATTAACCTCAGATTGGCAGGAGTTTTTACCCTGGCGCACCATTGATGGCGAGGACTTTCCTGCCAAGGGCGCAACTGAACTAGAGGTGCTGATTCAAGGCATTTTTGACAAACGGCGTTTGCTAGAGCAAGTATTGCACTTGATAGTGTTTGAGGAGAAGGGAAGCAGCATTAGTAAAAAATTGCTTCGCCGACCTTTTTGTACTACACAGTACCCCAAAAAATCTTTGCGCCAAGGCTGATAAATGCTGAGTTATCAGTGATTAGTAGAAAAACTAAATCACAATTCAAAATTCCCAATTGTTACTTTCAGCATGAAAGTTATAACCATGAACACAAGTTGGTATGAACAAGAGCTAGTCAAAGAATTCAAAACGGTTATTGCTCATTCTTTCCCACAAGTCGATGAATTACTAAAACAGTGTCATGTTAAACTCATCGAGTCTTATTGGGGAAGACCTCGTGTTCACTTTCTGCCATACTTCACAATTTATTGCCCTGACAATCTGATTGCTGCTGTCAAAGCCCAGATATCTATACTCAGAGAAGTAGCAGAATATGCGGGATTAGTTGAGGTTGTCTGCCTAAATGCTACACATCTGCTGCGAGATCCGATGTCGAAGGTAAAGCAGACAGATCCTCGTTTGTGGTTAGAACTGCAATGGCTTGCAACACAAGAACAAGAACATTTACTATGATTTCCCGACTTTGGGTGCAACTACAAAAGTGCTTATTGCGCCATCTTTAAATAGATGGCGTGATTAAAACACGCAGGAGCATTGTATTTTTTTGACTAATAATTCCCAATCCCTAGTTATTTGCTATGAATAAATCCCCCCTTCCCGCAGATGATTTGCCTCCAACTGGAGCACCTATACTTAACGAGTTATTCTACAGGCAACTAGAAGAAGCTACTTGCAGGCGATTTTATCAAGCCTGTGGCCCAATTATGCGAGTTTTACTATCAAATTGTCACTGGTATTTCAAGATAAATACTAGTCCTCTGATGTTACTCATTATCTGCTATGACATAGAAAGTTATCTGCATATCGTCGATGCTATTCCCCAGTTCATCAAAAAGCTGAAGCAGTTTTCCAATAAAGCCAAAATTCACCTTTTTTCACCAGATTATAAAGGAGAACCTTGGGAAATCGAGATTGAAGAAACATCAGATGATGAAGCCTAGTCAAACAGGTAAATGACGGAGTTGATAGGTTCAATAACTTGGAGGCTACAACCCCAATCAAGTGCTTGCACCTGATTTGATGATTAAAAGACAACACGAGAGAAGTTCTTGCACCCGGTTAATTGGGCGACACCCACAGTAGTGGGATGCTCAAAAATATCGTATTTGGAGCCATAATGCACTGCTAAACCATGTTCCAAGGGCAGTGCTAGAGGTAGACTGATGCGCCAGAAGATTGTCACTTCCGTTGCGCCAAGAGTTCTGGCTACCCGCAAGAGATTAGTATCAATCTGTTCAAACGCTCCCAATGCAGTTTTATACATTAACGGGAAGGAAACAATTGTAGCTGCGATCGCTTCAAGCTTGCGGGCGCATAGCGCCCGCAGCGCCACCGAACCGTACTTAAGATAATATATTACTAATCGAATTGAATGCCTAAGCATTTCCTCTGATTTTGAATAACAAAAAGTCTTACGATGTAAGCGAGCAAGATAATGTCTTATACCAATTCTCTAAAAGCTGGCTACAGATAAAGCTACCAAAATATATTGCCTTC
>NZ_JABXKF010000180.1 GCF_017115165.1 Nostoc sp. LPT | reverse complement strand
TACCTCAACACGACTTTTAAGTACCTCAACACGACTTTTAAGTACCTCAACACGATGTTGAAGTACCTCAACACGACTTTCAAGTACCTCAACACGATGTTGAAGTACCTCAACACGACTTTTAAGTACCTCAACACGACTTTTAAGTACCTCAACACGACTTTTAAGTACCTGTTGCTTATACCAAATTGCCTTTGGTTGTCATTTTTAACGCAATATTGAAAGAGATCGCTCAGACATCAAGATCAAAAGATTTGCGATCGCACTTGAATTACACTCGGTGCATCAGCTTGAGTCATTGCCAGCAGTGTATCAAAATCTAAGTCATGGGTAAAAACAATGTAGTCGTTTGTCAGTGCCCATGCCATGATTACTTTATCTGTAGCACTGGGATTACCAATTATTGACTAGTGGACAGCTTCAAAACCCGCACTTTCTAAGACTGGAACCCAGTCAGGAGAAAGATTCATATTAAGTAAAATTTTTATGCGGAAGCAAGGGGTACTTCAATTTCTTCTACCCGCCATGCTGCATAAGCTAAAGCTTCTTGACACTCCCCGGTCTAAAGACACGGGGATTCTTGGTTCCCCGACTCGCCATTAGACAGCAGGCTTGCGCCAACCGCCCAAGAGGGCAAATCTCCCCAAGCGTAGCTTCCCGTGTGCCCCACGGTAGTTAATCCTTTTTTGAGGATATTAATACTAGCATTAACGTCTCTATCTTCAACAAATCCACAATGCGGACATACATGGGTTCTAGTAGATAGAGATTTTTTCACTTTCTCGCCACAGTTAGAACAATCAAGGCTTGTATTATGGGCAGGGATAGCAACTGTCACCTTCCGATATTTATGACCAAAATATTCCAACCATGAGCGGAAGGTTGACCAGCCAGCATCACTGATTGATTTAGCTAGATGTCGATTACGTACCATCCCCTTAACATTTAAGTCTTCGTAGGCGACCAGATCGTTAGACTGGATAACGGAGTACGCTAATAAGATGCAGTACTCTTTTCGCTGCCTACTTACTCTTAGATGCTTCCGGGCATATATTTCTCGTGCTTTGTGGTAGTTAGTTGATTGTGGTTTTTTGGCTTTCTTCCTATCTTTGTCGTACTTTTTAGACTTTTTACGATTGGCTCGGTTTAGCTGTTTTTCAGACTTGCGGTAAAACTGAGGGGATTGTTCTACATTACCTTTGCTGTCAGCAATGAAATATTTCAATCCTAAGTCAATACCAACAATTTGATTTGTTGGCTCAGTTTGAGCTTTCACTACAACGTCAATAGCGAATTGGGCATAATAGCCGTCAGCACGACGCACTAAGCGAACACGCTTAATCTGCTTTATATCGTAGTAGTTTAAGTCATAAGTCCCCTTTAGCTTGAGGGTTCCTATGTCCTTTTTATCTTTAAAGGTTACAGCTTTCCTGTTATCTGAAAGTGACCACCCACTCGTTTTATATTCAACTGAGCGAGAGTGTTTCTTGAACTTTGGAAAGCCTTTTCTGCCCAAAACCTGTTTTTTACATCTGTCGTAAAACCGAGCTATCGCGCCCCATGCACGTTCAGCCGCAGACTGTCGAGCCATTGAGTTGAGTTCCGAAGCAAAAGAATATTCCGCAGCTAGTACAGCGCAGTATTTGTTAAGGTCGTATTTGCCAATCTTTTTGTTGTCCATCCAGTGCCTAAGACACTTGTTTTGGATAAACTGACTAGTACGAATGGCATCGTCTATTGCTCTGTACTGCTTATCTTTTCCCTTGACTTTGAACTCGTAAATAATCATTGGCTCGACCAACCAACTACAATGTTTATGCTAACATATTGTGCATAAATGCCAAATAAATTTGGCTGATTCGCTTATATCCCCCGCATGAATGGCGGGGGTTTTACGCATCACTACTCATAAATATCTTCGCGTTCTAGGTATGGGTAGGCTTTGAGAATATCTTCTGGGGTATATCCTGCTGCCATTAAACCGACAATTGTTCCTACAGTAACACGCATACCTCGAATGCAAGGTTTGCCACCCATGATTTCTGGGTTGAATGTAATTGGTTTTAGTGGTTTCATAAAGTGATTACTTTAATTCTGCTAATGGGCGAATGGCTAATACTGCATCGCTGGGCATTTTTTCTACTGCTGACATAGGAACAGTAAAAACAGCGATAGAGTCACCTGCTGCATTAAATACTTCTAATACATAGCCATCTTCACCACCGCTTGGATGAGTCACATAATCAATTAGCATGGCGACATCACCTTGTTTGAGGTTGTATTCTGGGAAGTCTCGACACAGAGCAATGTACTGATATAGTTCCAATTTCATCATCATTAGTCCTTCTTTGGTTTCAAGGTAATAAAACGAAAGCTTCCGTCATGTTTTGATTCTAGCCAAACTGTAATAACTGCTAAATTTTGACCATTTACTCCTTGTAGGTTTCCCGCAATGGTGTAAAAAGTTCCATATTCATTAGTATTATCTTCTACAGCTTTATTGGTGGTGGCGAGTTGTCGAATCGCTGTCAATAAATCTTCTGGGTTATTTTGTGTAAATTCTGCTTAAGCTAAAGATTTTGATTTATCATCTTTGATGCGGGGGACTAAAAGATAACAGGGTAAGTTTTTCTTCGGGAATGATGAGATTATCTGGAATTTCCACAATTTAGTTTTTATCTGGTTATTTTTAATTTAAGCAGCTATATCCTCTTTGCTGATTTCTAGGTGTTCTACGTCAATTTCCCCTGAGATAAGTTTGGGGAGGAGTAAATCGCGGGTTTGGCGAAGGTTGGAGTTTTTGTTGAGCAAATTAATTTTGAATGCCCAGATATTTTGTAAAATTGGTTGAAATTTTTTATGTGTAGCAATATCAGGAATAATAACAGGTATTTCTTTAATTACAGTTTGTGTTAACAGTGGTTGTGCAGAACCCCCTGCATAACGTCTGAGGTTTAGGTCTTGTAGAACAAAGAATGATAGTTCAATACCAAATTTCTGATTACTAGATTCAGCAACAATTGTATTATCAGATGCCCAAAAGCCAAATTTAGAATAGAAAAGAGAACCACAGTAAGCACCTACACGTCCAATAACAATTCCATTTTTGTATTTAGCCTTGTCTGTCCAGCCAATAATACCATTTGAGCCATAAACTGGATAATTACCTTCTTTTAAAGCTTTAATTGCTTTACCATTTGTAAATTGAATAACATCTCCTAATTTTTTCACTTCCCACCCTTCAGGAATTAACCCCAATTCAGAATCAACCATTTTGGTATGTTCATGACCAGGGAAGCGGAATTTGACAAACCACTCATGGTAGAGGGTTTGTGCCATTTTTTCTAATATTTTGATGCGTCTTGTGTTGTTTTCTATTAGGTCATCATACGCTGAGAGTATGCCAGCGATTTTCTTCTGCGTGGGAAGGAGGGGAGTGAGAATATCAAACGAAAGTAACTTATCAACACTCAAATTGTCTTGAGTAGCGCCTTTAGTAATACTTCTTAACTGCTCTTTGATGGTAGTAAGATAATACTTAATAAAACGAACATCCGCTTTTTGTGGATCTGCAATAAAACCAATAATACTATCAGGAAAGCAGGCGTTAAATTTGAGGATTGCTGTTTATGCCGTGTTTTCTCCTGCATTAACTATACATAGTGTATCTTTATTCCACATTTTGCTTTGGGCTAACCCTAATTCACTGTATGTTCGGGAGTAAGATGTTATGTAAAACTCACTTGCTGTAACCTCAGCAGTTTGGATGAAAGGATAGTCTCCACCATAAAGTTCAGGAGCATTTCTAGGTCTATGGCGTGACCTACCACGACCAACAGAACCAAGTTCATTTAACTTATAAGGAATCCATTTTTTTCTATATTGACTATTCATCTATTTTTTTTATAAAAAAATCCTATTTTATAGGATTATTCCATCTAATTTATAAACTCAAGATTAAGATTTTACTCATCATCTTTAAACACAGATTATAAATCTCGATACCCTTCTCTAAATAACTTTTCTCCTGCTTCCAGATTTCTTGGGAGAAAATAATCAGCAATTTCGTTTAAATCTCGACTTGCAGATGGTGAGATAATGTAATTACTCATTCCTGACCCTCACGCGATTTTTGGAATCTGTCGAGTATTTGCATCACTACAGTCTCACTATCCAACCCTTCACCGCGCTCAAGTTCTGCAATTGCAACATCAACTTTTTGCCGAGTTTCTTCTACCCATTCCTGATACTCCTTATCCTGTTTTTCCAGCAATTTCAATGCTTTACTAATCACTTCCTCAGCATTTGCATATCTATTTGTAGCAATTTGCGCTTGAATAAATTGCTCGATTTCTGGTTTAAGTGTGATATTCATAACTATTACCTCAGCTAAAAAACTTGAATGTATTCATTTTGTTCTAATATCATGTCCGCCTAATTAGTTATAATTCCCACATCTGTGCAAAAAGCGCAAAAGCCTCTTTCCCCCTGCCCCCTGCCCCCTGCGGTCTAAATGATAAGTCTTTAACCGGACACGATATAACTCGTCACCTTCTCTACAATTATTGACTCTGACTTAGTAACCAAACTCAAAAATTTATTCTTAATCCTCAAACAAAGATTCTAAATCTCTATAACCACTGGCAATACGAGTAACAAGAATTCCATCCTCGCTGGGATAGTAAAATATAATGTAATCATCCACAACAAAACCGCGTAAATTTGGTACAAGTCTTCCGTAACTTTTCCCCATATTAGGAAAACCTGCTACTAACTTACACTTTTTACGAATATCATCAAAAAGCTTACTAGCTGCTTTTGGGTTACTGCGAGCAAGATATTCACAAATTTCATCTAAATCTCGAATTGCTTCATCTGAAAATGAATAACTACTCATTCTTCAGATTCCTCAGCAATTTTCCGAATTTTTTCTTGCAACCTAGCAAAAACAACTTCGCCATCAGTTACTTGTCCTTTAGAGATTTGTTCAGTTCCCACAGCAATTTTTTGGCGTAATTCTTCAATACGCCGTTCTCTTTCTTGAAGCAACTTAAAAGCTTCATTTATCACATCTTCTGCACTAGCAAACCTACCCGTTGCAAGTTGCGCTTGAATAAATTGCTCGATTTCTGGTTTAAGTGTGATATTCATAACTTTTACCTCAGCTAAAAGAAGGGATGCATTAACTTTGTTCTAACAATTTCGCCACATTCTCAGCAATTCTCTCTTCTAATTCCCTCGCTTCGACATTCAAAACTTCCAATTCCTCATTCAACTCTTCCAACTTCTCAGTAAAATCAAAATCTTCTACCACTCGTTCCGCAACACCCACATAACGTCCAGGGTTTAAACTCCATCCCTGCGCGGCGATTTCTTCTAAAGTTGCTACCTTACAAAGTCCAGGTACATCAATATATTGTCCTTGGGGGAATTTCTCCGCCAGCAACGCTTGGCTACCATCGGTAGTCTCTACAGCTTCACCTCTGTACAATCTGACAATATTCGCCAAAAATTCAATCTGTTCTAGGTTAAACTCCCGATGGGCACGGTCAATTTGACGGTAAATGTGCCTAGCATCAAGAAATAATACCTTATCTCTGCGGATAGTATCTGCTTTGCCCTTATCCAAAAACCACAGAGTACAGGGTAAGGTAACAGTGTAGAAAAAATTAGAACCAACAGCAATCATCACATCCACTGCATGAGATTGGATAAGTTTCTGCCGAATCTCTAACTCTGTACCTCGCGCATCACTGGCAGAATTCGCCATGACAAATCCTGCCCTACCTATTTCATTTAATGCACTCCAGAAAAAATGAATCCACAAGTAATTAGCATTATCTGCCTTGGGCATTCCAAATTTGCTAACACGCGGATCTCCCTTGATTTTTTCTTTGTCCACCTTATCGACATTAAAAGGTGGGTTAGCCATCACAAAGTCAAATTTATCTACTGACTCGTGAACATCTTCATAATAAGTATTGCTCTGGCGAATATCCCCTGCAAGTCCATGTACAGCTAAGTTCATCTTGCATAAGCGGACAGTTTCACCTACTTTCTCTTGCCCATAAATACTAATTTCTGTGCTGGGGTTCTTCTTGTGTCTTTCTACAAAAGATGCACTTTGAACAAACATACCACCACTTCCACAAGCAGGGTCATAAATTCGTCCATGATATGGTTCAATTACTTCTACAATCAGTTTTACTACAGAAATAGGGGTAAAGAATTCTCCCCCTTTCTGTCCCTCGCTCATGGCAAATTTACCCAGGAAGTATTCATAAATCTTCCCGAAAGCATCACCTGATAAATCTGTTCCTAACTCGACTTTGTTAAAGTTTTTCAGCAAGTCAAATAACAGATCATTTTCGAGGCGATTGTAAGTTTTGGGCAGAATATCCTTTAATTCTTCATTCTCTGCTTCAATGGCACGCATGGCATCATTGATTGCCTTGCCAATATCTGCTCCTCCTGGTAAATTCAGCAGTGTGGAGAATCTAGCAGCATCAGGCAAATACATTACTCCCTTTGCTTGGTAGTCTGCTTTGGTAATCCCACGTCTTCTACTACCTGCATTTTTCAGTTCCTCCTCAGCATGGGTAAATTTCCAGTCAGCGTAGCGGAGGAAGATTAACCCCAGTACCGGGATGGAATACTCACTAGACTTTAGCCTAGAGTTAGCGCGTAACTCATCCGCTGCTTCCCATAAACGTTTCTCTAGGTCAGTAGTGTTAGCAGCCATAGTCAGACATCAGATTACCAAATCTACTCATCATAGGATAGTTTGTTTGTGTGTTACCACTCGGTGAGCTACCAAGTTGAGCAGAAACCAGCGAGATGATAGAATCTTGGGCAGAAAAAAGGCGATCGCCTTTTTTGATTTGATGCAGAATTATGTTGTGTGCGATGTCTACGACGGGCTAGCGCCTACGCAGGATGGAGAAATGCCAGAGTATGAGCTGCGATCGCAGCTAAAGGTACTGTTTGAGCTACAGCCTGTAAAATATCTTCTGTATTAAAGTCTCGGCGCTGTCCCTTAATTCTTGTGGAAACTGCCTGATGCATGGCATCAACGATTACCTTGCCAAAGGCTTTGTCAATTTCATCAATCCACAAAACATAGGGTGCCATTGCTTAAGTTAACTGAATCATTTGACACACGCGGCTTTCGCTTTCGCCGACAATCCCACCAAATAAACGCCCAGAATCTAATCTTAATAAAGGTAAGCGCCATTCATGGGCAATTGTCTTGCTGCAACACTTCTTCTACAGGTTCTTCTTCAACAGAAATCACATATAGTAGGGGATACCGTGCCCGAATCATTAAATCTAGCGATCGCTCCTAGAGAAATGCCAGCTATCGACATTTTTCATCTTCTGAGGTTTTATTTGGTTTTGTTCATTTCTAGCCAGTTGTAGAGCGGGAACTGAACTCTGTTGAGCGCTGTATCAATTATGTAGAGCCGTTCTACAGCGCTCATTTGACAACTGGCATAGCACGGGACACCAGAAGCGGAAAGTTTTGCCACATCCCTCGTACAACTTCTTCACTGTCCCGTTGTGTTGATATCTCCATTGAAACTGCAACCCAAAGACATTGGATGCCAAATTGCCAAAATTTTTATGGGTGTTATCTCTCCCCCATTGTTCAGACTCCAAAACACTCAACAATTTCTCTTCCACTGCCCCAAATGCTTCAATACACCACGGGCAGCCTTTTCCAGGTTATCGTTTTCCCGTAGCCTGTTAATGCGATCGCTTCTTAGCCGTTAGCTGCTGTCAGAGTTTCAAAACCAATAGTATTAAATAACTGCCTTAATAAATCGCAATTGTCTTCGCGGTCATCAGCTATCAGAATTCTGTATAGAAAGCATTTGACTACTGGAAATCGCAACAGTGCTGTAGCAGCTTTGGAAAATATAATGCAAACTTCTAATTTACATACACGAGCGCGAGTAGAAATTGCCCGAACTTTAATTAATAGCGATCGCTCGGCTGCAAGTAATCAAGAACTCAAAGCCGCTTCTGTCGCCATTGAGGCACTGGCATTAGAAGGTAGCGATCGCTATCGTCTGACTAAACAAGTATTAAAAACTGCTCTCAATTTAATCACCTCGCGCCACCTCCAAGCTACTGCTGATTTAACAATGCTTTTCTTTCTCTAGCCACAATTCATATTTGGATTAACAGAATTTTATTAGTGGGATAGGTTCACATTCATTGAAAAACCTGACTTTTCCCGTGAAGTCTTGAAAGGCTGACTGGTAATGAATTTAAGAAACAGCACAGCAGATACGGTAAAGTAATTACAATCGGGTGCTAAAGGTAACAAGCAATGCTGGACTGGTGGGAGAAGAATTTTGCAACTATATCTCTAGGCGATCGCCGATTGAATGAGCGTGCGATGTCAGGTAGAAAGATACAGACTTGCTGCTGAGGGTATAAAAACCTTAGTTGGCTTTTTGGGTGTAATTGCTGTAGAACTGTTGCAGCTGACTTATCTACACCGCACCCAGCCTTCAGCCCTCGCCATTGAAATTCTTAATCCTCTAGAACTGAAAATTTTGAAAGCTAAATCTCCTCAACTGCCCAAGGTGTTAACAAGTTAGTTGGGCTGTGGAAGCGTTGGCGCAGCCCGCCGCAGGCATCGCTCGTTTAGGGGGTTATTTGGAACATCGACATAATACACCTATTGGTATCCAAGTTCTGTGGCGAAATTGGTTAAAATTGCATGACCTGTCTGAAGGTTGGCAACTTGCAAAACAGACTTAACGGGAAAAGTCAGATTGAAAAACTGGCGTTGCACCAGAAGCTGCTTGACGATCTCCGGCCTTGCGCAGACGCGTTTCAATTTCAGAAATACGCGCCTCACCCGTTTGCAAGACCTCGGCAGAGGTGTGTACGGAATAGTATCCCAGTTTTAGGTCATACGGATGGCGAACTGCCGACCCCATTATGAAAACCGCTCCGTCTTTTTTATTAGCCTGCATAGTGATAACGGCTTAGAACATTCCGTGCGGATTTGAGTTTGTTTTTAGCAAATCTTCCATAACATCCCAATGTTCTGCGATCTTTCCATTTTCCAGGCGGAAGATATCTATGATTGCACGCCCACGGTCAGATGCGTTGCACTGGATTCAACATGAAGACAGACATAAGGGATAATATTAGGACTTACGAATTTTACAAAGTTCCCATAATATACATTGACTACTAATGTATACATTTCAGGTGCTGACTACAACTCTTATTTAGTCTTATATTTATTCTTTTGGGTGTTAGACACAGCTTAAAAGCCCAAAGTTAGTATAGTACATATGTATGATGCGTAAATCCTAATTACTTTCTTAAATACTAGATTTATGGATTCTTCTCAAATTCAAACAGGTGCACCTCTTTCTATAGAAATTGCTCAGATTGCTTCACCATCAGCAACACTCTCACCTACCTCAACACCCAGCCCTCGTATCTCTAAAGATGCTATTCGCACTAGTTTGAGGGCTTCCACTATCGATGGTGTTTTCGCAGCAATTTTCTCTATTGGTACTGGCGGAGTTTTGCTAGGTAATTTCTTGGTGGAGTTGGATGCCAGTCCGCTGGTGTTTGGTATGTTGGCCTCTATCCCCATGTTGGCGAATCTTTTTCAGCCAATAGGTGCTTACTTGTCTGAACGCAGCACTAGCCGCTTTCAATATTCCCTTCGCATTTATGGGATTGCTCGGCTACTGTGGCTAATTTTAGTAATTGGGATTGTTAGCTTTAGTCTGGGAGGGCTTAATTCAAACCAATTAGTGATATTGTCGCTCTTGATTCTTGTATGCAGCCATTTTTTAGGAGGATTAGGAACTGCATCGTGGTTGAGTTGGATAGCAATGTTAGTCCCACGGCGATTGCGAGGTAGATATTTCGGGCTACGTAATAGTGTTGCTAATTTAACCGAGTTGGTCAGTTTGCCTTTAGCCGGTCTAGCTGTATCACATTGGTACGGGGGATCTATCCAAGGTTATGGCGTGATTTTGCTCTTAGGCATTATCTTTGGAATTGTCAGCTTGGGGTGTCAGTATTTCCAGGTAGATATGAATCCCCAATTACAAAATACTTATTTTGTTAACTCATCTCAAACAAGTGAGATTCAGTCAGACTCGGCACCAAATGAAGCTGGTGAGACATCACAAGCAATCTCTATGCCGCAAATGCCAACTCCCCAAAACCAGATAGATAGCAGCATTTGGAGAAACTCTAATTTTTTGATGTTTTTGCTTTATTTCGGCTCATGGGCATTTGCTATTAGCCTGAGTGCCCCGTTTTTTAACCTTTACTTGCTAGATACGCTGAACCTGGATATAAGTTGGGTAACTTTCTACAACAGCCTACGAGCAGGGGCACATATGGTGATGCTCATTGTCTGGGGTAGATTTGCAGATAAAATAGGCAATCGTCCAATTCTAATTTCTACTGGAATTCTAATTGCAGTCATACCCTGGCTGTGGCTGAGGATGGGTTCTAGTCCTCTGGATCTTTGGCTGTGGTTACCGCTGTTACACATTTTCATTGGGGGTAATTGGGGAGCAATTGACTTGTGCAGCAACAATCTCCAGATAGAAATTGCACCAGTGAAAAATCAGTCTCTCTATTTTGCCACAGCAGCAGCTGTTGCTGGAGCAAGTGGTGCTTTAGGAGCAACTATAGGTGGCTTCATCGCTCAATTTGCTGGGTCTTTTGGCATAGAGGAAGTGTTCATTGTGTCTGGTATATTACGATTAGCGTCACTTGTGCCACTCATTATTAAAAAGGATCTGGGTAGTTAGGTGAAATGGGTTGGCTAACAAACAGTGTTGCACTTTGATTGCGGATTTCTCCACCTCTGGGAAGAATTACTAACTTAATATCTACTTTATACTGATATCCTGAAAAACTTTTGTGAGAGAATTATAAAGTTTATATCAGTAAAGCAGGTTGCAGAAATAAATTGTCAGATAACAGATGCGTTCATGAAAAAAACATTGAATGACTACAAGAAAGCTTCATCGAACTCACATCTATATTATTGGAGCTAAATTCAAATTGGTTCAAGCTGATAAAGTCAACCCTGCCTCTTATTGCTCCAAAAGTCCCTAATTATCAATCCCAACTCTTTGGTCTGACCAAAAATAGTTAAATTTTAAAATCTGAAAAAAGTTACGATGCTAAAGGTAGACACATCAAAAATCAGTTCCAAACAAGTTGAAGCTTTCGAGCGAGACGGCGTTATTTGCGTCAAAAATGCTGTGGATGACATCTGGGTAGAACGGATACGAACAGCCGTTGAAAAGAATGTATTAATCCCTGGTCCTCTGGAGGTGAACGACACCGACAAAGCAGAAGGTCATGTAGAGCATAGCAGTAGCTTATGGCTGGTTGACGCTGATTTTCGTGCTTTGGCTTTTGAATCTCCCCTGGCGACACTCGCGGCTCAAGTCTTGAAATCGAAAAAACTTAACTTTTTGGGTGACGGTTTTTTTGTTAAAAAGCCGAAAGCAAACAGCCGTGTCGGCTGGCATAACGACAAATCTTACTGGCCCATACAAGGCGAGCAGTGTTGTAAAATTTGGCTAGCTTTAGATAGTGTCAACCAAGAGAATGGTAAATTAGAGTACATCAAAGCCTCTCATTTATGGGGTAAAGAGTTACGTGAAGGATCTGACCCCTCGTGGTTTGTAGAGCCAGAGCCTCAGGAAGTCATATCTTGGGATATGGAGCCTGGAGATTGCTTAATTCATCATTTTCTGACAATTCATCATTCAGTAAGAAACACATCCTCCACACGACGACGCGCAGTGGTGATTAATTGGACTGGCGATGATGTTACTTACGATCGCCGCTCTAATGCTTGGCCTTTCAGACCTCTTGAGGAAATTGATATCCCAGAATTTGAGTCGCTCAAAGCCAAAAAATCTGGGGAGCCAATAGACTGCGACATCTTTCCGAGAGTTGAACTGCATCGCTAGTCCGGAATTTAAAGGTGGTTGCTGCTATTGTTAAGAATGCGATCGCTATACAAAATCTTATAGTGATTGTCCTCAACTCAGTAGCAACCATAGCTAAGATTTATTGAGCTGAGTTTATCAAAATGTTAGGTGACTACTAGGATGTAATCTTGTCAAGTTCATCAAAAATATTGCTATCTATATCTATGTCAAATTTCTGAGCAAAATGAACAGATGATGCAAGCAGATTAGGCAAATCTTCCATTAGCAATATTTTGGAATGAGAGCCTCCAGTTGACCAATCAACATATCGCTGACAGTCATTTTTTAGTTTAAGGTGAGGTGCATTACCAAGTATAGTTTGAATATACGCCTCTTCTAGATACTTGAGCTTACTGTAATGTAAGATTATGGCATTTCTCTGTGCGTGGAAATCAATAATGTACATAATAAATAAACAGTTAAACTAACAATGATTAAGCCTCTATTGGTTAACGCTTACGATCCCAAGGGAGGAGCAGGAGCTGCTCGTGCTGCTTATCGGCTACATCAGGAACTACTGAGGTTAGAAATTGATTCTCAGATGCTAATTCAAGATAAAAGAATAGTTGACTCTACTGTGGTCAGTTATCCTAATAAAGTAGCTCAAATAACCTGGAAAGCTCGTCCGATTTTAAATGATTTACCACTAAAACTTTATAGAAATAGGCAACGTAAGCCTACATTTTTCCGGCTACAATGGCTCCCTAATACAGTTGCATCGCAAATTGCTGGACTTGAACCAGATATTATTAACCTGCATTGGATATGTGATGGATTTATACCAATTGAAGCCCTAGCAAAATTCAATAAGCCTATTGTTTGGACATTTCATGATACGTGGGCATTCACAGGTGGATGCTGCTATTCTCTAGGGTGCGATCGCTATACAAAATCTTGTGGAAATTGCCCTCAACTCGGTAGCAAGCATAGCTGGGATTTATCTCGCTGGGTTTGGCAGCGTAAAACTAAAGCCTGGCAAAATCTCAAGCTTACTATTGTCAGTCCTAGTAATTGGCTTGCTGAATGTGCTAAATCCAGTTCACTATTTTCAAATAGTGACATCAGAGTTATTCCTCACGGGTTAAATCTTAGCATCTATAAACCAACTGAGCGTCAAATAGCTAGAAACTTACTGAGTCTCCCACAAAATAAGCAACTAATTTTATTCGGAGCAATCAACGCAACCAGCAATCCCAGAAAAGGATTTCATCTATTGCAATCAGCGTTGCAAAAATTGAGCCAGTCTGAGTGGAAAGATAAAATTGAACTGATTGTTTTTGGTTCATCTCAACCTGAAGATTCAGTTGATTTAGGTTTTAAGGTACACTACTTAGGCAAAGTTGATGATGAGAATAAACTAGCGCTTCTCTATTCATCTGCGGATGTGATGATTGTGCCATCAATTGAAGAAGTTTTTGGACTGACTGCTTGTGAATCCCTATCCTGTGGTACACCTGTGGTTTCTTTTGATTCAACGGGACTCAAAGATTTAGTTGAACATCAAAAAAATGGATATCGAGCGCAATGTTTTAGTTGTGATGATTTAGCAAATGGTATTATTTGGGTAATAGAGAACAAAGAGCGGCATCAAAAACTTTGCGCGAGCGCTCGTGAAAAAGCAGAACAAGAATTTGCGATCGATCTGCAAGCACATCGTTACTTATCCCTCTTTGAGGAAATGAGTAAGCCCTCGTAGAGATGCTTCTCGTAAACAAGCGATCGCTGCCTTAACCGACTCTTAATCAGCGATCGCTCACCTATACACTACAAGCAGAAAAACCTATACCAAGAAATTCACGATCAATTTTGCAACGCCTTTTTATTACTGCCCAAAGTTTCATTGATAGACATCATTAATAACTCATTTAGAGGGATTCCCACTGCTTTCGCCATAGAAGAAATCACACTTTTGGGGGAAAAAGAACAATATAAGCCGGCTTCCAAGAACCAAGGTTCTCCCTCTGGGTCGATCCGAAAGTCAAATAAACTGTAGTGGCGACAGCCTAAAGCCTGATGACACTTCTTAGCCACTTGCTGAACTTTCTGGGTGATTGGGTCGTTCGGGTCTACAATCCAAGACTTCTTATTATCTTTAGCAGCGAAACCCAAGTTGCCATCGTCTGTTTGTTGGAGTTTATCAGCATGCCTACGGATGGGTTTGGAGTGGGGGTCTAACAGATACTCTTCAAGGGGTAAACCCACTAGCTCACCGTCTTTGACAATGATACCGCATCTGACTTCTCGACCGAGTTCGATGAATTCTTCTACGATCACCTCATCTTCATATTCAAATGCTTCCTTCAAAGCAGCGTCATAGTCAGTAGCTTCTTTGACTAAGGCCATCCCTAAAGAGTTATCGGAACTTACAGGTTTGACGATCGCTGGAGGTGTAATTGTCGGCGTATCTCCTTGACGAAGCAGTTCTCCACGAGGCACTTTCACCCCCGCTGCTTCCACAATTGCTTTGGTTCTGGCTTTGTGCGCCGTTATTGCCATGATATCTGGAGTATTGCCGATGTAAGGGATCTTTAGCAAGTCGAATAAAGCGCGGTATTCAGTCATTCCAGGGATACAAAACATTTGTGGTAACATGATGTCAATGTTTTGTGCTGCTAGAAACTGTATGGCATCAGACAGAGTCATCGGTTTGGTGTCAGCAATATCTTCAGGGCTGAGGGAAGAAGGAAATCGCCACTGGCGATCGGGTGTGATGTATGCAATCTGAAAGTCATAGTGCGATCGATCTGCCGTTGCTGCTAGACAGTCTTGGGCGTAAAGGCGTGACAAATTACAATAAAAATCATCGTATGCAGACCCAACTAAATGAAGGATACGAAGTACTGGCATGATTTATCTTCCTTATATATTGTTAAAATTTATATAGTGGTTCTCAGCTTGAGTGAGCTACAAGAACCCCACCCCCAACCCCCTCCCCGCAAGCGAAGAGGGGACTATGATCTACTGAATTTTTTTTAATTACGAATTATTTTAATCGCCACCTAATTCCACCAGTTTACCAATGTTAAAGTCTATTTTTACCCATCCTTTGAGTTGTTGGAGATTCTTCAGCAAAAGTAAGGGAATCTGCCAATGATGCAAAGTCAAAAATGGTATGGGGTCATCAAGACTATAAATGGCATCAGTGCCTCGCACTAGAGTATTAACCGATGTTTGCAATTGTTTCCAGGAACGGATACCAGTTAGTCGCCAGATTTCGTGATATATGAAGTAAGTGGGCTTGCTACTTGCTAGGGGTTCCAGAGGTGCAGCTAGGGGAGTTTTACCAAGATAGGCGTCTGCAACACCGGGGTGATTGTAGAACATTGTAATTGCCGAATGGGTACGGGGATTGCATTCAATGGCGTAAACTGTACCGTCTTGGGCTTGGATAAAGTCGAAAGAAACTTGCCCAGTCAGTGCCAAACTCTTGACGAAGTGTTGCACCCATTCACGGATTTGGGGATTTTCGACGTTTTCATAGTTGATTTGAAAAGCAGAAGAGTCTGAACAGCAATGCAATCTTAATTCCCCATCCCGCACTGTACTATGTGTGCATAATTCCTTACCAGGAATAAACTCTTGCATAATCCAAGGTCTTTCTGGACTGATGGGTAAACTGTTGACAAAGGCTGCTGTTTCTTCTGGGGTATCGCAGGGAAGTTTGGTTAAATTTAAGCGGCGAACAGAGTCGTAATCAATACTTTTAAGAATATATTTGCGGGTTTCTTGACTAAAATCGAAATTGATGACTTGTTGAGGATCTGTGATTTTAAAAGACTTGGGGACAGATAAACCAAGCGATCGCGCCCGATCGGTAAGGGCAAATTTATCATCCAACATCTTGGTTATATCTGGCTCAAAGTGGAAAACTTCGCAGTATTCTGATAATGCAGCCTTTGCTAAAGATTCATAGTAGCTAGATACAGGACTGGATACAGGTACAAAAACGTCAACCTTTTCCTTTTTAACGATTTCTACTAGCGCCTGGATATAGCCTTCTGGGTCTGATTGCGGAGCCGGAACTGTATAAAAACGACTCACCGCTTTTGAAAATCTATGACCAGATAACCAGTATTTGTGACCTTCAATTAAAATAACTCTATGCCCTGCGGCATGGAAGGAGCGGGCAAGTTGCAATGCTTTAGTCATCTTGGCTCCGCTAACCAAGATCGTCTGAGGATGAGCAGCTACGACATTTTTCGTAAACGGCGAACGCACAATGCCCCACAACAGAGATATCAACACTATCAAAGCATTGAACGGCAAGGCTATTAGTAATAATGTCAGAGTACCGAGAGTCTTGAATAGAGCTATTACCTTTACCCTAACACCCGTTGATGACGTTGGGGATTGAAGCGGAGATAAAGAAATTGATTGTGCCATAAATCTTTCCTTTGTGTTTATTGTAGAGACGTTGCATTGCAACGTCTCTACAAACTTCATTACACTACGCGTCTAATTAAAGTTATACCATCTCGGATGGGTAACAGAACTTGCTCGACACGAGGATCGGCGGCGACAATGCGGTTGAACTGAGCGATCGCTTCACCGTTGGCGGTGCGTTGTTCGGGTGGTAGGTAAACTTGTGCCTGCAACAATGTGTTATCCACACAAATGAACCCGTCAGGAGTCAGTAAGTTACTATCCAAAATGGTCTGGAAGTAATCTACATACTCTCTTTTATCCGCATCAATGAAGATCAGATCGAATACTTCTTTTCTGCCAGCTAGTTTGTGGAGTGTCTCTAGGGCAGGTGCTACTTCTACAACGATTTTGTTGCCGTGGGGAGACTCACTAAAGCAAGCTTGAGCAAATTGAGCAACATAAGGATCTACTTCGCAACCTATAAGTTGCCCATCACTTGGTAATGCTTCTGCCATTGCTAAGGCTGAATACCCTGTGAACATTCCTACTTCTAGAATGCGCTTTGCCTTGGTGATATGAACAAACATTTTCAATGTCTGTCCTTCCAGATGTCCTGAGAGCATTTCCTGCTCTAGTTGACGCACTGTTTCGCCATCGCTGAAGCGTTTGCTCCAGTCTTCAATGCTAGTTTTTTGCGCTAATGCCGTCAATGCGCTCGATTCGGGGGTGGTGTAATCATCTAAGTAGGGATCTAAACCCGCTGCTAATTGAACTCCCTGCCGCAAAGAATCTAATATCTCTACAGGAATGTTGTTCTCTTCTGCCAATTTGAGGGTTTGCTGTAGCTGGGCTACTAAGATGCTATGTGGCGTTATCGGTCTAGCTGTTTCTCGTCCTACAACAGTGGTCATATCTTCAGACCCCTACTAGCTTGGCTTCTTGACTTTCAATGTATGCATCAACCCCTTCTCCGCCACGAGGATATTTAGCACAAAGACGTTTGTGTTCAGCTAAGGCAGCATCAAGTTCTTCACGAGTCAGATCGTTGACAAAGAAGCACTCACCAATTGGACGAGGCATAGCTGCGCGTTGTTTGCCATCTCGTGTCAAGCTTATAGATCGGGTAGCATACCAGAGTAAATCCCCATCTAATAGAGGATGATCGAGTGATAAACCTATACGACTCATCAAGTCTAGGATGCGATCGCGCTCTCCTGTGGAAATATAACCCCGTTGTGCTGCAATGGTTGCAGACAAAGCCATATCTATATTGACTGCATGACCGTGATATAGGGGTATTTGAGGTGCTAATTCTAGGGTAGGACTCCAAGTGTGACCGTAGGCAATGACGCGATCAAGGTCTATTTCATGCAAGTTAGGAGTCTCTAACTCCAACATGGTTTTTATTCCCTCGTAGTTGACTTTATGGGCAATCTCTTTAATTTCTGGTGTTGCATTCACATGTCCAAAGTGAGTGGAAAGCAGTTCTTCGCCATATTCATATAGCAGTTCAAAGACTTCAGAGTTAGAAACTACCGCAATTTTCACTAACTCTGCCATCCCATTGCGAACTTGAGCGGTTGGCAAGGTTTTCAAGAATGAGAAATCTAAGATTACTTTCAAAGGTGCATGATATGCTCCCAAGCGATTTTTTTCCTTACGATGATTAACTGCAACCTTAATTGCTACACCTGCATCAATTAAACCAATCAACGTAGTAGGAATGCGAATGTAGTTACTCTTGCGACGGTAAGAAGCGCAAGCAAACCCAGCCACATCAGTGATTAGACCACCGCCGACGACTAAGACTGGTTCCTTACGAACTAAGCCAAAGTCTGAAAAAGCGTCAATAATTTTTTCAAAAGTTGCCAGCGTTTTAGCTGTCTCTGTAATAATGATTGGAAATAACGTCAGTTCAATGTCATAGTGTCTAAAATATGACTTGATCTGATCGCCATAAAGTTCATGGACATTGGCATCAATTACAGTCAGACAGCGACCAAATTTTGCATAGCTATCTGCGATTTCTCTGTTTTGAATATCAAATGCACCGTTCACATAGACAAGACTAAAATCGATTTTTTCGTAACCTTGCACGTGAAACGCAGCTTCTGTAGCTTCAAATGATGCTTGAACTTTATTCATGTGTGTTGACCTGATTCCAATTAAAAAGTTGTGAGATTGTCGGTAATAATTGCGATTTACCCTAATATATGCCAGCAAGCAACCATGTTCTTTACCCTTTCAGATAAAAGACAGGACAAAATTAGCTTTCAAGAAAAAGCTAACGCTTATTACTGACTTGCAATGTTTTTAAACAACACCATTCATTTGAGTAAATTCTGTAGATGGGTTAACCTTTAATTCGGCATAACCTCAAACAAGTCAACTAGCCCCACTAGCAATATATTGGCATCATACTTGCCTGCTTCTTCTGTGGATTGTTGACTTTAAATTTGGGAAATTCATCTGAATTCAGATTTATTCCACTACGTTTAAATATAGTGGCTTTCCAACTGTACGATTCCGCAAAAATTCTAGCCTAGACAACTGATTATACCGTTGCTCTCCAAGCTTCAATTTGAGATTAGAACCCTGATTAATCGTTAGTTTGCTGTTTATTAGCATTAGTTTCAAACCTTTTATTACTAAACTTGCTACATTCTGTTTGCTTCAGAATAACAGTGGACATTTAGGAAGTTTACCTGAATTTTTATTAACTCCACTATATTTGTCTCTAGCAACTTGCCGATCGCTAGACTTTGCAAAACTCATATCTTAGTAAACTACTCATATTGTTTATCATTGTCTATCTCTAGGCTGACATTTGATATTACAGAAATGATTAATTCTCATCTCGCTGTATTTTTTTGCATTAGTCTCAAACCATAAAATGGCTAAAAACAAAGATGACTCACTGCATTCTATTCAAAATATCAGTAAAATACCTCTTTTGCTAAGTTAATTTAATGCTCAGTAATCAACATATTTAATCTCAGCAACTCCTGAAAATTCAGAATTTAAATCTATCTGAGTTCCTTGTAACAAAAGTTTAACTTTTTTAAGGAATGCTTGTGTATATTAAAGGTTTCTAAGTTTGCTTAAATTGCCTTCTTAGTCCTAAAGTAAGCCTTTTCAGCTTCAAACAGCAAATAATTTACTAGTTGATAACTGAAAAGTACAACACAAATCATAACATTACAACAATGCAAATCATAACATCTGTAAATATCTTTAAGTCAATCCACCATGCGAAGTGTACTATATAACCAAACATCTACAAAAAAATCTGTCTCAAGATAGATACTTTATACAACAAGATATTATAGCCAGCAGCTATATATAATATCGTGTGCGACTAAAGACTTATCATTTAGATCGCAGTTCTTGCTGGGGAAAAGAGACTTTTGGGATTTTTGCACAGATGTGGTAATCATAAGTAATTAAGCGGACTTGATATAACAGACATCTGGTGAATTTAATTATGCGTTACATTACGTTGCCCGAAATCCGTCGCTTTTGTCGGTTCTAGATGCATTTACATACAATGTTTCACTTTTGCAGGCAGATTCGCGGGTAAAAGATCGCGATTTACCGGATGAACTCAACAGTACACTAATTCACATAGATAGCAAAATATTGCCACGATATGCGATCGCAAGTGGCGTAGTCTAAGACATCATGGAACACACGCTGTTTTTATATCATATCTGCGTTGAAAACTGACAACGTTCACCTGATTTACAAGGGTCTAAAATTAAGAGAAGGTTAATAAAACAAAAGCAACAAGTCTAGATTATTTTATACAGCAAAAAGATATTTAAGTTATTTGTGTCTTAATTTTTTTAAAGTTTTGATGAAGCTTGCCATCTTAAATGTGCATAATCTAGGTTAGTTATAGATCAATACAGTTCAGAATGAGCAACAAAACCCAGATGTAGAGACGCGATTTATCGCGTCTTCAAAGACCAATTATCTACACAATAACTCTTAACCCAAGCGTATTGAGTTGTGGATTCTAAAGAGTTGCTCAAGCGTTATCCTTGAGTATTTCTAACAGACAAAAACTATTTAAATTACTTTTTATAAAATCTTAAGCTTTCTTAACTTAGTTTAAAAAATCTTGGTATTGACTTCAGAATGTAAGAGCGATCGCTTTGTAAAGGTTAGTTGATATTAGTTGTCAAATTGCTGGTGAAGTTAGAAACTAAAGAAATACAACACACGCAATTATTTTATGACTGCTATTTCTAACCTTGAATTCAAACGACCCATTTGGCAAACCGCGATCGTATTGACCTTGGGCTTTTGGCTCAGTGCTAGTCTGGTTTTAGACTGGGTAATTATGCCTAGCCTTTATCTTTCCGGGATGATGAGCCAAGCTGGTTTTACGACAGCAGGCTATACGATTTTTTGGAACTTCAATCGGATGGAATTATTATCAGCTGCTGTAGTCCTGACTGGGGCACTAGCTTTGAGCAAAACCCGATATCACTGGAGTATTGGCAGTATTGTTTTATCTGTGCTGTTGCTAACTATCGCTGTGCTTGATACTTATTTCTTAACTCCGCAGATGTGCGCTATAGGAGTTCAACTCAACCTATTTGAAGCTGCTGCTGCTATTCCATCGACAATGAATTTACTACACGGTAGTTATTGGCTACTGGAAGTAGTGAAGCTGGTAGCTGGTGGTACACTTTTAAGCTGGTGCTGGCGGGAGCAATTTTAAGTAGATGGAGAAGTATAACGCTGAGAATGTCCACTTATAAATCTCACGCCAAAGACGCAAAGAAATTCTTTGCGTCTTTTCGCTACATATATCTTATGGGTTAATCAATGTGATGTTTACAACAGGCTACGCCTACGCGTACAATTTTGTATTTATATTTGTGATTTTTCAAACTTGGGATTTTTCGGATAAATTGCTACCATAAAATGATTCAGTTTTTTACAAGTGTAATTCAATAAGCAGACATAATTATCTTTTACTATGCATTTTCAGCTTTCCCGGATATCTAAACAAATAAATATTTATAACAATTTTCTGGAAGATAATATTAATTAGTTTTCATGTTTACTTTACTGATTTATCATGAAGTTTATATATTTCTGGTAACTTTTTTTGAAAATTATAGTAATCTAAGTTTTAGTGAGTATGTTACTTGTTATCTACCATCTAGCTGAAAACAGCTATTTTGCAGGTATCTACTACTAATCAAGGATTTCCCTGTAAGTTCTTGAATTTGTCACTCCAATTTGTGCAGGATGACTATTTAGCCCCACACAACATTAGAACCCGTTTCCAGTACTTATGAAGAGATTCCCTTCTGCTGATTTGGTCGCCTGTGCATCTCACCACACACCATCATGGCGGCAATTATCAGCAAACTCATTCTTGACCGGAGGTTTTCCATTATTGTTGTGCAAGTGATAATTTTGCCAAATCCCAAGATTAAGAGTTGCTCTACAATCACAAACTTAAGTAAGGTATTGAACTTTTGGAATGCTTAGTTTTTAATAATACTTTTTCTCTGGTGAAGTTATACTCAAGAATAAACTTCTTGAAAAGTAGCTGACGACTTTCGTCACGGATATAAAAACATACTTTGTCAGCGCGGACTTAATGCCTATAAGCCTTGATGGAGAAACATTTACGTTTACATTACAGTAGATTTTGGTCGCTCCAGACTTTAGGATTAGGGACAAAAAACTTTTGCAAGAGAACTAAAGTATCTATAATTTTAAGCTGCAAAATACGGATAACAATGATACTTTTGTGACTGATGGGCGAGAGCCAATGGTCTTTGTGTGCCACTTGAGTTACTGTTAGATTGGCTAGATTAGCTAAAGATACAGAAAACCAATCTAATTTTTGAAATACTATATCCTGGCAACTAGTCAGGCAATTTTGCTATTGGTCAGTAGCATGAATTGGTTTAGTTGTAACTCGTGGATTATAGCTTAACCGAGATTGGTGAATTAAGAGTTGGGGGGTGTGGAATCTCTGTACTAACTCAAATATGACCGTTATATTTATCTGACAGTGCTTCCAACAAAGTCAGGGTGAATTCCGAAAAGGTAATTCACTAATTTTACCTGCAAATGTTAATTTTATTCCAGAGCTATCCCAATGAAGACACTTCCGATTAGTAGATACAGATTTTTCCAAAAGCTCCAGCCCCTAACTTTGTTGAAAAAAATCACTGGTAAGTCGGTTACTGGTTGTTTACAGGTGTTTAGTACATCAGGCTCTTGGTCAATATATGTAGATGAGGGGAAACTAATTTATGCCTGTTACTCAGAGAAAATGTTTGAGCCGCTTTACAGAAATTTGCAATGCTTGAGTCAGCAAATTTCTACTCTCCCTGACGGAATCAAAGACCAGTTGCGGGCGATATTTGAAACTGGTATTGAAAATCAGGCAATACCAAACCCAGATTATCTGGCTATTTGTTGGTTAGTCAATCAGAAATATATCAGTTCCTCTCAAGCCGCAATGCTGATAGAGCAATTGGCGCTAGAAGTTCTGGAGTCATTTTTGAATTTAGAGGAGGGAAGTTATGAATTTATTCCTGAGAGCTTTCTCGATGATATGCCAAAGTTTTGTCATCTAAATCTCCGTTTATTAGTTGAACAATGTTTAACGCCCCGAAACGTTGGTGTTCGCGTTAGCGTCTTTGAAAGAGAAGCCTCTCGTAGAGAAGCGGTTTATCATCAAACATCGCTAAGTTATCAATCGCATACCTCACAATTTTTCCAAATAAATGAGCTACAACCTAAAGTCAAAACTACGCCAAAGTTGCCTAAAATAAACGGCTATAAAGCAGCAGCCTACTCTATTAATACTGATGAAAACAGGGGTCAGCAAATCATCCAACCGTCTGCTGACAGAAAAATCTATACAATCTTGTGTATTGATGACAGTCCTACAGTATTGAATGCTATTAAAAGTTATTTAGATGAGCAAACTTTTTCTGTTATCGGAGTCACTGATTCTTTAAAAGCTTTAATGCAGATTATCCGTATAAAACCTGACATAATTTTGTTGGATATATTAATGCCTAATCTAGATGGATATGAACTCTGCTCTTTGCTGCGTAAACACTCATATTTTAAAAATACACCTGTGATTATGGTGTCAGAAAAAGTAGGATTTCTAGATAGAGCCAAAGCAAAGATGGTCAGAGCATCAGGCTATTTAACTAAGCCTTTTAAACAAGGAGATTTACTAAAAGTTATTTTTCAACATATTGTTTAATTTCATAATATATAAAATTACTCGATTTAAACAGCCTATTCTTTTAAAGATTTAAGGCTGAATATTATCTAGTTCACTATCATTGTAGTTATAAAAGATTATTTGAGTGAGTTAAAATTAATTAGTTATATTTTATTAAATCAAAATTGACATAAGTAATCAGAAGAATCTAATCTTTTAAAAAGAAAACAAAAATTTTGACTAGTGCAGTACGGTGTAAATAAACCACCCATTCAAAACCAATGAAATGCTTACGCTGTATTAATTTTGAATTTTGAATTTTGAATTCCGCCTTGCGGTACTAGTTTATTTCTCCTGAAATGTCCAAACTCCTTCATCCCAATCTGATTCTGTTGGGGGCGATTGTAACCAATGCTGACAACGCAACAGATGCAACATAGCAGCTTTGTCCTGGCTGTCTGCTGCCAACACATTAGCAAACTCAGCCCTGGCACGAGAAAACTGCCGCTTGAGGTAATACTCACGCCCTTTATGATAGTGCTCAATCACTTGCAATTTTTCGCTTTCAATCGGATTGGAACGCAAACCCAGTAATTCGTATATGGCTACTGGTTCGTTTCTACCCTTGACACGAATGTAATCTAGTTCCCTAGCCCAAATATGATCTTGGCATGGTTTAAAGGTATTATGGCTAATAATAATATCGCAACCATACTGTTTACTAACACTTTCTAATCGAGAGCCAAGATTAACGCCATCGCCAATCGCAGTAAATTCCATCCGCTTACTAGAGCCAATATTTCCACTAATCACGGTATCAGAATTGATGCCAATGCCGATTTTAATTCTGGGCTTATCATCTGTATGGCGACGTTGATTAAATTCGTGTAGGCGATCGCGCATTTCTAAGGATGTTTGTACTGCCATCCAAGCGTGTTCTTCTAATGGTAGAGGAGAACCAAATACAGCCATGATGGCGTCGCCGATATATTTGTCAAGGGTGCCTTTATGTTTAAAGACTGCCTCCACCATTGATTCAAAATATTCATTGAGCATACTCACCACTTCTTCTGCTTCCAAGTTTTCCGTCAAAGTGGTGTAGCCGCGAATATCGGAAAATAATATCGAAACTTCTTTGCGATCGCCTCCGAGTTTAGCGTCATCTAATTTCAGCAATTCTTCGGCTAATTCCTGGGTCATGTAGCGGTACATCGTACTCTTGAGCCGCTTTTCATCACTAATATCTTCCATGACTACCAGCGCCCCACGGACTTGCTCTTGGTCGCTAGCATCGGCAATTGTGTTAATCGATAAATTAATACTGTGCTGTTCTGTATCAGTGGTTATGAGTGTGCGATCGGGGTAATATTGCTGGCGGCCTTTTAAGTCAACTGCATGTAAAGCATCCTGATACCACTTACTAAAGTCGCCTTCTTTAATGCCGATCGTATCAGTAACTAATTTACCTTCTAATCGGTCTTCTGCCTCCAGTCCTAGCAAACGTTTGGCACTTTCATTGGCGGCGATAATTAACCCAGTTTTGTCAGTGGAAACCACTCCATTGGAAAGACTACGCAGAATATCCCGTTGCATTTGTTCTTGTTGTTTGACTGTGGCAAACAACTGGGCATTTTGCAGCGCTACTCCCGCTTGAATATTAAAAGCTTCCATGAACTCTTCATCGTTGCGGTCAAAGCTAGCTTGGAAGCAGTCGGGAGCTTTGGGCCAATCAGCTGGATTATAAGGGGGAAAATCCCCGGATTTCTTTTTATTTACGAGTTGGGTAACGCCAATCAGTTGTTGATCGGCATTAAATACTGGCATACAAAGCAAGCTACAGGTGCGATAGCCATTTTGCTGGTCTAGTTTTTGGGCTGTCTCTGAGTCAGGATCGTAGTACAAATCAAAGCCAATATTCAGTTTTTTGCCAGAAGCCGCTACTATGCCAGCAAAGCCCTTACCTACCGGGACTCGTAACTCTTTGGTTGAACCATCATCTTGAGTAATTTTCGTCCATAATTCATGGCGATCGCGGTCTATTAACCATAGTGTACTGCGATCGGCATTCATCAATTCTTTGGCTTCATCCATCACCCGTTTGAGGGTGTCTTCTAAGTCGAGACTGCTTTGAGAGAGGGACTTGATTGCCTTCATCAGCGCCGCCACTGCTCTTTGTTTTTGGGTGGCGACATAAAAAGAGCGCGAGGACTCTAAAATCAAGCGAATCGAAGGGGCAAATTCTTGAAATAATTGTTCGTCAGCACAAGTAAAACCTTTGTTATCAATGCGCTCTGCAAGTGGAGCATTGTGATTATTCCCAGATTTTAATTTATTCAGTAATTGCACTACTGCAACTAATTGCCCATGTTCATTTAAGAGTGGCAAAGCTAACATCGTGTAGGTGCGATAGCCAGTTCTCTTTTCTTGTTCTTGGGCAAAATGCGATCGCAGGTCACTATAAAAATCAAAGGGAATATTGATAACTTGTTTGGAGGTGGCGACTTCCCCAGCAATGCCTTTATTGGCGGGGATGCGGATTTCTAAAGAGCGACCGCCCTCCCCCTCAGCCAAAATTGACCAGAGTTCTTGTTTTTCTTCATCCAATATAAAATATCGTTGTCCGGTCTGCTCCTAGTAATTCCCCGGTTTTCAAGGTAATCGAATGCAACATTTCTTGCAGAAGAGTTTCAAACCCATGAGAATCAAGCATTGATAGGGTTTGATGAACAATCTGTAATTTTTGCTCGACATCCTTAACGACCTGTTTAAAAGTATCCTGAGTCAAGGGAGCAAGAAACGTAGAAAAAGTTCCTTGTCTTGTGGCAAGAGCACCCACAGGAGCAGAATTTGCTGGTAATTCGAGGTTTTCTTGGTTGTGAACACCAATAATCAAATCGGTGGTCTCCCCACAACTTCCTTGATACGCTGACATAACTGGTATTTTATATAACAGGATGAGGTTTTAGATTTGACAATGAGATTAAATTTATGTAAGTGGTGTTAAAAGCAACAATTGCTTGACATTATCCATAGTTTAATCGCTTGTTTAGCCAGCGTCATCCTGTCAATAAACGCTCAAGCTGATTACCAACAAGCATGGCTTGACCAAAACCCCTTCCCAGTGGTGGATAGAGATGATAAATAGAGGGTTAGACCCCTCATATAAACGATAAAACAATGTTTTCTGCAGGCGATTGATTGTTAGGGTTGCCTCATAAGATTTTCCAGGGACAGACTAAAGAGCATTGCTGTATCCGTAGAGTATAGTCGATTTTTCGGAAAATGGCTGAAATTTTTAAGTAATTATACGCAAATTTTTGAGATTAACTGCGATCGCTTCCTGTCGCAGATATGTCAGCCTGAAAAAGAAAGTGCTGAGTAAAAAATAATAGCCCCTACTGACTACTAGCTTTATTAATCTGTTGTGATGCCTGTGGCAGACTACTACTTTGCTAAGTTATAGCAGTCAAAGCATAGATTAGGACATAATAGAAAAAAATGCCAGCATCTTATAGTTACGATTTAAGAACTAGGGTGATTAATGCGATTGATGGTGGGATGAGAAAAACTCAAGCCAGTCGCATCTTTCAAATTAGCCGTAATACAATAGATACTTGCTTAAAGAAGAGAGAAGATACAGGAGATTATCAGGGGAAAGTAGGCTATCAACAAGGATATAAGCCGAAAATTAATGATTTAGAGAAATTTCAGCAGTTTGTGCAAATAAATGGCAGCAAAACTCAAGCAGAAATGGCAGAAGCTTGGCCAGAAAAGATTAGCGATCGCACTATAGGAAAAGCTTTAAAAAAAATTGGTTATATCCGAAAAAAAACTTACGGGTATAGAGAAAGGGATGAAGAAAAAAGGCAGGAATTTCAAGGCAAAATCAGCCAAAAAGAACGCTCAAAGCTAGTTTACGTTGATGAGTCAGGAATAGATAATAGAGAAGACTATGGTTTTGGATGGAACCCCAAAGGAGAAAGGTTTTACGATTTAAAATCAGGAAGAAGAAACTTGAGAGTAAGTATTATGAGTGCTTTATGCCAAGGAGAGTTAATTGCCCCATTGAACGAGTGAAGGTTCGTGTAATCGATTAGTTTTTGAGAAATGGCTTGCAGAAAAACTTTTACCTGAACTCAAATCAGGACAGACAGTTATTTTAGATAATGCCACTTTCCACAAATCTCAGAGAATTCGTGAATTAATTGAATCTGTCGGGTGTGAACTTGAGTATTTACCACCATACTCTCCTGATTTAAACGATATTGAACATTATTGGTTTACGATAAAAAACCGAGTCAGAAAATCAGTTGGTACTATCGAAAATTTTCGGGAGAGAGTTGATACAGCTATTCGTTTAACGTCCTAACCTATACTTCGATTGCTATAGTAATGAAAAGTTTGTAGTCAGGACTTTAGTGCTGAAAAAATAAGGACTAAAGTCCTGACTACGAACTTGCTTATCCATCAATTTACTCTTGAGAGAGTACTACTACCTCAAAAATATTCATTTTTATACAGATAGAGTTAATTAAAAATATTAAGCACAATATTATCTTAGCCAAACATAAATATAAAATCAGATTCAATCTTTGAGTTGAACCCATATTTATATGGGATGGAACATTCACCCTATTGTTGGAAATCCACAGGATTATTTTAATGAAAAAATTAAAGACTCAAGTATTTTTAGGCTTGGCAGGTACATTTTTGGCAGTTGGATATTCCAGTTTGCTAGCTACAGAAATTCCCATACAGAGTACATCAAACCTCAGAAAATATTTATTAGCGCAATCAGAAAGCAACGCAAATGTCAATGAGTATCTGGATAAAAATAAACCCGAAAGTTATAAAGCTCTGAAAAGGCAGTTAGATACAGCGATTGAGGATGCAAAAAGACCAAGTGAAGATAAAGTAGTAAAAAATCTTTGGTCATTGTCAAAAACTAATCCTCAAGTAAAGTGGAGAGAAAATAACGGCAAAATTGAATATTTGATGGCGAGTTGGAAATATGTCAAAAACCCAAATGAAGATTGGAAAATAGGTACAAAAAAAAGCATAGAAGCACGGACTTGGTTAACAGCAGTTCCTCAAGTTAAAGAATTTTGTCAAAATTGTAAGGGTATCGGCATAAATATTCCCGGTAATATCATGCTTTCTCTGAGGTTACAGCAGTATTTAGGCTTAATTTTAAATAGAAATTCAAATAAGACACATTTTGTAGAAATGTGGGTGAAAGCTGAAGATTTAAGTAGACCATGTGTCGATCCAGAAATTAATGATTCTAGTTGTAATGTTTTTGATATACCGATTCCTGCTAGTTATCCGATTTTGCAAGAGATATACACAACTTCTTATGCAGTTGGTAGTCAAGAACATTATCCTTGGACAGGTTTAGGTTATACCTATGATTGGGGAAATCCAAAAAAACCTCGTGAAGGAGCTAGTGAGTTTCTGATCGACGGAACTAAAGAAAAACCGATAGAAGTAGAAGTTATTTCAGTCACAGCTACGAAAGAATATTGTAATAATCAATATTTAACGGTAAAAGATTAGAAATGAGCGCTCATGAAACACCTTGAAGGTAAAGTGGCTTTGGTAACAGGTGCTACGCGGGGAATTGGTAGGGGAATTGCTATTGGTCTTGGTGAAGCCGGCGCAACTGTATACATCACGGGTCGCAGCCTCAACAACTCTTCCAGTGATGGGGTTTCAGGTAGTCTTAGTGATACGAAATCAGCCATTGAGGAAGTCGGTGGTGTATGCATTCCCGTCCAAGTAGACCACAGCGACGATGAGCAGGTGCGTTTGCTTTTCGATCGCATTCAAGATGAACAGAATGGACAACTCGATCTACTGGTAAATAATGCTTACTCAGGAGTTCAGGCAGTAAAAGACGCTCAGGGGCAGCCCTTTTGGGATTCTGAACCAAGTCTTTGGGATGCTAGCAACAACGTTGGTCTTCGCAGCCACTATGTTGCGAGTGTTTTTGCGGCTCGGATGATGACTAAGCGTAACTCTGGACTCATTTGCACCATTTCCTCGTGGGGTAGTATGTTTTATCTCTTTGATATAGCTTATGGTGTTGGCAAAGCAGCTTGCGATCGCCTAGCTGCTAATATGGCTGTTGAGTTAAAACCCCATAACGTCGCTTCTGTTTCAATTTGGCCAGGTATTGTTGGTACTGAGCTTTTTTCCCGTTTTGCTTCTGAAATGAATCAAACCAATGCTACTGACCGGAAAAACTCATTCTTGAGCGATCGCTACAATTGGGAAACTCCCTTATTAACTGGACGAGCGATCGCTGCACTTGCTAGTGAACCAAATGTTATCCGCCGTACAGGACGTGTACAGATTGTTGCCGAACTGGCTAAGAAACATAATCTTGTAGATGAAAATGGCGATCGGCCCGCATCGCTACGCTCTCTGCGTTTTGTACTCCCGGCTGCATTGCCTGTACTGAGAAAGTACTCATGGCTCATACCCGATATAAAAATGCCGTGGTCACTGCTATTATTGAATGCCCTTGGTTCGCCTAAAATTTAATGCCCAATGCCCCATGCCCAATATCTAAACAAACTATCCTGGGATATATAAAACTTTGTATCCTGAATTAATAGGTCTTAATAGTTCTTTTAAAACTGGTGCAAGAAGATTTTCGGTTAATTGTTGATTTAGTTTTAGTTCTAGGCGTTGCAGCTTGTGGCGGACTATTCGCGGCACTTTTGCAACAACCCGTGCTGCTGGGGTATCTCATTGGCGGGATAGTCGTTGGGCCAACGGGACTGGGATTGATTAAAGAACTTATTCAAGTAGAGACTCTGGCACAGTTCGGGGTCGCCTTTTTGTTATTCGCCTTGGGTGTGGAATTTTCTTTTACGGAACTCAAGAAGGTAAAAGCGATCGCTCTTGGTGGAGGTGGACTCCAGATTGCTTTGACGATTTTGGTCACGGTTTTAATATGCGGGTTAAGCGGAGCCTGGGGAGCCTTACCTGCAAAGGGGATGTTTTTGGGGTGTATTCTCTCCTTGTCTTCCACAGCGGTTGTCCTTAAGTGCTTGATGGAGCGCAACGAAACAGAAACGCCCCACGGGCAAGTAATGCTAGGGATTTTGGTAGTCCAAGACTTGGCGCTGGGACTAATGTTAGCAGTCTTACCAGCCCTCAACCAACCAGCAGAAACTATTGGTATCGCCGTTTTAACAGCGCTAGCTTCGATTGGTTTATTTGCGGCTGGGGCAGTAGCTGCGGGGATTTGGCTGATACCGCCTTTGTTGCAACTGCTAGCCCGTACCGAAAGTAAAGAACTATTTTTATTAGGAGTTGTAGCCCTGTGTTTGGGTATTGCCCTATTGACAGAGCATTTGGGGCTGTCCATTGAGATGGGCGCATTTGTCGCGGGTTTGATGATTTCTGAGGTGGAGTACGCCGATCAAACCCTGACTTATGTAGAACCACTGCGAGATATCTTTGCCAGTTTATTTTTTGCCGCCATTGGGATGTTAATTGACCCAGTGTTTTTGTGGAACAACCTGGAATTGATTTTGGAATTGGTAGCAATAGTTTTCGTAGGTAAATTTTTGATTATCACCCCCCTAGTGAAACTGTTCCGCTATCCTTTGAAAACAGCCATAATCGCCGGTTTGGGATTGGCGCAAATTGGAGAATTTTCTTTTGTTCTCGCTAGCGAAGGGCAATCTTTGGGGCTAGTGTCCCGACAAATATACTTATTAATTTTGGGAACTACCGCAGTCACTCTCATGCTGACTCCCTTTGTCCTGCGGTTAGTGCCATTTTTATTTAACTTTGCCGAATCAATGCCTTGGTTGAAACCATACTTAGAAGAAGATGAGGTGCGGGATGTGTCGAAAGATTTGCCCTTTAAAGACCATGTAGTAGTTTGTGGCTATGGGCGAGTCGGCAAGAATTTGGTGAAGTTGTTGCAGCAACACGATCTACCTGTAGTGGTAATCGACCAATCGGAGAGTAGAATTCAGCAGTTGCGTGAGGCTGGGGTGTCTTATGTCTATGGCAATTGCGTGAGTTTACATGTTCTGGAAACCGCTGGGGTGAATCACGCCAAAGGAATGGCGATCGCACTCCCAGACCCCATGAGTACCCGTCTTTGCTTGAAACGCGCTTTGGAATTGCGCCCAGAATTAGATTTGGTTGTCCGTGCTACCCAAGATAAAAATATTGAGGTGCTGTATCAATTGGGAGCCAGAGAAGTTGTGCAACCAGAGTTTGAAGCCAGCTTAGAAATGGCAACCTATTTATTAACTGGCTTAGGCTTGTTGTCGCCACCTGTGGTACAACGAGAAATGCAGCAAATCCGCAACGATCATTACTTAGATTTGCGCCCAGAGCGTTCTGCAATTGAAGTTGCTCGTGATTTGCGCCAAGAAACCCGCGATTTAAATCAGCGCTGGTATCCTTTACCATCTAATTCGCCCTTAATTGGCATGAGTATAGAAGAGGCGGATATGCGCTATTTAACAGGAGTGAGTTTAATGGCAATTCGCCGCGTTAACGGCGATGAAATTGATTATCCCAATAATCAAACCAAATTGGCAGAAGGCGATCGCTTGCTGGTGGTGGGAGCAGATGAAGAACTAGCGGCTTTAGCAGAATTAGCTAAAGGACAAGCTGTTGTTCCTGGAGAAAATAGTGCTTGCCAGTGGGTTACAGTTAATGCAGATGCGCCAACACTAGGTAAAACCCTTAAAGATTTAGAGATCGGTAAGCAGTATGGAGTACAGGTACAGGCGATCCGGCGCGATGGTAAATTTATTCGCTATCCTGATGGCGGCATGGACTTGCGAATCAGCGACCAAGTATTATTATGTGGTGGCTTGACAGGTTTGAGTCAACTAGAACAGTTATTTGCGATCGCTAGTTCAGTACCTCTTTCGATCCCAATGGCGAAAGCTGGTAAGGCAGAAGCGCTCAAAGAGTTTTTACCTACGGATAGTGTGACTGATTAAGCTTTAAGACTCTGCAAGGTAAGCGGCTCAATATAGCGATCGCGCCTTTGAGGTGGTAGTGACTTGGCTATTTGAGGTGCTTTTTCATATTCTTCTAGGATAATATCGCTTTTGATAATGCAGATCGGTTTCGGTAACAGTCCATCCGTGAGAGCTTAAGAGGATGTTTGAAAAGTGGTTGTGGGGTAAGGCGACAAATCAAGCTTGAGAACTGACGATCTTTTGGCTTTGACTACTCTAAATTTTGATTCTCTTTTGCAGAAAAGTACTTAATGGGGTCATCTACTTGATTTTTGTCAATCGCAGAAGTTTTCGGTCTACTGAATTTGATTATCTTGTTTGATAATTGAATTTATCTAAGAATTTAGCTTTACTTTTTACAAATTTATTTTGTCTTTACAATACTTTTTCATCTCATATTTTCAGTTATCAGATACTTTGGCGATAATGATAATTACTGTACTGTATAATATTGTGCTTTATCCAAAATCCTTTGTGATGTGAGCAAGCTTTTTAAGACTTAACGTATTACTGAAACTATACTTATAATGTTGTACACAAGTTTACGTATTATTACGAAAGTATCTGCTAATCTACTCTGTAAGCTTTTAGGACAGCCTAGTGTTAGTAATTTAGAAACTCAACTCCACGATCAACAAGTTCAAATTCAGCAGCTCGAAAAGCAAGAAAGGGCGCTTTACCGAGTAATTAGCAAAATCCGAGCTTCTCTTGAGTTAGAAACAATTTTTCGTACAACCACTAAAGAAACTTGCAAGTTACTCCGCGTCGAGAGGATTGCTGTTTATCGTTTCTATGAAAACTGGGGTGGAGAATTTGTCAGCGACTTTGAGTTTGCAGAGACTGGATGGGATGATGTAGAGACATTAGGAAAAAATACAGTTTGGAATGACTCTTATCTACAAGAACATCAAGGTGGGCGGTATCGTAATAATGAAACTTTAGTTGTTTCAGATGTCTACGCAGCAGGCTTGTCTCAATGCCATTTAGAAATTTTAGAACAGTTCCATATTAGAGCTTATGCAACTGCATCAATTTTTGTTGGAAAAAAACTATGGGGAGTGCTTGCTGCTTATCAGCACTCACAGCCACATGAATGGAAAAAATTAGAAATTCAGTTTCTGTCTCAGATTGCAATACAGTTAGGATTTGCAGTTAAACAAGCAGAATTTTTAGCTCAAGCAGAACAAAAAGCAGCAGAACTGTATAAAGCGAATCAACAGCAGGATATTCTATTTAATTTAGTTGCTGAAATTCGTGAATCTCTGAATCTAGACACCTTGTTTAAGACTACTGTACGAGAAATTCGTAAGGCTCTCCGTAGCGATCGCGTCAGTATTTTTCAATTTGACCCGGAATTGAACTATACCTCTGGTAAATTTGTCTCTGAGAATGTATTGCCTGACTACGATTCTACGATCGCCATCAAGGTAAAGGATGATTGTTTTGCTGAACAATATGCAGTTGCTTATCACCAAGGGCGTATACAGGTAGTATCAGATATTTATCAAGCTGGGCTAAAGGATTGCCACATTCACCTGTTAGAGCAATTTCAAATCAAGGCACAAATTGTTGCACCTTTAATGAAAGGAAAAGCTTTATGGGGATTACTATGTGTTCATCAGTGCCATTGTTCACGCGAGTGGAAAAAGTCGGAAATTCAATTTATCCAACAGTTAGCCGCTCAGTTTAATGTAGCTTTAGAACATTCTGAATTATTAGAGCAATTTCGCTCTCAAGCTAATCAACTTGCTCAAGCAAACCATGCTTTAGAACTAGCAAATTCTCAGCTAGAAAAACTTAGTAAGCTAGATGCTCTAACCCAAGTCGCCAACCGTCATTGTTTCGATCAGTTTTTAGAGGAGGAATGGAATCAACTAAGACTAAATGGAAATTATTTATCTTTAATTATGTTTGATATTGACTATTTCAAGGATTATAACGATTCTTATGGACATCTAGCTGGGGATGAATGCTTAATACAAGTTGCTCGTGCAGCACAATCTGTATTAAAGCGTCCTACCGATCTACTAGCTCGTTATGGTGGTGAAGAATTTATTGTCATTTTGCCAAATATGAACGAATCAGGTGCGATTAAAGTAACTAAGTTGATTCAAAAATCTATTCAAGAATTAAAGATTCCCCATAAAAAAAAGAATAACTTACAATATTTTGTGACTGTCAGTTTAGGTGTTGCAATTCAAAGACCAACAGATAAAAGTTCAGCTCAAGACTTAATTAATGCAGCAGACAAAGCTTTGTATAAAGCTAAAGAACAAGGACGCAATAGGTGGGTTTGTGCTGCAAAAACCTCAGTCCAGTGACGAGGAATAGGGGTTCAAAAAGAGGCAGGGGAGCAGGGGGAGGTTCAGATGGGGATGGAAACCCTTGCTCCACTTCGTTTTGCGGCAGAACAGAAGGAGTATTCCCCCTGCTCCTCACTTTTAACTCACTTTCGGCTTAATGTAGGCGATCGCTTGTTTCCAAACGGTGTGCTGACTGTTTTCATCCGCAATACAGATACACTGTGGATCTTGCCATAAAACCTTTCCTGTGAGTACATTGCCAGTCAGCAGCTTTAACTCTACTGGCGTTGTTTGTTTAATCAGGTTTTGGACTTGTCTAATACTGGGTAAAGTGGTGTCAAATTCGGTAAGCATTTTTAGTAAAGATGAACCTACAAGGCAAAATAAAGAGTAACTAATCCTTGATAATTCATCCTTGAAGAAATGGCAATCGAATTTACTAAGTATCACGGTCTAGGCAACGACTTTATTTTGATTGACAATCGCTCATCATCTTTGCCTGTAGTGACTCCAGAGCAAGCCATCAAGTTGTGCGATCGCCACTTTGGCATCGGTGCTGATGGTGTAATTTTTGCCCTACCTGGAGAAAATGGCACTGACTATACCATGCGAATTTTTAATTCCGATGGTTCAGAACCAGAAATGTGTGGCAATGGCATTCGCTGTTTAGCTGGCTTTTTAGCAGACTTAGAAGGCGAATCCCGCAATCAAGACTCATATCGCATTCATACTTTGGGTGGTGTAATGACTCCCCAACTCTTATCTGATGGTCAAGTAAAAGTAGACATGGGTTTACCCAGGTTACTCGCTAGTGAAATTCCTACTACCCTTGCACCCGCCCAAGAAAAAGTAATTTCTCAGCCGTTAGAGGTAGCGGGGCAAACCTGGGATGTTACCTGTGTAAATATGGGAAATCCCCACTGCATTACTTTTGTGGAAGATGTCGCAGCAATTGAGTTAGAAACCATCGGCCCGAAATTTGAGCATCACCCAGTTTTTCCTCAACGCATAAATACCGAATTTATTCAAGTGGTACGCCGTGACTATTTGAAAATGCGGGTATGGGAACGGGGTGCTGGGATTACATTAGCTTGTGGGACTGGTGCTTGTGCTTCTTTAGTAGCTGGTGTGTTAACTGGGAAATGCGATCGCACCGCGACTGTAGAATTACCTGGTGGCCCCTTGCAAATTGAATGGTCAGAAATCGACCAACGGGTTTACATGACAGGCCCGGCTGAAAAGGTATTCACTGGGAAACTGTAACTGACTTAACAGTGGCATTACTCAAGTAGTAGTGCCATAGAAGTCTGGCAGCAACGGCTCGCCACGGACGCCAGTGCTGTGTCATTTCTTCTAGTTGTGCGGGTGTTGGGCGCGTTGCCAAGTTTTGGAGTTTTTGGAAAGCGATCGCGATCGCTAAATCGCCTTTGGGAAAGACATCAGGACGTTGCAGCGCCATTAGCAAATAAATATCAACTGTCCAGTCTCCGATACCTTTGAGACGCTTTAACTCAGTTCTGATAGTAGTTTCGTCCATTGTTTCCAGCTTAGTTAGGTCAAGCTGACCAGTTGCAACTGCCTGAGCCAATCCACGACAGTATAGAATCTTTTGCCGACTGAATCCAATTGCTCTTAATTGAGCATCATCTAATGTCAGAAAATTTTCTGGTGTTAGAGTAACAACAACTCCACATAGTCGGGTAAATACAGCCTTTGCAGCCGCTAAGGAAACTTGTTGTTCCAGAATGATGCACAGAAGCGTTGCAAAACCTGGTTCTCTTGACCATATTGGTGGAGGCCCCAGTGTCTCTAAAATTCGAGCCAAATCGTTGTCAAGATTGGCAAGCACCATTAAACCACGGGTTAAACTTTCTTCAGTCAGCGATTCTAATTCAGGTGTTTGAGTCATGTTTGTAAAATTTCGACTCTTGTGTAAGCAGTTTTTGTTTTCGCTCAATTCCCCAGTGATAACCACCAAGACTGCCATCACTCCGCAGCACCCGGTGACATGGTACAATCAGCGCGATCTGATTAGCACCACAAGCATTACCCACCGCGCGGACTGCTTGGGGTTTGGCAAGATGACGGGCGATATCGGCATAAGTGCGTGTTTCGCCATAGGGAATTTTTTGTAATGCTTGCCAAACTTGTTTCTGAAATGCTGTCCCACGGATATCAAGTGGTAAATCAAGATGTGCCTCGCCTCCTGCAATCAAGTCGAGGATTGCTTGTATCCAGTCTTTGTGTGTGCGATCGTCACGCACGATCTGCGCTTGGTGAAATTCCTGCTTCAAAATGTATTCAAGCTTGTCTGCTTCATCACCTAATTTTACGGCACAGATACCCTTCTCTGTTGTTGCCACAAGCAAATATCCTAGCGGACATGGAGCGATCGCATAGACAATGCTGATTGTCTTTCCAGCTTGTTGGTAAGTTTTTGGTGTCATTCCCAGTTGTTTAGGTGCTTTCTCATAAAGTTGACTACTTGAACCATACCCCGTGTCGTAAACGGCATCAGCAATTTCTTCCCCCGACTGGAGACGCTGTTTCAATCGCTGGCTACGCAGCGCATCTGCATATTGAAAAGGTGATACGCCAATTATTTGCTTAAATATTCTTTGCAGGTAGCTGGGACTCATTTCCACCTGAGAGCATAATTCCGAGAGGGTTGGAATGTGGTCAACTTGTGCTTCAATATATCGACACGCTGCTAAAATTTTGGCTGTATTTGGAACTATTTCAAATTGTGGCTGACAGCGCTTACAAGGTCGAAAATCTGCAATTTCAGCATCTTGTACCGACTGGAAGAAACAAACTTGATTGCGATTCGGTCTGCGACTAGGGCAAATAGGTCGGCAATAAATACCTGTAGAACGAACACCATAGAAAAACTTGCCTTCAAAAGTTGGATCTCGATTGAGAACTGCTTGCCAAAAGGTTTCTTCTAAGACTGGTGTTTGTTGTAATTGCATTGATGCCTCCTTCAATATATTTTTTATTAGTGATGATAATACGTTGTTCAGTGAGATAATGCACAATTTAAGTCTACGCAAAACACAAGAAGCCGATCTCGATTATGTTCTGCAAGTCGAGTATGATGACGATAATCGACAGTACATCATTCCTTGGTCATATCAACAGCATCTTCAAGCGATCGCTGATTCTGATATTGCTCATCTGATTGTGCAAACAGAAATAAAAATTGGTTACGTTATTTTGGCTGGGCTACTTAATTCAAATCAGAGTATTGAGTTTCGTCGCATTGCGATTGCCCAAAAGGGGCAAGGTTACGGTAAAGACACTGTTGAAATGATTAAGAAATTGGTGTTTGAGACACACAAAGCACATCGGTTGTGGCTGGATGTTAAAGAGCAAAATCATCGTGCTCAGGCTGTCTACAAAGCTGCTGGTTTTGTTGTAGAAGGAAAGCTACGCGAATGTCTAAAATCAGAAAATGGTTATAATTCCCTGATTATTATGTCCGTTTTACAACCTGAATATGAAATACTGGCTAGTGCAGCAAAAAATGGTGGGTTTTCCTCCTAACCTCTGTGGCTCGATTGAGGGTTCGCCAAACGTCCTCCTGCCTTTCTTGATAAAAAAGACCGAGCCTTCCCATAATACAGAAACTATCCACTCCTAAAAACGCATCGTTAATTTCTCCATGTTGGTAAATCTATTCATGTTCTAAATGAGAATAGATTAGCTGTATCGAAAAACTACTTTCTATCTGATTGTTGCGATCAAAGTCGGCTTGGTTTACTGCAACTAAGGCTAAACGATATGAAGTGCGGTGCCTGCGGTGTTCTGGCATAGCGAATTATCTTCAGAAAACCTCTGTGTCGGCAGTCGCTCATGGGGGAAACCCCCAAGACCGCGCTGCCTCACCTTTGCGCTAACCTCTGCGTCGGCAGTTGCTCATGGGGGAAACCCCCATAGCCCTTGGTGTCTCCCCGCAGGAGTTGACTGCGCTGCCTCACCTTTGCGTTGAAAAAAAGCTAGAATTTGGCGCAGCTTTACAGAGAAACGGTATTAGTGTTCAGAAAAGGATGAAACCTTTGCCTGAAAGTGACTCAGCCCTCCTGAACTGATTCGGTCTTTGACAAATGGTTCACCCGATTGGGTGAATGCGATCGCAGCATCCAGAACTACTCTGAAAGTAGAGCCACTTTTTTTGTTGTGAGCGATCGCGCTGACAGCTAAAAACTTTTACAATGGCTATGATTACCTTGAATATTATGCCAATTGCTTATATATCAAAGGGTCTAAGAGTGGATGAAATTGTCAAATCACTGCATAAACCAGATTTTCTACCAGAGAAGATCCCTCTGTTGGAAGCAATTGCTGCCAATTTACCAGGGATGATTTTCCAAATTCTGCAACGGCAGGATGGTTCTATATTTATCCCTTATATTAGTTCTGGTTGTAAATATTTGTATGAATTAGAACCAGAAGCTGTACAGGCAGACTTTCAAGTGTTATACAAACTGATTCATCCACAGGATATAAAAGCTTTTACAGAATCTATTGCTGTTTGTCGTACTAGTTTTACACCTTGGCATTGGGAAGGTCGGATTGTTACACCTAGTGGCAAACTTAAATGGATTCAAGGTACTTTACAACCCGAATTACAAGCAGCAGGCGATTTTCTTTGGCATGGCTTGATTATAGATATTACAGACAGAAAACAAGCCCAAGAAAAATTGCAAGAAAGTGAGGCACGGTATAAAGCAATTTTAGATGCTATCCCCGATTTGATGTTTCGCATTAGCCGTGATGGCGAGTATCTAGATTTGAAAAGTGAGGGCGCAAATATCACTCTATCGAGAGAAGAAATCGTTGGAAAAAACTTGCAAGAGTTATTGCCGAGTGATGTTGCAGCCATTAGCCAAGTAGCGATCGCTAAAACTTTAGATTCTGGAATTTTGCAAACTTGTGAATATCAGCTACCAACATCTTTGGGAATCAGAGATTATGAGGCGCGGTTGGTAGTTAGTGGTACAGATGAGGTACTAGCAATTGTCCGAGATATCACAGATCGCAAACAAGGAGAAGTCGCCTTACAAAATCTTGCTCAAAAATTTGCTAAAGCTTTTAGTTGCAGCCCCGATTCAATTACGATTAGCACGCTGCAAGAAGGACGCTTTATTGAAGTTAACGACAGTTTTGTGAATTTTTCAGGTTATGGGCGAGATGAGGCAATTGGTAAAACTTCTTTTGAGTTAAATCTTTGGTTACACGATCGCGATCGCCTAAACTTAGTGCAAGAGTTGCAAAGCACAGGAGTCGCTCGTAACTTAGAAGTTGAATTTCGGCAAAAATCTGGTGAGATAATTACAACGCTGCTTTCAGCCGAAGTCATTGATTTGGATGGTGTTCCTGCCATTTTAGCAGTGCATCACGACATTACAGAACGCAAACAGGTAGAAGCACAATTACGCTTTTGTGCCCAACGCGATCGCTTGTTGGCAGAAACCCTAGTGCGAATTCGGTCTTCGCTTAATTTAGAACAAATTCTTCAAACCACCGTCACGGAAGTCAGGCAATTTCTCCAAGCAGATCGAGTTTTTATTGGTTTAAATAATGCCAATTTAGGAGTCAGAACTCTTGCTGAATCAGTAGATCCCAAATACCCATCAGTTTCAGGTTGGTCTACTAATGATGAAGCTTATTTACAAGAATTACGAAATTTACTAAAAGATAATCTTGTGCGTGTCGTTGAAGACGTAACGCAAATGACAGTATCTCCCAAAGTAAAAGCGCACTTTCAAAAATTCCAAACGAGGGCGACTTTAACTGTACCAATTATGCTAGGTAATGAATTATTTGGTGCATTAATTGCCAATCAATGCTCAGGTTCGCGTCATTGGCAGCCAATAGAAATTGATTTGTTACAGCAAATGTCAGAACAGGTAGCGATCGCGATTCAACAAAGTCAGATATGCCAAAAGCTAGCAGAACTCAACACTAATTTAGAACACCAAGTACAAGAACGAACAGCACAGTTGCAGCAGAAAATGCAAGAAGTTGAAAAACTGCATCGCGTCAAAGATGTTGTTTTGCACACAGTTGCCCACGATTTACGAACTTCCGTGATGGGTAACTTGATGGTGTTAAAGAATTTGTTAAATCAGGGAGTGGGTACAGACGCGATTAATCGCCTCTGTACTGGGGAAGAAGTAGGGGAGCAGGGGGCAGGGGGCAAGGGGGAAAATACAAAATTACCTCTTTCCCATGCCCAATCCCCCATGCCCCATGCCCAATCTCCTATTCCAGTATCTCGCTCAATCATCGAGCGAATGATTCAGGGCAACGATCGCCAACTAACAATGATTAACTCATTGCTAGAAATTAATTCCTGTGAAAAACAGGGTATTGAGATCAAAATCGAACCTGTGCAATTTAGCACCCTGCTGGGAGGAACATTAGTCCAGTTGGAACCCATGCTGACACAAAATCAAGCGACTTTGAAGAACTTGGTTGCCGCAGACTTACCGTTAGTAATGGCAGATGGGACTCGATTGCAGAAAGTTTTGGTAAATTTAATCACACATAGCTTGCAGAATAATCCACCAGGATTAAATTTTACTGTGAGTGCCACCATTGAGGGCGGAATGATTCGCACTCAGATTCAAGATGACGGTGTGGGAATGAGTAAAGTAGAGTGCGATCGCCTTTTCGATCTCCATGTCCGCGATCCTCAAGATTGCTGCTCTACAAGCATTGGCTTAAAAATGTATCTTTGTCGGAAAGTTATTAAGGCGCATGGTGGCGAAATCGGTGTTATGAGTAACCGCAAGCGTGGATTAACTTTCTGGTTTACACTACCTCTGTTGACCAAGAAAGGGGTGTAGGGGTATAGGGGTGTAAGGGTGTAGGGTCAAACAGAGGATCATTCTTTGTTGTACACCCCACAATAGGAGCTATTTGGGTTCAGAGCCAACACCAAATTTACTTGTTTTGTGGTATTTAATTAGTAGTGGGTTCAGAGCCAATACTAATTATTTCCCCTACACCCCTATACCCTTACACTCTTACATCCCTAGTTTTTGACTTCATCCGCAACAAATCGCCCATAAATCACCAAAAAATGAGAGGGTGTTATTTATGGCAATGTTGAGTAAAGGAAACACCCTCAAGGTATGGGCAAAGTTGCTCGGATGCTAATGGCTACTCCATTTACAACAGTGCAAAGCTGGTGGAGAAAAACTTTTTCTGCACCAACAGATGGAATCACTACTCTTTACAGAGCTTGGCGTAACCGTTTTTTGTGGCAAAGATTACGTTTATGGTTATGGCTGGCGCTGATCTGTCTGTTGTCTTTTACTTTGCGAGACATTTACAGCTTGTTTTTTCCTTTTGCAGAGTTGCAGCAGCTGCCAGAAGTACTTAGAACTCAACGCATTGTAATTAATGTTGCAATGCTTGCAACATTAATTATTTGCTTTGCCTTACATAAAACTAAATTAGGTCGTCATCGTCCAGATTTATTATTTTTAGGGTCTTCTTGGTCAATTAGTTTAGCGTCGCAGTTGTTTGCAACCATCAGAGGTTTCGCACTACCCGATACCATTGGTTGGTCGCTGTTGTTCTTGAGCCAAGCTGTGTTGATGCCTGTTTGCTGGATTCTTCACTTGCTGACTCAAGTAAGTGTGCTGATTTACTATTTTGGTGTGAATACAGCACTTGGGCTAAAAACACCAATCCCCGATCACCCAGGAATATATAATGTAACGTTCATTTTATACATTTTTTGGTTTTGTACTATATGTGACATCGGTGTCTATCTGTACGATCGCCTACAACGTTCTGAATTTTTCGCCCGTCAAGAACTGGAATCTGCCTACCAAAAACTCAAGGTTGCTGAAGCTAAATATCGCAGCATTTTTGAAAACGCCGTTGAAGGGATTTTTCAAAGCAGTCCCGATGGACGTTACATTACGGCAAATCCTGCTTTAGCGAGGATTTATGGCTACTCCTTAGTAGACGAGGTGACAGCAAATTTCACTGATATTGAACAATTGTACGTTGATCCGAACCGTCGGGCAGAATTTGTGCGCTTGATGGAAAAGTATGGCAGTGTTTCCGAGTTCGAGTCCCAAATTTATCGCCAAGACGGGAGTATTGTCTGGATTTCAGAAAAAGCCTACGCAGTCCGTGACGAAGAGGGAAAACTGCTTTACTACGAAGGTTTGATTGAAGACATTACCCAGCGCAAGCAAACTGAAGAAGAACTACGAGTATTTTTCCATGCCGTTTCCCACGACTTACGCAACCCAGTGCTGGGTACTTTAATGGTACTGAAGAATTTGCTTGCCCGTTCAGAGGAAAATATTGCGATTTCCCGCTCAATTTTAGAGCGGATGATTCAAAGTAGCGATCGCCAACTGAACTTAATTAATTCATTAATGGAAACTCATATCAGCGAGGTGCAAGGTGTTGTTTTACAACGTCAAACCGTACAATTACTGACAGTTGTCGAAGCTGCGATCGCTGATTTAGAGCCATTACTAGCACAAAATCAAGCCAAGCTGACAAATTTGGTATCCGCAGATTTGCCATTAGTGAATGCCGATCCCACGCAACTATGGCGAGTTTTTTCTAACTTAATCGTCAACGCTCTCAAACATAATCCCCCGGAATTGCTTTTAACAATCAATGCTACCCGTAAGGATGAGATGATTTATTGTACTGTTAGTGATAATGGTGTGGGAATTAGTCAACAACAAAGCGAGCGGCTTTTTGACCTTTACTTTCGGGGTGCTAATATCGGCAATTCTGTAAGTTTGGGATTAGGATTGTATCTGTGTAAGCAAATCATCCATGCTCACGGCGGCGAAATCGGTGTAAACAGTGCATTGGATGCAGGGGCAACTTTCTGGTTTACATTGCCTATTAGCTGACTAGGAGGCAGCACCTGAGTGACCTACCAAATCTAGCAGTTAGGTTTCCATAAATATTTTCAAATTTGCGATTATTCAGGAAAAAATAAACCGATAGAACAACAAAATCCGGGTAAAAGTGGCGATGTTATTTCATCATCGTCTAACAAAGTAGCAACTAAAACCAACTGTGCTTTTTCTCGTCGATAAACTTCAACTTGTTTAGTAAAGCGATCAACAATCCAATACTCACGCACGCCTTGAACTGAATAAAGTTTCAGTTTTGCTTCTTTGTCTCGAAATTCGTTTTGTTTACCAGGCGATAAAACCTCTATTACTAACTCTGGTGCGCCTGTCAAATGTCCCGCTTCATCTTCAATTTATGCCAGTCGTTCTCGACTTACCCAAACTACATCCGGTATAACGCTATCTGCTTGCGAAAAAATCACTCTTGGAGCCACAATTGTTGCCCCTAAACCACTCGAATCTGACCAAACATCGAGTTGTCGGAATATTTTGCCACAAACTTGTTGATGACGGCGGTGAGGAGTGCGAGTTACAAAGAGTTCTCCATTAATAATTTCATAGCGCGTCCACTCATTTTCGGGTAGAACCTCTAAATCGTGAATTGTCCAGCGTACTCCCTCAATGGCTTGGTTCATGATTGTCCCCGTTTGGCTCGTTGCCTTTCTTTGTTTGATTTTATCTAATTGAAAGGTGTTTATGTCGATGGCTTACAACTGGGAACCAATTTGTTTTATGTAGTCGTGTTCAAAACTTAACTTATCCGCAATTACTGCGTAGGTGTGTCCTAAGCAACTTTTCCAAAAGACTACAGATTGGACATCATTGAGATTTTGCCCATATTGCGTAGAGCATAAAAGTATATCAATGAGTTTTAAGTTTTTATGAGAACATTACGCAAAATTTACAATTATTTTCTGAAAAAACTCACTTTTTCTCACCGACAGGGCAATCGGAAGTAGGTTATTAATATAGTTCAACAACAGGCTTAATTCTTTACCTGTGAATATTAAAAAAAAGTAATTTATATTTTCTTAACAGAAAAATAATCACAAAGTTTAGAATTTAGTTACAAGACAATAACAAGTTGAGGTTTAAATATGAAAAACTTTATCTGGTTTTTGCCAGTGCTAGCAGTTCTATCAACATGGCTACTAAGTTCCGATGCTGTCTGGAAATATCTTTTTTTCCTGCGCCTGCCTATTTTGATGGGTTTATTTCTTCTGCTTCTTCCTAAACTTGCCAAAGATTGGCTGCCAGCCATGTTGAAGAATCTATTTGTACTTCGCACCAAGTGGCAACTAGCAGTCATAATTATGAGCGCAGTTGGAGCAGGAACGTCAGTAATTTCAGTTGCAGCTATCATTTTGGATAACGCACCATCTCGCTTTTCTGTACCACTAACAATAGAAATTCCTGAATTTTGGCAATATGGAATAGCTATTGCCTTAAGTTTATACATTTCCATTATTGCAATTCAACTGTCCCAAGAGAAGCTGAAACCTTACGAAATACAGTGGGGAAAATTTGTAGGTGCAGGATTGGGCATTGGGCTACTATTTTTTGTTAGTTTTATCAGGCAATGGTTAAGCTCAAATGCTTTCTTAAAAAAGACACTTGTTGATATCTTTTATTTCGTAACAAAACATCATACATTAGGCTATATTAATCCTGATGGTGAATTGAGTGCTGGGCATCTGACAGCGATCGCTTATTTGATAATTGCAGTAGTTATCTACATTACGGTTGGTTTGCTTTTTAAGCCAGAATCAAAAACAGAGCGACCTGAAGCACCTGCACTCCTATATGTGCTACTTATCATATCGATGGTGACACTTTTCTATGGAGGTGCAACATTCTATTTTGATTACTTCCGTATTCCTGTACTAGTTATCTTTATTAGTTTCTCAGTAGTTAGTTATGTTGCATTTGATGTAAATCACTCGTTTCAAGTCAAAAAATTTGAGGATAGTGAAGACAATAAAAAAGTTGATAGCGATTCAAATAACTTCCAAAAAATCCTAGAAAAGCGTCTCAAACATCAAGATGGAAAACGAACTTTAGTAATTATTTGTGCTAGTGGTGGCGGAATTCAAGCAGCAGGATGGACAGTGCAAGTGTTAAGTGGTCTCCAGGAATTATTAGGAAAGTCATTTACCAAAGCAATTGGCTTGATTAGTGCTGTCTCAGGCGGTTCAGTAGGAACAATGTACTATCTAGATCGCTTTAATAAAGATGGCTTTTTAGAAGAGAGCGAACAGGAAATATCTAACAAAACCAAAACCAAAGTAACAGCTAGTTTTTATGCTGCTACTAAAGATAGTTTAGATGCCGTTGGTTGGGGTCTAGTTTATTGGGACTTATGGCGATTCATAGGACTTCCATTTATTGTTCCTCGAGAGTGTGATCGTGGTACAGCAGTTGAGACAGACTGGCAGGGAGAAATGAAGGATAAAGATACGAAGAAAATAAAAACCTTTGGAACCTGGCGAAAACAGATTTTTGATGGCGAAATTCCTATTCCTGTATTCAATGCCACTTTAGTCGAAAATGGCTGGCGGTTTCTGATGACTCCGGTAACATTTTACAAGAAGGATCCTGAGAAAAAGTATCCTGAGAAAAAGTATAGAGACTTTAATACTCTTTTTAAAGACTATGATATGAATGTTGTAACGGCTGCAAGACTATCAGCAACTTTTCCCTATGTCTCTCCTATCTGTCGCAGCAGTGTAGACATCCCAAATCAGCAGAATTATCACGTTGCTGATGGGGGCTATTTTGATAACTCTGGCTTTGTAACGGTAGCCGAATGGCTGGATGAACACCTTAATGAATGGTCAGATCCTAAAAATAATTTAAATATAAAACGAGTCCTGATATTGCAAATCAATCCTTTTCCCTCCGAACCTGCTTCAACCAAAAACGTGCAGGGGAATGGAGGCTGGTTTATGGCGACTTTAGGGTCATTACTGGCAATGTTCAAGGTACGCGATCCGGTTTTGGCGTCTCGAAATGCAAAGGAAGCAGATTTACTGGTGAAAAAATGGGAGAACAAGGTACATATACAATACTTTCCCATTTTCTTCCCCTCGGAATCTGAAATACCTCCAGAATTTGCAGTATCTGAATTTTATAAAGATGGTCGGTATCGTCCGCCTTTATCCTGGAGGTTAACTGATAGAGAGAAGCAAGCTATTCAAGATGGTTGGGAGGCAATAAAAACAAAAGAGAACATTCAAAAAATTAAACAACTGTGGCACGAAACTTGGAAGATGCCAGATTCCACAGACCGTACACCAGAAGATTAACCACTTGCTTCTCCTGTGGATAGTTAAGAGCAGGAGTACGAGCATCACTCAAAGGGTTACAGGTGATAGGGAATGGGAAGCTGCTAATTGGTGTTCACACTAGAATCATAATAGACATCTGGTAAAAATGAATGTAGAGACGTAGCACTGCTACGTCTCTACAAAGGTTCTGGATAATGCATATTTAATTAATTTTTGGAGATGTCTAATGAAAAGCGGAAGTTCAGGCGAAACTCTTATGCTGACATTTAACCAACTTAAACCACCTAATCGCGATACCGCAGTCACTTTTACTCTGGCGCTAACAGCAGAAGAACGTACCCGCAGTCGTCATCGCTTTGAAACGGAAGATGGTAAGGTTGTGTTTTTACATTTACCTAGAGGAACTGTCTTACACGATGGCGACATTCTGCAAGAAGAAACCCACAATAGTTCAATCAGAATTACTGCCAAACCAGAACTAGTGCTGACTGCCTTTGCCCAAACACCACTTTTATTACTACGGGCGGCATACCATCTGGGAAATCGCCATGTACCTGTAGAAATTACTCCGACTTATTTACGCTTGTCTTCAGATTCGGTTTTACACACGATGTTGGAACAACTGGGGTTAGAAGTTAAAGAGGAAATTTTACCGTTTGAGCCAGAATTAGGAGCTTATGGACAACACCATCATGCTCACTGACAGCCATCTTTTGAGTATTTTGCAACTGGCTAGCCCCGCTTTGCCTGTGGGAGCATATAGTTATTCTGAAGGTTTGGAAATGCTGGTGGAAAATGGTACCATTGTCAACCCTCTACATCTCAAAGATTGGCTAAAAGCAGAGTTGCTCTACGGGGCAATTCGGTTAGAGGCGGGGGTGATGGTACGATCGCAGCAATCTGCAAAAATGGGTGATATTGAGTCGCTATGCCGTTGGAATCTGTGGTTATCGGCTGCTAGAGAAACAGAAGAATTACGCGCCTCTAGTTGGCAGATGGGGCGATCGCTCATCCAATTACTTGCTAAATTAGAACCGCAGATTATACCTATTGCCAATACTGTAGGTAATCCTTGCAATTATGCGATCGCTTTTGGCATTGCCATTGCCCATTGGCAAATCAGTATCAAAGCCGCATTACTTGGATATCTGCACAGTTGGGCAAGTAATTTGATTACTGCTGGCGTGAAACTTATCCCCCTTGGACAAACAGCAGGACAGCAGTTATTGCTAGATTTGCAACCATTACTCAGTGCTGCGGCATTAGAAATTCTCGCATTAGAGGACGATCAACTCGCCTGTTGTAGTTGGGGTTTGTCGCTAGCGAGTATGCAGCATGAAACGCAGTATACAAGGTTGTTTAGGAGTTAGGACAGACGCGATTAATCGCGTCTGTACAGGAGTGAGAAGTTATGAATGCATTTAGAGTGGGGGTTGCTGGGCCAGTGGGTTCAGGGAAGACGGCTTTGGTGGATGCTTTGTGTAAGGGGTTACGTGAGCAGTATCAGATTGCGGTGGTGACAAATGATATTTATACTCAGGAGGATGCTCAGTTTTTAGTGCGTTCTCAAGCGTTGGCAAGCGATCGCATTTTGGGTGTAGAAACTGGTGGTTGTCCTCACACTGCCATCCGCGAAGATGCTTCGATGAATTTGGCGGCAATTGAACAGTTAGAGGAACGTTTTCTCGATTTGGATTTAGTTTTTTTGGAAAGTGGCGGTGATAATTTAGCTGCTACTTTTAGTCCAGAATTGGTGGATTTAACGATTTACGTCATCGATGTTGCGGCTGGTGATAAAATTCCCCGCAAAGGTGGCCCCGGCATTACTAAGTCTGATTTGTTGGTAATTAACAAAACTGACCTTGCACCCTACGTTGGTGCAGATTTAAGTGTGATGGAACGAGATGCTAAAAAAATGCGCGGCGAGAAACCTTTTATTTTTACTAATTTGAAAACTCAGTCTGGACTTGCAGATGTAATTAACTTTGTTTGCACAAATATCTGTTAAAAAAAATGAGCAGGAGTCTGAATTGAGCAAAAATGCTTCGCTTCTCTATTTTTCTATACCTGGTTTTGCTTGGTATCAACGTAAATACCGCCGTCTTGTCGTCAGATGAGAACGTCAAAAGCTTAGGACTTACGCACTGTACAATTAGATGTATCTATTGAGAGTATTGACGAAAAGGGGTAAATATGTATAACCGCCAACTTTCTTTTTTGCTGAGTCTGGGTGCTATTGCTGTACTTGGAGGTGATTTGTCTGCTCAAGCTCAAAAACCTACTACTTTTCCTAATCAAACAATGCCAATGGCAGAAAATAGAAAAGGTAAAGGAAGTCAAAGTATAAAGTTATATTACGTTCATAATGTAGACGCTTTAAAGGAACTACTAAATAATGTAAACAAAAACGAAAAATGGGGTCTTACAATAGGTACATCTACTGAAGCTAATACTGATAATGAGATCATTCTCTATGGTTCAAAAGAAGCAAGAAACTCTGCGTACCGATTGATTGCTGGAATTGATCTTCCCCGTCCCGGTATCAAGATGGAGATGTGGGGAATCCAGATTTCCAGCAATAATCCCGAGAAATTAGCTGAAGTAATGTCGAAAGTACGCCAGGAAATTAATCAAACTCAACAGTTAGTGCGAGAAACGTATGCTCTAGTTGAGCAATACGCAAAAGAGAAAATAGATGAAAAGGACTTTGATCCTCAGTTCAAAAAACTTATTGATAATCTAGGGTATAAATCAGCCCTGAGTAAAAATCGCCCTCTATCTCTGACGGATATAGTCCTACGCTTGGTGGCTGCGGAAACCAAACATAACGATAAAACCAAAGAAATAGCTAATGAACTTACGCAGTTTGTTCAAGATGATCCCCGCTATGAAGACTATTTAAAAGTTTTAAGAAAGCAAAGAAGACAGCCACTCGAAAGGTTTTTTTCTACTCGTGGTCTGAAGCCAATGTGCAGAGATGAAAAGGAGACAAAAAATGCCTATCATGACTATTGGAACACAGATTTTGAAGACTACTACGCCCAGGTAAGTCGCGCTACACTACTTGATTTTGCGCTACAGTATGCCCATTTTATTGATGAACCAGATCAGTTTAGCCCTTACGATCTGCAACAATCAGCCGATGTCTTTAATAATCGCTTACAAGATACTGTTGATGCGTTAAACCAAGATATAGAAGATTTTTTTGTTATCCCTACTTTGAGGAAAATCCAAGATATTGTGAGTGAATTCAAGGACGTGGAATATGCACAGGTGGGAAGAACCAATGTATCTAGTCTGAGTGGGATAGAAACAAAGGTGAGTTCGGATTCGATTAGTGCCTTCGATGTGACTCCACCGTTGAAGCTTTCAGATTTGCTCACAAATGCTCAACAGCTCACAGGGCAGGTCAATAATTTTAAGCCATCGGTTGGCTCTCTGCCTGTGGCGCAGGTTATTGGCCTAGTTGCTGCCCTCCAACAGCAAAACGCTGTATTTCGTGAGCTGAAAACTGGGGTTTCATTGACGGTAACTCCTAATGTGTTACGAAATATGAATTCTGCTGAACTCAACATTGATTTGATTATCGTTGATCCATTGGCTACTGGTACAGAACAGAACAGATCACAAGAGCCACTATCACGTATCGGTAAACAGGAGGTGACAACTAATGTTTACACCAAGCCCGTGGATTTTTTCGCTCTTTCAACATTCTCTAACCAAAGTACATTAAATGGGGGACGTGCTTACGTACCTATTATCGGCACGGTGTGGAAGGGGATTTTTGGTGATGTGCCGGTGTTAGGCGATTTGTTTAGTTGGAAAAAAGGTCCTAAAAAGGTTCTTCACGAGAGTCTGCTGTTGACTAACTCCTTCATTACACCTACAGCGATGGGAATGGGTTTGCTCTATCCATCAGACAGGGACAACCCTTTATATCATGTCCGGATAATCGCTTACGATAAAAGTAGTGAGTGCAAAGATGAGTAA
>NZ_JABXKF010000171.1 GCF_017115165.1 Nostoc sp. LPT | reverse complement strand
TTACTTTCTTGTTCTTGGTTAATACTGATTGTTTTTATCAGGTGCAAGATATGAGGTGTCAAAACTAAATTTTTGCAATAAATTTTCTTGTGGTGTGGGCCGGAAAGCCCGCACCGGACGGGCGAGACGCCCATCCCACAAGAGGAAAGCTAATGCACTATTTTAGCCCTGTCACGCCAGTAGGGTGCGTTATGTCCACGCCAAAATAACAAATGAGTTCGCCAAAATAACAAATGAGTTCGCCAAAATAACAAATGAGTTCGCCGAAATAACAAATGAGTTCGCCGAAATAACAAATGAGTTCACCAAAATAACAAATGAGTTCGCCAAAATAACAAATGAGTTGGCTAGCAAGAACCGCAGGCATCGCCATGATTGCAACAATTTAGCTATGTCACGCCAGCGTAACGCACCCTTCTCCTATCGGAGACGCACTCGCGTTCGGGTGACGCTCGTGCGTCGCTAACGCTGCGCTAACAGCAGTCGCCTGCAAAGGAGCCAGTGCGGTCTTCTCCCAAGGGGAGACGCCAAGGGCGATGGGGTCTCCCCAAGTGGAGCATCTGGCGTTGGAAACCCTACCAAGAGCGCTGCTTCACCGCAAATTTTTGGTGGATGAAGTTTTTTCGACTTGTGTGTACACCGTAGCCGCAAGCGGGGAGGGGATTAAGGGGAGCCAGTGCGTTGGGCGGGCAAAGCCCGACTTGTTCGCGTAGCGTCTCCGACAGGAGAAGCACCTGGCGTGTGGGGTGCAATGACTGTGGGAATCATAACTAATTATGCAAACATGATATTACTAAATTTACCATCTGCCAAGAATTATCAAAACGCACCAAAATAACTGAGTAGCCAGATCACCAAAAAAAATTTTTAATGAATGCTCTGCCAAGCTTTGACTATTCCACTATCGACTTTTTCGCGATATTCTAATACCAGTCTGATATCTAAGTTCTTCTGTAAGGCAGAAGATAGCATCCCACTAAATGAAGATAATCTAATAATCTGATAGTTGTTAGTATTACTCAGTTTAAAATTATCTTTTAACGTAGGGAGTATCAAAATATGGAAGTTAGCGCTCGTAATTCATTAAAAGGAACTATTAAGAAAATTAACCAAGGAGCAGTCAACTCTGAAGTCATATTAGAAATTGTGCCTGGGGTGGAAGTAACTGCAATTATTACCAAAGAGTCGGTAGACCATCTCCAACTTCAAGAGGGAAAACAAGCGATCGCTGTGATTAAAGCGTCAGATGTCATAATTGCTACAGAATAGCTCGAAATGAGTAGATAAGTTGTGGCGATCGCTCTATAAGCGGATCGCTACAATTATCTAACTATTTTGGTAAAAGTTGTAGCAGACTGCAAAAATAAAGGACTCTTTAGTATCTGCTAATCCCTGACTGTTTAACGCTCTTTTGTGTCTCTGGTGAGATAAAAATGCTCTGATTTGCTGAGATTCTGGAAATCTTAATAATTTGATAATCAAATGGCTTAAGACTCTGGTAGCCAAAAGGTAGTCGCTAGATGCAAACGGTGTTGAGTTGCATTCAAGGAAATAGGGGAAACCATGTGCCAAGAGCGATCGCAACGTACAATAGCAACTGAATATTGCGGCAAGGGTGGAACTTCTTTAACTACAGATGTAGTCTGATTATCTTTGAGAACTCGGAAACACCCTCCCCACTCTGGGTTCCATCCTTCATTGAGATAGAAAAGTTGAGTTACATGTTTACGCGGGATATCTGTATGAGGACGGTTCCAGAATCCTAAATCATGTCGTGTTAAATAAATAGTTAGTGAATGGTTTTTCAAATCCAAATTAGTAAGATGCTCCATTGCCTCTCGATAATCAGGAGTGAGAAGTTCTTCAATCAATTTTTGCCAACTAAGACTCAGATCCTTGATATCTTGTAAACCTTTGTACTTACTTTCATCCAGAATGCAGCGTGCAAAAAACCTGTAGTCATTATATGTATATTCCGGGTATCCATCTGGCTCAAAGTCTCTAGCATGATATTCTTTATAGTTTGTAGTCGGAAAACTATTTGCTAGTTCAGATTGTACTGAAGTGTCAAGCAAGTTTTCAAATACAATCCATTTATAAGGAATTTCCTGCATAGTTGCATTACTAATTGCACTCAAGTTCAACATCATCCCTCCTAAAAAACTTTCAAATAGTTTATTGCTGTTTAACTAAATATCGCTCCAAATCGTCTATCATCCGATTGGCTGCAAGGGGGCCAAACTGAACCCAGTAAAACCCCACCTCATGAACTTTTTCCTGTTGGACAACTTTCAACTTTGACCACAACGGTTCTGCTTTCAGTTGCTCAAGCATTGGGTGTAAATCCCTTGTGCCCAGTACGTCTTCTGATACTAGAAATAAAATATCCCCATCTAACTCCCTCAAAAGTTCTTTTGATAAAGCATAGGCAGCAGGGCCACCCCCTAAACTCAGGGTTGCTTGACTATCCAAAGTTTGAGAGTAAGGACGTGCAACACCCGCATCTTTAAGAATAACTCCTGAAAAACTTGCCTTCGCCCACAGCCAAAGTGCATCAGTACGCAATTCGGCAACCGAGACTAAAGTTGTGTTCAGGCGATCGCCCATTTTTGCTTTAAACTGTGTCAAACGTGCATAATAATTATCCATTACCTGTTGGGCTATTTTAGTTTTACCCAGAACACTGGCTGTGAAAGCAAAAGATTCTTTCCAAGCTCCACTGGCTCCAGGAGGAGCCAAAACAGTGGGTGCAATGTGTGATAACAGTGGATAAATATCTTGATGAAAATGCATACCAAGAATTAGGTCTGGTTTGAGAAACAAGACTTTTTCGATACTAGGAGAGAGCCAATCTACATCTTCAATACCTGATAGCGGGCCTACTAATCGCTGCAATTGTGAGACAAATGACTTTGAGGCAGCTATAGGTTTGATCCCCAACGCCAAAGCATTTTCTAAACAACTACCACTAAGCACAACAACTCGTTGAGGATGAGCAGGAACTATTGTCTTACCCATTAAGTGCTGAACTACTCGAACCTGATTTAAAGAAGAAACACTCTTGTTATGGCTAACTTTTGGGTAATTAAAAAAGAAACAACCGTTTAGCCACACTACCACAGCAAGCAATCCTAAAAGGGGCAGGCATCGGACAAAACACTTGGTTAACCAATGAGTTGTTCTCATTAAAATTCCCACTTCACTGTCAACTGTGCTGTATACGGACGACCAGGAATAATTCTTTGGAGATAATCAAAGCTTGCTTCATAATATCGAACATTAAATATGTTGTTGAGGTTGAGTCCAACGCTAAAGTTGTTATTCCGATAGTACAGAGCTGCATCGGTAAGAAAGTAGCTTGGGATCGTATATGTATCAAAACTATCTGGCATTTGATCTCCAACGTAGTTAAAGCCAATTCCACCTCCAAAACCTTTGAGAGAGCCAGTACCAAAGGTGTAAGTTGTCCACAAACTAGCGACATGAGCTGGTACTCCTTCTACTCGATTCCCGACTGGAAGATCATTGTCTTTGGTAATGCGTGCGTCTGTATAACCGTAAAAGCCAATCACATTCCAACCAGGAAGAATCTCTCCGGTGACACTCAGTTCTACTCCCCGACTTCTTTGTTCTCCTGTTTGCACACTATAATCGGGATCGGTAGGATCGGTAGTCAAAACGTTAGTTAGTGTCAGATCATATAAAGCAAGTGTTGCTGAGAGTTTGTTATCGAATAAATCAGTCTTAACGCCCACTTCATACTGAGTACCCAGCCGTGGTTTAAAAAGGTTGTCATTTTTATCTGCACCCGTTTCTTGTTCAAAAGAACGGCTATAGCTGGCGTAGAGTGAGACAGGCGCTACGGGTTGATAAACTATGCCTACCCTTGGACTAAAGGCAGAATCAGACTGGACACTCGCCGTTGATGTAATCCGATTAGCAAACTCATTCTCTACCAAGTCATAACGTCCACCCACAAGCAATTTGAGGTTATTGGCAAGTGTCACTTGGTCTTGAAGATAAAAGCCTAAAGCATCATCTCTAAAGAAGACATCAACTCCTCCAAGAGTATCACCTAGTGGTTGACCATACACTGGGTTAAAGACATCAAGAGGGGCCGCAGCTGTTCTAAGTACACTAGTTCTTCGGGTTTGTCTAAATAAGTCAAACCCCACCAAAAGTTTATGTTTTATATTACCAGTGTTAAAATCACCAATAACATGAGTATCTAAAGTATAAGCTTCATACTCTGTTGGCTTTGGAAAAGTAGTCTGATCTCTTTCGACAGTGCGGTTGTCTGCTTCCAGCAGACTGGTAACAGCTGTTTCACGTAAATCAAGGGTTAAAAATGCAGCTTGAAATGAATTACTAATAGACCAGTTATCGTTAAAGCGATGTTCTAGATTGTAATTATATCTATTAAGCTGGCGGTTAAAGAAATCAGTCGGTTCCCCTAAATAACGGTTAATAGGGATTTTGCCATTTGGGTTAGGAAGTATAGTTGCACTAGCAATCTGCTCCAAACCAGTGCCTAGCGACTGTTGTATGTCTTCATACTCTGTATCAAAAGTTAGATTTGTATTTTTCCCTATACGCCAATTAACAACAGGCGAAACGAAAAAACGCTTTTCATTATAAAAATCAGTAAAGTCTTCTGCGGTTCTGTAAGAAGTGTTTAAACGATACGACAGACTGCCATCTTTTGTCACAGGGCCAGAAAGGTCAAGTGAAGGTTCAAAAAGTTCATAACCACCACGCCTTACCTCTAAGGCATAGTAAGGTTGACTCAAAGGCTTTTTAGTAACTATATTAATGATCCCACCTGGATTGACTTGACCATAAATTACAGAGTTTGGCCCTCTAACAACTTCTACTCTATCTATATTTGTCAGCGAACTTGAAAGAGCAGCAACATCTGCAAAGCGGTCTTTGACACCGTTTCTATAAACGTTTCTGGCTCTAAAACCTCGAATAGAAAAAGTGTCTGCAATTCGAGATGAAAAATTATTTTGGACAACGCCAGCATTTCTGAGTATCCCAATTAAGTTACGCGGTTGTTGGTCTTCGATAACCTGCTGAGGAATTACCTGAACTGAAGCGGGAATATCACGCAATGGTGTATCTGTTTTCGTTGCAGTAGTTGCATCTGGTACCCGATAGTTTGTATCTGGTGGAGCAGTCACCTCTAGTTCTATGGGATTTTCTGGCTCTGTTGTAGATGGTTTTTGTTCTGGCGTTGTTGTTGGCTGTTGAGCAGTAGAAGTACTAGGGGTCACTCCAAAAACTAAACCTTCTTTTGTACTATCAAACAACTCCACCGCAGGCACAAAAGCTTCCCCAGTCACCGTTACTCGCAATGTGTTCGCATCTACATTTGCAACTGTAATTAATGCAATTCCGGCTACTGGCTTTGATTGTTTAAAATCCCCACTTCTTAGTTGCAACTTGGCGTTAGGGATATCTGCAATATAAGAATTACCCTCAGTTTTCGGTAAAACTTGTAATTTAAGAGAATTAGCTGTGACTAAAATTAACTCTATCCCTTTATCAGTAGAGTTAACCTGAACATCCGTAACTAATACCACATCTGTATTTGCTTGACTAAGTTCGGGAAATTTATTCTGTCTGGGTACTCTCCATAAATATGAAGCATTAGTTTTAGGAAGCTGTAGCTGATTCAATGTTTGAATTTCTTTAAAAACTTCACCTGAGCGTACTAAAGTTTTTTTGACTGACGGTTGTTCAGGATATGCTGGATTGGCTAAAGTTAGACAAACAATAGATATTAACCAGCAAACAGCAGGATATTGTAGTCTGATAAGCATTTTTACATACACTCCTCAGTGGTTACCAGGTCTTAAAATTGATATTTAAGTATAATTTTTATCATTATTTAGAGAATAATTATTTTTACTAACTAAGTTGGTAAAAAATATATTTATACCAACCTAATTCTTGTAAAAATATATAACTTTTCAGTTTTTGCGTTTTATTCGAGCCGGAATTTTTTTTATTCGAGACGGAATTTTTATTTCTGACAGGACTTAGGACTTACCCCAAACTTCTTACGAAAAGCATTACTAAATGAAGGTAAGCTAGCATAACCTACTGTTCTGGCTACTTCTGTGACATTCATATTTCTTTCAATCAGTAGCTTTTGAGCTAGTTCCATACGGTGGTTATGTAGGTAGCCAAATACTGTGATCCCAAAAACCTGCTTAAAGCCTTGCTTCATTGTGCAATCATTTAAACCAACTTGCCGTGCTAATTCAATAAGAGATGGTGGGTTGTCTAAATGTTTTAACAGAATTTCCTTAACATTGTAAATACGGTCAATATCTGATGGCTTGAGTTTATTAATCTGGAAGCAATCTTGGTTGATTTGTACTTCTTGCTCGACTAGCATTGCTACCAGTTCCCAAACCTTACCTTCAAGATAAATTTGTTTAGTAAAGCCTTGGTAGGGACATTGAAGGATTTGCTGTACTGCTATTTGCATTGCAGGAGTTTGAGTTCCATAGCGTTCATAAGTTGGTTGATCCCAACGTCTAATTAGATGTTGTAATTCTTTTGGGAGTTTACCAGATGTATTTTCTGCAAAGCTATGAAATATATTTGGATGTAGGTGAATAGCTACTTCTACTATCCGCGCTGATGGCTCGAATACAGCGCACTCAGATGCCATACCACTGCCACTTAAAAAGTATTCTGCTGTCTTGAACTCAAGGTTTTTAAATTCGCTCTCTAACAAAATAAGGAATCGAAATTCTAATGGATGCTTTCGCTCATGAAGTTTTAAAATGAATGATTTTGGCTGCTGATAATTGGAAATTTCTAAAGATATGCTATCTCGTAGCTGAATATGTCGCCAATACCCTTGCCCAAATTGATACTTTCTAGTGATATCAAAATTATCTGAACTATCATTATTCTGAATTATTTCTGCTTGGTATAATAGTTCTACGTAATCTGGATACGGGAGTATTAATGTCATTGTAATGGTAAGCTACTATGAAGTATTTAAAGAGTCAAAATAACAGATACTTGGCTCATCAAGTAGATTCGGTTGTTTATAAAGATGTTGTTTACGAATTTTCCGAACAAGAACTACTACCACACACTAGACATGAAGGATCGCGATAAGAATGTCGTTTGGCAAATTCCATTCGCATTAAGTCAATTGTCAGCAGTTGTGACAATAGGGGTTGACTAAACTTAGTAATCAGCTTTATTACCTCTAATGCACTAAGACAAGCTAGTGTCCCAGAAACAGCACCGAGAACCGAGAACCCACGCTGATTCCAATCCGGCTTTTCTGGGAACAAGCATGATAGACAAGGAGTGACACCAGGAATAATCGTTGTCAGGTAAGCTTCCATTCCGTCCATTGCAGCTTCCACCATTGGTTTTTGCCAGCGCACGCAAGCCTCATTGAGCAAGTTCCGCTCTGTGAAATTGTGGGCGCAATCAACAGCTATATCAGCAGATTGCACTAAAGAATCTACATTCTCCTTTGTAACGTAATCATGAACTGCTTCCACTTGAATATCAGGATTAATAGCTTGCAGAGTTTTTTTGGCTTTGAGTACTCTTGGCTTACCTACCCAATCATTTGTCATCAGAACCTGACGATTCAGATCATCTAGCCGTAAATCACCACCCCGAACTAGGATTAGCCGCCCAACACCCGCTACTGCCAAATAAAGCGCTGATGTACCGCCTAATCCCCCGACACCTGTAACCAAAACCGTTGCAGACTTTAAGCGCTTTTGTCCTGCTTCTCCAAAATTGGGAAGCATCATTTGGCGGTGATAGCGTTCTAACTCACTGGGTGTTAAGTTCATCGCTTTTTTCCTCTTTATCAGTCGTAAAATCTACCACCTAGTTGGTAGCAAGTATTGTAGTTGTCTATACATTTTTCTGATTTAATACCTGTAAAGTTGGTATTTATTTCAGGCATCATTAAGGGAGCTATCTGCAATACTCTTTGTCCTGAATTGAATGCCCAATGAAATAAGCCCCACAGCAAAGCGTGGGGCCTTTGAAGTTATTATTACTTTCTGGTGGGATCTACAGCAATGGCTGATGCAGGAATCAGTACGGCATCTATAACTGCTGCCTTTAGGTTGGGATTTATCCTTCTTCATAGTGCGCGATCTGATTTGGCGATTCTCAAAGAATACTTGGAACAATCACCAGTACAGCAGTTTATCGCTATCTTGGGACATCGGAAGCGTGCGATCGCAATCCTATGCAGATATTTGGTGGTATGGCTAATAAACTAAATAGCTTTGGTTTAGCTTATCTACAACATATTATTGATGGGACAGTTGTAGTAATACCGTTTCTTTATGAAGCTGCAATATATTTTACCAAACTCAGTACTGAGTCATAATTACTGAGTAAATTAAGACTTATTCAATCTTTGTATAAGTAGGTATTAGCCCCGCCCCTAGTGGGCGGAATCCTTTTCTCAGGAGAAGGTTGATACTCCGCCCCTCATGGGCGGTTTTTTAACTCAGGACTCAAGACTCAGCACTCTTCATCCTCCGGCTAACGCCGTCTCCCCAAAGCATCGGGGGGACTAGAGGGAGGTTTATAAGGCGCATTTTTATACAGAATTGCTATAACGAGTTACCTACGCGATCGCGTACAAAAATGGTGACGATCAATTTAACCAAATGCTACATTAACCTTTATGATGACGATAGCAACAAGCAAAAATCGTACCTGTTCAGTCAATGAAATGGATCTTAACAACTGCTCTGATTTTGAGCAGCACTACCCAATATTCAGCACAAGCAACAGATCAAATTAAACAACCAATTACTAATAAACAGCCTGCACAACCAATTAAAACACCTGCTTCACCTCAACAACCTACTTCTCGACCAGTTTTTGTTTTGCCAAAAGCACCTGCTCCATTAAGTCCTGTATCTGGGCGTAGAGCAGGAATGAGTAGTCGAGATAATTGCCCTGCGGTTTCAATCCCGCTCACTGCCTTAGTACCATTTCAAGAGGAACAAAAAGTTGGCAAACAGACAAACAAATCAATTATCGGGACTGTAGAGGGACTAACCACTTTAGAACGGCCTACATTTTGGTTTTATATCCCCTACACTAAGGATTTGTCTAACTCAAGCGCTGAATTCAGCTTACAGGATAGCGCCGAAAATGATATTTATAGAAATGCGATCGCCCTACCTTCAAAGCCCAGTGTGATTGGTATTTCTCTCCCTAGTACTGCTTCATTAGAAGTAGATAAGACATATCGCTGGTATTTAAAAGTACGTTGTAACCAAGAGACAGCAAGCATTCCTGTATATGTAGAAGGAGACATTAAAAGAATCAATTTAGATGAGCGTATTATCCAACAATTAGAAGCCGCAAATGAGCCTCGACAAAAAATTATAATCTATGCTGAAAAAGGGATTTGGTTTGACGCTTTAAATATGCTAGCCCAAATACGCATTTCTAATTATAATGATCCATCTATTGAAAAAGATTGGCAAAGTTTATTGCAATCAATCAATTTGGATAATATTGCGAAGATCCCCCTAATAAAATTACCAACCCGCTAATAATTTCATATCCAGTAAAGTATCTATAAGCCTAGATTTTTACAACCAATTACCAACTAGAACGTAGGCTGCCCAGTACATGGGACGGTTATATTCAGGAGCTTCAAGTAATTTTAATTGAGCAAAGCGTAAAGCTTCTGCCGTAGTTTTACCAGTCATTAACTGGCGGTAAAATTCATCAATAAATAAAGCTGTAGAGTTATCGCCAATTTGCCATAGTGAGGCTAAAGTACTCCGCGCACCAGCACGCAGGGCAACTCCTGCTAATCCCAAGGCAGCTCGGTTATCTCCTGCTGCTGTTTCGCAAGCACTCAAAACAAGTAATTCAACTGGCTCTGTTCGTTTTTGCTCTCTACTTTTGAGCAAGCTATCTAATTCGCTCACATTGATGCGTCCATCAGCTGCTAGGATAAAAGTGTCTTTTGCTTTAGAGCTAAATTGCCCGTGAGTTGCCAAGTGAACAACTCTAAAAGGTTGAGCGTTGATGGTTTTTCCTAAAGTCGTACTGGTAAAATTTTTATCCAATAATGTAGTTGTCGATACCCCTGATTCCTGAATTAATTTCAGTTCAACCTTAACGTAGGGAAGCGCTGCAAAATTTTCATTTTTAGGTGATTGCGATAATCCTCCAGCAAGGGCATTTAATTTTTTCTGTCCTAGAGGTTTGGGAGTAAATAGTTGCAGTCCTGGGCTAATAACTACAGAGTATTTTTGGACTAAATACTCTCTGCCATCATATAATGCAGACATCGGGATATTTCGCAATAACCCGTCTGGAATAAAGACTAGAGTATTAACTTTACTATTTTTAAGGTCTGTTTCAACTGGTTTAATTAACCAGTTATAAAGCTGTTGAGAAACTGCTTTAAATTTCTGATTAGCATCGGGTTCGACTATTGTCTCTCGTATTTCTGTAATAACTTGCTCTACTTGCTGACGGTTGACTTGAGAAGTTTTATGAATCAACGGTTGCTTGGGAAGTTTGATGATAATTTCTAAATAGTTATCTAGGATAATCGGGTAGAAAATAGCAGTATTCGGGTTGTCGCGGTCTACTACTTTGTCCAGCACCACAAATTGGTTGCTCAAGCAAGCTTCTCGAAAAAAATTGTCGAGTTCTGCAACTTGCAAGGCTTCTATTCGCTGACGTGCTTTATCTAAATCAGGCTTTCCTTGTCCTTTCTCTTGTAAAATCAACTCTACAGACTGCCGATAAAGAGGTTCTATGCGATCGCGAAAATTGAACTGCACGTCTTGATTAACCGCAACTAAATCGCTGCGAAGAGACTGAAGAGTTGTTACAGCAGCATCATAAGCAGATATGGCTGCTGGCATATTTCCCTGTGCTTTGAGTAAGCGTCCTAACTGCCACTCAAGGCGATAAGCTATATCTGAGGCATCAATTTTTTCAGCCGTAAACAACGCTTGCTGCGTTAAATCCTGTGCTTCTTGCAATTGTTGGTTCTGCTCGTAAACTTCTCCCAAGCTGCCCAGTGCATGGGATTCGGCACGTTCATCACCGATTATTTTGGCTTGGTGAACACTAGTTGCCAGAATCTCTGCAATGTCTTTTCTGTTACCAATTGTGGTTAAATTTTGAGCAAAATTGATCCGTGCATAAATACCAGCTTGATTGGTAGGCAGATTCGGGAGTTGAGATTGAATTGTGGGTATTAATGACTTTGCTTCCGTGATGCGTTGGTTTTCGACAAGTAAACTCAGTTGATTAATCAGGGCTTGAACTTTGGCCAGAGGGTTTGGTGCAATTTTGGCAGCGTTTTCATAATGAGTGCTCGCACCTTTAATATTACTTAACGACCTAGCAGTATTACCGAGACTAAATTCCGTCAAACTAATTTCTAGAGGCAGTTGCAGACGTTGAGCAATTTCTAAGCTTTGTTGTAAGTTTGTCTGGGATGACTCAAGTTCGCCTAATTGTTGTAAGACATTACCAAGCAATCGCAAAGCTGTTACTTTTACAGGCGAGTCAGGTTGGGAAATTAATTGTTGGGATACTTCTTTCAATATATCTAAGCTACGGCGGTAAAAACCAGCAACTCGTAGAGCTTGTGCTTGGTTAATCCGGCTGCGCGTTACTCCAGCATTGTCACCTAATTTCTTCCAGATTTGCTCTGCTTGTTGTGATGTTTTGATAGATACATCAGTTTGTCCGTCTGCTAGTTGCAATTCGCCCTGAATATTTAGAGTTTGTGCCAGAATTTCTAACAATTCAGCTTTTGGATTGTTGAAATTTAACTTTTGATTTAGAGTATTCCAGCCAAGTAGATTTAAGCTATTGTCAATAGTTGCATAAGCTTCTTTCCACGAGCCGAGTTGCTGGTATACAAGAGAGAGGTTAGTTAGCGCTGCGGCTTGTGCGAGGGTATTGCTTTCTCGCTCATAGGTACGGATAGCTTGTTGGAGAACATTTACTGCTTCAGTAAGGTGTCCAGTTTGATAAAGTGCTTCTCCTTGCTCAAGAAGTTGCTGTGGTGGTGTAGCTGGGGGTTTATTGGTTTGGATGTAAAATTCGTCTGGTGAATTTGTCTTTTGTTTAGCAAATGTGCTAGGGATAATAGTCAGTAAAACAGCAAGGGTAAATAGGATTACGGGAGTTACCGTAAATCTAACTACTCGCTTTAGCAGCTGAAGTTTTGCCATATTTCACACCTTTTTGAGATACAGGACAGGAAGCAGGTGTTTGCCAAGGGCTGTGGGGGTTAAGTTGAGGAAGTGCTACTAATTCTATATTTCCCTTGCGATCAATTACCCAGCCAGAAGCTTCTACAATTGGAGTTGTAGCAGCAATTTTAGGAGTAGTTGAAACTGCTGTTGGTTGTGGCACAGGCGTTGTGTCTACCAAGTTTTCTGCGTTTGGTCTTAATCTTACCCACGCAGATACAGTACTTGAATCTTGTAATGGTTCAGTGGGACTCATGGGTAGTCCACCGCGTCCTGTTGCCACAAATGTATTCTGGAATTGCCGAGTTCCAGGTGTGCAGGCATTGGAAATTTGCCTAGAAGCATCAACTAGATTAATTGGGAGTTCGACTAAGCCGTTACTAGGGTCTACATCAGGTTGAGTAATTTCTATATTGCCGCTTAAATCAGGTGTTGCTCCTTTAGCGGTGATATCGCTTGTGTTTGGGGAAGGCTCTTTTCTAGACTGGATACCAAAGATACCAGCAGTATTCTTGATGGTGACATTCCCGCCACGGGAGTTAGCGGAATCTGCTCTAATATCACTGTTTTCCTTAGGAACAGCGACGATGAAACCATTTTTGGCATCAATGGTAATATTGCCGCCAGTGATATCATAACCACTCGCGTTAGTGGTTATGCTGCTACCTCGACGTAATAATAATAGAGGCGAGTTGAGAAAGATATTTCCACCTCCTCCCGTAGTATTAGCATTAATTGTGGCTGCGCCATCCAGCAGGATAGAGTTATTAGCATCTACTGTTAAATTGCCAGCTTTCCCAGAATTTGCGCTGCTGACTGTAACTTGCGCCCCATCCCGTGCTACTAAATTTCCTGTACTCAAAGTTAAGTCTCCGCCATTGCCAGCACCTGTAGTTTCAGCGGATATAATTGAGCCATTGCCAGTGATAGTAATAGATTCAGGGGCAGTTATTCTTAAGGTTCCACCTTGACCGCTACTACTTGTAGATGCTGATATCTGCGCTCCTTTTTGGAAGAAAACCCTTAAACTTTGTCCATCACCACGCGGTTGAATAGTTAAGTTCCCTGCTTTCCCTGCACTGGTTGTTTGAGCTAACAAACCACTCTCTGAGTCGGATAGTTGTATTTGTGTTGCATTCACTGTTATATTACCAGCATCCCCAGTGCCGGAAGTTGAGGTAAGAATCTGTCCACCTTTATCAACACTCAAAGTGTTGGCGCTGACTGTAATATCGCCCCCTGTTGAGTTAGTTACAGTTGTGGCATCTAAAACAGCTCCATCAGTTACCTGTAGGTTGTTAGCTGTAACGCTGATATTACCACCCCCTCCAATAAGACTGCTGGATGTTCCTGATAATAGTTCATTAGTACCACCACTGGCAGAACGTAAAGCGCTTCCTTTATTAGAAATGCTGACTGTATCAGCATCCACCACTATATTTCCTGCAACTCCTCCTCCCAAAGTCTGGGTTTGTACAATTCCAGAATTGGTTATGGAAATTTTAGGGGTACTCATTTCAACTTTACCACTGTTACCAATTGCTCCTGGAGCCACCCCGCTCAATATTGAGCCATTGTTGATTGATATCGAATCACGAGCATTGATTGAAATGTTACCTGCATTGCTATTTTTTCCAAAGCTGGTTGTGGCGATCGCAGCACCATCATTAACGATGAATCTTCCGGTATTAATTGTCAAGTTGCCTGCACTACCTGTAGAGTTGGTAGTTGTTTGGGAAAACACACCCGAAGGAAATTTAGTTCCAGAGTCAGGTTGGCTAGTAGTTCCATTTGGAATATAACCGCCTAGATATATATCATCAGGTGGAAGTCCTATAATGTTACTAGAATTTTGTGGAACAAAAATGCCTCGAGGTATGCTGGTTGTTTCACCAGTCAGTTCTAGTTGATCAAAAGCAACTAAAATGATGTTTCCGCCTGCTCCTGTGCTGTGCGTGGAAGCGGATAGTTGTCCACCGTTAGCCAGAGAAATTGAAGGAGCAGTAATTTGGATATCTCCTGCTTTACCAGAACCAAATGTATCACTTGATATTGCTCCATTATTGAAAACAAAAGGAGCATTGCTGTTTATAGTAATGTTTCCTGAACCTGTTGCTCCAGAAGAGTTAATTGTAATTAGATCTATGGTATTTGTGGCGCTCAATGTTATCGCTCCTCCTGCACCTGAACTACCTAAAGGGGAGTAGGAGTAGGAGTAGGAGTTCAGGTTTTGTGTTTTAATATTAGCTCCAGCGCTCAGTGTTATCGCTCCCCCATCACCTGCTGTACTTAAGCCATATAAGGAGTAGAAGGAGTAGGAGTTCAGGTTTTGTGTTTTAATATTAGCTCCAGCGCTCAGTGTTATCGCTCCCCCTACCCCTGATGTACCTGATGACTGGGAGTAGGAGTTCAGGTTTTGGCTTTCAATATTAGCTCCAGCGCTCAGTGTTATCGCTCCTCCTGTCCCTGCGTAACCTGAACGAGAGAAGGAGTAGGAGTCCAGGTCTTCTGTATTAATATTCTCTCCAGCACTCAATGTTATCGCTCCCCCATTACCTGTTGCAACTGAACGGGAGAAAGAGGAGGAGTTTAGGTTTTTTGTATTAATATTAGCTCCAGCACTCAGTGTTATCACTCCTCCTGTCCCTGCGTAACCATAGGAGGAGGAGCTCAGGTCTTGCGTTTCAATATTAGTTCCAGCACTCAGTGTTATCACTCCCCCTGTACCTGCTCTACCTGTGCTGGACTGGGAGTAGGAGTTCAGACCTTGTGTTTTAATACTAGCTCCGGCGCTCAGTGTTATCGCTCCCCCTGTACCAGCTGTACTTGCATCGAAAGAGACGGATCTAGAGTCCAGATATTGTGTATTAATATTAGCTCCAGCGCTCAGTGTTATCGCTCCCCCTGCCCCTGCTGAATCCAAACCAGACACAGAGTAAGAGTCCAGAAATTTTGTATCAATATCAGCCCCGGCGCTCAGTATTATCGCTCCCCCTGCCCCTACTGCACCACCATAGGAAAAGGATCGAGAGTCCAGCGATTGTGTATTAATATTAGCTCCAGCATTCAGTTTTATTACTCCCCCTGTCCCTGTAGAAATCGCTCCCTTTGTACCTGTTATACCTGGATTGGGGTTGTTCGTGGAGTAAGACAGCAAATCGCCAGTGGTGACAATGTTGCCATTAGCGGCACTGATGGTAATGTCGCCACCATTACCGCCTGTACCTGCGGCATTGGATGTTGAATTAGATGTCAAAGAGCCAGTTTTAATGTCTCCCAAGCCAGTAGTTAGCTGAATCTCACCCCCATTTTTGGCGATACCTTGTTCAGAGTAAGAGTAAGAGTCCAAATTGCCCGTTGTAATGTTGCTTAAGGCAGTCAAGGCGATCGCGCTCCCATTTCCCGCATTACCAGAACTAGAGGAAGAGAAGGAGTTCAAATTGCCAGTAGTAATGCTACCGTTAAAAGCTTTGAGGCTAATGGCACCCCCCTGACCTGTGCCGCCATTTCCAGGTATGTCAGAATTAGAACCAGAGAAAGTACCTAAGTCACCAGTGGTAATGCTGCCGTTTTTAGCTTCAAGGCGAATATTACCTCCATCTCCCGCAATACCATTAATAGAAATCGAATAAGAGTTCAAATTGCCAGTGATGTTGATACCGTTAGTAGCAACCACGTCAATTCCACCGCCTTTTTTCGTCTTACCAAGAGAGAATGATGAAGAATTCAAGGCACCACTTATAAAAGCTCCAGATCCAGAATTAAAAGTGTCAGTGATGTTAATACTATCAGAGGCTTCAAGATTAATTGCACCGCCATTTCCAAAGTTTGAAGCAGAGAACAAACTACCAGTGTTAATGCTGCCTTTAGCACTTAATGTAATAGCACCCCCGTTTCTATCACTGTCAGAATTAGATCCTGAGAAAGAATCTAAAATACCTGTGGTAATGCTACCATTCTCAGCTTTTAAGCTAATTTCACCTGCATTAGTTGTTATTCTTTTAGTACTCACATTCCCGGATGCTGTCGTTAAGCTAACTAATCCCCCAGCACCATCAAATGGCTGTAAGCGCAGATTTCCATCTATCGTGATTCCTTCTGGCCCAGTTCCACTACTAAACGCAGGTACTGAACCAGAATTGATACCCCTATAAGCTAGAGTATTCTGCCCAGAACGCATAATTAAGGCCGTACTCTTGCTTAAAGTTGCAGTATCTTCTCCAGCAGGTACGCTAGTATCCGGTGTAGTGATATTTATATCACCCTGAAAGCGAATATTACCCTTGCTTTCGACTAACAACGATGCTCCTGTATAGTTAGCTACAACATCCACGTCGCCATTGCTACTAATAATCGGGTCATAAAGACTCACAAAGTTTGCCAGTCCCCCCGATACACTCCTAAGCGAAAAATTTCCACCACTCTTCAAACGAGCATCAAGAGAAATAATTCCATCACTGATTAAGCTGAAATCGCCTCCACTTACAAACGGTGTTTGCGTTGGATGATTTAGCGCCAGAATATCAATTCCTTGATTTCCGGCAATTATGAAATTACCACCTGCTTGAGCTAAAAACGGAGTTGTCACACTGTCTCGCACCCGAACTGTATCAGTAGTTCGCAGTGTTAAATTTCTTCCTGCTTTTAGCTGTCCCTGCAAATCAAGTTTGTCAGCTACTAATGTCAAGTCTTGTGGGGATACTAAGTTTCCGGTGTTGCTAATAGTTGCCCCTGACTGACTTGCTCCATACTGTAACCCAGGTGTAATATTTACCGTCAGTAATGGCGGTGCTTGGGGATTAGTAGCACTGAAGGTACTGCCATTAGGAAACTTGAAACTGCTTGCCGTAGTTGCAGAAAACGAGCCACCAATGTCTAACCGGGCATTTTGTCCAAAAATAATACCATTGGGATTAAGTAGGAATAAGTTTGCTTTACCGTTAGCACGAATTAAGCCATCAATATTAGAAATTGACTTACCTGTTACTCGTGTCAGGATGTTCTGAATATCCAGAGCATTATTGAACAAAGCAGTACTGCCATTGGGAACAGAGAACTCCCCAAAGCTGTGGAACAGATTACCCCCTCTTGTGGTTCCACCCTCAATAATCCTGGTATTGCCCTCTAATTTCACATTGGAATTATTTGGCAGAGTGCCATCTGGGGTGATTTGGGCAACTGAGATATTTGCATACAAGGCGATGAACCCACTTCCAATCGCAATTCCTATACCTTGTAACCAGTCCAAACGCATGGTTCTAAAAGACATCGCACTCTCCTATAGAAAAGGAAATTTAGCTTGGAAGCCTCAATCAAGAGATTGAAAAAGAATTCAGAAGTCAGAATTCAGGAGTCAGAATCAATCAGTGGGGGATTCAGACCCGCCACTACGAAAGTTGACCACTAAATCTTCTCTTTCAGAGACGCTCTTGCGTTCGATAAGCGTGGGGGTGCAAAAACGCCCTTGATTCATCCGCTTTTTCGCACAAAATTCATTCTGAATTCTGGCTCCTGACTCCTGAATTCTATTTTGATAAATGTCAGGACTTACGCATTGACAAAATAGACCAAAAGTGCAATAGAGAAAAAGGAAAAACAGGCAATGCCCTAGGCATTTATCTGTTCAAGTAGCTCGTGACTTTATCCTCGAACATCTAAAACAGAAGGTGGGCTTGAATGCACATAGTCAGTTTATTGTCAATGCGTAAGTTCTGTAAGTGTCAGGATAATCAACTTATGCACAAGAGAGGATATTACCAAATTGGCGTTACTGAATCAAGTGAATAAAATCATGTCACTGCTACCAATTAAAAATCAGAAGGTAAAGCCAAAAACGCCTGATTGCCAACAGTGAATAGAATCATATCACTGCTACCAATTAAGAATTAGTCAGGTTAGCAAAGCTAAAAACCTCTGATTTCCCACAGTGAATAAAATCATGTCACTGCTACCAATTAAGAATTAGAGGAAAAGCAAACAAGCGATTACCTTCAGTTCAAAGACAATCTGAAACTCAGGAGAAAAACAATGTCTAACATTAATAACCACGGAGTAGATATGAATAACAACACATTAGCCCAATTAAACTTGAGCGCTGTGAAGGAAATAAACGATGAGGTGGCTGCTAACTGTAGTGGTGGTGTAGGCTATCTTTACAGTTCCGATCCAGATGTAATTTTATATAAAGACCCAGACGGCCAGGGACTGTCCCTAAACGTGAATGCAGCAACTGGTGATGGTGTTCCCAACATCGGGTTTGCAGACGGGCAAGGAGGCGGGTTTGAAACCACATTCAACGATACAGTCTCATCTATAAGAATCCTCCGAGGTTCATGGCAGTTCTTTGACAATGCTGGTTATTCGGGCGACACCACTGGTCGTCTGGAACCAGGAGTGCTTTATAATCTTGGGTTTAATGACGACAAAATCACTTCCGCCTTCCGTGCAGTGTAGATTTTACTTCCCTCTAACCTTAAGAGTGATTTTTGTCTAGAGGGCAAAGCTGCCTCAGAATATAGATTTCTGAGGCAGTTGAATATCTGTATTGATCTATGTTGCCTCTACGGCATCAAAAACTTCAGTAATTTAACTATGAAATACTACAGCGTACTGCAACACAGTGAAGAAGACTGTGGTGCAGCAAGCCTAGCCACAGTTGCCAAACACTACGGACGCACCTTTACCCTCAACCGCGTGCGAGAAGCAGTGGGCACAGGTTCGCGGGGAACCACGCTACTAGGTTTGAGACGGGGAGCAGAAACTCTGGGATTCCATGCTCGTCAAGTCCAAGCCACCGCAGAACTACTAGAAAAATTAAATGAAGTTCCCTTGCCTGCGATCATTCACTGGAAAGGCTACCACTGGGTAGTATTGTACGGGCTAAAGGGTAAAAAATGTATAATCTCTGACCCCGCAGTTGGTATCCGTTATCTCAGCTTAAAAGAGTTAATGGTGGGTTGGAGTGACGGTGTGATGCTGCTGCTGATGCCTGACGACAGCCGCTTCTATGAGCAACCAGAAGATCAAATTGGCGGTTTTGGGCGCTTTATTGCTCGGATATTGCCCTATCGTAACCTTCTGATTCAGGCGATCGCCATCAACTTTGCGATCGGGCTGTTGTCTCTCGCTTCCCCTTTAATGATGCAACTCCTCACCGATGACGTGCTAGTACGAGGAGATACCCAACTGCTAACAACAGTAGCAATTGGTGTCATTGCTATGAACCTAATTCAAAATGCCATTGGTTTGGTACAATCTCACCTAATTGGTCATTTTGGTCAACGGTTGCAATACGGGCTAATTCTAGAATACGGGCGAAAACTGTTGCGCTTACCCTTATCCTATTTTGAAGCCCGTCGCAGTGGGGAAGTCGTTAGCCGGATTGCTGATGTTCATACCATCAATAATCTCGTTTCTCAAATTGTCCTTGGTTTACCCAGTCAATTTTTTGTGGCTCTGGTTTCCTTGGGTTTCATGCTTTTCTATAGTTGGGAACTTACTCTAGCTTCCGTCGCCGCTTTTATCATTGTCACAGGAGTCAACCTACTTTTTCTTCCCGCCTTGCGCCAGAAAACCCGCAGCCTCATCGTTAAAGGTACAGAAAATCAAGGCTTTTTAGTCGAAACCTTTCGCGGGGTTCAAGTCCTCAAAACCACCCAAGCAACTCCTCAAGCTTGGCAAGAGTATCAGACAAATTTTGGTCGCATTGCAAACTTAGGCTGGACTACGATGAAGTTGGGGCTTTACAGCAGCACAGTCACGAGTATTCTTTCCAAATTGACGAGTATTGGCATACTCTGGTTAGGTTCTAGCTTGGTGATTAATCAGACATTATCCATTGGTCAACTGCTGGCGTACAGTGGTATGAGTGGCAGCTTTCTTGGGTTTTTAGCGTCAGTAGTCGGGCTAATCGATCAATTTATCACTGCTCAAATTGTCGTTCAACGCTTGACAGAAGTAATAGATGCTACCCCAGAAGATGAAAATGACTTTAAAAAACCTTGGGCAGAAATTCCTGGCAATGCAGATATTATTTGTTCTCAAATTAACTTCCACCATGCTGGTAGAACTGACCTGTTAGAAAACTTTTCTTTAACTATCCCTGGTGGTCAAGTAATAGCCTTAATCGGTCAATCAGGCTGTGGTAAAAGTTCCCTTGGCAAATTAATTACTGGTTTATATGAAGTCCAATTTGTTAACATTCGTTATGGCTTATATAACCAGCAAGACTTATCTTTAGAATGTTTGCGGCAGCAAGTCGTATTAGTTCCCCAAGAACCTCATTTCTGGAGCCGTTCGATTGTAGAAAATTTTCACTTTAGTTATCCCAACATTAATTTTGAGCAGATAGTCAAAGCTTGCCAAATTGCGGGTGCAGATGAATTTATTAGTAAATTACCCGATAAGTATCAAACTGTTTTAGGCGAATTTGGTGCAAATCTTTCTGGTGGACAAAGGCAAAGATTAGCTATAGCTAGAGCAATTGTTACTGACCCACCTATATTAATTTTAGATGAATCCACAGGCGCTCTTGACCCAGTAAGTGAAACCCAAGTTTTGGATAAATTACTTGCTCACCGTCAAGGCAAAACTACAATTATGATCAGCCACCGTCCTCAAGTTATCAAACGGGCTGATTGGATTGTGTTGCTTGCAGATGGGCGCTTAAAAATTCAAGGAACTCCTGAAGAATTATGTCATATTCCTGGAGAGCATTTAAGCTTTATTGATAATATTTATTCCTCTAAAAATGGATTTAAATCTTCTTTAATTTTGCGGAATTAAGTAATGGTTATTGGGTATTTTATATCTACTCGGAACTTATGATTAGTAAGTCTCAAACAAATTTTTTACCCTTAGTTCAAGACAAAGAGTTTCTCCCACCAATTAGTCGTTGGACTACATTTGGTGGACTATTTATCGTGTTTGCCTTGTCGTTAGCTGTTCCTGTGGCTGCGGTTGTTAAATATAAAGTTACGGTCATTGGGCAAGCTGTTGTCCGTCCTGCGGGTGAATTGCCAATTGTACAGGCGGCGACAGAAGGACAGGTAATGCAGATTTACGTCAAAGAAAATCAAACGCTGCAAAAAGGAGATATAATTGCCACTATTGATGACTCTCGATTGCAAACCAAAAAAAACCAGCTGCAAACCAATATTCAACAAGCTAGGTTACAACTAATTCAAACCGTTGCCCAAATTAATGCAATTGATAGTCAAATTCGAGCCGAAAGCGATCGCACCAATCGGACTATCGCCGCTGCTAAAGCTGAATTGCAGGGACGCGATCGCGATCATCAAGACAAAAAAATTACCAGTATCACTGAACTTCAAGAAGCAGAAGCCAATGTCAAAATGGCTCAAGAAGAATTATATGCAGGACAAGCACAGTTACAATCAGCACTAGCTAATCTCCACGCAACTGAGGCGGCTTTAGGAGCAGCGACATCAAAGCAGAGCCGATATGACAGTGCCGCCAAACAAGGGGCATTATCCCGCGATCAACTTGAAGAAGTACAGTTGGCTGTGAAACAACAGGAACAAGCTGTACAGGCGCTAAAAGCAACTTATAAGGCCCAAGAAAAAACAAATGAACGCCTAAAACAAGCTGTTAACGGGGCTATTGCTAAACGCGATCGCACTCAAGTAGCCCTCAACCCAAGCAATGCAGATGTAGCAATTGCAACTGAACGCATTGCTCAAGAAAAAGCCTCTGGGGAAGTAAATAAAGCATCCTTAGAAAGAGAACTTCAAGCACTTCTCAAACAGAAAATTGAAACTGAAAAACAATTAGAGCGCGATACTAGCGAATTCAAGCAAGTTAAAATTGACCTGAAGCAAACTACTATTACCGCTACAGCAGACGGGATTATTTCCAAGCTCAATTTGAGAAACCCTGGTCAAACTCTCCGGGCTGGGGAGGAAGTTGTGCAAATTGTTCCTAGTCATGCACCTTTAGTTATCAAAGCAGCTGTCGGTTCTGAGGAAAAAGGTAAGATAAAAGTCGGTCAAAAGGTGCAAATGCGAGTTAGTGCTTGTGCTTATCCTGATTACGGCACTCTCAAAGGCGTTGTCAAAGCGATTTCCCCTGATGCTGTTAGTTCGCAAAAAAACGATGCAGATACTGATACGAACTCTATCCCAAAAGCAACTGCTGTAGGTGCTTTTTACGAAGTCACAATCGAACCAGAGAAACTTGCTTTAGGTCGCAGTACAAAGAAATGTCAAATTCAATTGGGTATGAATGGCAGAGTTGATATTATTACCCGCGAAGAAACTGTACTGCAATTTGTGCTTCGCAAGGCAAGGTTAATCACAGATTTGTGACATTGACATCAGGAGACAGATTTATGTTCATGCAAAACTTTAATATGCATGTTTTTTGGTGGATTTTGGTTTCCCTAATCAATATTTTACTTTTAGTTATTTTTTACGAAACAATATATTTGACAGACATTTCAACGGCAATTTTTAGCGTCAGCAATATACTAGTAGCTGTTTTAGTCCGTAATGAACTGATTTTGCATTTATTGTATCGTTTGGCAGTATGGACTTCGGTAAAGATTGTTTATGGCAAATACTATCTTAATAGTGGCGTTCATTACATCGGTGGCGTTCACGCCTCATGTGCTACTTGGGGTTTTCTCTGGCTAATTGTTGATGTATTGCAGCAGTTGGGAAACCCAAGCGATCCTCTATCAATGGCTACATCCAGCGATCCTATATCAATCGTTACATCCAGTATACTGTTAACACTTTTATTTATTATTATCTTCACCGCTATTCCCCCATTCCGCCATAAGTTCCATGACACGTTTGAAATCAGCCATCGCTATCTGGGATGGTCTTGTTTGGGTATTCTCGTCTTACATCAAATTAGATTTCAATTTATTATCGCTCTCAACCAAGCTTATCCTCTAGAAAGTTTATTAACTAATCCAGTTTTACTCGCGATCGCGCTGATGATTTTCAGCATATTTTTGCCTTGGATCAGCGTGCAGTGTTTTGATAATTTTAGGATGGATTGTCCATCTGTTGGGGTTTTAGTTGTGACTCTTCCAGGAAGGGCTGATGTCGGGACATTTGCTCGAATTAGTCTAGATGGTATTGAATGGCATTCTTTTTCTGTTGCAGGAACGAGTTTCAGCAAACAAACAGACTCTTCAGAAATTCATTTAATAATTGGTGCAGTAGGCGATTGGACTAAAAATTTGATTCGGCAAGTTGAAAAAGGAAATTTGCCCAAACGACTATGGGTTCGTCGAGTCAAGCCTCCTGGTTTTATGTTCTCAATTAACGCTTATTCACGAGTAGTTGTAATCGCAACTGGAGCAGGAATTGCACCAGTTATACCTCATGTGATAGAAAATAGTCACAAACTTTGTATTGTGTGGATCGCTAACGAACACGAACAAACTTACGGCAAAAAACTTTGGTCATTACTTGACTCTCATCCTCATTGCAATATTTTCGATACAGGAATGCATGGTAGACCAAATGTAGAGCAGCTAGCTCTTGGCGCCGTTCGAGATTTTCGGGCGCAAGCTGTGTTTTGTGTATCCAACAAAGCGGTTACTGAAAAGGTGGTCAAGACTTGTTTGGGAAAAGGTATTCCAGCTTATGGAGCTACCTGGGACTCATGAGGCTGCCGTATGCTTTACTTGTTACTTAAGTAATGAAATTACGTCCTGTACTTGTTTGGATGCTGGTTTCCTAAATACCCTAAATTGCTTTTGATACAGAAAATCTTTTCTGCTATTTGTTTCATGAAATTGATTAAAACAGCTTCCGGGAAAATTATCCTTTCGATTCTAATCCTTAGCTGTCTAGCTATTATTGGAGTTAGGCTAAGACGCAACTTTTCTCAAATTCGTAGTGTCCAAGCTTTTGTGAACGGTGAAATCATTTTTGTGCGGGCATCTATCCCAGGCGAACTACAGTTGAAAACTCAGAAAATTCAGTTGAGTAAACAACTTGAGAAAGGTACAGAAATCGGCATAATTAAATCTACTGTCGAAAATCCACGAGTGTCAGTCCTCACAGTTGATAAGCAGCAATTGAAAACTAGCCTACAGGATGTTCAACAACAACTCTCTGGGGTAAAACAGCAAATTCAAAATCGAACTGAACTGATGAACCTGTTTAAACAGCAAACAGGTACGCAGAAAATGCTTCAATTTAACTATGCCCGTCAACAGATAAAACAATATGAAGGGGAAATTGCTCGTGCTAGGGCCAAAGAAAAAGTAGCGCTTGCCGACGCTCAACGCTTTGCTAGTTTAGCTAAGGAAGGAGCAGAGACCATTTCCAGAGCTGAAAACCAAATTGCAGAAGCACAGCAAGCATCTGTTTTAGTAAAGGAAGCTCAATCAAGAATTGAGCTAGCCAAACTAAACTTAGAAGCAACGAAAGCCGGACTTCAGCTAGAAGGAACTCGCACCTTAAGCTATCCTGAAACTCGCGTTCTCGAACTTGATGTAGAGTTAATAGACCTAAAGCAACAAGAAAGAAACCTCTCTAAACAAATCCAGAGTATTCAGTCACAGCTATCCATTACCAGTAAAGAATTGCTCTTTCAACAAAACGTCTTGGTTCTAGCACCAACAACAGGCGTAATCTGGTCAATTGATTCCCAGTCCCAGGAAATAGTCGAAGCTAATAAATCGATTATTCAGTTACTCAACTGTCACAATCTTTGGATAGAGGCATTCATAAATGAGACTGATGCTAATAAACTGGTCGTTGGACAAGAAGCTCAAATCAACCTTAATAACTCAAGTAATGTTCAATGGAAAGGACGAGTAGAGACAATCAGAGCAGGTACAGGTCGTGTTGAAGTTGGGCAATATGTTGTAGAACCACCGCCAGAAATTGCCCGCCGTCAACTATCAGTACGGGTAGCGGCAGTGCGAATCAAAGTTGATTGGCAGAAAACCCCTATATTTAACGATTTTTGTCTGGCAGGGAGGAGTGTAAATGTTCGCTTTATCGAGTCAAAGTCCTCCCCTTTTTAGCAATTTATGCCTTTAATTTTTACTAGTTTGACATTAGTCAACTAATGATTGTGGAGTAGCGGAAAATTACCGATGACTTTGAATAAATATAACTAAAACACCACTTACAACTACGCCAAAGGCAGAAGGAATAAATGGCAACCATAACCCTTGTTTTAAAAGAGCGATCGCACAAATTCCATATAATATGACAACCGTCACAAAGATAGCGTATCTCTTATATGAGAGCGATCGCACCCACCAAATAATCAGACTCCCAACTACAGACCAACCGCATATCCAGAGAATATCGCCCCAGTAAGGCAAAACCCAAAGAAAGTCCTTGAAGTCTTTCTCGTGCTTCTCGCACAGCCAAGTAAAATGGTTTGCTATCTGCAAAGGCAGTAAGAAAGTTTTTTAAAAATTCCTGTGCTATTAAATCTGGCACTCCTTCCCGCATTACAATCATTTGGGGAATGTTTAAATCCGCTAAATTTCGTCCTAAACTAATTCCGTCACAAGAGTTGAAAATTGCCAGTTTTAAACCGCGTCTAATTGCTGTCTTCAGTGCATGTTTCAATTGCGAAATTGCTAAACTTTCTGTTTGATTGATGCAAATTTCCCCAATCTCTCCGTCAGCAAGACTAGTGCTATGTCCGGCAAAAAATAGAATATCCCAATCCTGATTCCATAGATATTCGTCAAGTATTTGCCGTGTTGGTTCTATCAGAAAGGTGGTTTTGGCATCTGTTAAACCTTGTAACAAAGAGGCGTCTTTATCAATATCAATACCAACTCTATTGCCTAGAACTGCCAAAATTTTGACTTTACCTGTAGGAGATTTTTGTAATAGCTGAGGAGATTCATACTCATGATTGCTCAAAGCTAATTCCGCTTTCGGGTAATCTTCAAAAAAATGCCATAGATGCCAAGGCAAACGGTGCAATAGAACTATATTTGTTTCAATAATGACTCTAATTTCATCATCCTGACTGAGTAGAGTCCGCAACTGCCGCTCAATATTCTGAAATGAGTCAAATTTTAACCAAGCATTGATATTTGTTTGTAGCTGTTGACACACTTCATCGAAGTCATTGACAGAAATATTGGTTATGTCTTGTGAATGTACTTTTATCCGTTGATTGTTACTACCCAGGCGTTGATGAACTGCTGCGTAGAGTAACTGCCATCTGCGATAGAGTTCGCTTAGTTCTGGAGCTGGCGGTAGACTCCCTGTTAATTTCACAGGTACAAATTGGTTATGAGACCAAAGTTGAGCCGTGACAACAGGAAATCCTTGATTTAAATCTCCTCCCAAGAAGCTGAAGACAACTAGCTTACTCATAAGTTAAGTGGACTTTGCCATTCGTGATTAACTAATGACTAATCAACAGGGAGCATTCTACTTATGCAAAAATACCAAAGGAAAGTGTAGTATAAGGACTATACAAGACAAATTTGGGCTAAACCGGTGACCCTCGAAGAAAAATAACGTTTACAAGCCGCCACGAAAGAGATCGCATCAATCTTGTATAAAAATACATCACCAGAGGCATTAAAAACTTTTGAAGGGATCGAAAAAACAGTGCGTAGTTTACCGCCGTAGGCATCGCTTTTTGCTTAACCCTCTTCTGTCACTCTGGGAAAAGAAAAATAAGAGCCAAATTTTGAACTGTAGATAGAACGCGCATTTGAGCGTTTATTTTTTAACAGAATTTTTTAACAGAATGATTGAAATCAATATTTTTGGTAAAAGTCTTATGTTGTAAGCTTTTCAGATTATTCTCTTCCGAAAGTGATAAAAGAGGGTTAAGCATTTCAGCCCTCAAATCGCCTTTTTTTATGGAACAAACTACGGGTACAAGCAAAGGACGGACTACTTAATATCTCAATTTGACACTGTTGGCTCCTAATAACTAAATTATGAAATTTTCTGTTATTTGATAATTATTCAGATCGATCTGGATGCTGAAACATTCTCCTACTTCCCCATCAAAGAGTTTCAATTGCACGTAGATGTCTTGAATTCTTGCTTGTACTTGTTGAAGTATTTCTCCTCGATCTGAAAGCAAAACTAGCTTGATAGTAGCAGGTAGATAAGGTTGATTACAAGCTGGATGTAGCTGCACGCGAATCCTAACTTGTTGGTTAGCCTTTGGTATTAAGGCAACTAATAAAACAACTTTTTGAGCTTCTATTTCCATTCCCAAGTCAATCAGCTTGGCGCGTTTGATAGCGGTAGTATTTAACCCAGAAGAAGTGCGGAAATTAAAAGCTAGACTACTAGAGTTTGGCTCAAAAAAAGTCTCTAGAGCTTGCCAAGAAGCATCGTAAATCTGCTCCAGCCAACGACTGAGACTCACTTGTACTTGTGAAAATTGCGTCGGCGCAGCCCGTCGTAAATATCGCAGCCTTTCTTGGTACAAACGCTGCCGCGACTGCTCATTTTCTAGTAGCACTCCCCAGGTTGTAAATGGCACTGCAAGTCTCGGAAATGTTACAGAGGAATTACTTAACCGATGCACAATATTTTCTGCTTGAACATTCGATAATTCTGGTAGTGGAGCGATCTCCGCTTTCATCTCCTCTGTTCCACAAAATTGGTAGGTGATCCAAAAAGCATTCAGGTCTTTAATTAAGTGCCTTGCATCTATACAATAAGTCCTATCTACTTGGTCATAGTCTGCTAGTGATTTAAGTTCTTGATGGGTTATATAGCCCCAAATTCTTACCCACTCGCCATCTGGTGTGACTTGCACTGCTAAATAAAAGTCTGCTGCCCAAGTGGGAATGTCTACCCATTCTTGAGGAACTTCTAACTCGCTATCATCAATTGCCTCGCTGGGAATTAAAACGACTCGCTTTTCCTTTAACAAAATTGTTGTACCATTGACAAATTCCCAAAAAGCAGGAATACCAGGGGAACTGTACCAGATACTTGCTTCTGGAACATATTCAGCTTTTACCCAATTCAGAAACCCATGAAGGCAAATTTGATTCATGTAAGCACGCCAGCGACTGCTAGGTGTGGCATACATTTGGCTTTCTTGCCAAGAACTTGTCTGTAATGATGGTGATATTTCTAACAATAGTTCCTGCGGTTCCGTAAAAGCAGAAGTCATTTTTACTACCTTATCTTTCATAACATCAGCGAGATTCCCCATACTTAACTTTCAACCATTCTTCCAAAGCACTACTCATATCATTAACTAGGTTGGAAGTCACAGAAATATTAAGCGTGTCTTGACTCCATTGAATCAATGCTTTCAGCATTAATTCTCTAGTTTTGAGCAGTCGGCGAGAAACAGTAGACTGACTCATTTGTAGGCGTTCTACAATCTGTGGCTGAGTCAACCCCTGTTGGTAGTAAAGTTTAAGTATTTCCTGGGATTTTGCCTCAAAAGTTTGTAAAGTTTTTAGCAAAACAACTTCAATCTGAGATTGTTGATTTTGTTGGTTTTGGGCATCCTCTTGGGTTATCATCTGAGCGATTAATGAGTCAGAGAATGGATCTGGCAAATCAAAAGTTGTTGTGGAGTCATCTTTTGATATCGCTGCATTTAGAGAACTAACAGGTGGATACAGATAACCACGCACGTACATAGCTATCTGGGTTAACCACTGTTCCATTTTCTCTCTCGTGCATTGTGGAGTAGGTTGAGTTAACTGATTTTGGCGTTCACAGTTGTAGAGGTTGACAATAGCTTCCCAAAGTTGGGGTTCTGGTTCTGGTAGTGACTTTGTGCCACCTGGTTGGTTTTGAACATACAGTTCTTTGAAACAAGTCCAGGCGAGTCGATATTGGGCAATTAGAATCGGTGATAATCCAGCTTGAGCAAGAGCTTCTAATAACTGCTTTTTGCTTACTTTGCGTAACAATGCCCAATTTGTGCAAATATCAGCTTCTTTGCGTTGGCGTAAAATGTCTTTTAGCCGACTGGGAACTGCTATAGTAGCATAGGCTTTTAAGCTAGAGCATTTTTCTAGATTAAAATTTTTGAGAATTGTTTCAATTTCAGCATTCGCCATTTGAAAATAATCTGCTAGGCTATGTTGACTATTTGTAAATTTGGCAATTGTTTTTTTAGCAGCCCAATAATTTGGTTCCTGTAAATAAGCAGATAAATGCATTCTAGCAAGGCTATTAGATTTCTCTCGCCAGCATTTGTGCCAATGTAACGCCCAAAAATTTTCTGAGTTAGGGACGGATGGTGAAGACTCCAAGGAATTTTGAATATTTCGATGCAGTTTGATGTCAATCAACCATTTGCTGAATCTGTCTCCTTCCAACTCAACGAAGGTTGAGAACATCTCGATAATTTTTTGACGAGGACGCATAAGCAGTTAAAAATTTCAATTGATCCGAACTTAAGCAACTATCAAAGCCGCAGACACTTCTGTGGACAATTGCAGGATACTGGTTTGATAATTTGCAATTCAATAGTGCACATATTTTATTCCTTGATATTTTTTGAAGATAACTCTACTCATATTCTGTTGAATCTAGATAATTCAGTTATTTTAAAGTTAAATTGGCGTAAAAAGCGATTTTAGGCGTTGCATAAATGCGGCATAAAGCAAGTAAACACTGGTTGAGAAGGTTTAGCAAGATATTGTCTCTTAACTTTTTGAAAATTACCTTGCAAATTTCCGTGTGTCGGAAATGTTTATCGATTAGCGGTTGTACGCCCATACGCTCTATTTGAGTTAGAAGTATAGGTATATCATCAACTCCTTCGTTTGTAATTATGGGTTCAGTAGACATAGTTGCGAACATATACCTAATCAAGTCTTTTTGGGAATATGCCCTTCGGCATACTTTTGACTATTTACTTTTCCTAACTCCCTAAAAAATGGGCGAGCCGGGAGTAATTAAAGTTACAGCAGATTGCAACTTGGTGAAGCAGCGCGGTCAACTCCTGCGGGGAGACGCTTTAGCGCATAGCGCCGGCGGCAAGCGAGTCATCAAGCGTCTGGGGGTTTCCCCCATGAGCGACTGCTGTTAGCGCAGCGTTAGCGTTAGCGAAGCGGTAGCGAGTACTCGAGCGTCCGCAGGAGCGTCACCCGCAGGGTGAGGTACAGATAATCGTAGGGAACATGGCTGTGCCCGTACCCATGTACTTCATTTACCTGAAATACGCTGTAATTGCTTATTATTCAGCTTAAAGTATTTTAATTAAATCAACTAAATCAACTTTTTTGATCTAACTGCAAGTGAGTTTAAAAGTGAGAAAAATCAAACTACTGGCTTTGATATTAATTAGTTTGGCAATGGTGTTGTGGTTTAATTTGCGTTTTTCAACACCGTCAATACCCACTATTGCGGCTTCACCACCAAAAACTATCCGCTACTTCGATCGCACTTTGCCCCAAAGCATCGCTCACATCGTGCTGATTCCAGTTAATAGCAAATTTTTGGTTACTCCTGCACTATCACAAAAGGTAGCCACTGTAGAGGAATTTGCCCAAAAGCATCAAGCCGTGGCTGTTTTGAATGCAGGCTTTTTTGATCCAGCCAACCAAAAAACTACATCTTATGTTGTCCGACAAGGAAAGTTGATAGCCGATCCCAAGGAAAACGAGCGGCTGGTGAACAATCCCAACTTAAAATCTTATTTGGGTCAAATATTCAATCGTACAGAATTCCGTCGCTACTTATGCGGGCAAACTATCCGCTATTCTATTGCCTTACACAGTCAGTCACCACCAGCAGGTTGTCAGTTAGTTGATGCTATAGGTGCTGGCCCACGCCTATTACCAGAACTCACCTTAGAAAAAGAGGGCTTTGTGGACAATGCCAATAAACGAGATGCGCTTGGTAGCAATCAACCTAATGCCAGAACTGCTGTAGGTATCACCCGTGATGGCAGCGTTATTTTAGTTATGGTGGCTCAAAAACCCTTGGCTCCCGCGAATGGAATATCTTTGCCAGCATTAGCTGATTTGATGAAAACTCTTGGTGCCGAGCGAGCGATGAATCTGGATGGGGGAAGTTCGTCTTCGCTTTATTACAATGGGAAAACCTTTTACGGGAAGGTTGATTTGGAGGGAAATTTTATCAAGCGTCCTGTGAAGTCGGTTTTGCTGGTTCAGGAAAAGTAGGGGTTGTGGGAATTGATAAGATACAGCCAAGCGTGAGGCAATTGCCATATAGGACTCATATTTGATTTTTGAAAAAACTCAGTACACCTTTATTCCTTCTTAAGAGTCCCCAGTCCCCAGTCCCTAATCTCTATGAGTAATTCAGGAATCAAATCGGATTGCTATATCAAACGTAAGTACTAGTTGAGCTATACCTACCTACTGGTAGATTTTTGCCATATCACCAACTCCCGAATCCGAATTGAGTCACAATGATAGTAGGCAATCATTGAAGGTACTGTTATGCTTCGTCTAACTCAATTTATTCGGAACTTGTTCCTTCGTTTTGAAGGCTTGTTTGGTGTTTTATTCCAAAGTATTTCTAATTTTTTCGGAAATTTATTTGGTTTTTTTGCCAAGCTTTTCGGATTCAGTGAGTCTGGTTATTTCTTGGAATCTGATCAGGTGCAGGGCATAAAGCAAGCTTCAGCTAAACAGCCAATTGAAACGAATCAGGATAACACTGCTAAAATTCCTGTTACTAATCGCCGTCGTTCTAATGCCAAACTTGACGACTACTACCTCAACATGGCTCGTAATGTGAAAAAGAACTGAAAAAAGCAATAAGCTGTTCCACCTTTAACTTGCATTATTAGGGCGGGCAAGACTTTAACATCAGCACTACTTTAATAACGCTCAGTACAAGTCAGCCGAACGCTGTCCACCCCACAATATTTTAATGAAATTTAGATATGCAAATTATATCTGGAACAGTTTATCAATAACTAAATGGCGCTTTGCATTTTCACAAAAATCATCTAGCCACAATTAAGGAATTTGCATGTGCGTAGGCGCGTATTTACCGCAGGCATCGCACCTTTAATAAAAATTTTGTCCAGTTTGAGGCTGGACAATAGCTAGAAATATTTTTGAGATTGAATATTTACTTGGTTTTTAACTTACCAAATCAACTAAGGCGTTGCTTTGGAAGCGGACTATAGATGAAACTGAGCAACCGCGATAATTCTCAGAGGTGAATACTGATAGTGTGATATTAGCTTGACCTGGATCTAAAATGCGTTTTACCTTGCAGGTTTGCATTTTATTGTTGCAGTAAGCAATAATCCGATCGCCAGCCTTGACTTCCAACGCTTGAATTTTCAATTAATACCAACCTTGCCAGGAATTTGCTTTGTTAAAGGAAAAATATATTGCTATATCTCACTCGCTTGACAATAGCAATGTTCTTTTAGTGTAGCACAAAAATCAAGGATATCAATGCTATCAATTTAATCTTGGTAATGTCAAGTTTATTCATGCTGCAAATACTAGTGCAGGAGGTTGGAGGCAGAAATTTATCTGTTGCTCTCAACCCTATCTAATTCCAAGCCACCAAATCGTTTGCGCCGTTTCTCGGTCAGAGTATTTGTTGAAATTCAGATGTAGGGAAACCTCTACTTCAAAGAAGTTGGAGCTAAATTTTTTTGATGAGAGATTTTTCTCTCAATGTTTTTGTTACAATCATTGAAATTTTTACCTAAAAATACCACTATGGCTTTATACGCTGAATTACATAGACATCTAGGCGGCTCGGTCGTACCACGAGTTTTATGGCGATATTTTGAGCGACATTCTACGGAGTTAATTTCCCGCTTTGCTGACTATTCAGATTTTGAAGATTTTTATACCCGCCCACGTAACTCCCTAGATGAGTATCTAGAATTACACACCCTGGTAGAAAGCGTGCAAACTGTGGAGACTTTGCCTTACTTTATCTATCGCTTGGTGCGGGGTGCTTACATATTTGAAAATTTGGCTTATCTGGAACTGCGCTACACTCCTTATTTGCGGACACCTGAGCATCTGAGTCAATCCGAAAGAATTGACAAGATGGCAGAAATTGTCCGAGTCGTTGGACTTGCCAGCCACCAGCCAGAATATCCGATTGTTACTAGCCAAATTCTCTGTATGCACACGCGCCTACCATATCAGGTGAACAAGGCGATTGTTGATTTGGCGGCGCAAAATAAACAGTATGTCTGTGCAGTAGATGTAGCGGGAGGTGGTAGTAGTTACGCTGAACGCTTAGAAGAATGGATTAGCTTATATGATTATGCGCGATCGCTGGGCGTTAACACCACGGGACATCTATATGAAACCACCGCTAGTTGTTACCCAGAACTGTTACCATATTTGATGCGAATTGGTCACGGCATTCAAATTCCCCTACTATATCCAGAACTACTTAATGATGTGGCTAGACGCGGACAATGTTTGGAGGTTTGTCCGACAACTTATCTCAAAACTGGAACTTTGCAAGATATACGTCAACTCAAATTAGTTTTTGACCGTTGTCTTGATGCTGGGGTTGATATCGCTATCTGTACTGATAATGCTGGATTGCACAATGTGCGTCTACCGTTTGAGTATGAGAATCTCTTGACTTACAACATTATTAGTTTTGAACAACTACAAGCTTGTCAAGATGCGGCTTTCCGTCATGCTTTTGCTTGGCCTTACAGTCAACCTCCTGCATCACTGTTGAACGGTTTGCTCAAACCTGAACCAGCTAAAATTCTGTCCATAAGAGATACTAATTAACGATCGCCTAAAGATATTCATAAAATCAGGTGATTGAATGTTAATTAATGTTGCAATTACTAATTTTTCCTGATGCCATAGAAAAGTTGTAATGCATAATAGATATCTTGCAAAATTAATGTTTTAGAAATTAAACCACAGATGCACACAGATCATTTATCGGTGTATATTTGTGGTTCCTTTTTTGCTGAGAAAGGATTCTTGCTATAATATAAAGTTAGGATAATTATATAACAATCTCACCAATAGAAATACTGAAACAATTTCACTTACCTCTCCCCCAACCGCTAGATGCGCCCGTTTAAAACTTAGCTATGACTTGGACATGAGAAGGAAAGTTCATTGTTATATGATTACCAGGGACTTCGTGGATTTCTAGCCCTTCCATCGCCAAATCATGCCAACCGAGTTCTGGATTTTGCGGGTTGAAGGAGTCGCGATCGCTTGCTCACAAGAAGATGACTCTACCTGGATAAGCTTTTGGGACGTAGTTCCGCATTGCTTTAATTATGGCAGGCTTTACAGTCAAATACATCTAACGACGCAAGGACAATTAAGACAACATCAAATAAGCTTCATATAACAACTTAATTGCTTTGTACTAGATTATAAAGGTGGAATCATGATAAGTTATATCAGCAGGGGTAAAGAGGGAGATTGTGTTCAGCAAATTTTGGGCACTCACATGAAGTATTCAGAAATAAGCTTTTGGATTGCCCAGCAAAATGCACCGAACACCACAAATCTAGAGTCACAAATTGCAAACTTAGAGTCACAAGTTACAAGTCTCGAGTCACAAGTGACAAGTTTAAAGTATCAAGTCTCTAACCTAGAACATGATGTTAGGCAAGCTGGAGCCATTGCAATATTTTGTGTTGGAGCGTTTTGTGCATTGTGGGCCCAGAATACCGGTCGTAATGCATGGTTATGGTTTTTCCTTGGAATCTTCTTCGCTCCAATTACTCTCATAGTGCTACTTGCCAAAAATTCAGATGACAAAAGGTCGCAGAGATAATTGACCGAAAAAGACTCATGATACAAGCCCCTAAATTTATTTATGGGGATTATTAATTTTGACTTTTGACTTTTGACTTTTGACTTCCCCGAAAGGGCTGACCTCCTCGTTTGATAAGCCGATATAGCCATAAGGTCAAAATCACAAACGTCTACGCAATCTACAAAAACAGAGATTGAACAGTCAGATCCTTCTGGGTGATGGTGAAGTTACGCTGTTCTGCTGTCGCAATGAATGAAACGATCGCTTCACACGCTACAGCCACTGTTAACATCACTAGGTTTCGTGCCAACGGATAATCACAGACATCATCATTCACCTCGGAAGGAACACGATAAACGTCATTCCAAATCACTTCTGCATAATCTGCTGATAGTCCAGCATGAAGACAAGGAATGTTTAATTGTTCAGCATAATCTTTCACTGCTTGACGTGCCACGCTATTGTCAAAGACATCGACAATTAACTGGCTGTCTTTGAGTAATTGAGTTGTATTTGCTGGTGTTAACTCTTTTGTCTTAGCATCAACTTTAGTACCAATTGCTCGATATAAATTATTCGCTAAAATCTTCGCCTTGAACGCTCCCACATCAGAACGGTAGTAAGGCTGAGTCGAAAGGTTACGCTCCTCAATGCGATCGCGATCTATCACTGTCAGTTTATCAAAACCAGACCGAGCTAAGTTTTCAGCTATGTTAGCTCCTAATGCTCCAGCCCCACAAATAGTTACAGGATAGTTTTTCAACTTTGTCATCACAGCATTGCTGCGGTAAAGCTGTTCGTGAAAAAAGATGTTCATTATTCTCACTACTCTTGTTGTTCCATGACACCCACTAAGGATTGCAAGTCAAAATCGCGATCGCGTCCACTCAGACAAATACCAGAACTAACAACAGTCAAATCAGTTTTAGCGATCGCACTACTATGGCGAACACCATCAGCAGTTGTCCAATCGACTGTCCAGTAATCGCTGCGATCGTGGAATTGATTTAATTCACCACCGCCCATTTGCAATGCCTTTCTCAATCGCTTTTCATCCTGTTGGGGTTGAGTAAATCCCTCAATGCGCCGAGTTGCTAATTCATACACTGTGCGGATTTCTGGAGTAATGCCCTTAAACTCTAATTCCTCAGCAGGAGTGAGTTGTTTGAGGGCAGATTGCAGAGTTTCAGAAATTGCCGGATCGGTACGGCGATCTACTTCCTCGAACCAGCAAGACTGCCCATTCCATCGGGCAATGATTTGTTCAAAGGCGATACCCTCAGTAACTAAGTGGACTGCGATCGGCTTAACCACCTTCAACCGTTGACGTATATCTGCTTCATTCACAGGGTATGCTAACCAGGTTTGTTTCCGTAGTTGGTGTGCTAACCGCAGCCGTATTTGGGGAAAGTGTTGCAGGTATTCTGCAACTTGGGGTAAGTCTGCTTCTTCTACAACCGTTGCTATTTTCTCATCCACAGGCTGAAAGATGCCCCAACCTTCAAATTTACTAGGCTTTGGACTGAAAGTGTAGATCATCCCGGCTACCCGTGTGCAAACTCGTCCACCTTTGACGCAGGGGGCAAGAAATTGGGTAGCAGACAACTGTGCTTCTGCGATCGCAATTTGGTTGATTAGCTTAAATATGTTAGTCATAACTAATACCAATTTTTTTTAACAAGGTTACAGATGCAACCCTATAAAATCTGATTTTCTTAATTACAAATTAATATAATTCTGCGTGCAAGTTGGTGGAGCATTGCGTGTTCTCAGTTACTAGAGGGACTCCGCTGGTGAGCTTTTACACACTCTTTCAAGGATGGCTACTTTTAAGCCTACCTCCCAGGTTCTTCGTACTCCCCGTTCACACACGCCCACTGATTTGACAGTGTTACCTTTCCTCTCGTACTAGTATGTAGGCTCCACAAGTTGGGGCACGCAGGATATTATATTACAATATACTACAAATTAAATGGAAAAGCGATCGCGGTTGTCATTGACATAAGGAAATTGAGATAAAATCTTTATCAGTCAGCTAGGGTTCAAGGGTTTTAAGTTTTATCTGCCAACAATATTCATTTAGCATTCTTTCAAATCAGTGTATAGTTGAGGTTCGATTAGAGAGTGTCGCAAAAGCATTTTTACAACTAATTTTAAAAATTTTTTGGCAGTGAAATCATCTTTTAAAACTAATAGCTCTTTTATAAAATCAGGTTGACCACCGTGCGCTATATTACTTCTATAAGCGTAAAGCTTTTTCCAAACTGTACTTTCCGGTGTATTTCCAAAAAACTGAGAGTAGTCGAGTTTATTAATAAAACGCTTTGATAATAAATTAATTTTATTTATAACTTGTCGTGTAATTGAATCCTCTTTATCAATTGGTTTATGTGTAATCAAAAATTCAATAATAGTAAATAGCCCAAGAATTTTGAATTTAGAATTATGAGGAATATGCTTGAGTTCTTCTAGCATATTAATAGCTTTTTTTATGTCTGGATACTTCATTTCATCTAACTGCTGATAAGTTTTATATACTGAGCCTATATCTTGCAGAGTTACACCATCAATATATTCAATTGAAGGCAAGTCAGTATCCATTTCATGAAAATAATTAAAAATATGTGTAGGGTTTTTCAGGATTCCAAAATTTTTTACTCCTTCATGGTAGAGAAATTGTAAGGCAAATTCTAATTCGACTTCTATTAAATTAGCTGCCAAACTTAAATCATAAATTTTAGAATTATTTCCATAAAAGTTTATTACATAATATTTCCAATTTTGTGGTTCAAGCGGCTGACTTTGAAAACTCTTATGATTGAGTGTATTTATGGCTTCAATATATTCAAATTGATAAGGAGATGAATTAAAGCTGGAAAACATTGGAAAATAACCTGAATATCGGAAATATTCTTTAATCTGCTCAATTTGAATAGGGTTAGCTTTTTGGAAGTAGCAATCTTCAATAACTTTGAAAGGCAGGTCGCAGTTTACATTAACTAGGTTAGCTACAAAAGCAAAGCTAGTATTTTTTAACATAGTTTTTCTAAGCCTACTTTTAATTGTTTTATACTTTAAGAGTATTTTATCTGAAATCCCAGGATACGTGCAGGGACAAATTATTGTCAACAGCAAATATATTTGTTGCAAAATTAATTTATATTTCTACTTAATTAAAGTAATTTAAAATATCCAAAGTAGGCAAGGCTTACTATTTGTATTAATAAACATTGCCATACTTTGCAACTTACTTATCATCTCGCACAGGCAACGGCATGTCCAAAATCTCCATCAGCAAATCCAGACGAGAGGGGCGCGTCAGTAGTGGAACGATGTTCGGCAAACTGTAGTAGTCACCCGCGAAAGTGAACGTATCTACAGGTGCTTGCTGCTGCTTCAGTTGACTCTCTACCCAGTTGTAATGAGTACCCACACGGACAATCACCACATTGGGCATTATCGCCAATTCCCGGCAGTAGTTCTTGTAGACTTCACCGAAGTAAGGAGCAGCATTTTCGCCCTCATCCGTCACCAAAATTATCTGGTCAACTACCTGCTTCTTCTTCCGCATTGCTTCCAATGCACAGCCGATGCTAGTACCACCGCCTGCATTGATGTACTGGAAGGCACGCTCCCAGTCGGTCAACTCCTTGCCCTTTGCTGTAATAGCGTAAGGAATGGTGTCGAAAGCGTAGACAAACAGTTCTGCCTTAGTGATACCAGAGATTAAGGCAGCGAGTTGCAAACCCGTCGCGATCGCATTTTCCATTGAACCAGACTTGTCTACCAATAAAGCAGTTGGACGAGCGATCGCACCACGCCGTTTCACCTGTTCGTTTGTCACCTTTTCCAGTTGGGCAACGGTGTCTGCGTCAAAATCTCCTGCATCTGTGGCAATCTGTGCTTTAAATGCTGAAACACGCGCACTCTTAGATGCTGCTTCCAGCTTAGAATCAATCAGCTTCTTGACTTGTGGGTGATCCATTGCACCTCTAGTCTGGAGAGACTTGAGGTTGTTGATCGCTTCTTGAGGAGTCATGCTGTTGATTAACGCCACCAATACAACTGGTGTAAGTTGGTTGATTGTACCAATTGCGATCGTATATGGAATTTTGAACTCGACAATCAGCCGTGCCTGTTCTGCGGCATTTTCTGCCTTAGCAAGCTGCTTCAGCACATTTGCTAAGGAACCCTCTGGAGGAGTATCGCCAAATAGAATCGCATTTGCCCGCTCATTTGGCTTGATGTGCAGCGAAGCGTATAAGTGCTTCATTGCTTTACGACCTCTCAGAGCAGCGCGATCGAACAGAGCTGGATTGCTCTCCCGTACCTTTAGATAACGCCGTACCGCAGTGCGGGCGGAACGAGGCAATTTATTCTGCTGCTGCTTCATGAAGTCCACCACACGAGCCACTTGATAGGGAGGAAATTCTTGCAGCATCATAAATCCAGCATCTCGGTGTTCAGTCAAATTGCTGGTTAACAAATGAGCAACAAACACCTCTTTGTGGTCGCGGACATCACCATGACGCTGATACCAAACTGCCAGGTGTCCGTAGAAGATGGGATCGAGTTCAACAATCAACTGATGAATTTCTGCGACTTGCTCAAGCTTGCGGTGAGGAGTTGTGAGTAAACTGTTGAGCATTTCTAAACGCAGGTCACGTTCTGCGGTGTTCATTATGAACCTCCTCTAATTGTGATGGATGAGGAGGCAGATGTTGCACGCGAGGCGATCGAGTCACCGCGCAAGTTGTAGAAGCATTGTGTATAAATTTTTCAGACTTATGTAAGCTTCTGCGATCGGGGCGCGGCAACAACTGCCAATTAGAAATTTAATGTAAATTGAAATCGTTAGTACTACTCCCTAAAAGTAGTAGCTGCGTAAGCTGCCATCATATCTGCCGAAGAATGCGACAGCACTTTTTGAAAGCAGCGACCAGAACCACAAAGACAAAGGTCATTGTTACCAAGCTTTTCTTGTAGTTCCTTGTCGCCATGAACAAGGCGGTCGCCACGACGACATTTACTCAATGATTCAAAAGCAGAAATCGTCAAATTGTTCAGGCTCGATGTTGAAAGAATTAATCTTTTTCATCGTTCTCACCTCCATGTTGAAATAAAATAAGATCACCTCGTGCAAGTCGAAAAAGCTGTTGATTCACACACGGGATTTGAACCCGTAGTTGCTTGATCTCAAGTCAAGTGCCTTACCATTCGGCTAGTATGTAAGCTTTTTCAGTTAGGGCACGAAGTGAAAATTTTAGTTTTTAGAAAGTTGATTTAAAATAAATCGAATTTCTTTCTTGTTACACTGCTGTTTCCTAACAGCGTAAATCATTCGACCTCTATACATTGCCGCAGAACGATGAATTATACCTTTGACAACATCGGTCACATAATGAGTTGGTGGGGGTGGAAAATCTTCAAAGGTAATTAAATACCAAATTTCATTTAGCTTCTGGTATTGATGATAATTATCAATGATGACAATATCACTTTGTTCCTGCTTTTGCTTCTGCTTTCGAGGTACTTTTTTGGCTGCACAAAGAATTCCAGTTTCAGGATGGATATAGAAGCGATCGCGATGGTTTGCATCTAGCTGAATTCGATACCCTTGGTAAGGCTTGCTATAAAAACCACCATCAATTATTTCTACATGCCGTTCAACATAGTCCCACACATGATCGATAACATGCCGCCCTGCCATTGTACTGGGATCTAATCGTTGACACAGTTGGCTGTAAACGTCATTCCAAGGCTGTCCGACTTTTGAGCGCAAAAACCGACGCAGAGGGCCGAGATGGTCTGAAAGATACTTAGATTTATTTGTTGGTTTAATCAGGTAGGGATTCAACAATCCATCCTGAATTGCATCCTGGGTGATTTTGTCTAATTGCTTCTTAAAGCCAGTCACCTTTTTGAGGCTAATTCTCCTCCCACCGCGAGGACGCTCAATCACAATCTCGCTCAAACGATGTTCGCTCATATCTCACGTTGTTTAAATGCACTTGTACTAATTGAGTTGTTATTAAACATGAGTTAGCTAACATCATTGAACTCACCTCTGTGTTGAGTAAAGGTTATAGAAAAATCCGATTTTAAGAAGAATGCAGAATTCAGAATTTATAATTCAGAATAAAAAAATGTGTAATTTAGACTCGCTACTAATTAAAGACCATTAAATTTTTGATTTAGTGGGGAACTTCAACCCCTTTATTTATCAGACAATCACACATAATTAAATTCTGAATTCTGGCTACTGACTCCTGAATTCTGTTTTGTTAAATAATTGAAATTCCGCACAAGTTAGCAAAGCAGTTTTCACAATTGCCTATACCAATTTGGCTACGCTCCCATCAAAGGGAGCGACAGGATTTGAACCTGCATTCCGTTGCCGGATGGTGTGTGTAGGCTTTACAAGTTAGGGCGCGGAATTAAGTCTTAAATCATTCCGTGCAAGTTTAAGAAGCTTTTTACAGCTACGGTCGCTCTTACCAAATATTGGCAGTGGGCACGCACGCTAAATCTGCGCTCTTACTTAGAAATCATGCTTCGCTTATTCGATCGCTCGAACTTTACTACCTTAGAACCGTTATGAATGTGTATGTATGCTTCTTCTGTTAGGGCACGGATGACTCTGAAATTTAACCATAGACAGCTTCAGGGCGGACGATCAGATCGCCACTAGGACGGCGATCGATTACGTAAGCAGAGAGGCGATCGCTATTCACATCTAAATGCCGAGCAACGCGCTCCTTCACTGCCTCATCATTCATCCCTGCTGCAATTCCCAATTGTGTTTTTGGCACATCAACAGAACGTCCTTCAAATCGAATATGAACCATTGCAATCACCTCTTGTTTTAATTACGAATTGATATTAGTGGATCTGATCGGGATTGAACCGATACCCTCCCTGTGAGAGTTACACTCACACCTCGTGCGAGTCGAAAAAGCTGTGGTGACACACGCAGGACTTGAACCTGCAACTTATCGTTTTAGAGACGATCGCTTTACCATTGAGCAAGTATGTAAGCTTTTTCTGTCAGGGCACAAGTGACATCTGGGAACTCTACCGTTAGAGCTACAGACCCAAGAAAGCATAATTGCGATGCTCTTATCTTGCTCCCAGAAGTGTTTACACAACTTCAATCGCAGTCAAGAAAGAGTGGAGTCGTCGGGAATTGTAGGCTTTGCCTTCCCGTTCGCGGAGCGTTCCCGAAGGGTAGGGTACCCGAATCCTGCAACCGTCCGTTTGTTGGCTTCGGAGCAGTCGAACACCAATCGCGGCCCCAAAAGTGGCATCTATAGCAATTGTCAAGGTTCCAAGGGGTTTTAGTTTTGCCTTTTGAGGAGGCTTTTATTTTTATACTACAAGTGTATTACGTAAATTACATAATGTCAAGTGTCGAGATGGATCGGGCAATTGTCCTTGATAAGGAACTGTTGGGCTTACCAAGAGCCAAAGGCATGGCGTGATGACTACCTGGAACTACCAATGCTAGAGTCAACCCCTTCTCTGCGAGACGCTACGCAAACGGGGAATTCAAAATTCAAAATTCAAAATTAATAATCCCCATAAATAAATTTAGGGGCTTGGGACCCTATATGCTGAGTGCAATTAATTTTACTTTTTACTCTAAGCCGAGTTACTCTACAGGCGAGGCACTGTTTTGGTGAGTATTCTACGAAATATTTCTATAGTTAGCAAAAGCTAGTACAGTATTTAGATGCGTTTGCCCTGCGGGGTTCTCTGGCTTAAGTAATCAAGCGAACATGATATAAGTCATATATAACGTGCCCCCAGAAGCTATAAACTATAATTTATGGCATCTACTATTCAAGCTCTACCAACAGAAGTCGTATATCTCATTACAGCTGGAGAGGTAATCGACTCTTTAGCTTCTGTGGTGCGGGAATTGGTAGAAAATTCCCTAGACGCAGGTGCAACGCGAATTGTGGTTTCTCTATGGCCGCAGCAATGGCGAATCCGTGTGGCAGATAATGGCTGTGGAATGAACCTAGATGATTTGCAACAAGCAGCCACAGCCCACAGCACTAGTAAAATTCGCTCTAGTGCCGATTTGTGGAAAATTAATAGTTTGGGGTTTCGTGGTGAGGCGTTGCACAGTTTAACGACTCTGGCAGATTTAGAAATTTTGAGTCGTCCTCTGGACGGAAAATTAGGATGGCGGATAATTTATGGCGATGGCGGGAAAGTTGTACAAGTTGAAGCAACTGCGATCGCACCTGGTACAGTAGTTACAGTTTCCCATCTTTTCGGTAATTGCTCATCTCGTCGTCAGGGATTACCCACAACAGCACAGCAAATGAAAGCTGTGCAAGCTACAATTTACCAAATCGCCCTGTGTCATCCCCATGTCACCTGGCAGATTTGGCAAAATGACCGTCAATGGTTCACCATTTGTCCTGCTGCCACAACTGGACAACTATTACTGCAGATTTTACCGCAAGTGCGACAAGGTGACTTGCAAGAAGTGAAACTGGAAATAGCCAACCCATTAAACTCAGAAGACAAAACTCAGAATTCCGAATTCAGCACTCCTAACTCCTCACTCTGTACTTTGCACTCTGCACTAAATTTAGTGGTAGGATTACCCGATCGCTGTCATCGTCATCGTCCAGATTGGGTACGTGTAGCCATTAACGGCAGGATGGTTAAGACGCCAGAACTAGAGCAAACGATATTATCAGTATTTCACAAAACATTACCACGCGATCGCTATCCAATTTGTTTCTTACATCTTGCCATTTCCCCGGAGCAAATTAACTGGAATCGCAATCCAGCAAAAACAGAAATTTACCTCAACGAAATCATTTATTGGCAAGAACAAATTACCCAAGCAATTAACCAAGCAATCAGCATCTCTTCTAACAATCTCAAAGAAGCTGTTCACACAACACGAGTTAGTAAATTACTCAAAGCCGCAGAAGCCAAAGGCGGTTACAATTTCAATCCTCAAAATCCCAACGAAAATCATAAAAATTCTAACCCCTCGCTCTCAACTCCTAACTCCTTAAAAGCTGTCGCTCAAGTTAGCAACACTTATATTGTGGCGGAACATTCAGGTGGTATGTGGTTAGTAGAACAGCACATTGCCCATGAGCGAGTTTTGTATGAGCAATTATGCGATGATTGGCAACTTTTACCCGTCGAACCGCCAATAATTCTTTATCAATTATCGCCAGCGCAAGTATCGCAACTGCAACGCATCGGTTTAGAAATAGAACCCTTTGGCGAACAACTTTGGGCAGTCCGTAATATCCCCGCCCCTTTGCAGCAGCGAGACGACTGTGCAGAAGCAATTTTAGAACTTAGTTGGGGAGGCGATTTACAAACAGCCCAAGTAGCTGTCGCCTGTCGCAGTGCCATTCGTAACGGTACACCGATGAATCAACAAGAAATGCAGACACTTTTAGATAATTGGCAACGCACTCGCAACCCCCGCACGTGTCCCCACGGACGCCCAATTTATCTCTCCTTAGAAGAATCAGCTTTAGCTCGGTTTTTCCGGCGTAATTGGGTAATTGGTAAAAGTCATGGAATTTAATGTTTTCGGCAAGACATTAGAATAGGTGTCGATTGCCAATTTCTTTGTCTGCGTTGACAAATTAATGTCCATATTGACAGATAAATGTCCGCGTTGACAAATTAGTGTCTATTAGACAGTCTGGATAAGGCATATCAAAAATGAACTGCTATGTTCACAATACCAGTTTAACAATTTTTGACTCATCGATTTTAAATTTAAAAACATATTATGTTCAATAATACTATATATGTATATTAAAATGCTGTGCAATCTGTGATTTAACGCAGAAAAGTTTTTTTACGAGTAAACAAGCTGCTGAAATCACAGGCTGCACTTTGCGCCAGCTCCGATACTGGCGAGAAAAGGGTGTAGTTATGCCTGTTATCGGTGAGACTGGAATAGGGCGTAGTATTTATTACTCAAAGCCGAATTTGATGGAACTGGCAGCTTTTGTTTTTTTTTGTCTATGGGGCTAAATTTTGATGTTGCTAATACTACGCTCAAAACATTGAAAGACAAGGAACCAGAATTATTTGAATCTGGTAAAGGTACGCGGTGGATGCTCCAACGAGACAATCACAAGCGATCGCTTGAACTTGTAGAGTTTGAATTAGAACAAGCGATGCCTAACGGCAAGCCGCTTTGCGTCTACGCCCAAATAAAAGCAGGTCAACCTGTAATTCCAGTATGGTTAGATACCATATACGAGCGTATAGCCAGCAAGTTGAAAGATTAGACTTCAGCAATTTGGAAGTGTGTTGGAGTGTCATCTCAACAAGAGATATACTGGCAAAGCATTATTGTCGCAATCTCAGCATCTAATATGGGCAAACTCACACTGCCGCAACTAGAACGCCATCTTTTTTCTGCTGCGGATATTCTGCGGGGAAAGATGGATGCTTCGGACTTCAAAGAATACATCTTCGGGATGCTTTTTTTAAAACGCGCCTCAGATGTATTTGAGCCGCAGTATGAGCAGATTTTGCAGCATAATTTGCAAAGGGGACGGACACAAGAAGAAGCAAACATGAGGGCAGAAAGCCCCATCAGTTACCAAGAAACTTTTTTTGTACCAGAAAAAGCGCGGTGGGGATATATTCGTGATCAGCTACATAAAAACGTCGGACAAGGGCTAAATGATGCTTTGACGGCATTTGAGGAAAGTAACGAAGCGCTGACGGGAGTATTAAAACATATTGATTTTAATCGTCAAGCTGGTAAAAATCGGATTCCTGATGTCAAGTTGCGCGAACTGATTAAACACTTCAATAAATATCGTTTGCGAAATGAGGATTTTGTATTTCCTGATTTGCTGGGTGCTGCTTACGAGTACCTGATTAAAGAGTTTGCAGATTCAGCCGGGAAAAAAGGGGGCGAGTTTTATACGCCGCGTGAAGTAGTGCAGCTGATGGTGCGCCTGTTAAAACCTCAACCTGGAATGTCAGTTTATGATCCCTGTTGTGGTTCTGGGGGAATGTTAATTCAGTCTAAGCAATATGTAGAAGAATGCGGTCGTGATGCCAGAAATTTAGCACTATACGGTCAAGATAATAACGGCGGCGTATGGGCAATTTGTAAAATTAATATGCTGCTGCACGGCATTCGAGATGCAGATATACATAATGACGATACTCTGTTTAATCCCTTGCATATTGCTGACGGCGAACTAATCCGCTTTGACAGAGTAATCAGTAATCCGCCTTTTTCTCAAAACTATAGCCGCGAGGGAATGCAATTTTCTGGACGCTTTACGCATGGTTATTGTCCTGAGACGGGTAAAAAAGCAGATTTGATGTTTGCCCAGCACATGTTGGCTGTTCTCAAAACTGATGGGATGATGGCGACGGTAATGCCGCATGGGGTGCTGTTTCGCGGTGGAGAAGAAAAGAAAATTCGGGAGAGTTTTATTAAACACGATCAATTAGAGGCGGTGATTGGCTTACCACCGAATTTGTTTTATGGCACAGGTATCCCTGCCTGTATTTTGGTGATGTGTCCACAAGGGGCGAAACCTGTTGAACGCCAGGGAAAAGTTTTGTTTATTAATGCTGATGCTGAATATTATGCAGGTCGCGCTCAAAATTATTTGCGTCCTGAACATATTGAAAAGATTTCCTGGGTGTTTGAAAATTTTCTGTCTTTATCTGGATATTCCACAGTAGTAACTAAAGAAGAATTAAGAGATAACGATTACAACTGCAATATCCGTCGCTATGCTGACAACGCGCCACCACCAGAACCGCACGATGTACGGGCGCATTTGTTGGGGGGAATTCCTAAAGTAGAGGTAGAGGCTAAATCTTCGCTATTAGCAGCGCATGGGTTTGATGCAACTAGGATTTTTGTGGAGCGCAATTAATTATGACTGTAACCTTACAATTACCTCCTAATCTGCAATTTAGTGATGAGGAATTTGCACAAATTGTAGCCGTGAATAAAGAATTACGACTAGAGCTAAGTGCTGAAGGGGAATTAATTATCATGTCACCTACTGGGGGAGAAACAGGAAACCGTAATTTTGATTTATTAGGTCAGATATGGTTTTGGAGCAATCAAAATAATTTGGGAAAAGCTTTTGATTCTTCTACTGGGTTTAAACTGCCAAATGGTGCAACTCGTTCACCTGATGCTTCTTGGGTAAGGATAGAAAGATGGGATGCTCTTACCCCAGAACAAAGAAAGAAATTTATCCCTTTGTGTCCTGATTTTGCGGTGGAATTAGTTTCTGAAACTGATGATGTAGAAGATATTAAAGCCAAAATGGCGGAATACTTAGCAAATGGCTTACAACTGGGTTGGTTAATTAATCCTAAAGAGCAACAAGTAATAATTTATCGCCCAAATCTTGCACCGGAAGTTTTACAATCTCCCACAAGTTTATCGGGTGAAGATGTTCTCCCTGGTTTTGTTTTAAATTTACAGCAGATTTTTACATAGATGAATGATTATCTTGATTTTATTTCTACAATCACAGAACGTTCTCAAATTAAAAGTTTTATAGAATCTGATGCTGGTGTGCAGCAGCAAGAAGGCAAACTTTATAATGTTTTTGCTGCTTGGTGGCAAATACACTCTACGAGTTTGGGTGACTTGCCTAAAACTAAAAAGGTGATGGAACTCCGCGCTGAGTTTTTTAGTTCTTTTGTGGATAGTTTGCAACCTGTGGCATTACTTGACCGTTTTAAAGTGGCGGGTGTGGTTGCTAGTTGGTGGAATGAACAGAGGTATGAACTGAGAACTTTATCAGAGTCAGATTTTGGTGGTTTAGTTGATAGTTGGGTAGATACGATTAAAGATGCTTTAGAACAAGATGATGACGAGAAGAAAAAGCAGGCAAAATTTGACCCTCTAAATCATAAATTGGTTGGACGGTTGATGCCGGACTATTTACAAGACATTGCTGAGGCTGAGGCGAAAATTGCGGAATTAGAACAGCAAAAGTCAGCTTTTGAGCAGGGAGAAGAAGCTGAGGCAGATATTGAAGAAGGTGAAGAATCAGAAGCAGTTAATATTGTTAAGGATTTAGAGACAAAGCTGAAGTATATAAAAAATTTGATTAAAGAGCCGAAGAAGGAATTCAAGATTTTAAAGAAGACACCTTTATTTAATAAAGATAAAATTGCTGAACTTGAGGCTTTTATTGAAGAGAATGAAGCGGAAATTGCCAAAATAGAAGCCCAACTAGAACCCTATAAGGAAATTGTTAAGCAGTTGAAGGAAGAAAAGGCACAATTAAAGACATTAAAGAATGAATTGGTGAAACGTTTGTCAGCTGCGCGGGCTGCGTTGACTGATGAAGATTGTCAGGAGTTAGTCTTAGCGATTTTCAAGGATGGGTTAATTGCTGAATTAGAGCGATATGTTACCGCGCACCGTCAGATGGTGATTGCGGCGGTAGAGAATTGGTGGGATAAGTATCGGGTGACGTTGCAGGATATTGAGACAGAACGGGATGCAGCAGCGAAGAAGTTGAATGAGTTTTTGCAGGGTTTGGGGTATGTTTAATATTTGAAGTAGGGTGTGTTATGCCGTAGGCTAACGCACCACCAGCAATTTAAGGTGCGTTACGCTAAAGCGATAATGCACCCTACAGGTTAATTTTACTAAATATGGTTTATAGTGACTTTACTTTAAGTAAGTTTAAAAAGAATTTCAATATTCGGATTGATGAGGAAGCTGATTTGTTTGCTAATGTTGAGCCTAGAGAAATCAGTGATACGTTATCAACTAGTTTAGAAGAAACAACTGAGTTAGCTTTAGCAATTAATACTGAAAAAGCACGTTCGGAAATGATTATTACGCCGATTTTGTTGGAGGTGAGGCGTAAGGCAAATTATCAGATTAGTTTATTTTCAGGAAGTGATTTTAATGTTGATGCTGAGAAGGGGCTGAATGGGTATTGTGATTTTGTTATTAGTCGCTCTAAGGAACAGTTAACAATTAATGCGCCTGTGATGATTATTGTTGAGGCGAAAAATGAAAATATTAAAGGTGGTTTAGGGCAATGTGCGGCTGCTATGTTGGCAGCACAGTTATTTAATCAGCAGGAAGGAAATGAGATTAAAACTATTTACGGGGCGGTGACTACTGGGGATATTTGGAAGTTTTTGAAGTTGGAAGGGACGGATGTGTTTATTGATTTGAATAATTATTACATTAAGGAGATAAATAAGATTTTGGGCATTTTGTATCAGGGTGTGCAGGGTTATGCGTGAGGTTTTGGTTAAGAATGAGGAGTTTAAGGATTCGCCTGTTGGGAGAATTCCGACGGATTGGGAAGTCAAAACTTTAGGTGATTGTGCATTTATAACTAAGCTTGCTGGATTTGAATACACTAATTATTTTGACTACTTTCAACAAGGCGAAGTTATAGCTCTTCGAGTACTTAATATCCGAAATGGCGCACTTGATTTGTCAGTTGTTCAATCAATTCCTCGTAAAGTATCTAAGCAATTATCTCGTTCAGCACTTAGTAAGGGTGATTTAGTTATTTCTTACGTTGGCACAATTGGGGAGGTTGCTCTCATTGAAGAAGATGAGCGATTTCATTTAGCTCCTAATGTCGCCAAGATATCACCTAATCTAGCAATTATTACATCTCGTTTTCTTTTAACTCAAATTCTCAGCCAAGCTGTTCAAAAACGACTATTAGACCTTAGCACTTTAACTTCGCAACCTGCTCTTAGTATGAGTAGATTGCGCCAACTAACGATTGCATTACCCTCATTTTCAGAACAGCGACGTATTGCTGAAATTTTGGATACGGTGGATGAAGCGATCGCACGCACATCTTCCCTTATTATAAAACTTAAACAAACCAAAGCCGGACTACTGCAAGACTTGCTCACACGCGGGTTAGATGAGAATGGTAAATTGAGAGATCCACAAGCGCATCCTGAACAATTTAAAGATTTGGCGCTGGGACGAATTCCACAAGAGTGGACTGTAAAAGAATTTGGTGAATACGTTGCACATCTTGATAGTGGTTGGAGTCCTATCTGTGAAGCAGAGCCAGTAGCTAATGGTGAATGGGGAGTACTCAAAACAACTGCTGTTGTATGGAGTGGTTATAATCCTTCAGAAAGCAAAAAATTACCTTCAAATCTTGAACCACGATACTCAGCTGTTGTCGAAACTGATGATATTCTCATAACTCGCAAAGGCCCGCGTGAGCGAGTAGGTGTAGTAGTTCATATTCCATCAACACCTGCTAATCTGATGATGCCAGATACAGTATTTCGAGTACGTCTGAAAGAATCAAGCCCTTTATTACCTGCTTTTATACCACTCACACTCGGTTCTGTAGCTGTACAACAAGACTGGAATCGTAAAAAAGTTGGTTTAGCTGAAGCGCAAGTTGATATTAATTATGGAATTGTGCGTGAAACAATAATTTATATACCACCAAAATCTGAGCAAAAATATATAATTCAAATTTTAAATACTTATGATACCCGCATCCGCACAGAAGAAACCTACCTTAACAAGCTCAAACTCCAAAAACAAGGACTGATGCAAGACTTATTAACTGGCAAAGTGCGCGTGAAAAATCTCTAGACATCAACTTTTATTAGTAACCTCATAACTAGCAATTACCTTCCGTTGAGGTTCTAAACTTTTATCTCGATTTTGAAACTCATCTAACAACCGATAGAAACTATTAAAACCCTCTTGTTCACTCCCACAGTGCAGCATAATAATCTTTGCCCAAGAGTTAGAAGTGGAGACATGATATTTTTTCTGCACCCAAGGCTGAAACTCTTGATAAAAATCCATTTCCTCCTCAGTTGCTTTAACTTCTAATTCTCTTAAAGCAGTTTTAAAACCAACTAAAAAATGAAACAGATCGCTAACAGAAGCACGCCCGATATACATTCCTGGCTTAGATTTAATTTTTTGCAATATTTCAAATAATTTGCTCATCTTAATTTTTTTCTCCCAGCTACTAATATTTCAATTCTAAAGCTCATCTAAATAGTCAATCAGAAACTCTCCACCAATAAATGTATAAATAATAGTATTATTAGTTACTCTTGTTAATCGCTAGTTAATTAAAAAGTAATTTAGCCTACATAGTCAGAGGGTATTATTCCATTTAAAACAATAAGTTCGGGAATCATTACTCGAAGCTTTTGAGTGAGAATTTCCATACTAGAAGCTTCTGTTGCTAATCCTGGCACATCTTCACTAGTTGCAACCCAAACCTCTGCATCTTTATCCCAAAATGCTTGAACTTTAAACGTGATTTGTTTCATGATCAAGCGTTTTGTCGAATTTGCAATAGACCTCTTGTATAAGTCGAATAGACCCCCCTTTATCCCTCCTTATAAAGGGGGGAAACTTGAAATCTTGCCCCCTCCCCTTCACAAGGGGAGGGTTGGGGAGGGGTGATTCAAGGATTTTTGCAAGAGGTCTAATGTGTAGTTATATTTTACAGCAGCTTTTACTTGGGTAGACCACAGGCGTAGCGGGGCATCATTGTTAATAACTGTAGAGTAAGGTTTTTAGCTCAGGCGAGGTTCAAGAAAAGATGGTTTAAGTTTTACAAGTTGATGCAATGGCGTTGTGGGCGATCGCACCAGTTGAAGGTCATGAAACTCAACAAAGTCCTGAAATGTTGGGTTACGTTCCTCAAGCCAATCTACCCCGGAGAGGGAAAAATTCAAAGTCTCTCTCCTTTTAGGCTACGGTGTACACACAAGTATGACCAGCATAGGTTTCAATTCTAGTTGTTTCGTAGGGTGCGTTATGGAGACGCCGAAATAACAAATGAGTTCGCCGAAATAACAAATGCGTACGCCGAAATAACAAATGAGTACGCCGAAATAACAAATGAGTACGCCGAAATA
>NZ_JABXKF010000113.1 GCF_017115165.1 Nostoc sp. LPT | reverse complement strand
AACGATCGCCCGAATTCAATAAACGATCGCCCGAATTCAATAAACGATCGCCCGAATTCAATAAACGACTGCCCGAATTCAATAAACGACTGCCCGAATTCAATAAACGATCGCCCGAATTCAATAAACGATCGCCCGAATTCAATAAACGACTGCCCGAATTCAATATAGGAACTTAGCAAATTTGCTTTGATTAAACACAGAAGCGATACCTACGGTAAGCTACGCTAACGCCATTGTCTGCCAGATAACTAGAATCAGCAAGCGTAGACGCTTCCTCGGCTTGTCGTTAGACATCGCTATTGGATTTGTTAGATGAGGAAACAATCGCTCAGAAAACTGGTTTAACTGTGGCAGAAGTCCGACAGTTGAGGTAGTGACAAGCGATCGCCTTTCAAGTTGTAGAGTTAGATTTGGGGCGATCGCGCATTTGCAAATTGCCAATTATCAACTCCAACCCTTGGCGTAACTCAATTCTTTGCCAGTAACCTTGTCCCAGCCGTCGCGGATATTTGTATACCACATCCAACACATCATCTGGATCTGGGTGTTGGGAACGTTCCACTGTCTCCTGAAATAGTTCATCAAAGGCTTGCTGGGAAAGGGTGATTGTCATAGCAATCTTGAGATAAAAACTTAGCTCTTAATAAGAAATATCTCATTAAAATTTGTCTATTTGATTTTAGTGTTCCCGCTTCTCCTGTCGGAGACGCTAGGCGAACGGGAAACCACTTCGTGTCTATGCGCCCTACCAGCAGGGTAGCCGATGCAGCGTCTATGCGGTTTCTTCTTTATATAATTTGGCGCATATTTATACAAAATTGCGACAAGAGGTTTGAGCTTTCGGACTCGGGATAAATCTATCTCTCCTACCCTGAATTTCCTGCCTTCTTGCTAACGAGAGCATCCCACTTTGATGAGTTTCCCTTGTAAACGATAAGTCACTGCCCCACAGGCAAAACCTGCCGACTTAGGTTCTACGTAAGACCGTGTTGGCGGATTTTGTTTATCTAACCGCGATTTCCAATCGCCAGATATTTTTTCTAGAGTGGGATACTTGCTTAAAAATTGTGAGCCTGCAACAATATCGTGAGGCCCCTTAACATTTATTTTAGAACTATTGATGTAGATGTTATAATCATAAATAACGTTTTTATTTTTAGTCTTATTATTAATATTTTTTCCAGGAAAAGCATAAAGAATGTTCCTGAGAATTTTGACATCAGATGACGTATGAGCAAATATTTGTCCGCCATTAAGTTCTGGACTCTGATTATTTAAAACAGCTGTGTTATTTACAATATCAACATGCTCGCTTAAAAATGCATGAATACCCGATCCACCATTATTAAATGCAAGATTATTTTTAACTAAAGTATATCCTTTATATGCATCCAATTTTGAGTTATTCTGATCGTTTCTAGAACTATCGATAATAATGCCATTACCGTCTGTAATCTTTCCGACTGCAATCCAAGGAATGTACATGCGATTGTTGTAGGTTTTGTTGTTAATAACAAAAATCTTGTATCCCCGCTTGTTGTCATAATTCCAACTATTCAAAATCGAAATGCCACTGTTACCATAAACGCTATACCAGGCATTATCGAAAACTTCGTTATTATCTATTGTTACGTAGTCTGATTCAATCGCGGAAATGCCTGCTCCTCCACACCCGTGTACCTTGTTATTGACAATTCGTATATGGTGACTACGACCACCTTTTCGTCCATCTGCATTAATGCAGTTTCCATTCGTTAGCGGGTTTTGTTTATTAGTTTTCTGACTCATCGCATAATCAAGGGTTATGTTGGCATTGTTTCCTATCACTTCCAACCCATTTATCTCAATATATGACGCTCCCTTGTGAATCAAAATTCCATGCCATCCATTGTGTTGAATTTTCGGCTGATGTCCAGGATATGCTTTAAACTTAATCCATGCATTTGCTGTTCCAGAGCGAGTAATAGATACTACGTTCCCACTTGGTTTTGCATTCCTGTAGACTCCGTTCATAATCAAGACTGTATCGCCAGGGTTAGTCAGATTTGCTGCCCTTTGAATTGTTCTAAAGGCAGATGAAGTAGAGAGTCCGCTATTTGCGTCATTTCCAGTACCACTAACATAGTATGTTTTCGGAGTTGCCCTACTGCTGATTAGCTGATGGTTAGATAGGATAATTTGTTTGTTAGTGAATATCTGAGGGATGTTTTCAACTAAATATGTTTTTATCCTTTCTCGCTCAACCAAAAGACCTAATACCACGGGAATTGCAAGATATGCGCTTAACCTGAAACCTCGAATTACCACAACAAAAGGCTCCTTTATAGGCACTACTTAACAAAAATATAATATCAGGATATGTCAGTCCTTTTAAATACTATTTGGCATCAAGGGTATATAGAGCTGACTTTTCTAGCTCCCCCGATTTCCATCTTGTCCATAGGCATGCCAAGCTAAGTCTACCAATCCATCAACGATCGCAGCTGCTACAACTGCATTACCTTTGCGGCTGTCAATTATAATGTGAGGCACTAGAGAGTCTTGTAAACGCTCCTTAGCTTCATCAACATTTACAAATCCCACTGGAGTTGCGATTATTAAAGCAGGTCTAATTTCCTCAACTTCAATTAAATCCACGAGTGCAGTCAGGGCAGTTTGCGCTTGGCCTACCACAAAAATGCCCTCTGGATAACGCTTTGCTAAGGTTTCTATTCCCCATGCTGCGCGAGTTTTTTCTTTTTGAGGGCGTGTTAGAGCTTCCATGCTGCAATACACTGGATTCGCAAAGGTGTTTTGAATGTCGTAGGCAATACCTACTTGTACCATCGGGACATCTACTACAATCGTGGTACGTGCGGCTAGCGCTGCTGCTCCAGCTTGCAAGGCACGCTCAGAAAAGCGAATCAAAGACTTATACCCAAAGTCAGCCGTGGCGTAGATTACCCGACGCACAATCTCATACTCTGCGGGTGAAAAGACATGATCGCCAATTTCACTATCAATGATTGCTAAACTTTGAGCATCAGTTACGTGCCATTCCATTTTTGTTGAGCTTCTCAAATATTAGCTTTCAGCTTATCAGCTTCAGAGAGTTTAGAGTTAGGAGTTAGGATTTATATAGCAGTCCTAAATCATTTGTGAAATATTTTGGAGTTGGCTGTCATTAGTCATTTGTCCTAAGTAAATTGCAAATGACCAAGGACGACCATAACAAAAATTTTCACAATTTCATTTAGGATTGCTATAAGTTAATTAAACTACTCACTCATAACTCATTACTAGAAGACCGACTGAAAATAGGAGATAGGTAGGCAACCAAAACGCCAATGAGAAACCCAGAGATATTGCGAACTAAAGGCAACCAGTCGCTTGTGCGTGTCACAACTGGCCCAATGCCGAAGGCAATAAACAAGATTCCCCACAAAGGTGAGAAAATTAAAGCCCATTGCCAAGCAAAAACTTGTCCTTTCTCGCGGGGTTGAGCTGCAAATCCACAAATCACCCCACCAATAACTGAGGTAATCAAGGTGAGAATCCACTGCTCTCGTGGTAGTCCGGGGACAACATTGCAACCCCCTTTAAGCAAACAGCCTTTAACCGATTCTAAGGCTTGCAGAATGGCTTGGTCTTCGCCTTCTTCTCGGACAAAATACAAATTACCAAAGCGGGTTTGCAGTTCTATCCAGAAAGTCCGGGGTAAAAGTTTATAAACAGCATCACCGACGCTAAAACTGAGGATGTTACCGCCACGAGAATCAGCAACTAGTAGAATGCTTTTGTCATCCAAACCCCAATATTTGATAACCGCGCGACCTGGGGTGCGGTCATACTGGGTTAAGACTCGCAATTTCCAGCCTGTGTCGGCTTCAAACTGCTCTAAATCTTTGACAAGCTGTTCTTCTTCCAGCACAGGCAGAGATTTAGCTAAATCTACAACTGGGGTAAAGGTGTCAGGCAGTAACTCAGGATTGTCATAAGCCAGTGCTGGGGGAGAATGCATCACCCAAATTGACCCAGCCAGGAAAAATATTGCAATAGATACTAGAATTCGTCGCCAAAAACAAGATTGCATGGACGTTTTTATACAAATATCAACGGTAAAAGCGAACAAGTTGTTTTAAAAGAATACTAAAAAAATGATAGTCCTTTACACTTGTTTACTTTACTCTAATCTAGGGGATCAAAGCAAAAGGTTTTTGGGAGTGGAGAGTAGCTTTCGTGATACCTAAAGATAAAGCGCATTTTGTCAATCAGTTAAAATACTCAAAACATTACTGTTACTAGGGAGAGGGGAGGAGGCATAGACACTAGACTCATCCCCTCTCCTCCTTGATTATTAAGCTGTTACGCAAAGAAAATTGCACATTAACTAGTGTTCGCGCAGCGTCTCCTTCAGGAGAGGGTTGTCCTTTGTCAAAAGTCCTTTGTCTTTAAAAACACAAATGACTAATGACGGTCTATACGGAGTTTGTGCAATATATATATAGGCGTATTAGCTTTTATCGTCAAAGTTTTTAACAACTCAAAATTGACTAAGTCATAGCGAAGTTCCCCATACATTAACAATTCAAAATTCAAAATTCAAAGTTCAAACATTTTAGACATTTCAGACGAACGCGAGTGCGTCTCTAAGAGTTGAGAAGTGCCTTCTCCCAAAGGGAGACGCCAAGGGCGATGCGCGGGTTAAGAGCGTTGTGGCAACTTCGGGGGATTTAAACCCCGACAACTGATCGGAGGCAGAGTGGCTCCGACTCCGCGCTACATATAGATGTAGGGGTCTTAAACCCCTGAATTTACAATAAAAGGGGAATGATTTAGAGGTGAGAGATGACTAACAAAGAATTATTAATCCAAGAAATAGAAACTTTACCGCCGGAGTTGCTAACAGAAGCACTCGATTTGATACGTTCTATTAAGGTTAACTATACAAAAAAGGAGTTGGAACGAGGTAAGCTTGAACCTATCCCTTTAAGCGATTCTACAGAAACTTCTAGCGATCAAGAGCAACTTACATACCGTCCTGCTTCGGGACGCTCCATTCTTCGACACGCTGGCACTTGGGAAGGTGACGACTTTGAAGAATGCCTTCAAGCAGTATATGCTACCCGTGGTCAAGCTAAATTTGATGACGAAAACCTATTTGAATAATGTATTTACTGGATACAAATCATTGTAGTGCCATTATTTTAGGCGAACCAAATGTTATCCGTCGCGTGAACGAAGTTGGAGAAAATAACATTGCTACTTGCGTAATTGTCCAGGGTGAACTGACATTCATGATGGAAAAATCCCAACGCAAGGAAAATAATCTGGTTCGATTGACAGAATTTTTAGAAGATATTCGTATTTACCACATAACAGAACAACAGCAACAATTTACGGTCAAATAAAAGCAGCTTTATTCAATCAATTTGCACCCAAAGATAAAAATAAACGGCGAAAAACTAAAATTGTTGATTTGGGTTTTGATGAAAATGACATTTGGATAGCTGCTATTGCACTGCAAAATAATTTAATTGTGGTTTCCAGTGATAGTGACTTTTTGAGAATTCAACAGGTGAGAAGCTTTTCGCTGTCATCTTGGGTTTGATTTGTAGCATAGAGCTATAGCTGCATAATTAACTTTACAGTACCCATCCGTATATACTCGGTTCATAACAGAAATTTGGGAACAAGCACATTTCTCCTAAAAAGACAGCTTCATTAAAATATGCTTCACCCGTTTTCCCAAATTGCCGAATACAATGCCAAAGTTTATCCATAAACAAAAATCGCTTTTTTTAAGCTGATGAAATAGCACGTTTTGACACCGCAACAAGGAAGATAAGCAATGGCCTATGCCCTTTTTTTTTTGGTCAATCTTCGTCATCGAAATTGTTTTCCCAGCTAGCAGCGTCGTTGTAACCGTCATTAGCGCGGTACACTTCTGCTTTGATTCGGCGATTTTCTTGCCTCAGCACTTCTCGTTCTCGCAACGTTAGTGGTGGTTTTTCATTGCTTGGCAAGCGATCGCTCGTCCGCCTTACGGGTTTTTGGCGCGTGAAGTTTCTCCAAGCAGCTTTCGCGCCAATAAAGATACTGTGTGTACCTACTTGCAGATTTTGAGCCTGTTTTCTGGCGCTATCAAAGCTTTGATCAACTTGTTTCACAACCTGACTAGCACTTTTTACGCCTTGGCTGACATCATCAGTTAAGTCAGTGATTTCTAAGCCAGTCACGCGGATAGCTTCTAGAGTGGGTGGTAACTCCCGTGAGAGAGTATCAAATAGCTTTTCTGCACTGCGAGCCGCGTGTGCTAACTCCTGCAAAGCCGGTATTGCCGCCACTAAAACCGCAGTCAAGCTTGTGGCGACTAAAAGTAAGGAAAGTCCCAACCAAAACAGGGGTTCAATCACGGTTGTGTCATTTATGAACGTTCTAATTGCTGGGGAAGCGAATCTGAGTCTTCAACAGATGTTTGTCGTTTCAAGACTTGGCTTTCTCGCTGACTGGCATCTACACCTGCTGCGATCGCTTCTCGTAATCTATCTAAAGTGTCATCCCAGTTTCGTAGTGCGCTAGCAGAGAGACGATCTGCCTGAATTTGCACACTCATTGATAAATCTTCTGCCAATTCTGGGATAGCATTGGCAGATTTTTTCAAAATTTTACGCGTTTCGCGCCCTGTGCGTGGAGCCACCAGTAAACCGGTTAAAGCACCGATGGTAGCTCCTAGCATCAAACCGCCAAAAAATACTCCAGAACGGTTATTAGACATCTTATTGTTTCTCTCCTTACACCCATTTTAGGTGGGTTTTCTCCCCTTGCAAGACTCAACCGATTTTATTCAGTTAATCTATGGTGACAAAATATCAGCCAGAAATGTTGCTTTTATTCATTAATACTAAAAGCATTAATTACTTATAATTCAAAACTCCCCGCATCTCCCAAAGTTTTCATACCTCTGGTAAGCCTTCTGGCGGGCGTTTCTTTGTGTTACATCTTGCTCCGGTTCCGTATCGGGTATTGCTAGCTTGTTTAAGATTAGGTTATGGAAAGGGGAAGCGATGCCTGCAGCGGGCTATGCCTACGCCACAAGCCAATACACCCTGTGGGAGCTTACTACGGACTTCTCTGTATGTACCCCCGTCAGTCTTAATCATAAATGTTCATCTGAACCTGACATAACTCATTTTGCAACTGTTCTTTTCCCAGATGTTAACTCTAGCTTCAGAAAATAACGCTGCCAGATTTGCCGCCCTAGCAAAAGTAGACTGATAATTTGCCGCACTTGCTGAATTTGTATTTGTAGCGCTTGATTTCTCTGCCGTAAGTTATAAATATTCTGTTGACTGAGATAAATATTTTCGGGTGCTTTATTCAGGGCTGCATTGGTACAAATTTCATAGGCGGTTAACCTATCTGCTATGTATGCTAGCTGCTGCTTAAGTTGCCACACCCGCCAAGCTACATAGATTAGTATCAGCGAAATCAGGGTGTTAATTATGACAACTAAAATTACCATTGTTTATCTTCACCAATATTAGCTTTGAGGAACTGTTCTATATACTTGATTTGGCTCTTATTTAATCATGAAGAAACTAAAGGATAAAATTTATGGCACAAAGTACATCTGGATTCTGGCAATAAAAAGTAGTTAGATGATGCTCTAAGCGCTATTGAAAGGTTTTACTAGGTGAAAATTAGTGTAACAAAGGCTGATGGCTAAAAAATCGCCAATTTGCCAATTTTGTAACAATGATATATCCACACCTCGCAAAACCACAGCTACAATTGCCTTAGATTCACGACTCGGTTTGCGAAATCAACCTGTATGCTCCATAAGCCCCATCATTACTACTTCCCACTCCTTAACCTGATAATCCTAGTCAATTTGCGACCTTTGTGGGATGTAAGCACAATGGTATAGACCCTTCAACAGATGGTAAGAGAACTACACTACACTCCTTGGAGACTCCCCAGCATTGCCTTTATTATTGTGCTCCTACCTCTACCAATTTTCCAGCCTGTCGTGTGCAGTTAACTAATATTTTGCCTGTAAAAACCTCACTAGTGTGTTCACTAACCAAAAATTGCTGGGTATGGACTGAGGAAACAGACAAGTGATAAAGGAGAAAGTCTATTAATTCCTCTTCCCTTAACTTTTACCCTATTTCTTTGCCGAAGGCTTCCCCATCAGCCTTTAACCTCTTCCCTGCTGAAGACTTTCCCCTGGTATTTTACTAATACTTTACCAATAATGATTATCTTTTTTTATACATCCAGTAGGAGCTGAGGATGTCAAAAAAATCACCATTGAATAATTTATTCCGAGCTATTCTTGCTGCCTTGACGATTGGATTTGTTGGGTGTGGAAATCAAGCTGTAAGAACTACATTCACTCAGACTAACACCCAGGTAAATGAGAATCTTCCTCAAGTTGTAGCGACTACAAGCGTACTGTGTGACTTAACCAGGCAGGTTGCCGGAAATACAGTTAACCTTACCTGCTTAATTTCTCCTACTGCCGACCCCCAATTTTATAAACCAAAACCGGAAGATCGTAAAGCCATTCAGCAAGCTAATCTTATTCTTTATAATGGTTACAATTTTGAACCAAATCTGATCAAGTTAATTAAAGCGACTAAAAACCCTACACCAAAAATAGCCGTCGCTCAACTGGCAGTGCCTAAGCCACAAAAATTTCAGGCAGGTGGTAAGAATGTAACCGATCCTCATGTTTGGCACAATACCAAAAATACTATCAGAATGGTGGAGGTAATTAATAGTAATTTGAGAAAATTACAATCTAGTGATGCAGAAGCTTATACCAGTAATACTAAAAAAATTACAAATGAACTCACTCAACTAGATAGCTGGATTAAGTCAAGAGTTGTCAGCATTCCTACCAAAGAACGGAAGTTAGTTACAACCTCTGATGCACTAAGTTATTACGCCAAAGCATACGGTATTTCATTGGCAGGAGGATTGCAAAGTATTAGTACTAACGAAAAGCTGACAGCCGAACGAGTCAAAAATTTGGCTACAAACATTAAACGGGCTAAAGTATCAACAATTTTTGCTGAAGTGGAAATTAATCCTAATCTGATTCAATCTGTAGCCACAGAAGCTGAAGTGAATATTTCTGACAGAAAGCTATATGCTGAGGGACTTGGTGAACCAGGAAGCGACGCGGACACTTATCAGAAAATGATGATTGCCAATACACGCACAATTGTAGAAGGACTAGGTGGGACGTATTTGATGTTTGAAACGAAAGCTGCTAGGTAGCTAGAACATCAATTCAGTAATCCTAAAAACCGGGTTTTTTGAGATTTCAGAAAACTTGGTTTATTAATCTATCTTTGGAAGACAGAATTGGAGTTTTAAATGTTACGGAAGATGGGTAAAGGAGATTGTGTTATTTAAATTTATCAAGTGTCCACCATACCAATGCTTTCTTTTACATCTCTTTGATGAACCCATCTTTCCCATCCATATATCCGATGATATCGTTAGGATATTGTCTCGCTAACTTACGTTTTAATTCACTATATTTCTGTGCATCTTCGGGATGTGCAATCATGTAATCCCGAAATGCTAAGTGTCGTTCTACTTCCGGTTATCTGGCTGTAAAGGTGTGGACATGATGTGTTCTTGTACCTGTTTCATTCTCTTTACGGAAGAAACGACGACCTGGTATGCCAAACTCGCCCATTACTTCATAACCTAATGCTTCCATACCCAAACTATGATCATCAACTTTAGCGATGTTTTCAACTTCAACCAACAAATCAATAATGGGTTTGGCGTAGATATATGGAATTGCTGTGCTGCCAATATGGTGAATAGCAACTACATTTTCACCTAGTGTAAGTGCAACATACTTTGATTCATCGTCGAATTTGCCGCGCCATATTGGATTATGTGGTACTACTTCTACTTTCATCAGGATTTAGAAACAACATTCTTAAATTTGAATTCAAAATTTAAAATCCAAAATCCAAAATCGACTCACCATCCCCAAGTACCAGGAGCGCCTTTAAATGGCCCAACAATATCACTGGTTATCCAACCGCCATAGAAATTACCTGGTTGTGGTTGCACTTCTTCGCCATTAACGTAGCATTTATCCATTAAATGAGCATAAAAAGCTACATAGTGCTTGATAGATTCAAAGGCTGGTGTGGGCTTGGGATAGAACCAGGCAGCATTATGGACTTCTTTATCACCAACTCGAATTGTGTAGTAACCAGCACTTCCCTTCCACTCACAAAAGCTAGATTGCGGAGTCATCTGTAGATATTCCATTTTGATATCCGCTGGGGGAATGTAGTAAGAAGGAGGATGACTGGTTTCTAAAACACGTTTGGCGCTGTGAGTATCTACAATTACTACTCCGTTAAAGATTATTTGGATATGTTTGGTTGTATCCTCCAAAAGAGGAGGACGGGGATAATCCCAAACTGATTCTTGTCCGGGAGCAGGTTCGATGCGTTGAAAATTAACCATCATCAAGAGTGTTGAGTGCTTAGAGAGGAAAAAGTACTTAGTACTGATATACTTAGTGAAGCAGCAACTCTCCTTGTGGAGTCACTGCGGTCTTTTAACTCAACCCTCTTCATCGTACCTGTTTAAGAGCATCTACTTGCTTAGTAAACATCTCAGTGAATAAACTAAGCACAGTCCGTTCTTCGCGCACTTTTATATTGGCACTGATAGACATACCTGATTGCAAGTTAACTTTTTTACCCTTAATCACTAGGGATTGTTTATCTAATGAGACTTTTGCCGGAAATCTGTAAAACTGATGGGTTTCGTCTGGCGGTAATGCGTCTGAACCTATCCCAGTCACTTCTCCCTTGATATCGCCAAACTCGCTGTAAGGAAAGGAGTCAATTCTGACATCTACCTTCATACCTTTTTGCACAAACCCAATATCTTTGTTAGTGATGAAAACTTCAGCAATATAGTTTTCATTGGGGACAATTTGCAACAGTTTTGTAGTTGGAGTTGCGACAAATCCAGGATTTTTTGCTTGCAAATCAAAAACTGTTCCAGCTACAGGTGCGCGGAGTTCTTGATATTTAACGTTTAACTGTGATTGAGATATTTTACTATTGACATCTGCCAAACGCTGCTCGTTATCTAACACAACTTTCATGAATTGGCTATCGATTGTGGCAATCTGCTGTTTGTTCTGAGCTATCTTATCCAAAATGTTTTTATCAGAAACAGCCACCGTATTGCTTAACTCTTGTTGTCCTTTTTCTATATCAAACTGGAGGCGTTTCAGTTCCTCACCTAGTTGCGCTACTTCCGCTGTGCGGTTTTGTACTTCTTGTTGCTGGTTAAGATACTGAAGTTGAGAAATACCACCTTCTTCTGCTAATATCTTCAGCTTATTTAAAATCCCCTGTTGAATAGCTAAACTTGATTTACTATCTTCCAGCTTAATTTGATTTTGAATTAGTTGTTTTTTGATCTTTTCTACTTCTAACCGCGCAGCAGATGAGCGAGAGTCTAATTCCTGTTTGGCAACTCGTAGAAGTTGTTGTTCATCAATTCCTACTCCAGAATCTTGACCAGAGTTTTTTAATTGAGTGCGGAATAATTCATTTTCTGCTACTAATGCTGCTCGACTTTTCAGCAGAAAAGTAGTTTCTTGTGGCAAATTCCCACGCAAATATAACAGTTCAGATCCAGTAGCCGTGCTTGCACCCATCAATCGGCGATAAATCTGGTTTTCTTTCATTAATGCAAGGCGAATTTTATTCAAAGAATTTAATTCGGCAACAGAGGCTATGGAATCAAAAGTTAGCAGTAAAGTTCCTGGCTTGACTTCTTGTCCATCTTTAACATTAACTGTTTTCACCACTCCACTAACAGGAGCCTGAACTTCTTTGACTGTTCCTTGCGGTTTTAATTGCCCTGTTGCTGGCACTACTTGCTCAATTTTTGCAAAATAAGCCCAAGCAATTCCAAAGCAGGCTAGCGCCATGAGTGTAATCATGATTGTACGCGACCAAATTGGAGATTGGCGCAAGACAATAGATTGCTCAAATTCCTGAGTGTTTGAGTAAGTTAAAGACTCTTGAGCAGCTTTCTGTTGTTTTGTCAGTACCGATGAATCGTGCTTCACTCCATTTTTTTGATTGCCGTTTTTATGATTGCCGTTGAGATGATTCCCATTAAGTTGAGTCATAACGATTTTGGATTTTGGATTTTGACTTTTTTGTAAGGTGGGCAATGTTTCCCGATGCCAAAAACCTTTGCCCTCAAGAATGACTAATTACAAGTTTACATCTTGTTGCTGATACAGGTAATAATAATGACCTTTAGTAGCCATTAATTCTTGATGGCTACCTTGTTCTATAACCCTGCTGTTATCCATCACAACAATCATGTCTGCATTACTCACGGTGTTCAGTCGGTGGGTAATAAAAAATACTGTATCACCCTTGAATGCTTTGGCTAAGTTGAGACATATTTGCCGTTCTGTGGGATAATCTAACGCGCTAGTTGCTTCATCTAAAACTAATAATTTTGGTCGTTGTAAAACAGAACGAGCGATCGCAATTCTTTGTCGTTGTCCACCTGAAAGTGCAGAACCCCGTTCTCCCACCCGCGTGTTGTAACCGTTTGGTAAGTTCATGATAAACTCGTGGGCGCACGCAACCTGAGCCGCTTCGATAATTTCTTCGGTTGTGGCATCGGGATTGGTTAGGGCAATATTTTCCTGAACGCTGCCGTCAAACAATAATGTTTCTTGGGGAACTACGCCAATTTGTCGTCGCAGTGAATAAAGTTCTACTTTGGCAATATCATAACCATCAATTAAAATTCTGCCAGACTCAGTTTCGTAAAGTCTCAGCAGTAATTTCATCATCGTACTTTTACCAGACCCACTTTGCCCGACAATGCCGATAAATTTACCTGGCGCAAATTCCAGGTTGACATTAGAAAGTTGCAGAGGGCCACTTGTACCAAAGCGGAAGGAAACATTTTCATATTTCACTGCTCCCTTGATTGAAGGTAAAGGTATATTGTAGCGGTCTGTTTCTGCTTCTTGTGGGGTATCGACAATATCGCTTAAACGCTCTAGAGACAAGGCTGTTTCTTGGAAGCTTTGCCAGAGTTGAGCTAAACGCAATATTGGGCTGGTGACGTAACCTGATATAATCCTAAAAGCAATTAATTCGCCTAAAGTTAATTCTTGTTGCAGTACTAAATAAGCTCCTACCCATAAAACTAATAAGCTGCTAAGTTTGTTGAGAAAGTTACTAGTAGAGTTAGCGAGGGTAGAAGTCACAACTGTTTTAAAACCAGCAGCGACAAATCGGGCGTAACGCTCTTGCCAGGAAAAGCGCGATCGCAATTCGATATTTTGCGCTTTTACTGTTTGAATGCCTGACATCACCTCCACTAAATAAGATTGAGTTTCGGCGTTGCGTTCTGCTTTGGCACGTAACTGTCTGCTAATAGTGGGAGAAGCGACTAAGGTAATCACGACAAACACGGGGATTGTGCTTAAGCCTACCAAGGTGAGTTGCCAACTATAAATCAGCATCACACCGATATAAACCACCGAGAATAGAGCATCCAACCCCACTGTTAAGGCAGTACCCGTGAGGAATTGGCGGATATTTTCTAATTCGTTGATGCGAGTGGAAAGTTCACCCACCGGTCGGCGTTCAAAATAGCGCAGCGGTAGACGTAGTAAGTGGTCAATGATTTGCGACCCTAAACCCATATCGATCCGATTAGTGGTATCGACAAATAAGTAGGTTCGTAAGGTAGTCAACACTGCTTCAAATAGTCCGACTACTAATAGCAAAATCCCCAAAATATGTAGTGTGCCAATACTATTTTGAGTAATAACTTTGTCGATAATTAACTGAACGACTAGGGGATTTGCCAACGCTGCCAACTGCACGAAAAAGGAAGCGATAAAGACCTCTATCAGGACTCGACGGTGGCGTGACAAATAGGGTATAAACCACCGCAAACTAAAACGCTCTTGCGGCGTTTGATTGGTAGCAGTCAGCAGTAATACCCTAATTTTGGGCGGAAAGTCAGTTGGATCGACATCTAATTGTTCAACCAATTGAGCGGGTTTGCAACGCACAATTCCTTTGGATGGGACACCCACAACTACGGTATTTGCATTTATTTCATATAAAACGGCAAAATTATCACCATAGCGAATCAGCGCCGGTGTCAAAATGCGCGTCACTGAGGCGACTGGTAACTCTATCAACTGCGCTTTAAGTCCAATTGACTCTGCTAGGTAAGCAGTAACTTGAAACGATATAGTGCCCTGACGTTTGACTTGCTCAGTTAAGATGCGGCGAACCACTTCTCGACGAAACGGCATTTCTAGGTGCTTCGCGATCATTTGGAAGCAGGCGAAGGCTGTATTTAGTTCTCCCTTACCGCCAAAAAATGGGTATTTTTGTTTTGACGAATTCTTTGAGTTTTGGGGGGCTGTCTGTGGAACTATTTCGTCTGATGCGTAGGGAATAATATCTAGGTCGTCAGCGCTATCTCTATCTACTCTGGTTTCAGTTACCGCAAGCTCTATCTGATGACTATCTTCTAAGATCAAATCTGACGGATGTATACCAAGCAACCGTGCGGGGTTTTGACCTATAACCTGAATCCTGTCTCTGTCATCGTCTGATTCTAGGCGATCGCCAGGTGAGAAATTCGTGACTGTACCACCGCCACTCACAAACCAAACGCTTTTGCTATCCAGCTGGTTGAATGGAGTTTTTCCTAAAGGGAGATAATGTATTTTCGCTTGGGGTAAGGCTTTTTCTGCCAGTTCTCTGAGATTTAAGGTAGCGATCGCTTGCTTTTGCCAATAGGAACTGAGAATATCGAAAACTTCTACCAAATAACTGCGGTTCTTACGAGCTTCGGCAAAAGCTGGGTATGAAGCCAGAAAGCTAAAATATGCTGATGCACTCAAGGTTAAACATACTACTTCGGTGGAAGCGATCGCTGTTTCACAGGCGACATCGCGCAATAAACCAATTTCACCGATAATTTCCCCTGGTTGCAGTAATTTTAGGGTGATTGGCATTTGCGTCTGGGGGTCGTATCCCAACAGCCGCACTTGTCCTTCATAAATGATGGTGATGCGTTCCGGGAGACTTTCTTTACCGATGATTTTTTGACCTATGCGATAGCGCCAGGCTTGCAGTTGTTCTGATAGATTAGCGATCGCCCCATCTGGCAACTGCTCAAACCCCTCTAGGGCGGTGAAAAATTCGGGAAAAGTGTTCTTAATATAAGTCATATAAAACAAGTAAAAGTGAAGAATTAAGTCGAAAATATTAGGGGCTATATCTTTTACTAACAGTGGCAGTGTTTGGTTTTATGCCAGCAGTGACAATACTTTTCTGGAATTCAGGCGTTTAAATGTGTAAAAGCACAGAGGAAAGGTTCGTCTAATTGCAGACCTGTATTTATATCACACGGTTACGATTTTATGCGTTTTTCAAAATCAAGCATAGTATAAATAGATCGAGGACAAGTTATCACTTGGTTAACACTACATAATTTATACAAAATTAAAATTAATATTTAGCATTGCAAGTATGCAATATGGATACTCATCATCAAACCAAGACACATAAACGCGGTTGTTAAATTTTGCGTTGCATATTTTAATTTATGATAATCAACATGAAAATATCATAGATGTTTTCCTAAGTAAATACCCTAGTTAAGAATTATGTAATAAAAAAAACTTTAAATTTCTGAATTATTTTTTACAAATTCTTGAATACAGGGATTGACAATATCACTAATGACGAAAGACAAGAGCTTTCCTCATTAAACATCACCTATACCTGATTATGAAAGAATTATCATCACTTTTTTGCTAGCTTAATTTAATAAAAATTAACTGGAAAAATGAAGAGTGCTGAGTTGAAAGTGCCTCGGCAAGCGAGTTAAAAGACCGCTTAACATCGGGCGGGGTATCAACCTTCTCCCGATTGCAAGATTCTGCCCACAAGGGGAGGCAGTGTGGTCTTGGGGGTTTCCCCCATGAACAACTGCCGTGCGGGGCAAAAACCCAAGTGCGAAAGTGCTGTTAGCGGAAGTGGGGCGTTTAGCCCGTACTCTTTTTATCACTCAGCACTCTAAGCCGAGGCACTCAGCACTGAGTATGGTAAAGGTGAAGATTTTTTGTCACCCTAGAGGAATCAACTATTAAATTTATGAATGAAAGACAATAACTGCCTTCAGTAAATTTACTAGTTTAATTAATAGCGAGTCCATTTAATCACCATGCATAAAATAACCTCATGCCGCACCCGGGATGAGGTTGTTTAATTTTCCTAAGTAATTACTCGTCTTTGATACTAAGCAAGATTAACACTCAAATTAACCTGCACAATCACATCGTTGTAATCTTTATCACCACCATTTGCTAAATCTTCAAAACCAAAGGTGTTATTTCCCAACAGTCGAATGTGATCTACCTTATCTGAATTAGCACCCAAGAATGTGAAATAAACATTTTTATTGGTATTACTATTAAGAATCGCATCAGGTGTGCCATCCACAATAATAAATGGTGCAAACAAAGAATTCGGATCGAAAATACCAGTGTAATTTGCAGTGCCTTGGTTGCCTACCGTCAAGTCAATGCCTGCAACACGCCCACGCACAGCAGCTTCGGCGTAGCCAGCCTGGCCAACGAGAATATCTGCCGTGCCATCACCATTGGTGTCAATACCACCATTTTCATCAGCCACCTGATAAAAGCCGACAAAGTTATTGTAAGATGCCTCTCTGTTGACTTGAAACTCAGCTGTTACCGATTGTGTTACACTCCGTAAATCAATCAGTTCGCCTTGATATTCGCCTTGCAGATCAGTACCCAAAGATACCTCTTGATTGGTTGGCTGAATATTCACTACCAAATTCTGAAAATTAAGAGAAAACCCTTCATCTTCTATGTTGTTATTTGTACCTGAGGAAAAAAGCACACTTGAGAAGGGGGTTTTTCCAGACAGTACATCCTGAGTAGTACTGTTGGATACCAGATAAAATCTGAGTTTGGTATCAGAGTCGAATTCTAATATGTTTTTCAGGTCGGCGGGATTAAAACCATTAGGCAAATTGGCAAGAGTGGAGAAAACCACCTTTGAACGCAAAAGAGCCGCTTGTGTATAGCCTTCTGCACCAGGGGCTATGCCGTTAATCCTACCTTCTTCATCGTCAACAGTAAATACATTTAGTTCATTCACCTCTTTAGAGGTGTTGTTTTTAATCTGGATTGAGAGTTTTCCTTTATCACCTTCAATGTTCAGCTTAGTCTTGACACTAAAGATATCGCCTGTAACCGTCACTAGAGGAGTATTGTCAGCAACTGCAAGCTGAAACACATCACTGGCTTGCTCTCCAGCAACATCTTGAGCGGTAACTTTGATGTTCAAACTACCTACGTCTTCATTCTCAGGAGTACCACTGAAGGTAAGGGTAGTAGGATTGAAGTTCAACCAAGTGGGTAGTAGGTCATCATTTTCTAGGGTTGCAGTGTAGGTGAGGATGTCTCCAACATCCACATCGCTAAAGGTGTCAACTGGGACAGTGAAGTTAAAAACTGTGTCTTCAGTGACTTGCTGATCTGCAATTTCTTTTATCAAGACTGGAGGATCGTTGACATTATTAATTGTGATTTTAAACACATCACTGGCTTGATTTGCAGCAATATCTTTAGCGGTAACTTTGATGTTTATACTACCTACGTCCTTATTCTCAGGAGTGCCACTGAAGGTACGGGTAGTAGGATCGAATATCAACTTATTTGGCAGAGGATTATCGTTTTCCAGGGTTGCAGTGTAGGTGAGGGTGTCACCATCCGCATCAGTGAAGGTGTCATCTGGGACAGTGAACTTGAAGAATATCTCTTCGGTGGCTTCTTGATCCTGAATTGCATTCGCTACTATTGGAACACTTAGTACTGAAGCGTAGGCTGCCATTACTTCTGGCTGAAACGCCAGAGTAGGAACAATTGCCCCCGTAGAAACTTCCAGTTCCCAGTCACCACCGAATGCAGTACTCCCCGTTAAGTTATCAGACGCCGCTACTATTGCACCTGTCAATTCACTCAGGCGCTGTACAAATGCTTTACCTTGCTCTGTTTGCCCGACTTCGCAACCATACAACAGCAGTTGTGCATCTGCACTCAAAACATTTGCCCAGTCCATGAGTTGCCGAGCATAATGGTTGAGGGTTTCGTAGCTGAGTTGACTGTTCCCCAGATAAACTTGCCCTGGTGCCCCGTGAGAAACAATATGTAAGGTATTGATTTCACGATGAGTTGCCAGCACTTGGCTAATTTGTTCAATGCCATTCTGGTGAGGATCTAAGACTACAACAGAGGTGTTCGGCAATACACCTGCTACCAGACTTTGGTAGTTCTCAACCTGTGGGTCGATAAAAACTAGGTGAGTAGCAGGTATTTGCTCATACAAGTCTTGAGTTGGCTCTTTTGCAATCGCGATCGGGATGGTGTCTGACATAATTACTCTTATTAATTAATAGTTTTTTCGTTACAGACGTTACGTGCTATATCCTGTAAATCACGTAGAAGCAGGATTTTTTTGGCATAGTAAAGGAGTCAATTATTAAACTTATATAAAAGGCAAATAGTTAACTCCAGTAAATTTACTGCCTAAACCTGCGGATCAATATTACCATTGCCATCGAAAATAACATCAGGTCTAGCATCAATAGCAATAAATAGTGCAAACAGGAAATCAGCTTTGAAAGTCGCGGTGTAAAATGCTTTCCTTATTCACCGTCAAAAAATGCCTGTAACACGCCTACACACAGGTTTAGGACTGATGCAAAGGCTTTATTGGCGATCGCATTTACACATCTATACAAGCCGCAAGTTAAAGTTATTACCCGTGCATAAAACAACCCCATCCCGCAAGCGAGATGAGGTCAGAAAGCTATCACTAAAACAGAATTTAGAAATAACTTTGATCGTCTACTTAAATTTTGAGAGTCACAAGCAAAACAGGCTTTATATCTGGCTTAAAGACTTAAGTTTTGTACCTCACTGAGTTAAATATTCCTATAAGTCTAGAAAGATTTAGGTTTCTGCAATAATTTCATCTATGCAAGCCTTCATTTTTTCGGATACAGTTCGTACATGGGGTTCTTTAAAAATGGAATTATGAATCCCAGAAACATCATAAATATCCACTCCTCCTAATGCCAATTTACCCCAACCCATTTTAGGATCACCCTCCTGTTGTCCAACTACAAGACTATCTTCTGTTCGGAATACGGTTGCTCGACCTGAGTAAACTTGTAAAACATACTTTCTGAGCGCTTCTCTGGTGGCCTGTTCCACCATGAATTTCCGGTTGGAGTAAGGTAAAGGGCGTTTGAGAATCAGGTGAAAGTAAAAAACAATCCGCCAGAGTATCTCTTTGATCTGATACTTAAGCAGCTCTGTATTTCCTTTTACCTGCTTAATAACATAGTTAGATGCAGTTGCGAAAAGACTCTTCCAATTACCAGAGGTTGGTTTTTGCAAAGGCACAGATTCAATATTTCTGGAACCGTAGGTATCAAATAGAACTAGCAAAGCTACTTTCTTACCTTGCATGACTAATTGCCGAGCCATCTCGTAAACAATTATACCCCCAGAAGAGTATCCGCCGATCAAATAAGGCTCATGGGGCTGAATAGTCTGGATTTGTTGAATATAGTGCGCTGCCATGTCTTCAATCCGGGTATATGGAAGCTGTTTTCCATCTAACCCTTGTGGTTGTAGTCCATAAAATGGTTGATCTGATCCTAAATGCACTGCCAATTCACGGAAACGTAAAACTTCTCCACCAAAACCATGTACACAGAAGAAAGGAGGCTTAGAACCGTTGGGCTGAATAGGTACTAAAGATGACCAAGGAATTGATGTTTCAGACTTGATATCAGCTATTGGTGTTGCTGCAATCCCAGGTTTTGAGCATATTTCTCGCTCAATAACATTAGCTAACTGCTCAATAGTTGGTGCTTGCAATAGGATAGATAGAGCTAGATTTTTGCCTGCGATCTTTTCAATTTGAGAAAACAGACGTACTGCCAGCAGTGAATGTCCACCTAAATCAAAAAAGTTATCTGTTATTCCAATCGGATGAACTCCTAAAACATTTTCCCAGATTTCTGTTAATTGAAGTTGTAGTGGATTTTCTGCTGTAGCAAATGTTTTTTCTATTTTGGAATTAGTGAAATTGGGCACAGGTAAAGCTTTGCGATCAACTTTGCCATTAGCATTAAGTGGCAGAGAGTCTAGTATGACAAAGACCGCAGGCAACATATAATCGGGCAATTTTTGCTTGAGAAAGCTTTGCATTTCATCGCTAACAATAGTTTCACCTAACTGAGGAACAAGATAAGCAACTATCAATTTATTGCCAGGAACATCTTCTCTAACAACAGCGACATTTTTTTGTACTCCTGGGTGTTGACCCAGCATCGCCTCAATTTCTCCCAACTCAATGCGGAAGCCGCGAATCTTTACTTGATGGTCTAAACGTCCGATAAACTCAATATTGCCATCTGGTAAGTAACGAGCTAAATCGCCAGTTTTATATAGATGATCCGATTCAAATTCTGAATTTTTAAAGGGATTATAAATAAACTTTTCGGTGGTTAATTCTGGTCGATTGAGATAACCCCTAGCCAAACCATCACCGCCAATATATAACTCACCTGGTATACCAATCGGGACAGGTTGCAAATTGCTATCCAGTATGTAAGTTTGTGTATTGTAAATAGGTCGGCCAATAGGAATAGAACCATTAATTTTAATATTGCTGTCTAAAGAATAGCAACAAGTAAAAGTTGTATTTTCCGTTGGACCATAACCATTAATCAGGTGACAATCTCCACCTGCTTGCAAAAGTTTTTGGATGTGAGGGACAGATAAAACATCTCCACCAGCTAAAAGTTGTCGAACTTGTTTTAAGTCTTCAACATACTCATCTACCATTAAGTTGAAAAGACCAGCAGTTAACCACAGTATCGTTACACGATAATATTTCAGAGCTTCTGTTAGTTCTGATAACGATAGTGCGTGAGGTGGCATGAGCACTAACTTTGCGCCGTTGAGCAAACATCCCCAAATTTCAAAAGTGGAAGCATCAAAGGATATGGGCGCTAACTGTAAAAACACATTTTCTGCACCCAAACTAATGTAATTGGTGTCTTTAACTAAGCGCACGACACCCCGATGTGTGACGGTAACACCTTTGGGGATGCCTGTAGAACCAGATGTGTAGATTACATAAGCCAAGTTTTCAGGGGTAGTTTGGCTAACTGTATTCTCTTGACTATGTTGAGCGTAGGCGTAGCCCGTCGTAGACATCGCTTCAGCATCACTATCCAAATAAACCACCTTTGCTCCACACACAGGTAATTTTTCGAGCAGATGTTGTTGAGTGAGCAAGATTTCCACTTGAGCATCTTTTAACATCAAGCTAAGGCGCTCTTGGGGGTACATGGGATCTAAAGGAACATAAGCTCCACCTGCCTTGAGAATACCCAGTAACCCGATTACCATTTGGAGCGATCGCTCTGCACACAATCCCACCATTACTTCTGGCCCTACACCCAGGCTTTGCAAGTAGTGTGCTAGCTGATTGGCTTGTTCATTCAACTGTTGGTATGTTAGTTCTTGTCCTGCAAATACGAGTGCTACAGCATTGGGTGTACTTTCGACTTGTGACTCAAACAGTTGATGAATGCAAGCCTGCCGGGGATAGTCAGTTTGAGTATTGTTCCACTCTACAAGTAACTGCTGCCGTTCGGCTGGCGTTAATAACGGTAACTCTGAGATGCGTTGCTCTGGGTTAGCAACAATACTTGCAAGCATTGTTTGGAAATGTCCAAGCATCCGAGCGATCGTGGCTTCATCGAATAAGTCAGTATTGTATTCAAAAGAGGCTCTCAATCCTTTGCCCGTATCACGCATCATCAGGGTTAAATCAAATTTTGCCGTACCGCTGTGAGTGTATCCAAAGGTGGAGGCAATTTTCAAACCTGCTACTTCTCGTGCCCCCTTTGTCCAAGGAGGATTCATGGCGAACATTACTTGAAACAGTGGTGAATGACTGCGATCACGTTCTGGATTAAGTTCTTCCACCAGTTTTTCAAAAGGTAAATCTTGGTGATCGTAAGCACCTAAAGCTACCTGACGCACTTGATCGAGTACTTCCCGAAAACTGGGATTGCCGGAAAGGTCAGTCCGCATGACCAAGGTATTGACAAATAAACCCATCAATCCTTCGGTTTCTATCTGGTTGCGATCGGCAATTGGGGAGCCAACAAGAATATCCTCTTGTCCTGTATAGCGATAAAGCAATACCTTGAAGGCTGCTAATAAAGTCATGAACAGTGTTACCCCTGACTGCTGACTCAAAGCCTTGAGGGCATCAGTTAACGTCTGCGGTAGCATCTGGCGACAGATATCGCCCGAATAAGTTTGGACGGGTGGCCGTGGGCGATCGCTGGGTAGCTCTAGTATGGGTAAGTTGCCACTTAGCTGCTGCTTCCAATAATCAAGCTGAGATTTTAGGACTGCATCTTGTAACCACTGACGCTGCCAGTGAACGTAGTCAGTATACTGGATAGGTAATTCCAATAGTGGGGAGGGTTTGCCAGCAGCAAAGGCTTCATAAAGTGTTGTGAGTTCCTGAAAGAAAACCTCTGAAGACCAACCATCTGCAATAATATGATGCAGGTTCAGGAGCAGCATATTCTCCTGTTCAGTTAGGCGTAGCAGTTTAAAGCGAAACAATGGCCCTTGCAAAAGATCGAAAGGTTGTTGAGCTTCCTGAGCAGCCAGTCTTTTTTCTTCAATTTCCCGCTGTTCTAGAGGCAACTGACTCAAATCGACAAGTGGCAGATTCAGGGTCATATCTGGAGATATGACTTGGCTGGGTTGCCCATCTATAGATGTAAAGGTAACTCGTAGGATTTCGTGACGGCGGACAATTTCTACTAGACATTGCTCCAGTAGTGCCACATTCAGTAAACCTGTGAGGCGATAGGCTAGAGGTATATTGTAGACATTACCAGGATCAAATTGCTCTAAAATCCATAAACGTTGTTGAGCAAAAGAAAGAGGGAGTTTGCCATCTCTGATGTTAGGTAATATATGAGGAAGATTGTTACTACCAACAGAGTTAGCCTGGAAGAGAAATTCTAAGATTTCGGCTTTCCGTTCTCGCATCTGCTTTAGTAAATCTGGTGTCAGGCTCTCCTTAGCAGCGCGATAGCGCAGGCTACCGTCTTCGATCCATAATTTCACATCTAGATGACGTAGTTCTGATAAAAACTCATGAATGGTTTTCATAGTTGTCCCTCTTCGTAGTCGCCGATCATTTCAGTCAAAGAAGCTTGATAATTTTGCGCTGCCCATTGCAGTGTTTCAACTCGTTCAGCTAAGTCAGCTACAGTTGATACTTCAAATAAGTTGAGTAAAGGTATTTCTACTTGAAAGGTTTGACGCAATGGTGAAGTGACTTGAATTGCTAGTACTGAATGTCCCCCTAACTCAAAGAAGTTGTCATGAATGCCGATATTTTTTAAGTTGAGGACTTGTGCCCAAATGCCAGCAATCTGCTGTTCAACCAAGGTGCGAGGTGCAACATAACCCTCCGTCAGTTCTGGACGAGCAAAATCGGGTATTGGTAGAGCCTTCCGATCTACTTTGCCATTAGGAGTAAGGGGCATCGCATCCAGTGTCACAAAAGTAGTGGGCACCATATAATTTGGGAGCTTTTCCTTCAAGAACTGGCGTAATTGTGGGATTAGCTGATTATTTACTGTCTGCTTCTGTATGGGGCTATTGACATAAGCATCACTTAAAGTCTGGTCTTGTAAAGATTCTGATTCAGACAGTAAGTCCGACCTTTGATTCCAGGCTTGAATATGTTGAGTACTGCTAGCAGACTCCGCTGAAGACTCAACTTCCGATGGTGGTTTTGAAACTAGATAACCGACTAAAATTTTCTCATCGGGGATATCTTCTCGCACAACAACGACAGCTTCTTTCACAGCAGGATGTTGAGCCATCACCATTTCAATCTCACCCAATTCAATCCGAAAACCGCGAATTTTAAATTGATTGTCAATTCGTTGCAGATATTCAAGGTTGCCATCGGCGAGGTAACGAACTAAATCACCTGTTCTATAGAGTCGAGCATGAGGTTCTTGGCTGAATGGGTTGGAGATAAACCTTTCTGTAGTTAGCTCAGGTCTATTCAAATAACCCAACGCTACACCTGCACCGCCGATATAAAGTTCACCAGCAACTCCTACAGGTACGGGCTGCTGATAGGCATCTAATAGATAAATTTCAGTATTGGCAATGGGCTGACCAATCAGAGGCATTCCGTCTGCTTTAATTTGATAGCAGGTAGACCAGATTGTTGTTTCAGTTGGCCCGTACATATTCCAAACACTGTGGGCACGATTCACCAGTTCCTTAGCTAAAGTAGGTGGTAATGCTTCCCCACCGCACAGAATCTTGAGTTGTTTGGAACCTTGCCAGCCAGCCGCCAGCAACAATCGCCAGGTTGCAGGAGTGGCCTGCATGACTGTTGTTCCTGAATGGTTGAGAGTTTTGAGCAGTTTCTCACCATCCGTAGCCACCTCACGGCTGACTATCAGAGTAGTTGCCCCCACGATTAACGGCAAGAAGATTTCCAGAACGGCAATATCAAAGGAGAGTGTGGTGACAGATAGCAGAATATCTTGCTGCGTCAAACCTGGTTGCTCACGCATACTTCCCAGGAGGTTGACAACATTTTGGTGAGAAACTTTTACTCCCTTGGGTGTTCCTGTGGAGCCGGAAGTGTAAATGACGTAGGCTAGATTCTCAGCAGTTACTAGGTAAGCAGGTTTGTGAGTTGGATAATGGGTAATTTTTTCTTTATCTGTGTCCAAACAAACTACTTCTACCTGATTTGGTAACAAATCAAGTAGGTTGGCTTGGGTAAGTAACACAGATACTTGAGCATCATTAAGCATGAAGGTCAAGCGTTCTTTGGGATAGGTGGGGTCTAAGGGGACATAAGCACCACCTGCCTTGAGTACAGCTAGCAGAGCGATCGCTATTTCTATTGACCGTTCCAAGGAGATGCCAACTAGCACTCCAGGCTTCACTCCCAAGGTTTGGAGATAATGAGCAAGCTGATTGGCACGCTCCTCAAGTTCCAGATAAGTCAGTTGTTGATTTTGAAACACAACAGCGATCGCATCTGGTGTTCGCTCCACTTGAGTTTCAAACAGCTGGTGAATGGATTTATCTTGAGGATAAGCTGTTTGAGTATTGTTCCATGCTGCCAACAACTGTTGCTCAGTTGTTGGCAAGATTGGCAATTTGGCAATAATTTGATTGGGGTTAGCAACTATACCTGCTAACAGAGCCTCAAACTCTGCCATTCGGCGACGGATAGTATCAGCATCAAATAAATTGGTGTTGTACTGACATTCCAGAATAAGCTGACCACGTAATTCCGTAGCATTGATAAATAGTTCAAAATTCTCAAATTCGCGAGGATTGAAGAAACACTCTACCTCTAGCCCTGCAAATGGCAGACTGTTTCCGTCCAAGCCCTGCTCGATATTAAAGGTGATTGGTACTAAGGGAATACGACTAGAATCCCGTGGAAACACTAATTTTTTGATCAGACTGCCAAAGGTAAATTGTTGGTGGTCATAAGCATCTAATACAGCCGAACGCCGCGTTTGCAAGTAGTCAATAAAGGATTTTTCTCCATTGATGCGGCTACGCAGCGGTAGTAAATTAACACAGTGTCCTACGAGATTATATTGACCTAAAGCAGCTTGTCCGGCGGCAAAAACACCTACAACCAAGTCGTTCTGTCCTGTCAGGCGGTAGAGCCATACCTCTAATCCTGACAAGATGGTAGTCATAAAGCTACAACCAAGTTTTGTTCCTAGTTGTTTGAGGTTGACAACTAGTTCGGGATTTAAATGCCAATCTTCACGGGCAGCATTAAAGGTTCTGAATAATGGACGTGGGCGATCGCTGGGGAAATCCAGTACAGGCAGAGAATCAGAGAATTGATCTAACCAATATTTTTCTATAGCGATCGCTTCTGAACTTTGGGTTTCTTCTTCTTGCAACGTCGCATATTCACTGAAGCGATCTGGTTCTTCCAATTCAGAAACAATACCCTGTTGCAAGCCAGAATAGAGTTTACCCACATCTGGCAACAACACCGTCCATGACCAACCATCGCAAATAATGTGATGGGCAGTCAAAATTGCTAGATGTTCTTGCAGATGCAATTTGACAATTTTTGCCCGAAATAGAGGGCCGTGTTCTAAATCAAAGGGTTGTTTTACCTCTTGTTGCAAGATACTAGCTATTTTTGTTTCTTGCTCGTGTGACTCCAGTCTAGAAAGATCGATGATGGGGATTTCTATTCTCAGGGAAGCAACAATGCAGAGTGTATTGCCATCTGTGTTGAAGGTTGTCCGTAACGCTTCATGACGTTGGACTAACTCTTGCATAGCAGACTGGAGAGCTTCTACATCCAGATTTCCTTTTAGTCGCAGAGATTGGGATTGATTATAAGCACAATTGGCACCGTCTCCCATTTGTACAGAAGCCCAAATTTCTTTTTGAGATTCGGTTGCAGGGGCAGTCAATAATAACTCTCCACCTGAAAATGGATCGAAATCAACAGATGTTAATACAGATTGTGAATTCAAGGGTAATAAACTCATAAAAAAAACTTGATGTTCTAGCTTTTTTTTAATGGCTCAAAATTGGAGGTATTTAAACTGAATGCGACTAACGATAAAACAAATTACTTAGTTTTATTGTTGACTTCTGTAAACATTCTGCTTTTTTGCTCCTGAACACAATAATTCAATTTTACCTGACACTTAGATAAGATTACCAGTGTTAATATTTTGGCGTAATCTTTGATTGTAAATTAACCAGATGGGTCGGTTCAAAACCTAATTTTCGGAGGTAATTGACATATCAATTTTTTACTAAATATTTACTACCCCCGCTTCAGGAAAAACTGGCAACTTGTAGATATTTGCCAGGTCGCTCAGTATCAGGAATATACCAAGCGGGGTTCCCTTGGGGATCTCGTCCTAATTTGGCATCAGGTTGCGGAGGACGATTGCGTAGGCTGTTATTGGTAACTTCTGCTGATTCTGTGTCTACCGATGCTGATTCTTTGCTGGTTTGGGTTGGGGGAACAGATACAACATTTTGTGGCTTGATACTATTATTTTCAGATGTCACTGCAGGTACAACTGGAATTGTTGATTGGCTGTTATTAGCCAATAGTGCTAATTGCTGGCTCATAATTTGTAGCTGCTGATTAATTATATTTTCTAGGAAACTAGATGCAGCTGGTTGGGGAGAAATCTGAGGTGCAGATCCATTTGTATGAACTTCGTGGACTACCAAAGTGGGTGATGTGATTGTAAGTGCTGGTGATGGTGCTTCTGGAGTGGGATCTGCAACAGTTTCTGTTAATCCTAGTGTGGATAAAGCTTCGGGAGACAAGGCTTGATTGATTAAGTCAGCTAGCGTTTCTAAATTCGGGCAAATTTCTAGTAACTGCCTAAGTGTTATCTTGACTTGAAATTTTTTCTTCAAAGCTAACCCGACTCGCATTAAAGATAAGGAATCTAATCCCATTTCTAAAAACGTTGTCGAGTCGTCAACACTAGCGATTTCCAATCCAGAAGTTTCTACGATAGTTTCTTTGAGCAGGGGAATGAGTTTTTGCTGAGGAGATGTTGTCAGAGTTTTGGCCTTTTCTAATAACTGGGGATTTGAAAGTTTGGGAGTTGCTGCACGATTGGGATGAGGTAAAGGATCGATCCAGAAGCGTTGGCGTTCAAAGGGATAAGTAGGCAGAGGAATTCGTTGTCGCGTTTCTCTTTGATAGAAGTTGCTCCAGTCAATAGATACTCCTGCTAGCCACAGTTGTCCTACTGCCTTGAGTAATGCCGTCCATTCGGCTTCATTCTCAGCGTTATCACCTAGAGAAGGAATCGCCATCTGTTGTTTAATATCTTTTGCTTGTTGCCGGGCTAAGGTCGTCGTTGTGATTCGCGGCCCCACCTCTAACAGCACTCGTTTTGGCTGCTGCCATAGGGTTTGTACGCCCTCAGCAAATCGCACAGTCTGGCGTAGATGCGTAGCCCAATACATCGGATCGGTTGCTTGCTGGGCTGTAATCCAGTCGGCGGTAACTGTGGAAACAAAGGGAATTTGGGGTGGTGATAATTTAACCTTCCCAACTACCTTTGCAAAGGGGGCTATGATGCTATCCATCATGGGAGAGTGGAAAGCGTGGGAAGTGTGTAAATGACGACAGACAACTTCTTCGCTTTCTAATTGTTTTTGCAGAACTGCAATCGCCTCTGTGGGGCCAGAAACTACACACAGGGAAGGGCTATTAATTGCGGCGATCGCTAGTTCTGTATTCAATCGCGGCTCTAACTCTTTGGCTGGTAGGCGCACTGAGAGCATAGCTCCTGCGGGTAACTCCCACATGAAGCGACCGCGAGTTGCAACCAACATCAGCGCATCTTCTAAGGTAAATACACCCGCAATACAGGCAGCGACAAATTCGCCAATACTGTGACCAATCATGCCTTGCGGCTTGACTCCCCAACTTTGCCACAGTTGCGCTAACGCATATTCAATGACAAATAATGCTGGTTGGGTAAAGCAGGTTTGCCGCAGGTAGATAGCCGCAGTTTCGCGATCGCTCGGTACAGGATAGATGATTTCTCGTAAATCCCTGCCCAGTAAAGGTTTAAGTATTTCAGCACATTCATCTACTACCTCCTGAAACACAGTTTCACGGTTGTAGAGATTCAGTCCCATGTTCACATATTGCGATCCTTGTCCGGGGAACATGAAGACAACGGCTGGATTGCGGACTTCTGTATGACGGGTATTTACTTGATTTGGATCTAAAGATTGCAGGGCTGCGATCGCATCTGTGATATCGTGACAAACTACACTGCGTCGGTAGTTGAAGGCTTTGCGCCCTCGCTGTAGGGTATAAGCTACATCAGCTAAGTTAATTTCGGCATTGTACTGTAAATATTGCCGTAAATTCGCTGTTGCAGCCTCTAAGGCTTTACTAGTTTTTGCTGAGAGCAACAATAGCTGCTGTGGACGCGAAGATCCTGAACTTTGGATTTGTGGCGCTTCTTCTAGCACTATATGAGCATTAGTACCGCCGACACCAAAAGAACTCACACCAGCTCGTCGTGGAGTTTCACCTTCTGACCATTCAGCTAGTTTGGTATTGACATAAAAGGGGCTGTTGGTAAAGTCAATCTTGGGGTTGGGAGCCTCAAAATTTAAACTAGGTGGAATCTTTTTATAATACAGAGCAAGAGCGGTTTTTATTAATCCTGCTACCCCAGCCGCAGTAACTAAATGTCCGACATTGCTTTTAAGAGAGCCGATGGCGCAGAATTGTTTAGCATCTGTATGTATACGAAATGCTTGCGTCAGCGCTTCAATTTCAATCGGGTCGCCTAAGGGTGTAGCTGTGCCGTGAGCTTCAATATAAGAGATGGTTTCTGGGTGAAAGTTGGCATAAGCTTGCGCCATCGCAATGGCCTCTGCTTGTCCGTCTACACTGGGAGCTGTAAAACTTACCTTATCAGCACCGTCATTATTGATACCACAACCCCGAATTACTGCATAGATGCGATCGCGATCATTGAGTGCATCTTCTAAACGCTTGAGGACAACCACTCCTGCGCCATTGTTGAACATTGTGCCCTGAGCGCTGGCATCAAAGGGACGACAATGCCCATCACCAGACAACATACTGTCTTCTTGAGCCACATAACCACTGTTTTGAGGTGTAGTCATAGATACACCACCCGCCATAGCCAGGTCGCACTGATAGCTGGTTAAGGCTTGGCAAGCCTGAATGACTGCTACCAAAGAAGTGGAACAGGCTGTATTGACACTGACAGCTGGGCCTTTGAGGTTGAGCTTGTAAGCAGCACGGGTCGTCAAAAAGTCTTTTTCATTTGCTAGCATTGTCTGGAATTCACCGATGCGATCGACAATTTCCATACGTCCAGAAATGTGGTTAGCAAAATAAGTATTTTGACCACAACCAGCGTACAAACCAATCAAACCCTCAAAAGACTCTGATTCATAACCAGCATTTTCTAGGGCTTCATAAACCAACTCTAGAAAAACTCTAGCCTGTGGGTCCATAACTACAGCTTCCAGGGGATTAATGCCAAAGAATGCAGCATCAAAGGTTTCTCCCCCAGAAATGATTCCTTTAGCTTTTACGTAGCTAGGATCTTTGCAAAGGTTCGGATCAATACTGGGATCTAGTTCCTCATCTTCAAAAAAAGTCGTTGACTCTAATCCCTCACACAGATTGCGCCACAACTCATCGACATTTCCAGCGCCAGGAAATCTTCCTACCATGCCAATAATGGCAACACCATCAATAGGATCTTGGTTCTCGGATGCTTGCATATTTACCATTGCTTAAACACCTTGTTGATGATTACGGCGACGAGTACGAGCGGCTTGTTGGCGTTGGGCGCGATTTTGCAGCTTGTGAGAAGACGGCTGGCTATTCTGATTTGAATACAAATTTAATTTCCGCAAAAAATATATTGTTTTACAAAATGTGTAGTTTTTAAATGTTGCTGCATTTTTCACTTAAGCAATTTATGGGTTAACGATGCAGTTAATGTAACTCAGGGTAAGCACATCTAGTTTTGTAACTCTTGATACAAAGAAAAAGCTTAAAGCTCTATCTAAATATTAATTTTTCATTCAAAATAGGACGAATTGTCATAAATGATTGAAAAAACATGGTTCAAATAGCTGTTTATGTTTTTTGGCCATATAAAGACGAAAATGTCAATCCCACCCCTTGGCTCAGTGTAGTAATTTTAAACTTATTTGTGCTTTGGGTGAACCCCAAAACTACCGTTCAATAGGGTTTGAAATGCGCTTACCCTGAATGTAACTACTAAAATATATAAAATCAGAATGATTACTGAGTGAGAAATATTAAAGGTTATTCAAAAATTTACATTAAAGACACTTTTGTATATTAACGATATAGATTTTTCGATAAACCAGGGAACTATATAAATTGAGTACGATATTGTTCTGAGATAAATGAGTAACGAATAATTAGGTGTACTTAATATAATATTGTTATTTTCTAGTATTTGTAAAAACAAATAAAATTAAAATTGATAATATCAGGATTTCCTGATATTATCATACAGAATAATTAACCTTTATAAGAATAAACTTACAGTAAAGTGAAGATTTAGATTTTCCGATAATTACTATTTAAAATTTTCAGTATAAACATGACTTAATATCAAACCGCTCAAAATAAAAAAGAAGTCAACACATAAATATCCATTAATTAAAAAAATTACTACACGAAGTCATACTCTTAGCTAAATTAGGTATGAGATAACCAACATAATGATGTATGAAAATTAATGTAGCTGTAACACTACGCAAGGATGCTTAAGCCTTTATATACTTAAGCATTAGTATTCTTAACTTACAAAGTATAGTTCTGTCGTTAACTTTGAAATTATATTAAAAAACGAATTTCGCAACAAATTATTCCGCAGTTTTACAATGTTTGTACGAAAGGGCACTGGCTCTAATATTTAGTTCTCCTATTTTGACCTATTTCCTCAAAATCGTAGTTATTTTCAATACATCTTCATTAAAAATTAAAACTTTAGAGATATTTGCAATGGGAATATTAACTGTACGTAGGTTTAGTTTGAGAAAACAATAATAATTAATACCTTGAATAACAAGGAATACAGCGATTTTAACAATTAATAAGTAATGTAACTTTTTCGAGATAGGTTGAACTTCAGTGAAACGAGAATAGGGTGGGCATTTTAATGCTCACCCTACAATAACGAACTATTTGCTGTAGTCTACGTAATTGAAAACCGCTGTTTCAACTGATAGTTATTTCTGCCACGCAGCGCTAGCCGAACAGGCTAAGCCACAACACTAGCAGAGAAAACGAAGTCATTTGCACTCAAGCTAGTTGAGGTAATTTGTAGTAATGAAGCCAACTCTGTATTTCCGGTTTTTATGATAGTGTCAGCACCCTGTTGCAATAGGGTTAGAGCACTAAACTGAGTAACGCCAATACCGCCCAGCCCGATTTTATCAATACCGATCGCAAAATCAGTCACAATGTTCTTGCTAGTTGGCAGACTGGCGTTAGCAATCCAGAACTGGTCAGCACCAGCACCACCATTCAGCCTATTACTACCCTGTTGACCAGCAAATAGCACGTCATCACCATCGCCACCAAAGAGCGAATCATTCACACTAGAGAAGAGTTTGTCATTTCCAGAGCCACCATAGAGACGGTTATTGCTACCATTACTGGTGAGGGTGTCGTTACCTGAGCCACCAAATGATAATTGACGCGAACCTTCAATTACTGTCAAAGTATCATTACCTGCTGCCCCAAATAAATTATTACTACCATTGGCTTCAACTACAGTAACTTCGTCATCACCATTACCACCATCGGCACTAGTGTTGCTAGCAGGGCTGTTTGCACCAATCAAGATTTGATCGTTACCCTCTCCTGTGGACACAGAGGAGTCACTACCGACTACCACCGTGTCATCACCGCTTCCAGTCTGGATTGTATTACCTTTAGTACCGTTTACAAAGTCTGCTCCGTCACCTGTAAATAAGGTTTGATTTGGCTTAAGGGTGACATCATCACTATTGGTACCAAATTGAAGGTCTAGTGTTGTTAGTCCAACAGTGCGACCATCAAACCCTGCGGCTGTAAAGTAATGAGTATTACCTACACTCTGAGAATCGAGAATTGTTGCTTGACCATTAGTAGTTTCTTCCGAAGTCAAGACTTCTTTCGTCGAGGGAACTACATCCGGGCCTCCCACTAGTGCTTCTGTAATGACACGACCTTTCAAATCGCCATTACTGGGAATTTCTAACCCTAAAATACGAGCAAGTGTAGGTGTTACATCAGCATTACTGACGGGTGCATAGTCCACATAACCTTGTTTAAAATCAGGGCCAATAGCCTCCATATTATTGAAGGTATCACCTCGGCCAAAGCTGCCATGCATCCCCTGCCCTTGCTGCAAAGTTGTATCAGCAATTTCTACTTGAGCTTGAGGGTTGTTTAGGTTATTTGGGTCGCTGCTAAAGGTTTTGAAGTTGATAACTATAGATGGAACTGGTGTTTGAGCATCACCTTTTAGCCCGATCGCACTCAATGGTAAAGCACCTGGGATGTTTCCATAAGCATCGTCTACAAAAATACCACTGATGTAGTCTTTTTGCGAAAGCAAATTCACTACCTGTTTAGCTAAATCAGCATTGCCATTAGGTAGATAAATCAGGTCAGAACCACCATTGGCAGCTACAACTATCTTTGTAGCTGGGTCAAGTTGGCCATTAATTACCTGACCTGTACCTCCGATTACACCATTCCCAGAAATAGGGCGTTGACCTTGTGTAGCATCAACAGTGGCATACTGAATGTGGTTCAGGTCTGGGGGAAGAGTCGTAGGGTTAGGATCGTATAGAGGTAGATTTAGATCGTGAGCCAAATCAATCGCAACAAAGCCTGCGGGTAAAAATCCTGGATTTACACCTGCATAAGTTTGGGTGGCAGCATAACTTGTAGTTTTTGTGCCTTGGCTATCAATAGCTTGTTTGCTGATGGTAGAAAAACCGTGGTCGGAAGTAATAAAGACATCAGTAGTCTTGTCCAAGCCTGTACTTTTGAGATAGTCAAGAAGTTGCTTTAAATTATTATCAGCATTTTTGACCCCAGCTTTGGAAGTAGGGCCATTAATACCTGGTGTCAAGGTGTTTAAGCTATCACCTTGATTATGTTGAGTACCATCAGGATCTCTTGACCAGTAAACTAATGCGAATGATTTAGCATCTTCCTGAAACTTGGGTAAAATTACTTTGGTAGTGGCATCTGCAAAGTATTGTTGTTGAGCCACGTTGGCGTTCAGGGTGCCTGGAGTTGTGTTGTTACCAGCTGGTTGGACTCGCGGTGTCGGTTTTACATCTAGACCAGCGGCTTGTAAGCGATTGACAATATCTGGATCGAGTGGAACACCAGAAGGTGAACCAGCGGCTGTAGTCGGCGGTGTTGCACCATTTGTAGTATCATCAATAATTATTGTATCGGGAGTAGGAATAGTACCCGTAGTACCACCTTCTCGGTTAACTTGTGTAACATCTTGGATGGCAACTGGCCCTAATTTACCAACGGCTGCGGTGTTGAAACCCTGCGATCGCGCGTAAGCTAATAGTGACTCTTCATCTAAAAAGTTGTTACCTGGGAACTTTTCATCGATATCCCCCAAAACCGCATCATTTTCGATGAATGGCGTGACACTACCATTGGCATTAGCACTAGGAAAACCAGTGTAGATAGTGTTACTAAAGTCACCTGTATCACCAAGATAATGTCCCGTGGCGATCGCAGCAGCATTCGGGGTGGTAAATGTCGGAAATAGCGAATGACTATTGGCGAAACTAACTCCTTGCTGACGGATGCTATATAAAGTTGGGGTATCAATGGGGTTTACAGAACCGTTACGCAAGCCATCTGCAACAAAAATAATCACATTTCTACCGTTGCCATTTGTATCAGCCATACCGATTACTCCTTAAGTATTGTGATCTACGAGCGATGCCTACAGATGGCTACGCCTACGCAGCAATTGTGTGTTTATAGACTGAGCGATTAATTACACTCAACCCAAGCAAAAAATTATTGGCTACAGAAACCTAAGTAGTATTTGGCGACAAAATGCTTAGTGTCCACACAAACTAGTGCAGACAATTAAATAAACTTAATTTTGGTTACTGTTTCAAAAGATAGTTTTTCAATGTTTAAGGAAAGTTATAAACAAGTTAAGATTTGGGACAAAAAGTAGAATAATTTTTAAAGACAAAATTACTAATAGATATAAAAAGCGAGGGAATATGATTCCCCCGCATTAGCAAAATCGCTACAGCTTAACTAATGAATGAATGTTGAATCTAAGCTGTAATCTATCTTTTGGCTAAACGACACTAGCAAAAAAAACGAAATCATTTGCTGTAAGGCTAGTTGCTGTAATTCCCAGCAACGAAGCCAATTCTGTATTTCCAGTTTTCACGATAGTATCACTACCCTGTTGCAACAGTGTTAAAGCACTAAATTGAGCGATACCAACACCGCCCAGCCCGATTTTATCAATGCCGATCACAAAATCAGTCACAATATTCTTGCTAGTTGGCAGACTGGCGTTAGCAATCCAGAATTGATCGACACCAGTACCACCACTGAGGCGATCGCCGCCCCCTTGACCAGCAAATAGCACATCATCACCATCGCCACCAAATAGCGAATCATTCACACTAGAGAAGAGTTTGTCATCACCAGAACCACCGTAGAGACGGTTATTGCTACCTTGACTCTTGAGAGTATCGTTACCTGAGCCACCAAAGGATAATTGACGCGAACCTTCAACAACTGTCAAAGTATCATTACCTGCTGCCCCAAGTAAATTATTAGTACCATTGGCTTCTACTACGGTAATTTCATCATCAGCAGCACCACCATCAGCATTAGTGCTGTTTGCAGGGCCATTTGCGCCAATTAAGATTTGATCGTTACCGTCTCCTGTGGACACCGAGGAGTTACTACCGACTAGCACCGTGTCTTCACCGTTTCCAGTCTGAATTGTGTTACCTTTAGTACCCTCTACAAAGTCTGCTCCGTTACCTGTGAATAAGGTTTGATTTGGCTCAACAGTAATATCATCACTGGTAGTGGAGCCAAAATTAATTTCTTCAGCTTGAGGTTGACCTAAGCCAGGAGCAAGATTAAGGGGCTTCTCCAGTTTTAGCTGTAGAATTTCATTGTTGTCTATGACTGGATTTTGAGGATCGTTCCCAGGACGACCTGTAGAGAAGGGATAATTGTTGTCATTAGCGACCAAAATAGTGTTTTTGTCAACAACCAGAACATTCTCAATAGTTTGGAATGGGAAATCGAAGGTGGTCTTACCATCCCCATTCAGGTCGTTGGGGTCTTTGATATTTAACAAGTCTGCAACTTCTTCTTTAGCGACATAGCCGTTAGAATCTGTTTTAGACAAATCTATTTTGTAGATCCTCTTAAATTTAGCCGCAGCCCCTTGATTGTTATCCCGTTCAATGACTAGGTATTCATTATCATTAATGACTGCTAAATCCCCGATCGCATTTGACGGATTATCCAATCTGTAGTAACGTAACTGATCGCTGTATTTGTGGCTAGCGAGATCAAATTCGTTAATCCGCAAAGCACCGGGAGTATCGCCTTGAACCGTACCTTCTAGAAGAAAATAAAGCTTGGTTTTACTGGCGTTAATTGCTCCACCTTCAAAACCTTTGGAGCCACCCAAGTTAGCAAAAGCATCACCTGAAAGCACATCGGGATTTTGTGGCGATCGCACTACATTATATTCAGGATCGTCTCTGAGTTGATCCCGTACTTTATCCCCGATATCTGGGAAATCTGTAAATAGCGCATCTACACCTAATTGATAGAACTGCTGAATTTCTAGCTCTAGCTTGCCATTGTAATCTGCTGCTAAATACTGATCTTCCGCCCGGAAGGTGTAAGGATGAACTTGCAACCCTGCATTGTGAGCATCTTGAATTAAAGTAGTGGGAGGTAATGTTGTCTTGTCGGCATCATCAACTACTCCATCGTTATTGACATCATCGGCTTTGCCATCATTGTTAGCATCAGTACCTTTGACGCTAACAATCATCCGCTTCCAAGGGCCAATGCCATCAGCATAAGTGGCAACTTCAGCTAAACCTTCTGGAGTTCGTAAGTCGCCATAAGTGCGAGTGTCACCACTGACTTTCAAATCATAAGGCTGACTCTCGATAATCTTGCCGTTGATGTCAATGTCACTGGCATCTAGAAGTTGGACAAGTGGAATATCTACCCCTGCCGCAGGCATAATGCGATCGTGCAGTTCTTTGAGGTTACTTACTTCAAAGGACTGGATAAAAATCCGACTGGGATCGGTAAAATTATTTGCCTTGAGCGTATTGATGAGTAACTGACTGGTGTTTCTGTTTATTTTGTCCGTGGTGCCTACATAGGTAGCTTCACCGGCAAAGTAAGTCGGATGCTTAGTTTCTGGGTAGATGCCAATCTTTTTACCTGTGTCGGCTTCTACTTGCTTAACTAAATCGATAATTTCCGTAAGAGTAGGAATCTCAAATTTATCGTCGTAGGAATGATCGCGGAAAGGTAGACGCTCTTCTGCGCGTAAAGTCTTGATTTCGGCTAAAGTGAAGTCTTCAGCAAACCAACCTGTAATTGTGTTTCCATCTAAACTTACCGTTTTTTTGCGATCGGCAAACTCTGGATGCTTGTAAACATCTGTGGTTGTGTTGTTGAAATTGACAGTGCCATCAGCATTCAAAACTGCTAAAGCTGGCTCATGGCGGGCAATTAGCACACCATCTTTTGTCACAACCAAATCAGGCTCAATGAAGTCAGCGCCGCGCTCAATTGCTTGCTTGTAAGACTCTAAGGTGTGTTCTGGACGATAGCCACTTGCACCTCTATGACCAATAACTTTAGGTGCTTCTCCATCTAACGTTTTGAATTGGTCGGGTGTAGCAATGGGAACCTCTAATAACTTACCAGTGGCATCAAAATGCAGTAAGTAGGAGCCAAACTCGTCTCCAATCCAGATTGTCCCATCTTTATCAAAGACGAATGACTCTACATCAAAGTCTGCACCAGTTAGTAATCTGTCATTAGTTCCTTCGTTAACAATTCCAAAAGGAACTTTGTGGTTAGGGTCAGACAGTTGAATATAGTCTAAAACTTTAACGCTGCCGTCTCCATTTTCTGTTCCCTTAAAATTTGGGTCTAGACGATTGATTCGCAATAGAAAATCTGCACTATTATCTTTGCTACCGTAACCGTTATCTGACAGGAAGTAGAAAGAGTTGTTGTTAGCAAATTGAACACCACTAAAGCCTTGTATTGGCTGTCCTGGGAAAGGCCCGGTTCTACCATTGGCTGAAACATCTTCGCCAGAAGCAGGCCCATCACTAAAAGTATCAGCAGGTAATGAGGCAAAGCCTACTAACTCAACTTTTGGCACTATTGAGGCAAACATCGTTTGGTAGATGTGGGTTTGATCGTTTAAACCCGCAATTCCTGGAATATCAGAACCGTAGGCGTTATAACCTTTACCTACCAAGCTGTTTAACACTTCAGAACCAGCACCTTGGTAGTAAACAGGTACCGGACGGTTAGTGTGAGTTCCCCAACCATACTTGACAGTAGGATCTGACCCCCAATAGTGTCCAACTTCTGCTGGAGTATCCAAATTGGTTAATGCTTCAGCACCTTGATTTTTTACTAAAGTCGGAAAGTCACCATTAAGAGTCAGGTAGTGATCGTGGTCAGCAGTAACGATAAGTTGGTTTTCTTCCCAACCACCATTTTTTTCGATCCAGTCAATTGTAGATCCGACTGCCTTATCGAAGTCTAATGTGGTGCCGATCAAATTGTCCATGTTGTTATCATGGGCAGACCAATCGATATCGCCACCTTCAACCATTAACCAGAAACCATCGGGGTCTTTACCCAATACATTTAATGCAGCACTTGTCAAGTCATTGAGGGTTGGGTTTTCGTTAACCTCTTTGGCAATGAAAGATGCATCCGTCTCTCCAGGAAGCAGTGGACGTGTGGTGTCCACTTTGGTGTTATCACCTTGGTTAGTGAAAACGCTGAACATATCTAAACCAGTGGTGCTGTAGTCGCCGTTGGCAGAACTTACAGGCAAGTTACCATTTTGACCACGTGCACCGTATAGACCGAAGAGGCGATCGCCTTTTTCTGGATCGATTGTCGCCGCAGTTTCAGCGAGTTTCTGTGCGGCATTTTCACCCCGCTCCAAAAAGGTGTAATCGTAGAGGTTGTTTGTTGGTTTAGTGCTAAGTTCTGTGTAGGTAGATTGACTAATATATTCATTGCTCGTATTCGGCTCAACCCCTGCTGGTAGTAAGTCTCCAGGAGCTGAAAGTGGGTGTCCACCACCAAGTAATACCGTCGGTTGATAGACACGGAGTTGCTGTTGCAGGATGTTGTCTAATGCTGGATAGTCAGCATCATACTTGCTGCGACGGTTAACGTTGGCAGAAGCAGCAGCAGGTGTCGCGTGGTCAATGGGAACTGAAGTTACTAAACCAGTAGATTTACCAACTTCGTTTGCAGTTTTGAGAATTGTTTCTAGAGGATTCTCAAAAATATCAACGCCAACAGCGTTGTTGTAGCTCTTGACCCCAGTGTACAGAGTTGTAGCGGTGTTTGCAGAGTCAGGATAGCTGTACTTAATATATTCAGGATCGTTACCAGGAGTCCAAGGATTAACACCACCTCTGGTAGGGTCATAACCTACTAGATTCCCAACAGCACCATCACTGACTTTTGCTCTACCTGTTGGGGTATTACCTGGGTTAAAAGTTGGATCGAAGGTGAAACCAGGGCGAACTAGGCTTTCTCCTGTGATCGGATTAGTCCCGTCAAGAGCGGAATTAGCAGTACTAAAAACTCCATTACTATCAGCGATCGTTGTCCCATAGGTGGTTGCCAAACCGTAGCCTTGGAGTGTTTGAAAGTTAAGTCCTTGACCCTTACCTTGTGTATAAAAATCGCTTAAATTAGCACCTGTCTTTCCATTTTGAATCTCTTTATAGATTGATGCAGCACGAGCCATTTCCCAGCCCATACCATCTCCAATCATAATGATGACGTTCTTAGCCATGAAAGAGAATCTCCCTGTGTTTAATTGTTGAGATGGTCTTCGCTCCAGTGGAATCAAAAAAGTAATATGGTGAGTAAAAACTAATAGTTTTAGGCTTCAAAGATGTAATTGACTTGTAAGCTTGTTGAGTCTGAACTATTAAATTTCAACCACCACTACAATTGATTTCTCACTAGAGCGTTTTGGTATCAAAATTAACGATTAAAATTGCATATTAATTAACATACATAGCCAAAGTTGTGAAAAAATTGTGGGCTGGTTAAGAAATCTTGTATTGTAATCTTGCACCTAATAGACGATTAACAACTTCATGCGTATTTTTGACGAAGTAAAGGTTGTTTTCTATATACTTCCATGATGTATTTATTGTCAGTATCGTCAGATAATAATTTCTTTGTAACCCTTATCTTTAATAGGTTTTGCAACAATAATGGAGTACAGCTTCATTAACTTTGGTTGTGTAATGAAGCTGTAACAAGGCGAACAAATTAAGCGACAATACTGGCAGAGAAAACGAAGTCATTTGCTGTGAGAATATTTGATGTAATTCCCAGCAATGAAGCTAATTCGGTATTCCCGGTTTTCACTAAGGTGTCACTACCCTGTTGCAACAGTGTTAAAGCACTAAATTGAGCGATACCAACACCGCCAAGACCGATTTTATCAATGCCGATCGCAAAATCAGTCACAATGTTCTTGCTAGTTGGTAGACTGGCGTTAGCAATCCAGAATTGATCGGCACCAGTACCACCACTGAGGCGTTGGCGCAGCCCCCCGTAGGGATCGCTACCCTGTTGACTAGCAAATAACACATCATCACCATCGCCACCAAACAGGGAGTCATTGACATTAGAGAAGAGTTTGTCATTGCCAGAACCACCATAGAGACGGTTATTGCTACCGTTACTCGTGAGGGTATCGTTACCTGAGCCACCGAATAATGATTGACGAGTACCTTCAATTACTGTGAGATTATCATCACCTGCTGCTCCAAACAAATTATTGCTACCACTGGCTTCCACCACGGTAATAACATCATCACCAATGCCACCATCAGCACTAGTATTTTGAACCGAGCCATTTTGACCAATAAATATGCGATCGTTACCGTCATTTCCGAAAACTGAAGAGTCGCTTCCTGCAAGCACTGTATCATCACCGTTTCCAGCCAGGATTTTGTTATCTTGAGCGCCTTCTATAAAGTCTGCTCCGTCACCTGCATTAAAGAATTGTCCTGGTTCAAGATTGACAGTATCGCTGTTGCTAGAACCAAAACCGTTCGGGAAAGTAGGCTGCACAGTTGTCAGGTTATTGGGTAGTTCAAGAATGCCAAGTTTCTCAGCAGCCGTATTACCCGTAATGTTGAAGTCGTTGTCGTTAATCAAGGCTAGGGTGTTGGGTGCGACCAATGCTAGACCTTCTAACTTTTCCACCCCGGTGTAACCCAACTGAGCAGCATTAGCAATCAAACTCTTGCTGACAGGGGTAATATTGGCAGTAGCTAACTCCGCAGAGGTCAGTTGTTCAATAGTTTTACCAACTGGCAAGGTAAAGTTAGTAAGGTTGTTGATGTTGGTCGCCCCAGCTAAATCAATTTGGTAAATTAATTTATTGCCAGCAGATGTAGCATTGTCATCTCGCTCAACTACTGCAAATTTGCCGTTATCCAAAGAAACTGCATCGCCAATCTTATCGGTTCCTGGTAGACCTTCTAGGCGATATAAATACTCTCCTGTTACCTGCTTGCTGACAATATCAAACTCTAGAATTCGCAGGTTGAGAGAAGCTTTAGAAGTCGCATCATTGGCAACATCTGGATTATCGATCGCACTCTGAATAAAGGCATATAATTTATTACCTTCTAGTGCAACAGCTTCAAATCCTCGGTTATTGCGACGTTGGGCATAAACTTCTGGCAATACCTCTGTGCCAAAAGTTCCTGAAGGTTGATCTGGGTTGGGTGCAGTAGCAGTTCCTTGAGGGATAAAGCGGTCGATCAGCTTACCATTAACATCAAAGTGGTAAATTGCCGGACGGTACTCATCCACCAACCAGTAATCTCCATTTTCTGCAATTACAATTCCTTCTAAGTCAGCACCCAAAGGATCGTTAGCTAGAACCTTGTTGTCTAAGTCAACGGCAATTTCATCTGTGTAGGCTAAACCGTTTCCTACACCTTGCAAGTTAGGTAGTCCCGTTAATGGCGTTGTTCCATCTTGGCAAAATAGCTTTGTTCTGTTGGTAATGCTGATTTCACCTGTGGTGCGGTTGAGTTCAAAGCTAACTATTTCTGGCTGGAAATCGGGTAATAAAAATGGTCTTTTGACACCATCAGGTTCTCCATTGGGGCCACGGTCTGTGTTGGTGACAAATTTCAGGTTGCCATTTGCTGCAAACCCTTGGAAATACAACCCAGAAAAACCACCTAAGAAAATATCTTGATTTTCAGAGGTTGTGCCTAGTTTGGGTAAGTTTTCAAATTCATAGATAGTCAGTTTGGGTTGGGCGGTAGGATTGCGAGGATCGTAACTAGTAGTGTCGATATTTAAAGAATTAGGGAAAGAATTGGCAATATTTTCCCAAGGCACCAGCTTAAAGTTAGAACTGACATTTTCGCCATCGATGGTCTTGGCAGGTTCATTGGAGCCGTCTTGGGTGACAAATAAACCAAATGGGAAGTTAGACCCCAGTGGCACGTTAATGACATCAGCACCATCTGACTCTTGCACGCTATCAATTGACCCATTGTTACCAATGGCAAAGTTACCCACGTATTCGTTATTACCTTCACGAGTGTAGGCTACAAAGGTGCTATCGCCTTGGCTGGATGTTAGCAAGTAGCCTGTGCCGTTTTTGCCGTAGTAGATGGTCAACCCTTCGGCATCATCGGTGAGGTGAGAACCACCCTCAAAACGAACGCGATCGATTAGCTTGCCTGTTGTACCACCGTCCGGTTCTGCCTGGAATTTCCAGATGCCCACATCTTCTTGGGCTATGTAGAGAAAGCCGGTTTCTTGGTCAACCACCATACCCTCTGTTTGGGGAGAACGCTCTGCTGTGGTGGGCGAGGGGATGGTGAACTCCCGCACCAGTTCCGCTCCAATTTTGCCATTACCTTTATCGATCAATTTGAACTGAGCGATATCTCCAGTTTGTCGGCGACTGGTAAAAACATAGTAATCATTAGTTTCGGGGCTACGGTATAGGGCAAGTCCGTAAGAACTGCGAGTGGATGCAGAATAAGGAGGTTCAAAAGGCAATCCTTGGAAAATAGTACCAATATTGCTATCGGTGATATCTTCCAAATACTGACGGGGAGTGGTGGGGTTGGGGTTAATTTTGAAGATTGCTAGTTTATCATTTTGGCGATCGCTAGCTAAGGCAATATCAATAGATTGATTGCCTAATTTAAAACCGTATTGCAGGTCAATGTTGTTGTAGCGAATACCACCGGGATTAACTGTTTGCAATAAATTACCAGACAGGTCATAAACCCGCAGTCCAGCATTTTTGACTGAGGTTAATACTAGGCTATCAGCAGCATTTGTCGCATTAACATAAATAGCAGGGTCATCAGCATCAGCATTTTGATTTACAGCAGGCAGTGCTGGATCGTCATCGTCAAATAAAGCAGGGCGAGTTTCTAGTGTGGGTGCAGCAGTGGGAACTAAGTCTGCACCCAAGGTAAGGATTTGGGTATATTGAGTGCTACCAAAGTTGTTATCACTCACTAACACAATGGACTGACGACCATCTGCTAGTTTGGGGCCGAAGGCAATACCCTCAATGTTATCCACTCCTGTAATCGGGTGGTTTACATCAGTAGCCAGATTCAGGTCAGTTAAATTCAATAGTAAGCGCTTTTGAGCGGGTTTAATACTAGCTAGTTTTTCAGCACTCAAACTATTGAGAGAATTGTCGAAACTAATGTCAGTTGCACCTTGCAAAGAAACTTCGTAGATTTTGATCGTGTTGCCTACACCTTGGGCAAAGGAGCGTTCCAACGCTAGGAAAGTGCCACGATTATCTATTGCTAGTAAATCTGCCAAACCATTGTCAGCTGAGCCTGTGCTAGGGTCGGGCGATTCGGGTATTGCATCAGTAATGTAGAGGTATTCTTTTTCTGGTTGTCCAGTAACTAAATTGTATTGCAGAATTCGGGCAGGGCTGCCACTGGTAAGTGAAGCCTTTAATCCATCTTGGGAAAGGGCGTTTTCGGTGGCGGTGAATAAAGTTTTCTGGTCGGGTGTGATCGTGAGGCTTTCAAAGGCTAAGTTATTGTAAACACCTGATGTCTGCATATCACCTATATCTACAACGCCGTCGTTATTGGTATCTTCAACTACTGGTAGGAATTTGCTGGGGACAGGTAGCGATGCCACTTCTTGCCCTGTAGTCAGCGAAAACTCTTTAATAAAGGGATTAGTAACGCGACCAGCACCAGGATTAACTTCGCCTTCTGAAGAGATGAAGACTGTGCCATTGTTAGTTAAAGCAATACCTTCTGTGTCGAGGCTGTTGGTTGCAAAAAAGTTGCCTTTGGTATCTTTTAGGGGAGTAACATTAGTAAAAGTCACCCCGGAATCGGTGGCAGTGAAGGTATAAAAACGGGCAGGGGCAACTTGGGAGCGATCATCTGAGATAGCGTAATAGCGGTTATTCGCAGGATCATAGGTAACACCAGATAATCCACCCGCTGGAGTCTGTACCCCATTCACAGTTCCCGCCGCGTCAGCAGGAATAAAGCCAGTAACAAAGGTAGTTTGTTTTAGAAATCCTATACTGGGAATGGTTTTACCTGCTTTAGTTGGCCCAGTTTGTACATCTGCAAACACCAAGCGATGGTCAGAACTGGGGAAAGGAAAAGTACCTACCAAGAGAAACGTCGAATCGGTATTTAGAGGCCAAAATACTCCTGAGTCGGCAATTGTTAGATCAGTTGAGGGTAGCACATAGTCAGTCCGCAGGTTTCCGGGAGTGGTATCGGCAAAATCTGCGGTGTCAAAGCTAGGATTACCTTTTTGGCTAGCGTTTGCACCAGCTTGTAAGTCTGTTTGTTGGAAACCACCCAGACTGGTAGGAATGACATTAGTATTGATATTAGGATTTTGCAACAGTTGGCGAATAGCGTTGTCAAAACTATCACCATCCAACGGATCGGCATTTTGGTCGCCCACAATCACAAAGCTTGACCCAGCATCAATACTACCCGTTTTACCCTCGTCATCATAAATGTAATTACCATTACCAGGGGTAACATAGTCTGCCCAAAAGCGGATCTCGTCATGGTTGCGCTTACCGTTGCGGTCTTCCGCGCCATCAAAGGTTGGGGGTGTGGGGTGGCTGGCGAGGATGTGAATTGTCTCGCCGTTTACCTGGATGGGTACATCCCAGTGACTTTTAGAAGAAAGGCGTAGAACTGCCAATTCCTGGTCAGAATACCAATCATTTGGCTGTGGGGTTGTCGGATCGTCGGGAAGTAAGGCACTGGGCATATCCTTCCAAAGGAAGTTTTGGAAGGTGCGGATGTTGGCAGTGTCAATACGATATTTGGACAGCAGCAATATCCCGTATTGACCAGGGAAATTTCCAAATCCAAAAGCATCATCGCCGTATCCTGCTGCACCTGGGGTTGTAACTGCTGTACCGTCGTTGTTTAAGTCAAACTCAGAGGCAATACCTGTATTGGAAGGAGCGATATAGAAGTAGGGGTAGTCAACGGGAGTTGTACCATTCTGGCTAACGGCTAAGTAATTTTGCCGGAATAGTTGAACTGCCTCCGGGGAGTAGTCAAACTCGTTAATTAGCAATACATCTGGGTTATTGCGCTGGATAATCTCAGCAACCGCCTTTACCTGAGCATTGTCAGGGGTAGATAAGTCACTGACTAACTGACCTTCAGCATTACGGTTTAAAGAAGCGTTGAACTGGGAAAAGCGAATTGTATTAGTAGTTACCATGTTTAATTCTGAAATAGATTCTAGACGTGAATGAGACTGCTTTGAAAATTGGGAGTGAGGAATAAGGAACCGCAGAGGCGCAGAGTACACAAAGAAATCGGAGTTTGAGAGCTATTTTGCGTAAGTCCTATTAAATCTGCGTTAAACAAAAACGAAACGAGTATCTGTTGCCAAATTCGTATTGCGGTTTAACCCGTTTTCCACAACAGCAATCAATTCCGCTCCATTGTTGGTGAAAATGCCCACAGCCGATCGAACTGACTTTAGTGAGTAATTGTTAGCAACTCCCTTAAGCTGAATTTGATCGCTTGCTTGGAAGCTGAGAATATCAGCATAATCATTGTTGCGAGAACTAGTATAAAAAACTGAAGTGGCATCACCTAAGACGTAAGTATCTGCACCCTGCTCGCCGTTGAGGAGGTCGATTTCGTTTGTGCCACCCCCCCAACCAATCAGACGGTCATTATCATTGTCCCCAGAAAGTCCGTCACTGCCAAGCCCACCTAAGATTGTGTCATTGCCATCGCCGCTAAGGAGTACGTCGGCGCTTCCCTTGCCATCAAGGTAATCGTTGCCCGATCCACCGTCGATTAACTCATTGTTATTAGTGCCGATGACGCGATCGCTCCCAGCTAGAACATTGACTATGTATTTGTTTAAACCAGTAAGTTCGCTGACAAAGATGATATCATTGCCAGATGTCGCCTTATTATTGGCAACAGTTAGGTCAAAGGTATCGCTAACATTACCTCCTTGGCCATCAGCAGCTGTAACTGTGACTCCGAAGATACCAATTTGGCAGATAGTACCAGATATCACACCTGTATTAGTAACAATACTAGATCCAGTAGGTAAGCCCGTAGCGCTGTAGGTGAGGGGATCGCCATCGATGTCAGCAAATTTGTTACTGACATTGAAAGAGAAGGGTTTGTTAGTAGAGATGATTTGGTCGTCAAGCGGTTGCACTGTGGGAGCATTGTTTTTAGCCAGATTAAACCGAGCCACGCTAGGGTCATGGTCACTATCTTGATCGGCAAACTCTGAGTTAACGTGAACTACATCATACCCATCTAGCTTGCTGCGTAAGTTGTTGCTAACTAAAACGTGGTCAAGGGTTTGGGCGTTGCCTTCAAAGTTGTAGGTGTAATGCTGATTTTGAGGCAGGGTTTTAATTAGAGAAGTCAGTCCAGCGCTTTCTAAAATGCTGACGGGGTTGGAGAACTCAAAGTCATTTAAGTCACCAGCCACTACTACGTTGGCATTGGGGTTGATCACCAATATACTCTCAACAAAGTTTTTCACCACCGTCGCTTGTTGCTGACGTTGTACTTCACTGGTGAGGGTTGGCGGTTGATTTGGCCCGTATAGCGGTTGGTCGCCACCTTTAGAATTAAAGTGGTTGCCAATTATGTAAACAGTTTTCCCCTTGAAAGTAAATTCACCAACTAAGGGCTTACGACTGCTAGTAAAGGCGGAGTTGCTGGGGTCAATCAAACTAGGACTATTAGAAACTGTAGGAACACCAGAAACATTGCTGACTGTGGTGTTGGAAGTGGAAGTACCACCGGGACGATCTACAAAGCTGACACGATTGGGATTAAACAAGAAACCCACTCGGATATTTCCACCAGGTTCACCGCCATTCGTATCGTCTACTGGGTTAATTTGGCGATATTGATATGTGGGGCCACCAGCAGCAGTAATTGCATCAATTAATGTTTGGAAGGTGGTGCTAGCATCAACTACGCTATCGTTCGTCGGCCCGTTATTGTCCTGAATTTCTTCGAGACTAATGATATCTGGTGCTTTGAGATTATTGACAATGCGGCTGGCAAGGTTGTTAAACTTGGTTGCACCATCGCCGGGGTCAAGGTTTTCGACATTGAAGGTAGCAACTGTCAGTTGGTCAGTGGTGGGAGTTAAATTAGTAACTTCCTTGTTCAGCGTGTTAGAAGTCACTGTCACTGAGGTGGGCAGAACTTCGTAGTTGCTGAAACTATAATCAACCACACCCGTAATCGTGCTGAATGTAGCACCGACATTAACCTGGGGTGAGCTACCAGAGGAAAATAGGGTATCATCAATTTGGATGCGCTCTGGATTGAAATCATTGGGACTAATCGCGACACCACCGCTTGCTGTGCGTCCGGTAGCATTAACGCCATTGTCTGCCAGTAACCAAATCTCCCCAAAAGAATTAGTCGGACTAACTGCTACAGGATTATTTACCTGTACTCGCATTGCTTCCAAACTTTCGTAGAAATCAATGCCATCTTGGGCAGGGTCAAAGGTGGTCGTTCCAGTTTCGATATTACCAGTGGTATCGTTATCAATTACCGACGTTGGAATAGTTCTACCGCCATTATCCAGAATTGTGGCAGTTGGCAAAGCATTGCCACTGGAGAGTTTAGCAATTGTGGGGCTAATAATTTCAGTAGTAGTCAGATTGGCGCTGGTAGCACCACCAGGACGGAACTCGCTCACCGTACCGTCAACTAGTACAAAGTCGCCCACCTGCACAGTTGGTGCTGATGAGGTGAAAACAAAAATACCTTCCGAGGTGCGATCGTCGCTATCTGGGTTGGGGTCTTGCAAATAGAAGCCATTAGATTTTAGGACTGTGACAATTCCCGCGACATCAGCGACTTTTTGCCCGTTTAACCCAGAGATGTGAGATGCGCCCTGGATGTCATGAATGCGAGGAGTGAAAACTACAGCGCCAAGTGTAATACTATCGGTGCGAAACTTTTTGAAATTGTTCTCTGATAAATCTTTGGCTGCTGTACCGTCGTTGTAGAGAACGCTGTTGCCATCATCGCTGAGGAATTGAATTTGAGAGGTATTTGTTAAGTTATCAGGGATGCTAATAATTCCTTCTGGGTTGAAGCTGGCAGAAAATGTTGCTGCACGCAATTGCGGAGCGCTGTTGGGTTTGCCATCCCAAGTGTAGAGGCGGAAATCATTGGGTGCTGCTCCTGCATCTCCTGCTGGGCCAGCAATAATCACATACTGGTTATTGGCATTTTTGCGAATTTCTCGAATACCACGACCGCCTAAATCTAATTCAATGGGAGCGCCAAATTGTGCCGAGCTTTGTATACCACCACCGCTAGCTGATATCAGGCTTGCGAAGTTGGTGACGGGAACGATGAGCGCATTGGAGCGTTCAGTAGGGGGAATTTGGGGAGCGCGAAAGGCGATATAGGCTGTGATATTGTCGGGGGCAATTTCCAAGCCTTCAATGTTATAGCCGTCCGCTTGCTTTGAGCCGACATTAGTTGCAGCGCTGGCAGCCAAGCCATAGTAATTAGCTCCTTTACCGTGACCGTTATTCACATCCCAGTTGATGATGTTTTCTTTTAAAAAGTCGTAGCGACCGACATAGCTAAGTGTAGTGGCTGCTCCCGTACCGCTAATATCTGTAGCAAAAACCCGATCGCGGTTAGGGCGATTCTTCCCATCATCGCTATTGCTTTGCGATCCTAACCAGAAAATGCGATTGCCTACCTTAGTAGAAGCTTCCAGATCCACTTCTCGTAACACGCCAGAACCGTCAGTCTGTGTCAGTCCTAGAGAACTTGTGAAGTCAAAGCCAGTTACAGGGAGTCCCGACTTGCTGTCATCGTAGAGGCGCAAAACTTGATTTTCGTCATCAGCTTCTAAGAAAAATGTCCCGCCAACGGGAATAGCTGTAGAAGCATCACTCGTACCCGTTAAAAATTGAGTTGTGGCAGTACCGTCATTCGCCGATGCTGAGTATGCGATCGCATACTCAGCCGTACTAATACCATCACTGACGGTTACTGTAATATTTGCATTACTAACACTTGCAGGATTAATTTTCAGATTGCGGCTGACTCCAGTGCCAGTTAGAGTTAAATTCCCGTTAGGAACCACTGCGGTATTACTGCTAGTGACTGTAACGGTCAAATTTTCTACAGGGGTATCGGAGTCAGCGATCACAAAGTTTACACCTAGTGTCTTTGCCGGATCGTTGGCATTGCCAATCACGCCGCTAATTGCCCCTGTTCCTGTCGCGGACAAAGCACCGTTAGCATCTAAAAGGTCTGTGGTGCTGGCTGTATCTAGTTGAATAGTTGGGGCTTGTCCCACTACCAGATCATTATCAGTAATGGTGATGTTTTGAGTAGTAGTGTTGCCGAGGCTGATACCAGGGGAAGGGTTGCTGATGGTTAAAGTAGCGGTTTCTGTACCTTCAATCACAGCATCATCGACAATGGTGAAAGCGATTGAACCTGCGGTTTGTCCGTCAAGAATTGCGATCGCAGTGTTGCTGAGGTTGTAATCTGTGGCTGTGATGCCAGTTCCCGTTACAGCCAAGTTAACTGTTTGATTACCAGAAACAACACTAGAAGCCGTAGCAGTGACGGTAATTTGGGTTGTCCCGGCCTCAGTTCCTGAGTTAGTGTTGACAGATAAGTTGACTGTGGGAATTCCATTGGCGATCGCAAAGTTTGTGGTGTTCGGAACTGTCGTAGTATAGTCCCCATTAACGGTATCGACTGTCCAATTGTTGACGTTGTTAACAGGCAGTTTATAGGTTGCAAAACTGGACTCTCCACTGCGTGAGCCATTGTATACACCGTAATCAGCGCTACTATTGAGCAAAATTGAATTAGTCCCAATCCTTAAACCCGCAGCAGTTAAATCAGTTGTTCCTTGGCTGTTAGTATCATTTGATATGCCTGACAGAAATACAGTAGGACTATTAGCACTACTGCCAAGATAAGCATAAATAGTATCACTAGATGCACTCAGACCGTAGTTAGAACTACCAGAAACGCTAACTCGGTTAAATGTACCGATTGACGCTGCTAGATTAGCAGCATTGTCAATTGCGCTGAAGCGAATTACAGTACCAACATTAATTGTATTAACTCCTGAGTTCCACTGAAAATATGACTCCCCAGTGTTAAAAGCTGTAAGGCTAGTAGCTTCATTATCGGTGAAGTAAATGGTAGTATTCGGATCTATATCTACAAATGTGACAATAGACCAGCCATCTTCATCGGCATTGAAAGAGATAAAAGCAATATCGCCTTGTGTCAAAGCCATTAATAACGTCTCCTTCAATTTATTTTGTATTGTTTAAGAACCCCTTGAAGAGCCGATATTCAGGAATAATTTGTAAACATAATCAAGTCATATTGAAAATCGCAGTATCACTATCAAAAAAACTATTTTTTAGTAAAAAAAGCTACGTAATTTACTTGTATTAATCCATATTCAGCAACCTCAAGTTATCTCAGGAATGTTAAGAAACCGCTAGCAAAAGGTTAAAAGAACAAATATTTGGTAGTGAGTTGCCCTCAGAATATACTTGTAATAAGTCGGGGGACAGCAACTTCACGCTCATAAAAAAAGGCGGACAAGATGCCCGCCCCACAAGAAGTAGTTGGATATTTTTTATTTGAAAGTCATTTTGTATTAAAAGCCACTCTTGCTTACCGGAACTTACCAGGATTTAGACGAGCACCGTTAGGTTGAGACTGACGACGAATTGCTACTCCACTCCGCAAATTGTTTCCAGTACCGCCATCTTGGCGATCAAGGAAAGGTTTCAAATTAATCGCACTTCTAGATGAACTAACCCGATTATTGCCACCGCCTAGAAGTGTACGTCCTAAATTATATAATTCGTTGCCTCCACTACTGCGATCGCCATAAGTGTTAACGGCTATAGTCTGCTGTCCACTGTCAGCAGTAGTCAAGTTTTGAAAAATGCTATTGCGGATAACATACGGATCTTTCCCATTGGGGACTGTTAGCACAATTCTACAGGTTGGGTTAGTTTCAGTTGTGACGCAAACAATATTTTCGTTATTTTCTACGGCTGTCTGGAGTTCTTGTAAGCCATCTGGGCGATAAAGTTCTAAACGGCTAGCAATTGCTGCACAACGCCTTTGTGCATCCCAACCGCCGCCCAAAGCCGCAGGCGCTGCCCAAGGAAAGAATTGTCCTGGTTGACTTTGGGGCTGATACATAACAGTATACTGTCCATTGTAAGTCTGACAAGTAAACCGGGTTGTACCGTCAGCTGAGGGTGGTACGCCTGTCGATGTGTCTATTGGGACTGGTGCTGATGTGCCGCCTGATGGTACTGTTGGTACTACTACACCATCGCCATTAGAATCATATTGTGCCATTGCTGCCGAATTGCCCAGACATAAAGATAAGCCAAGACTGCCCAAAGATATCAACCGCAGCATTTGTGATGACATAATCATCCTCCAGGAGAAATAAGTAGGGAATTGATAGTTTAAGTGACGAATAATTCTGGCTTTTGATTCAGCAAAAACTTATTTTTTTATCTCGTGCTTTTTCGTCTGCGAGTAGCTTTTTCACCCGTGCTTGAATTTTTGCATGACGCTCCACTTTTTCGTAAATGTAACGATTCTAGCTATTATGGTTAATTAGGTTTTCTAAATTACTCGCTCACCATCGCCTGGGTGCGAAGAATTCGTTTCGTGCTGGGGGCCACGTATCCATAATATATGCTAAGGCAAATTATTTAGATCGATACCTTGAGATTGTAAATAAGCAATTAGCCGTTCTTTTTGCTGGCGTTCCTGTTCAATTTGTTCCACTGCCCAAAGATAACAAATTACCCCCTAGCTATCTAATTGGTATACAAAGCAGGTAAGCTGAAAACTTGCATCTAGCA
>NZ_JABXKF010000056.1 GCF_017115165.1 Nostoc sp. LPT | reverse complement strand
AAAATCGCTACACTCCACTATTTCTCATGCTTCCGCCTCCTTGTCACCCCTTCAGGATGACGACATTAAAGAGATCGTCCGGTTTAGTTGGGAAATAAACTCTTTGGAATCCCATTTCTGGTTGATTGGTATAGGCAGCTTTGACAATATCTAGGATGTTTTCCAACGATAAGCGATCGCCTTTGGGGAAGATAGCACCAAACTGTTGATGCAGTTGAAACTCGTTGATTTCGCGCTGGAAAACGATCATGCTCCCAGTTATGCCAACCAAGATGGCAATTGATGCGATCGCAAAACCCAGGATGCGATGCACAGTAAATACAATGTTACGTAGTTTTTTATAATTCAAGGTAGACGCTCCTTTGCACAAGCTCAGGCTTGATAAACCAGTTAAAATAGTGGGTTTAAATTTTACCCCCTCATCTTTCCAAGGAAAGGCGGGAGGAAGAATCTTGTTTCCTCCCTAATGGATTGGGGAGCCACTGCGTTGCGGGAGTTCCCCCCGTTGTAGCAAGTAGCGTGAAGGCTAGGATCTGATCGGTGTAGGTTTTTCACATTTAATGGAAAAAAGCCTATTTTTTCGTTCCGAAATCTTTAAGCGCGTGCTTTGCGTCAGAGCGTCAATCAAAACAGGAAATCTAGAAACCTACACTTGTTCAGAGGGCTAAGGTGGGGTCAAAATTCCACAGAAATTGTACCCTGTAAGGTAAATGGTGCTTGGGGGAAGATAAGAGGCCAATTGGTTTCGTAATATCTAACATTAAAGATGTTCTTGAAATTGAGTGCAGCTCGCCAATTATCACGTTTATAAGAAATGACAGCATCAGTTCTGACATAGGAAGGAAGGGTAATAATCGGGTCATAGAAATCATTAACCCGATCGCCCACATAAAATATGCCTCCTCCAAACTGTAACCCTTTCAAACTCCCCTTTTGAATCTCGTAGGTTGTCCACAGACTTGCACCCTGACTAGGAACACCTGGGAAAGCTTTGCCTATGAGTGTCAGATCGCTGTCTTTGCTAGTATAGGCATCATTGAGGTACGCAGAAGCAATGACTTTCCAACCAGGTGAGATTTGCCCGGCAATATCGAATTCAATTCCTCGGCTTTTGACTTCTCCGACGGCGATTGAGTATTGACGATTATCAGGGTCTGTGGTAGGGATGTTTGTTTTGGCAATGTCATAGGCTGCTAGTGATGATATCAGCCGTCCATCAAAAAGCTCGGCTTTGACACCAACTTCATACTGTGTACCACGACTCGGCTCTATTTGCGTCAGGTCTGCTTTTTGAGTTCCTAAGTTGGGTGTAAAGGAGCGACTGTAGCTGACGTACAAAGAGATAGGTTCGATTGGTTGATAAACAATGCCCACACGCGGTGAAAAGGCTTGGGAGTCAGATGCGGAGTTTTGCGGTTCGCTAGGAATACTGATGTCAGCAATACTGTCACTGTCTGTGCTGATAAAGTCATATCTACCGCCTGCAAGCAACTTGAGATTTGGCAGCAATGTCACCTGGTCTTGCAAGGCAATTCCGACAGTATCATTTCTACTGTTACGACTTGACGTACTAACCGCAGGAAAGGGAAAGCCATAGACTGGATTGTAAATGTTTATCGACGGATACGCATCACCAGGAGAGGAAAAGTCGTAGTTTTTAAGGAAACTTGGTTTCCATTCCAATCCTGCCAGCAGCTGATGCTCTATGGAACCGGTTTGAAATTTAGCAATTAAATCAGTTTGCAGCACAAGGTCGGTAGAATATTGATCACCACCGTAGAAGCCTCGCAACACCGTTTCACCATCTTCAGCAAAAGCATACTCATTGACCACACTACTGTAATAATGTTCAAACTTCGCCTCAAACCGACTCCTGAGTCGGAGATGATCATTAAACTGATGGTTGAGCGTTAAATCGATTTGATGGCTTTCAGTGTTTTGATCAGCATTATTGTAATCATTTAAAGAAAGATTGATCGGCAGATTAAACGATCTAGGGTCGTTAGGAAAGCCGCGATCAAAGTTGGAGTCAAATTTTTGATACTCATAGGCGAAATCTAGGGTTGTTGTATCGCTGATTTTGTAGGTAAACGCAGGAGAGATAAAGAAAACCTTGTTGAAAATTAAATCCCGAAAGCTATCGGAATCCTCGTAAGAAACATTCAACCGATACAATAAATTTTTATCGGTCGTCAGCGGCCCAGACAAATCAATCGCCCCATTGTAATAGTTGTAGCTTCCAGCAGTGAAATTAGCAGCATAATAGGGATTGCTCAAAGGTTTTTTCGTGACATAATTGATCACTCCACCCGGTTCCACCTCTCCATATAGCACTGAAGCCGGACCTTTGAGTACCTCTACCTGCTCAATATTGGTGGCATTGGTGAAGATAGACGTAGTGGCAAATCCATCTTTTAAAGAGTTGGCATTAAAGCCACGAATGTTGACACCGTTTTCGGAATTGCCATAGCCCGTTCCAAGGCTTGTACCTGATACATTACGAACAGCATCATTAATCCGCGTGATTCCCTGATCCTTGATCACCTGTTGGGGAACTACCTGAATCGACTGGGGAATATCACGTAAAGGTGTATCAGTCCTAGTTGCAGTTGATGCTTCTGGCACAGTGTATCCATCTTGTTCGCCTGTAACCACAAGTTCAATCGGTTCATCACCCTCAGAGGAGGGTTGACTTGGCTGTGTCTGAGTTTCTGACTGTTGTGGCGTTTGAGGTTGCTGCTGTGCTTGTGTGGAAGGTGCTGCGCTAGGAACACTAAGAATCAAACCCTCGTCAGGACTGTCAAACAACTCTACAGTCGGTACATTCGCCTCACCAATCACCGTCACTCGAATAGTATTAACATCCAAGTTTGCTACCGTTATCTCGGTAATACCTGCAACTGGCTGCTCTGAACGAAATGTAAATGCTTCACCTGAAGGTAAGCGCAGTTGCGCGTTGGGAATATCAGCAATAAAGTTATTGCCAGAACTGCGATTCACCACTTGCAATTTTTCACCAAGGGAGGTTTGTAAAATCACTTCTAAACCCTGCTTAGTGGGATTCGCCTTAACTGCCGTCACTGGCACAATTTCTGAGGTAGGTACTGTTTGTGGTGCTGGCGACTGTACTAGTTCTTGAGCGCTAGTGTTAGTCGGTTCTATTTTATTGAGTCTTGGAATCTCTCTAATCGTTCTAGAATTGCGTAATACCGATGCAACAGATTTATCCTGTGCTTGTTTGTTTATTTCAGCAGCAGTTGCACTTATTGCAACGCAGAACCAAATAGAGCTTGTCACCAAAACAATCTTCAATGTCTGTTTTAACACTATGTAGTACCCCAACACCTACTCTCCACTCACCACTACTCTCAAAAAAGCAGCAAATAGCTGTTATTTGCTGAGATTTGCAGTCAGCTACTTGAGAATAAACATTACAGGAAATGACTCAGCAATTGCAAATAATTCTCAAATTTTTTTCACTAAGTACAGCTCACCATAAAAAAGGTTTGGAATTCGATTTTCTGTAGGTTGGGGAGCCACTGCGTTGGACGGGTTTCCCGGCTTAAAGCAAGTGGCGTTTGAGGAACGAAACCCAACATCCCTGCGTTTGTTGGGTTAAGCAGAGCAAAACCCAACAAAGAGTTAGTATTTTCAACCCCTATTAATGGTGACGTGTACTAAGGGAGTTAATAGATACAGTAGACCAAAAAGCTTTGCGATGCCTGCGCCGGGCGTAGCCATCGCTCTGTAGATTTTTTCTTTGAAAGACTATTGTCTAATTAAAACAGGTGAAATTCTGCAATCGCTCTGTTAAAATTTTTGTTTTCATGTCCTGGCTGACTGAGTTTAATCAAAGCAAAACGCTGTAAGGGCGTTAAAGCTGCCCAGTTTTGCTGTGTTAGGGTTACACCTATTTCTTGAGCTTTTTCCTGAAGGCTAGCTGGTACTGTGGCAGAGTCTAGCCATGCAGGATGAGGCTCAATGGGCAATTTTGTAGTTGGTATACCTGTGCGTTGTATGATTAATTGCTCGATATACTCGCGGTAAGACTGAATTTCCGTTTTTGTAGTGCAAGGTAATTTGACTAAAGCTTGACGCTCATCTGTCGTCATTTGATTCCAATCAGGCAATTTTAGCTTGATGCCACAGGTATCTAATTTGCAACGCACTTGCATGGGAATGCAGCGCAGGGAATCAACAAAGTCTGCTTCAAATTCAAAGAAATCTGTCATAATAAAGTATTTAAAATTAGTTTATACTGTTGCCTTATGCCTGCTTATTGAGCGTACTCGAAATACTGCCTCCTTCAATTAACTTGCATTTTTGGAATTACTGAGACGAATTATCAAATAACTAATTGATAAGGCAAGAATAGCTATACCTAGACCAATTATATCAATACCTTCAATTTTTTCTAAATCAAGAATAATAATTTTTCTCGCAACAGCAATTAAAGAAGTAACAATAACTAATTCAACTTGAAAAACGTGTCTTCGTAAATATGCTGTAATATTTTCTAAAATTTCTAAAGCAATTAAAATATTCAAAAATAGCCCAAATATTTTATATAATGTTGTATTAAACTTTGCGTAAGGGGTTGTAAATAACTCTTTAAAAATAAATAGTCCTAAATCTCCGATCGCTACCAAAATTACGACTACCATAAAAATAGATAGAACTTTAGAAACTAGCACTTCTATGTTTTCAATGACGTGCATGAAATTCTCATCTTTGGTAGCCCCTAAAATTTCCCTCAGTAACTTTTTCATCTGCTGCACCTGATTTTTAAATAAAAGAAAATCCCATAGATAAATCTAGAGGATTTAAAAAAATTACTTGCTGATGCTTTGTAAGTTTTCTATCTTTGTTTTATTCTTTATCCATAGATAAAATGAACTTTAGAAAAGCCTCTAATTGCTAGAATTTTACCCCTTTAGATATAGTAATTGGTAACAGTCAAAATTAGAGAGTTATAAAAAATGATAATAACTATTGACTATTGATTATTGACGAAATTACCTATTGCTGGTTATAAATTACCATTTTCGAGCTATACTTTGCAGCTTACGATTGTGAAGACTGGAGTTGATAATCTTTGATGGGAACTTCCACCGAAATTGGTATCAACTGCACAGCACAGGCTTTTAATTCTGGTTGCAGCGAATCGGGGCAAGATTCTGGATGGGTGAGGGCGTTGGCTTCGGCATTATCTGCCCACAGCGAACCCCAGTGCATAGGGACAAAAACTGTACCAGGCGCGATCGCTTTTGTCACTTTAGCAGGAAACTTCGCTTTACCCCGACGCGATCGCACTTCCACACCCATACAATCGACAATACCTAACCGAGCAGCATCACGGGGATGAATTTCGATAAACGGTTCGGGATGCATTTTGCAAATTTTTTCAATTCGACCGGTACGTGTCTGCGTATGCCAGTGTCCGTAAAGTCTTCCATTAGTTAGGACAAACGGATAATCTGGGTCTGGTGGTTCTGCCAATCCTTTAGAGTAATATGCCCCAAATCGAGCGCGTCCATCAGGGGTGTGGAAGCGCAAGTTAGTGTATAGTCTTTTCTCAGAGCGATTGGCAGATGCTTCTCCCCCTGCAACGCCAGCTCCTCTGCTCCCCCTGCTCTCTTCTGGATGAGGCCATTGAGTCGGGCCTTCTGCTTGCAATTGCGCGTGACTGATACGTGTCATATCGCAGGGGCGATTTTTAGTTAGTTTGACAAACTCAGCGTAAACTTCAGCAGAGTTAGCAAAGGCAAATTCTCTCTCAAAACCTAATCTACGTCCAACTTCGGCAAAAATTTCCCAATCGGCTTTAGCTTCTCTTGGCGGTTGGCGAAATGCTTGACACAGAGTTACCATCCGTTCGGAGTTTGTCATCACACCAGTTTTTTCACCCCACTGGGCTGCTGGTAGCAGAACATGAGCATAAGCAGAGGTTTCTGTAGGATAATATGCGTCTTGGTAAATAGTGAAAGGCGATCGCAACAATGCCTTCTTAGTCCGCTCTAAATCTGGCATACTCACAGCTGGGTTGGTAGCTGCAATCCACAGTAACTCTACAGCATCATTTTCCAACCCAGTAATCATGTCCCAAGCAGTCAAACCAGGATTGGGCGAAATTTGCCTTGGCTTGAGTCCCCAAAACTCTTCAACTTCTGCACAGTGCTGAGGATCTTTCACCGTCCGATAACCGGGTAATAAATGCGCCAAACCTCCGGCTTCCCGTCCTCCCATCGCGTTCGGCTGACCAGTGAGGGAAAAAGGGCCAGCCCCAGGTTTGCCAATCTGTCCAGTCATCAGGTGCAGGTTAATAATCGTTCTTACCTTAGCCGTCCCTTCTGAGGATTGATTCACACCCATTGACCACAAAGACAGTACTCGCTCAGATTGACCCCATAAGCGGGCTGCTGTTTCTAAATCTTCAATGCTGATTCCACATTGACGAGCTACCACTTCTGGCGGATAGTGGCGAATCACCTCAGCATAAGCGGGAAAGTTACTGGTGCAATCGTCCATGAACATCGTATCAATGTAATTCCAGCGCATCAACAAGTGAGCGATGCCGTTTAACAAGTCGATATCTGTACCGGGACGAATAGCTAAATGCAAATCAGCGGCTTCTGCGGTTGGTGTACGACGGGGATCAACCACAATCATTTTGACTTTGCGGTTCTTTTTGTGATATTTTTCCAGTCGATTGAAAACGATGGGGTGACATTCGGCTGTATTAGTACCAATTAAAAATGCACAGTCGGTTAACTCCAAGTCATCGTAACAGCATGGAGGCCCATCTGAACCAAAGCTTTGAATGTACCCAGCTACAGCACTAGACATACATAAGCGAGAGTTGGCATCAAAATTATTAGTACCCAGACAGCCTTTCATCAGTTTTTGGGCTATGTAATAATCCTCGGTTTGAAACTGACCGGAACCATACATACATAAGGCTTCTGGCCCTTGGGTGAAGCGGACATTTTGAATGCGCTTGGCGATCAGATCGAAAGCTTCATCCCAACTAACGCGGCGAAACTCTTGATCTAAGGAGTCTCGCACCATTGGGTAATGTAATCTATTTTTATCTAAAGATTCTGCGATCGTTGCACCTTTGACGCAAACCATACCCTGGCTGGATGGATGGGCTTTATCACCCCGCACCCGCCAAGTTGGATTTCCTTGGCTATCTCGACTAGTTGCTTTGCCCAGTTGGGCTGGAGGTGAAACTTCTAGTCCACAGCCAACACCACAGTAGGGACAAAGAGTTTTGGTAAATTCACTCATGGCAGTTGTACCATTTTGTTATTTTGATTTTGTAACCTCAGATGTAGCGACAGGTTGAGAAGCGTAACTTAGTACAGCTTTGCGTAAAATCGTGGTGAATTGAGGGTTGAAATTTAAATGCATAGGCGCTTCGCCTTCCCGCAGGGTAGGGGCGCAGAGTATAGCGCAAAGGAGCGGAAAGTTTATTTGAGTCCATTCGCTACGAACTTAGACAAAACCGTATTTAGTACTTTGTTAAGCTAGTTTTTAGGGTTTGTAGTAAGCGCTTTATTGCTTAGAAAACAAGGTTTAAAGCCTTACTACGAACTATGAGAATTTATTTGCCTTACTGCCTACTTTCTATTTTCAAGACAGGTCTATTCTTCAGCTAAGAAGATAGGGGTTTTAGTTGCGGTTTCTGGTAATTCACCTTCATAAGCAGCGGCAAAGGAACCTTTTGGTTCTTTGAGGAAAAAGGCACACATAAAAGCGCAGACTAGTGCAGCTAAACCCATTGTGGAAAATAGTGTTGGAGCATCGGTTAAGCTGAAAATTGTCAGGTAAACTACGCCACCAAAATTCCCGTAAGCTCCCACGTTACCGGCAATTTGTCCAGTGGCTTCTTTCTTAATTAGGGGTACGATGCTATAGGTTGCACCGCAGCCAGCTTGGGCAAAGTAGGCGGCAAACATTGTAACTGCGATCGCTAGCGGAATCGGCCAGTTACTATTAATAAAATGTGCCATCAAATAGCCAACACCAATGCCGGCACTGATAATTGTCATTGTCCATTTACGTGAGCCGAATTTATCAGAAATTAAGCCACCACTAGGACGAGAAATCAAATTTAAAAAAGGATAGGTAGCGGCAATCATCCCAGCTATAACATGCTCTGAAACAATGGTTTTTTCAAAAAATTCCGGGAGCATGGAAACAACAGGCTCTAAAACAAAGGTTTTTTCAAAAAATGCCGGAAGCATGGAAACAACTGCTAGTTCGCTGCCAAAGCTAATTATGTAAGTGAATTCGAGTAACGCTACTTGACCAAATTGAAAGCGTTCAGATGCAGCGTAAGTTTTCTTACCAATTAAGAGTTCTCGATTTACTTCCCAAGCTTTATAACTTTGGTAAATAAACAATCCTGCTAATAGCAACCAAGTCAAATACATTTGACTCAGAGTTAGGAAGTGAATGTTCTTTTGTTCCAAGCGCCAAGCTAATAAACCTAGAGCGAAAATCAAACCAAAATTCGAGACAATCATCGCCCAGAAGCTTTTGACACTAGTCACTTCCAGAGAACCATTCTTTTTAGGTTTCTTGTAGACTTTGCCAGTGGGTGTATCTTGGACGCTGTTGTAATAAATTACGCCGTAGATGGCTGCAATGATTCCTGTAAATGCGATCGCAAACCGCCAGTTAGAAGCACCACCAGCGAAAAAGCTCGTAAAAACTGCAATCATCGGCAAGGCAAATTCTGCGCCAAAAGCCCCAAAGTTTCCCCAACCGCCATAAATACCTTGGGCAATTCCCATCTCCTTTGGCTGGAACCATTCGGCTACCATGCGGATACCTACAACAAACCCAGATCCGACAATTCCCATCAACAAACGACTGATGGCTAGTTGATTAAAATCTTGCGCTAGCGCCGTCGCCAAACAGGGAATAACCGCAAACATCAGCAGGATTGAGTAGGTGATTCTGGGGCCAAAACGATCCAGAAGCATCCCAATAATTAGCCGTGCGGGAATTGTGAGAGCAAGGTTACAGATGCCTAAAGTTTTAATTTGCTCTGGTGCTAGATGTAGTTCTCTGCCAATGGTTGTAGCGAAAGGAGCAAAGTTAAACCAACAAACAAAGGTGAGAAAGAAAGCAAACCAAGTCTGATGTAAGATGCGGTAGCGATCGCTAAATGAAAATAAGTTTTTAAGCATTCCAATCTTTCTAATTGAATAAAATATGGAGAAGAGGTAGGGGAAGATGAGGCTTCGAGGTTAACAGTTGAGCCTTTGAACTCGGAGGTTGAGCCTTTGAACTCGGAGGTTGAGCCTTTGAACTCGGAGGTTGCACCTTTGAACTCGGAAGTTGCACCTTTGAACTCGGAGGTTGCACCTTTGAACTCGGAAGTTGCACCTTTGAACTCGGAAGTTGCACCTTTGAACTCGGAAGTTGCACCTTTGAACTCGGAAGTTGCACCTTTGAACTCGGAAGTTGCACCTTTGAACTCGGAAGTTGCACCTTTGAACTCGGAAGTTGCACCTTTGAACTCGGAGATTGAGCCTTTAAGCTTGAAGTATGAGTCTTGCCCAATGCCCAATGCCCAATGCCCAATGCCCAATGCCCAATGCCCAATGCTCAACTAGCAGTTACTAACTAATAGAACTTCTTGCTTGAGTTTTGCCCCAAAGTTTTTGATGAGTAAGTCTTGTAATATTGGTTGCAAGTCTTCGCATGGTATGCCTTTGGTGACGCAAGTTCCCAAATGGGCATCTTTGCCGACTTTGCCACCCATATATATGTCAACGCCTTCGAGGGTTTTGCCATTTTTACGAGTTTTAGTTCCCATCAAGCCGATGTCTGCAACTTGGGGTTGTCCGCAGGAGTTGGGGCAACCTGTCCAGTGAATTCGCACTGGATTAGTGAAGGTTAACTCTTCTTCTAAGGCTTTTATCATTGCCAGGGCGCGGTTTTTGGTTTCGATGAGGGCAAAGTTGCAAAATTGTGCGCCTGTGCAAGATACTAGCGATCGCGTCAGCAAACCAGGGTTAATCGAAAATCTTTCTAGCAACGTTTCTGTTAAAAATGTTGCTAAACGTGAGTCAGCAATATTGGGTATAACAATGTTTTGCTCAACTGTAAAACGAATTTCGCCAGTGCCGTAAACTTCTGCTAGACGAGCGATTTCAAACATATCTTCGGCATACAACCGACCGACAGGAATGTTTAAACCTGCGTAATTTAATCCTGCTTGTTTTTGTTTATATACCCCGATATGGTCGCGTTTTTCCCAGTCGATTTCGTCTTTTGCTGCTGCGGATATTAATGATTTACCCAAACGGCTTTCTACTTCTGCTCGAAATTTATCTAAACCCCATTCATCGATTAGCCACATCAAGCGCGATTTTTGTCGATTAGCGCGTAAGCCACAATCGCGAAATACTTCCAAAACCGCTCTACATACAGCTACTACATCTTCTGGAGCCACCCAAGCATTCAGAGGAATCGCCGCCTCACAACGTTTTGCTGAGAAAAAGCCACCTACTAAAACGTTAAACCCGAAAATTTTGTCGTGGGAATGGGCAGAGGGGCAGAGGGGCAAAGGCGCAGAGGGGAAATTTTGCTCCTCTGCTTCCCTGCTCCCCTGCTCCCCTGCTTCCTTAAATGCTGGCACAAAAGCTAAATCGTTAATTTCAGCATGAACTGAATTGTCTCGTCCACCTGCGATCGCAATGTTAAACTTCCGTGGTAAGTTGCTAAACTCTGGATTTCCTTCTCCTTTGTTGGTGAGCATATCCTGAATTTGCTGTACCAACTCTCGCGTGTCGTACAACTCATCTGCATCCAACCCCGCCACGGGATCGCCTGTAATATTGCGAACGTTATCCATCCCTGACTGAACGCTGGTTAAACCAACTGCGTGAAATCTATTAAAGATATCTGGTAAATCTTCAATCCTAATCCCCCGTAATTGAATATTCTGTCTGGTAGTAATATCAGCGCAACCATCATCTCCGTAACGCTGCACTACTTGGGCCAAAACACGCATCTGGCTGCTGGTAAGAATACCGTTAGGCATCCGCAACCGCATCATAAACTTGCCTGGGGTGACTGGGCGAAAAAACACGCCTACCCATTTGAGTCGATGATCGCGATCTGTTTCGTTCATCGCCTCCCAACCCAAGGCGGCAAATTTCTCTATCTCACTCTTGATAGCGAGTCCATCTTTTTCTGCTTTTAATTTCTCAAACTTATTGAGATTAGTGGTAGTTGCTGTGTCTGTCATAAGGCTGAATCTCGTTGCAAATTACTGAATATGGTGATAATTGCCCAACATCAACCAACCCGTAGTTGCATCAGATGTTGTATCTACGAGGGTTAGGGAATAAAAACTTAATATTTGCTTACGGCTGATTATTTTTACTTAAGAGCATTCCAAAGCAAAACTCCAAATCCGTGATTAGTTAAGGAAAACTTGTCGTAATTTACATCTTTGAAATTTGTCAAGCAGGTTTAGATAGTGTTCATGTAACAATTTCGATACTCATAAATTAAAGGCAAATTTCTGTTAAAATCGTATAAATTGTTACGTTTTTTTGGTAAAATTGCTGAAAATGTATAAAAAGTATGCATTTTTTGCATCAAAGTCAACGAATCAGTGATCTAAAAGCTTAAGGAATAGCGATCGCACGCACAGTAAGTTCAATCACAAATGTTATCTTCACTATCTTCATAATTATTTATATGAAGAGGTTAATAAGATGTTGACAAACATCTACATGAGTTTTAGTGTAAATACTGTACTTCCGTCTCCGGGCGATCGCTCCGGTTAGTAAAGCGTTTGTCCAGAGTATACCTCTGCCACACCCCTTGGACTTTCAAAACATCCTTTAAGGTGTATATTATGAGACAAAACCAAGCTTTGTTGAATGATTGGCATATTGTTGCAGATGCAAGAGAATTAAAACCTTTCACGGTTTTACCAAAGCGGCTGCTCTCTGAAGACATAGTTTTATGGCACAACGGCTCTAAAATATTTGCTTGGCAAGATTTTTGTCCCCATCGAGGCGCGCGTCTTTACTTTAGGAAGGATTGAAAAGGGTAATCTTGCTTGTCCCTATCACGGTCTACAGTTTAATACCGAAGGTAAATGCGTATTAATGCCCGCGACTCCTGACCACGCGCCTCCAAATAGAGCGTTTATCAGAACTTACCATGTGCAAGAGAAGTACGGAATTATTTGGGTGTGTATGGGTACACCAAAACGGGACATTCCACACTTTCCACAGTGGGAAGATTCAGCTTTTCGTAAGATTCTATCTGGTCCTTATCGAATCCAAGCAAGTCCTTTTCGTGTACTAGAAAATTTTATAGACCCTGCACATTTTCCCTTTGCTCATCATGGTATATTTGCGACATCAAATCATCCAGAAATAATTTTTGGTGAATTGAAAGCAAGTAGTAGTGGGATTTGTTTGGATTTTAAGTTCTGGTTCAAAGATTTCTTAGTCGAAAACAATGAAGATGCTGTTGTAACTTTACTTCCTTGCCGATATGAAATTTTTCATCCTTTGGTTGTATATTTTCAAAATGGTATAGGGACAAATGATTACCTCAGTATTTACTGTGCTATAACACCAATCGATGAGAATGAAAGTCAGCTATGGTTGCTTTTTGGAGTAATGTTTGGTGAAGATGTTACTGATGCGAGTTTTCTAGAATTGCAAGCCACAATTTCCGAGCAAGATGCTCGAATAATTGAATCACAACGTCCTCAACATTTCTCTCTAGATTCACAAAAAGAAATACATCTGCCAAGCGATAGACTATCCCTCGCTTACCGAAAATGGCTTTTTGAACAAGGGATTCTAAATTCAAAGGTACAATTAAATAATGCTACAGAAGTGGCATAGGTTCGTATAAATTGTTATCTTCACTATCTTCATTATTTATATGAAGAGGTTAAATAAGGTGTTGACTAAACATCTACACGAGTTTTAATGTAAACATTGTACTTGCGCCTTTGGGTGATCGCTCCGGTTAGTAAAGCGTTTGTCCAGAGTATACCTCTGCCACACCCCTTGATTTTCAAAACATCCTTTAAGGTATATATTATGGGACAAAACCAAGGTTTGTTGAATGATTGGCATATTGTTGCAGATGCAAGAGAATTACAACCTTTGACGGTTTTACCAAAGCGACTGCTCTCTGAAGACATAGTTTTATGGCACAACGGCTCTAAAATATTTACTGTGCTATAACACCAATCGATGAGAATGAAAGTCAGCTATGGTTGCTTTTTGGAGTAATGTTTGGTGAAGATGTTACTGATGCGAGTTTTCTAGAATTGCAAGCCACAATTTCCGAGCAAGATGCTCGAATAATTGAATCACAACGTCCTCAACATTTCTCTCTAGATTCACAAAAAGAAATACATCTGCCAAGCGATAGACTAACCCTCGCCTACCGAAAATGGCTTCTTGAACAAGGGATTCTAAATTCAAAGGTACAATACCAGACTTGATATTTCCGCAACGGTGTTTTGGCCATCTTCTAAGTTTGAGATATGTAAGGTAATCGTGTGAGGAACTCAATAAACGACGCAAAACGCTTAATGAAAAGTATTTCAGATGACAGATGTTAGCTAAAACTTAAATATTATTTCAGCAGCTATGAAACGTCGTGATTTTATTAATTGGGTAGGTTTGGGCTGGATTGCAAGTTCTCTACCTGTAGCGATCGCAGCTTGTTCTTCTCAAACAACTCCAGTATCTAAAGATTGGCAAACAGTAGGTACATCAGCAGAATTAGATAAAACAGGTCAATTGCTGGCAAAAAACTCACCTGCTGGGACTGTGTTGGTAGTCGGCACATCTAAAGCCGGAAATCTAACTGCTGTTGATCCTACGTGTACTCATGCAGGTTGCACTGTAGAATGGAAAGCTGATACAAAAAAATTTGCTTGTCCCTGTCATGGTTCGGAATATGGAGCCGATGGTAAAGTGCAAAAAGGCCCAGCGACAAACCCCCTGAAAACTTACGCCGTCAAGATTGAGGGTAATTCGGTTGTAGTCAAGCCAACCTAGTGGAGGCAGGGGGCAGGAGGCAGGAGGTAGAAAATTGATAATTAAAGCAAGATATTGTGAGTAACATCAAACAGCTTTTGGTGCAAGCCGAGGCAGCATATTATGCAGCTGATTGGTCATCACTAATTCAATATTTGCAACAGTTAATTTTAGGGACAGACTCGGAACATCCAGAGATAGTTAAAAATCGAGAATATCTCCTGAAATTAACACTTTCCATGTTAGAGATGGGGGATTTTCAACAACGCTGGGAAGTTACCAAAGTGTTGACTCACTTGGGAAATATTGCCATTCCACCTCTGATTGAAATATTAGAAGATGAAGACGCAGAAGACGAATTGCGCTGGTATGCAGTAAGGACTTTGGGCGAATTTCAACACCCAGAGGCGATCGCGTCAATAGTTGGATTGTTGAAAAATGATGAGGATGAAGAACTCAAAGCGATCGCAGCTACAGCACTGGGACAAATGGGTACTATTGCTATTACTTCACTAACTGAACTTCTATTAGATGAAAATACACGATTGTTAGCAGTGCGATCGCTTTGTTGTATTCGGCAACCAGAAACCATCACACCGCTGTTGAGTGTAGTCCAAGATCCACAAGCAGCAATCCGTACCGCCGCAATTGAAGCTCTCAGCAGTTTTCATGATGAACGCGTACCACCAGTATTGTTAAAAGCTTTGGATGATACAGCCGCCACAGTCAGGCGTGCAGCAGTGCTTGGTTTAGGTTTTCGTCCCGACTTACACCAAGCATTAGATTTAATAACGAGACTGCAACCCAAACTTTACGACTTTAACCTTGATGTTTGTTGTGCAGCAGCAGTTACCCTTTCTCGGATTGGTAGTGATGATGGCGCTAAATACTTATTTGATTTGCTGATTTCACCCCAGACACCGATAACGCTGCAATTAGAAACCATCCGCGCTTTAAGTTGGGTAGGGACGTTATCGAGTTTGGAATATTTGCAAACAGCACTGAACCAAAGTACATCAGAAGCAGTGTGGCAAGAAATTGTCATAGTTTTGGGACGAGTCCAAAAACCGCAGTTAACGACACTAGCCGCAGAAATCTTACTGGAAATACTACGATCGCAGCATCCAGCCACAGAGATTGTCTGCATCAAAAGTGCGATCGCCTTGTCTTTAGGACAGTTAGGCGAAATGCAATCAATTGAACCATTGATTTCGCTGTTAGGCGATTCTAACGCATTGGTGAGACTACATGCGATCGCTGCACTGAAAAATCTGGATGGGGAAGCCACACATCAACAATTGCAACAGTTAGCAAATAATGATGCAATCACACCAGATTTAAAACAAGGAATAGCGATCGCTTTAGCCGAATGGTAAATTTCAGTCTCAACTTTTAATTGCGTAGCATCTCTTTACCGCAGTCTCTCGTACAGAAGAGAGGACTAAAGTCCTTATTATAAACCTTTAATTATTTACGCCATCCTACTTAACTGATAATAAAAGTATTCCTTAAGTCTAAAGTAAGACACTTCTAGAGTATGAAGTTATAAGTTCTCAAGTGAAATAGTATTGTGAAGTATTGTTCATAGAGTCTCAACCGCTAGCAGCATCTGGCTGTTTAAAGTTTTTAGTGAATTTATATCCAAATAGCTAAAGACTAATGTCAATAAAGGAATTATATTTACGAGATGAAAATCCTGTTGAACTTAGTGATCGCTTCTACTTCTTAGATAAGTCGATTTATTTAACATGCAAATTCTAAAACGCTCTACGCTTATAGACTAACTTAACTTCAATACCAAATTAATTCTTGCGATATAAGTAGTTTTACTCTTATGGTAGAAGTTTGGTGATAAACTAACACTTATATTATCTAATAGCAAGCAAAACAATTCCCAATCCAATAAAGATGGAATAGATAGAAGTTATCATATATAATTTCTATTTTGAACGAACATGTAACTTTGTCCGTAGGTTCTTATCATTATGAATTAATTACTGACTTATGATTTATTTTGCTTGCTTAATCTGAAGAAGAGTAAGTTGTAGTATTTTCAAATCATTTCAGATTTTCCAGAAGAAGCTAAGTAAAACACTCCTCAATTTTTTCTATGTCAGAATTTACCTAATTTTTCAGTAGATTGACGAGACAATATCGCTTTTGAAAATCAATCAACCACAAAAATCTAGAACAAAAAAGGAACTATAAGCATGAAGCCTTTCAAATTATCTAAAGCTGTTTTAGCTACTGTCTTTGCCATCAGTTTTGCTTCTGTATCTTTACCTCCTTTAGTTTCTGCCCAAAGTGGAGGTTCCGGCAGCGGAGGCTCTGGCAGCGGAAGCTCTAGTGGAAGCACAGGCGCTGGTGGAAGCACAGGCGCTGGTGGAAGCACAGGCACTGGTGGAAGCACAGGCATTGGTGGAAGCACAGGCACTGGTGGAAGCACAGGCACTGGTGGAAGCACAGGCATTGGTGGAAGCACAGGCATTGGTGGAAGCACAGGTACTGGTGGAACTACAGGTACTGGAGGTACAGGCACTGATTCCACAACAGGTACTGGTGGAACTACAGGTACTGGTGGCACAACAGGTACTGGAGGTACAGGCACTAATGGCACAACAGGCACTGATTCCACAACAGGTACTGGTGGAACTACAGGTACTGGTGGCACAACAGGTACTGGAGGTACAGGCACTAATGGCACAACAGGCACTGATTCCACAACAGGTACTGGTGGAACTACAGGTACTGGTGGCACAACAGGTACTGGAGGTACAGGCACTGATTCCACAACAGGTACTGGTGGCACAACAGGCACTGATTCCACAACAGGAACTGGAACTACAGGCAGTGATTCCACAGGCACGGGCACTGATGCCACAGGTACTAACAGAAATACAGGCGTCGCAGCTTCCGAAAGAACTAGCGATCGCGGTTTTGATTGGGGTTGGCTAGGTTTGCTTGGTCTAGCTGGTTTAGCAGGACTGCGTAATCGCGAAAAAGTTCGGGCTTATCGCGATCCTGATGAAGTCACAGGTTCTCGCTCCATAAAATAGTATTCACAACACTTTCGGAGGGTACAGCTGTAGTTTGTGCCCTCTGTATCTTTTGCAAATCTGATGCGAGCGCAGCCGTATCTGTAAGTTGTACAAAATTTTGTCTTGCTTAGACCTGATAGCGTTTTTTAATAAGAGTTAGGTTAAACTGTACTTCACCCTTAAACCCTTTTTAAACTCACAAAGAGGGCTTGGGGGTGAAGGTTTTGATATGATTACTTCATCCACTTGCAAACTACTATATAATCTGTCGCGTAATACATCAAGTGAACTACTCATAGTTAGCTACGGCTGAACTATCAACTTCTGCGATCTCACAAGAGTGCCTCAGAGCGATACCATTAAAAATATTATTTAAAAATTTATATATTTCAGCAGAAAATAGTCAATTATTTTTTTTGCAAAATTTACCGAAAAAATCGGTGCAAAGCGCATAATTGACGACAAAGGCGGTAAAATCTGATTTACTTAAATGTAGCTCAGAGAAAAAACTTGTAACAAATTTTACTAAATTGTGGATCAAAATCCGTTAACTTTATAAAACTGATAAATGTAATTCAGGCTACATAAAAATGCGCCTAGAGCAGTTGCAAGCCTTTCTAGCGATCGCCCAAACCGGCAGCTTTCAACAAGCAGCGCGACTATCTGGTGTTACCCAATCGACGATTAGTCGCCAAATCCAAGCATTAGAAGCAGATTTGGGGATAGAACTGTTTCACAGAACTAGTCATGCCAAGCTGACGCTAGGAGGTGAACGTTTGTTACCCCGCGTCCGCAAAATTTGCCAAGAGTGGCAGACTGCAACAGAAGAATTAGCTGATTTAATCGCCGGAAAGCAACCAGAACTTTGCATTGCCGTGATTCACTCCCTGTGTGGATCTTACTTACCACCAGTGTTGCAAAAATTTTGTCATGATTATCCAGATGTGCAATTGCGGGTGACATCATTGGGAAGCGATCGCGCCCTGAAAGTCCTTAAAGATGGATTGGTAGATTTAGCAATTGTGATGAATAATCGCTTTTTAACCACCAGTAGAGAAATGGTGGTAGAAGTACTTTATGACGAACCTATAGAAGTTTTAATTGCAGCCAATCATCCCCTGGCACAATATGAATGCGTCCCTTGGTCGGAGCTAATTCGTTATCCCCAAGTAGTTTTTAAAGATGGTTATGGGATGCAACGCTTAATACAAGATAGATTTGAGCGGATGGAAGCTACACTCCAGTCGGCTTTAGAGGTAAATACCCTAGATGCCTTCCGGGGAGTCGTGCGCCAAGGAAAATTGATAGCTTTGCTACCTCAATCAGCATTACTGGAAGCTTATCTTGACCCTACCCTAGCGATTCGTTCCTTGGCTGGCAATAATAATAGTGGTTTAGCAGATGGTTCCAGTTTAACTCGGCGGGTAGTTATGGTGACAACTCAAGACCGTCTACAAATTCCCCCCATCAAACATTTTTGGCAACTCGTGCAAGAAAATATTCCACAGCAAATTGACCAGCAGCGATCGGCTTCTTAAGCGTTATTAGTCATTATTCAAGAGTCTTTAATTTCTGATGGGACTTTTGCTAGATAATTAATAGTTTATATAAAACTAACTATGCCATGCTTCTTAGCCAGCCCTGAGTCTTGTTGGGATAAACTCATGCTCTATTATCTTGTTATTCTCGCACGTTAGTTGCTGTACACCAGTTAGCCACTGTTGCGACCCCCGTAACCCGATTTTGAACTTAACAGTGCGCGATTTATACTCTTGTGTGATTGTGATCTGCGGTGGATCAAGAAATCTTGCCGTGAGCGACTTACCTGGATCTATAATCATGCCCTGAGTTCCGAGTGCGTAGCTACGGAAAGTATTAGAATTTGGCCTGTTTGCGTACTGATCCAGCGATTCTGTTTCCGTAGTTCTATTGCCGCCGTTGTCTGTCGTAATCTTTGTTATTTCCTCAAAATATTCCAATGGTGGCGGTGTCAAAAGGCGCAATCTTTTCTGCGATTTGTTGTACCATCTGATATTTATATATAAATTATGCCCAAATTGCCTGTCCGTTATGATATCGCTAGGCTGCATCGTCAAGATATCTAACTCCATATATTTTTTCCAGTTCTCCCCGTTCACCTGTATTTCTTCTATTTCATCGCCACCGTTATCTTTATCGCCACTGTCTTTGGAAAAGAATTTTTTAACCTTATCAAGAGGGTTACGCTGGATTACTGGTTGATACCCAGAAGGGGAGTTAAGAAGGGCTTTGGTTTGGATCTTGTTTTTTTTTATCTCCTGTTCAGGAACCAATTTACGCCCAAGCGCACTACCATTTTGTTGGACAACGTGAGTTAACTCATGGGCAAGTAATTCCTTTCCTCCATGACTCTCAGGAGCATATTCTCCTTGACGGAAGAATATATCCTGTCCTGTAGTAAAGGCACGAGCTTGGATAGATTGGTTGAGTTGGTCAGAGCTGCTATCTGTGTGGATTTTGACACTGCTAAAGTCAGTCCCAAAAGCTTGCTCCATTGGTTGGCGGATATCGTCTGAGAGTGGCTGTCCACTTCCCCGTTCTTGTTGGATTGAAGTTTCCAAGTCAGATGTGGCTGCAACCCCACCACCCTGACGTTGTAGTGAAATATTGGTATCTGCCAGAGATTTCATTTGTAATTCTTCTTCTTCCTCTGGTAATGCTTCCCGTTGTAGTGAAATATTGGTATCTGCCAGAGATTTCATTTGTAATTCTTCTTCCTCTGGTAATGCTTCCCGTTGTAGTGAAATATTAGTATCTGCCAGAGATTTCATTTGTAATTCTTCTTCTTCCTCTGGTAATGCTTCCCGTTGTAGTGAAATATTAGTATCTGCCAGAGATTTCATTTGTAATTCTTCTTCTTCCTCTGGTAATGCTTCCCGTTGCAGCGAAATATTGGCATCCGCCAGAGATTTCATTTGTAATTCTTCTTCCTCTGGTAATGCTTCCCGTTGTAGCGAAATATTGGTATCTGCCAGAGATTTCATTTGTAATTCTTCTTCTTCCTCTGGTAATGCTTCCCGTTGCACAGACTGTTTACTTACAGGCTCGCTCATCGTCTGCATCACTTGCTGTGCTACTCTATCAGCTTCCTGCTCGTAAATATCTCCTGGCTGGTTAACCGTGAGTTTTGTTTGTGAACGCAGTGATATTCGACTGATATCGTGCATTAAAGGTTTATTTTGCGATCGCACCTCATTTACTGCTTGGGATGAACCACCAGAGGACTCTGAACCAAAACCACGTGTCGGTTGTTTGAGTGCAGGTATTGAGAAGAAAGCAGTGGTAGCTTTTTTGGGCTGGCCTATGCGTTCTCTCATTTTTTTCTCCTGATGTCTAAGCAGTAGGTGGATGAATATTTTGCTATTACTAACATCTAGAGTACAGCGTTCGCACTTGTAACACAATTCACCCAAAGTCTAAATTTTCGGGAACCCTATTCTATAGTGTCGGGCGATCGCACTCAACCCAACCGACAATATCAGGCGATCGCGCTGTAGCCCTGTAGGGTGCGTTAGGCGTTTGTATTTGGATATTTGACAAGAGATTTGGTGGTTCACGCCGCAGGACAGCGAACCAATCATAAGGTGCGTTAAGGAAGTAACGCACCTTACAAGATCAGGCGATCGCTCTGGATGGGTGGGGCAAACCGATGTCTCAGTTAACCAGTACCCCTTCTCCTGTCCCGCCTCCGGGTGGTGGCTCTTTAGGGTCATTGTCCTTTTTGGAAATGAACTTTTTTTCAAACATACTTTGGAAATACTCTTTCAAACGCTTCTTCATTTCCTCGGATAGTTTGAGGAGCGCAGCATCTATAGCCTTCTTTGCATCCTGTGTATGTTTGCTTTCTGATTCGATGACTTTAGCAACTCTGGTATCAACCGCAGTTGTAGGGAGCTGGTCGATCATTGGAATCAAAACAGAGACTAGGTTCCTAACCTGGTCTCTGAAGTGCTTGCGGTCGGCCTCTTGTGTTAAGTATTGGTTGTCAGTTACCTGTTGTACGATGGCATTCTTGAGATTGCTGTAGGCTAATGTGTTAGTGTCTTCTCCTGTGACCTGGCTAGTGCTGACGGAGCATTGCGCACGGTTGGAGTTGATGATACTCAGGGCTGTGTTGATCTCCCCGTTTGTGAATCCTGGTAGCAAATTGTTCAGATCGTTGAGGAGTTTTTGCACGTTGTTGGCGTAGTCATCACCCTTTAACTTTTCTGGCTGATCGCCGTCTTTTCCGTTCTTGGGACTAGCCCGTTCATGTCCGGTATTTTCCACCAGGTTTATCAATTTTTTACCGCGTTTCTCTTCGCTGCTGATTGCACCACCACTCTGCTGCACAACATGAGTCAACTCATGCGCTAACAACTCCTGCCCCCCCCGACTCCCAGGATTATATTCACCCTGCCGAAAGAACACATCCTGTCCTGTCGTGAAAGCACGCGCCTGAATTGACCGATTCAACTGGTCAGATTGACCATCCGTGTGAACCTTCACCCCACTGAAATCTGCGCCAAATGCCTGTTCCATCGGTTCCCGGATATTGTTCGCCATCGTCTGTCCGCCACCCCTGGCTTGGTTAATGGACGCTTCCAGGTCTGGCGCAGCAGCCATCCCAGTCTCAGCCTGACGCTGCACCATCGGCTTCATCTGTAATTCTTCCTCATCCTCTGGCGCTTCTTCTCGTTGCAGTGTGCTATTGTCCAGAGATTTCATTTGTAATTCTTCTTCTTCTGGCGCTTCTTCTCGTTGCAAAGTGCTAATGTCCAGAGGTTTCATTTGCAATTCTTCTTCTTCCTCTGGCAATGCTTCTTGTTGGATAGACTGGCGATTTACAGGTTGCGCCATTCTTTGCATTACCTGCTGTGCGACGCTATCAGCTTCTTGTTCGTAAATGTCTCCAGGCTGGCTAATTGAGAGTTTTGCTTGGGTACGCAGTGGTATGCGACTTATATCGTGAGTAACTGGTTTATTGATTGGTTGTATTTCAGGAACCGCTTGGCGTGAAATTGCCGACGACTCCAAACCAAAACCGCGTATCGGGTGTTTCAGGGATGGAATTGAGAAGCCTGTAGTAGTTTTTTTCTGGCTGACGTGTTCTCTCATTTTCTTCTCCTGTTGCCCAAGCAGTAGCTAGGTGAATATTTTGCTGTTACTACTAGAGTATAGCGATCACACTTGTAACACAATTCCTCTAAAGTCTAAATCCAGGCAGAAACTAAGTTCGACTTTTGGCTACTTTTGATTCTGATGCACTACCTTTAGCCTGGATTTAGGGAGAGTTTTTTATTTATGGACTCAAATCAGCAAAAAACTTTTTTCACGTTCGATGGAGATGTTGGCGGTACTGCTGGCTACGCTGGGGTTTCGGCAACATCTGATGCAAGCATTGTGGCTAAAACGGCAAGTAAATACCTCAATGATTCACTGCTGCTAAACCAACTCACAGAGCATGTGTATAAACTCTTGCTAAAAGACCTGCGATCGCAGCGGGAAAGGCTAGGCAATTATAATTCCCAAAGGTGGTTGTGATGGCTACAGGTGCTAATAATGGCAACATTACTCACGAATTAAATTATGTTACTACTAATCGTTTCTACGTTGAGATAGACAGTTCTATTGCTGCGTCTTTCGCTGAATGCTCAGGATTAAGTATTCAAATTAAGAAAAATGTTTTTCAGGAAGGTGGTGTTAACGACCAGCAAAGAATTTATTTAGGTCATACAGAATTTGCAGACATAACTCTCAAACGTGGAGTTACCGATCATCCAGGTTTTTGGAACTGGATGAATGCAGTTTTTGATGAAAAAAAGAAAACATCTCGACGCAATGTCAATATTCTGATTTTCAATCAAGCCGGTGAGACAATGATGAGTTGGACTTTGATTGGTGCTATTCCTATAACCTGGAAAACACCTGCACTCCAAGCAGATGGAAAGGCAGTTGGGATTGAAGAATTAACTTTAGCTTATGAAGGTTTACAGGTTGCAAGAGCTACAGGTGGAGGTACTTCTGTACAACGAAATCAAAAAACAGGATATTTTGTTTCTAGCTAATTAGCTCTTTTAAAACTATAACTATGCAAATTATCCAATCTCCACTAGGGAACAATATTCATCCCCTTGGGATTAGATCGTCTTTATCTAATCCTGACAAAATGTTATTGAGAAAAGAGTCTCATTCTCTACAATCACGAAGTAACTTTATTAGTTCCATACAAACTAAACCACCATTAGTCACATCTTCTAAATTCTTCTTATCTAGCGAACATGAAGCATCGATAGAACCATTAATAGGTTGGGATACTCAGGATATAAGTAGTGAGCTTCCATTACTTGAGGTTGATTCTTTTGATTTAATAACTCCACAAGAAAATAGTAGTGAATCAATAACAACCAGTATTCCAGAAATAATGCCGACTCGCATTGATAACAATCTGAGTAATGATACGGCATCAGAAATAAATCTTAGTGGTAAAAGCAAATCTAAATCGAAAAAAACAAATAAATCTCAACAGCCACCAGAAAAAAAATCAACTACTAAATCTAAGACTAAAAAATCGGTCAAATCATCTGCGGCTAAATTGATTGATGAAAGCAATATTCATATTAATTACAATGAAAATAGCTTATTAGCCTCAGATGAATCTCTGCTTATTGAGGCTAACTTAGAACTCCCTACTTTACAGCTTGATATTGCTTCAGACAATCTTAAAAATGATGATTCAATTAGTGTTACAACGCCTAGTAGAACGACATCAATTTTACCTAGCCTTGAAGATAAATCGACTTTATTTAGGAATATTACTAAGGACGAACTGCAAGCAAATCCTGAGTTACCATCTAGTTTACCTAGTGCAGAATCGTCTGTGAGAGAAAGTATTTCACAATTACAACAAAGAAATGAATTATCCGATAATACAAGTGAACTAGCAGAAGCTTCAGTTGTAGAATTTCCTTTGCATCATAATGCAGATCAAACATTTATCTCTGATAATAGCTTGGGTAATAATGAACAAGAAATAATCCCTGAAGCATTAGAATTAGTTAATATTTTAGAAATACCACTCAGTCAAACGCTACCGCAACAAGATGTTGAAACAGATAAACTTCCTTCTATAAGTAATAATCAGACCACCGTTTTTCCGAAAAATTTCATACAGAGAAAAGAGGTGCTACCAACCTTGAATTCTCCATCGTCAAAAGAGGAATCACCAAATATAAATAGTAATTTCGAGGCGATTACAGCCATTGAGTCAGACTTAATATTAGAAAACAACACAAATGATTTTGTCACAGATAACCCTGTGGCTGATAATTCTCTAGAGAATGTAGCTTTATCATCAACACTTACCTCATTTGATGTTGATGGCACACTTCATTCTTTGGCGAACGATCAAAATATTATCGGGGCGGATAGCTTTGCGCCGAAAGCGGATGTTGCTGTACCTAATTCTGATTCTTCAGTAGCTTTATTGTCAGCATTTACCTCACCTAATGTCGATCAAGCACCTACTTTACTCCATCCTTTGGCGAACGATGAAAATATTGTCGGGGTGGATAGCTTTGCGCTGAAAGCGGATGTACCTAATTCTGAGTCTTCAGTAGCTTTATCGTCAGCATTTATCTCAACTAATGTCGATCAAGCAACTACTTTAGTCCATCCTTTGGCGAACGATGAAAATATTATCGGGGCGGATAGCTTTACGCCGAAAGCAGATGTTGCTGTACCTAATTCTGATTCTTCAGTAGCTTTATCGTCAGCATTTACCTCACCTAATGTCGATCAAGCACCTACCTTACTCCATCCTTTGGTGAACGATGAAAATATTGTCGGGGTGGATAGCTTGGCGCCGAAAGCGGATGTACCTAATTCTGATTCTTCAGTAGGTTTATCGTCAGCATTTACCTCACCTAATGTCGATCAAGCACCTATTTTACTCCATCCTTTGGCGAACGATGAAAATATTATCGGGGCGGATAGCTTGGCGCCGAAAGCGGATGTACCTAATTCTGATTCTTCAGTAGGTTTATCGTCAGCATTTACCTCACCTAATGTCGATCAAGCACCTATTTTACTCCATCCTTTGGCGAACGATGAAAATATTATCGGGGCGGATAGCTTGGCGCCGAAAGCGGATGTACCTAATTCTGATTCTTCAGTAGGTTTATCGTCAGCATTTACCTCACCTAATGTCGATCAAGCACCTACTTTACTCCATCCTTTGGCGAACGATCAAAATATTATCGGGGTGGATAGCTTTGCGCCGAAAGCGGATGTTGCTGTACCTAATTCTGATTATTCAGTTGTAAAAAGTCCTGTTACAGTACAACAAGAAATTGATTCTAATGTTACGAGTGAGTCTCCAGTCAGTGCGCCTGTTCAGTTAACACCTACCTCAGCCGATATTGAAGACACACTTAGTTTATTCAGAAACTCTGATAGCAATGAACAGTTAGCCACTTCAGAGTCACAATCTGCTATGGCGGTTAATGTTTCAAATGTCTCAGCAAATGTAACTTCACTGGAACATGACACCAATATTGAGAATACTACCAGCGAGTTTATAGAAAGTCATCCCATCTTAGCGCTACCTGAGATTGATGAAGTACCAGTAGTTACCGCCATATCACCTAAAATTGCTGAAGCATCAAGAATTACCGCCATACCACCTGAGATTGCTGAAGTACCAAAAATTACCGCCACACCACCTGAGATTGCTGAAGCATCAAGAATTACCGCCACACCACCTGAGATTGCTGAAGCACCAGTAAGCGCCATATCACCTGAAATTGCTGAAACTGCGATGTTTAACGAAAAGCCGCTAGGCATCTACACACCACCAATTCCCGCCACATCGCCTGAAATCATTGAAACTGAGAATATTTTCCGGAAAATTATTGACAATGAACAACCAGTAGAATCAGAATTTCCCTTTGCGGTAACAAATCCTGAAATATCAACCCTTGTTGATACCTCAGATAATCGAGATATCCCAGAAGAAGCAACTTCTCCACAAAATGAGGTAGGGACACCACCTAAAGTTGAGCAAAAGCAAAATGCGATCGCAGAAAATTTACCAGCGCCTAAAGGTTATGCTACTGGTGGTCATGTCATAGACTCCCACGTTGAAAATCGTTACCAGATAGCAGCCTCGGATACAGTACCTGCAATGCTTACGCCTGGGGAGTTTGTGATTAATACCAGGGATGCACAGAAGAATTTACCTCTATTGCATCACATCAACACTGGTGGAACACCCCACGAACTCATCCTTCCAAGTTTACAGACACCCAATGCTCAAGAACCGGAAGAAATAACCTCTCCAGAAACCCCGACTAAAGTCGATTCTTTTCCAGACACTTCATTGCAACTAAAAAGTGCTGAGACTCCCTCCTCTGATGTATCCAATTCTTTAATTCCTCCTGCCTTGGGGTTAGATATTGGAAAACAGAAACTTTCTATCCTAAATTCTCCACAGCTTAATCCTCTTCAAAATGAAACAATTCATGTAGATGAACCTTCACCTCCTTCACCTCAATACTCATCACCTCCCCTGATTTTCCGAAAAGCAAATCCTAGCACTAATACATCTTCTCAATGGTCAAATACACCTTCTCAATGGTCAAGTGTGGAAGATTTACTAAATGGAAATAATGATGAATTCCCTAGCTTCAACTTTAGTGATGTGGAATCTAACAGCCAAAATTATGAATCTTCTCAGGTTTCAGAATCGCCACAAGTTTTTGCTAAACACCTTCCTTCACCTAGAGGCTTTGCTGATGGTGGAGAGGTGACTCTACCTGACATATCTAGAAAAATCGAACCAATAACTGAGACGATAGAGAGCGTATCCTCGTCTTCTCAAGAAGATGATAAAGATGATATGGCTGATCTTGAAGCTCTAGCCCGTGAAATTTATAACAGATTACGGCAGCGGATAGAAATTGAGCGAGAGCGTCATGGCGGTCACTCAGGTCGATTACCTTGGTAAATACCATTCAATAATTTTAGGAGAAAAACTCAAATGGCAAGTCCAGCAATTATTGTTATTCAAAAGTCTCAACCGCAACTTGAGAAAGCCAAACTTGTAGCTCATAACGGTGAAGCACCAACTATTGAATTAATGTTTAATCCCACAGACATTAGTTTTACTCGAACTGTGAAGTGGGAAAGTCAACAAGGTAATAGAGGTACTGAACTTCTCCCTAAAGTTAACTTTTCTGGCGTTGAGCCTTATAAATTCACACTTAAACAGTTACTCTACGATACCTATGAAACGAAAGAGTCAGTAATGACAAAGTACATAGACAATATTAAAAAAGGTGTAGAAACTATTAAAGGATCGCCGGATAAGCGACCACCTGTTTACAAATTGACATGGGGAACAGAGTATTTTTATTGTGTAATTACAAGTCTAACTTACACTTTAAATATGTTCCTAACTGATGGCACACCAGTTAGAGCAATGGTAGATATATCCTTGCAAGAAGTAGATAAAAATAACCTTCCTAAAGGAAAAACATCAGCTTCTAAAGGCCCAGATCGTCAGCCAAATCAAAAGGTAGGAAAAACTGATAAACCTAAGTCACAAAAATGACAAATACTAATTTTTCAATCATTTATCATTTAAGGCTAATCTGAAAATTTCATAGTTATAAAATAATAGTTATGCCTAAACAAAGTCTTTATCTAAGTGAGCCAAAAATCCAGATAGAAGGACTAAGCGATTCTTCAGAATTGATGAAAGATTTGCTGCAAATCACCATAGAAGAAAGCCTTCATTTGCCAGCAATGTTTACGTTAGTAGTACATAATAGCTATATTCCCGCTTCTGACCGTCAACAAAACAAACCTTGGCGATATGAGCAGGTATTTAAGATTGGTAAGAAAGTGAAGTTAGGTTTTAGTGAGAGTACTACTTTAGATCAGAACTTTAAACAAGATTTAGAAAAAATTCTGATTGAAGGCGAAATTACGGGGCTGGAAGTTCACTTCAATGAAAAATCTGAAGCTGATATCATTGTTCGCGGCTATGATATTTCCCATCGTCTTCACAGAGGTCGTTATAATCGTTCTTTTTTGAATCAAAGGGATAGCGATATAGTCAAAAAAATAGCTAAAGAAGTAGGGATAAAACTTGGCAATATAGACCTAAGTGGCGAAGTGCATAAGTATGTCTTCCAAGAAAACCAAACTAATATGGAGTTTTTACGGGAAAGGGCTGCTCGCATTGGTTTTGAACTATTTATTACAGATGGCAAAATAAATTTTTGCAAACCAAAAGCTCAGGGAGCTTTACCACTAAAATGGCTAGTTGATATTAATAAATTTAGTACTCGCGTCACTAGTGCTGAACAGGTAAGTTCTGTGGAAGTACGTGCCTGGGACTATACCAAGAAACAATTGATTACCCAAACAGCTAAGAAAGAGAACCAAATAACCCAGACAGGTAATAAGCTAGGAACTAGTACTAGTACTGCATTTTCCAATCTTAAGTCCCAGGAAATGATTGTTGTAGATAAACCCGTTGCCAGCGCCAAACAAGCAAAGACTATGGCTCAGGCTCTGTGTGATGAACTGGGAGGAGAATTTGTTTATGCAGATGCTAAGGCAGAGGGTAATCCTGAGATTCGACCGGGGCGAGTTGTTACTCTTGAGGGTATGGGCGATCGCTATAGTGGTAAGTATTATGTTACAGAAACACGCCATCTCTTCAGTAAGCGTGTTTATAAAACTGATTTCAGCGTGCGGGGACTACGTTCTGGTGACTTATTCACAACTCTATCTCCAGAAAAACGCCTACAACCATCTGAGACTTTATTAGTGGGAATTGTGACTGATAACCAAGACCCAGAGGCATTGGGTAGAGTGAAAGTCAAGTTTCCCACCCTCACAGAAAAAGATACAAGTGATTGGGCGAGAGTTGTAGCTTTGGGAGCAGGGAAAAATAGAGGTTTCGACTGTTTACCAGAGATAGACGATGAAGTACTAGTAGGTTTTGAGCATGGCGATATCCACCGTCCTTATGTAATTGGCGGAGTATGGAACGGCAAGGATGCACCACCGGAAAAGGTGCGTGACTCAGTTGCCAAACGTGGCGTAAGATTACGCACCTTTCAAACTCGTGTCGGACATACTCTCCAGTTTATTGACGAAGATAAACTAACTAGTAAAACAGGTATTCGCCTAGAAACTAAATACGGTCACAAAATCTATCTCAATGATAGTCAAAAGTGTATAGTGATTAAAACCAAACGCGGTCATACAATCACAATGGATGATATGGCTAGGTCTATTTCAGTGGAATCAAAAGGTAATCTGTCATTAAATGCTGTTGGAAATATAGACATTTCAGCCAGGGGGACGATTACAGTCAAAGGTGCAATGATTCGTCTTAATTAATTACTAATTACGAATTATTTTGAAGTTTAGTAATGAAAAACACTATAGGAGGTTGTCATGGGTAGACCAGCAGCAAGAATTACCGACAATGTAGCGCATCTCTTACCGCCAGTATTGACAGGAGGCCCAGGTAGTCCCAATGTGTTGATTGGGTCTTTACCTGCGTGGCGGGGTGTGCTTGCAGCAGCAGTACCGGCTTTGCTATCTGCCAAAACATCTTCTGATGCGACTGTCTTAGCAGCTGAGACTGCTACCAAGGCGGCAAAAGGTACACCAGGGGCACCTGCTGCCCTAGCCGCCGAACAAACTACAAAGACAACAGCAGCATCTACCATGAGTAGCGCAATCACTTCTGCTGCGGCAGGTGCTGATATTCATAATTGTGCCACACTCTCGCCTGTACCTCCTCATGGCCCCGGTGTTGTAATTGACGGTAGCAAAACAGTGCTGATTAACAACCTACCTGCCTGTCGTATGGGCGACACTATTATAGAAGCATTAGGGCCACCGAATAAAATTATCAAAGGTTATCCCACTGTTTTGATTGGCGGCTGATTGGAAAGGCAGAAAGGATAAGGGAGTAGGGGGGTAGAGAAGTGAAATTCTGATCTGCGTCCACGAGTAAAAAAGACTCATTCACGAATATTAAAGACTCGTCGGCGAGTATCAAAGACTCATTCACGAGTAAAAAAGACTCATTCACGAGTATTAAAGACTCGTCCACGAGTATCAAAGACTCGTCCACGAGTATCAAAGACTCGTCCACGAGTAAAAAAGACTCGTCCGCGAGTATCAAAGACTCGTCGGCGAGTAAAAAAGACTCGTCCACGAGTAAAAAAGACTCGTCCGCGAGTATCAAAGACTCGTCCACGAATTTTACAGCGTTTTTCAAATAAATACAGTAGATTGCAACTTAGTGAGGTACAGATCATCTTAAGGGCACAGCACTGCTGTGCCCCTACCTGTGTATTTCATTTGCCTGAAAAACGCTGTGAATCACGGGGTAGGAACCAATACGCTTGAGTTAAGCATTTTTTCTCTCCCCCTGCCTACCTCTTCAACCTCGACCTTTGGCGAATAGGCTTAAACTCTCTGTGCCGATATCTTTGAAGATATCCATGTAACAGCTGTCTAAGTGCCAGATATGGTTTATGGTGGTCAACGAGAGTATTTGGGAACAGGTTGGGCTTATCCACTGCATTTAAGTGTGCAAGGTGGGATACAACTTAGCCGTGAAGATCAAAAAGTTAAAGAATCTATTTGGATTATCCTTCGCACTGGAGTAGGTGAGCGGGTTTATCGACCGACATTTGGATCTCGCTTGTCAGAACTGGCATTTGCAACCTTGAATAGCGAAACCTTACTGCAAATCCGCCTTTATGTTTTGGAAGCGTTAGAAGTTTGGGAACCACGGATTATTGTTGATGAAATTCTCACCGATCCAGACCCTGTGCGTGGCAGAGTGGATATCATCATCAATTATCGACTCAAAGATAGTCCCGATATTTATAGCTTTGTTTATCCTTATTATTTGGTTTCAGCTGGGGAGGAATCGTGATACCAATTCAAAATTCAAAATTCAAAATTCAAAATTAAGAAAGCTAAATTTTATCTGGGTTTCTAGGCTTGTATCTGTCACATTCTTTTTTTAAATTGGTATGAACTTTGATTTTTTACCGAAATTACCTTCTTCCAACTTAGACGATCGCGCCTTCGATGATTTGGTAGACGAATGTATAATGCGTATTCCTCGCTACTGTCCAGAATGGACAGACCACAACCTTAGTGATCCAGGAATTACGCTAATTGAGTTATTTGCTTGGTTAACTGACCAGATGTTGCTCAGATTTAACCAAGTACCTCGAAAAAATTATGTAGCTTTCCTAGAATTACTGGGTATTCGTCTCCAACCTCCCGCCCCAGCCCGCACGGAATTAACTTTTTATTTAAGTGCTGCACTACCTGAAGCCTACACTATTCCGGCAGGATTAGAAGCTTCAACTATCCAAACTGAAACCACAGAAGGTATTACCTTTAGTACAGATTTTCCTCTAATTATCGGCAACCCGCGCATACAACACTTCTTAACTGCCCAAACTACCGAAGACATTCCCCAATCTCTGCGAGAAAGAGTCACAAGTACATGGACTCGTGAATCTAACGGTTTCTGGACAGGTAATGAACAATCGATATTTGAAGAGGAACCTCAGCCTGGTAACTGCTTTTATTTAGCGATCGCTTCTGACGATCCTCTAGATGGTAATGTTCTAGATATTACTTTTCAAGGAGCCGCAGCTACGCCTGCTGGTATTAACCCCAATCAACCGCCTCGGAAGTGGGAAGCCTGGGATGGAGAATATTGGCAACCAGTTTTATTCCAAGAGTCAGATGATGAAACTCGCGGCTTCAGTTTTTACGAACTCGCTGAACAGGGTGGTGATCCGTCTGAAGGGGCAGATGTCCGTCTGCATTTACCGCCAAATTGGCCTGTTACCAACTTTACCGCTTACCGGGGTCGTTGGCTACGTTGTAGCTTTATTGCTACAGAAGCCAATCAATCTGGTTACAATCGTCCACCACGAATAACTGGTTTAGCAGTGCAGTCAATTGGCGGTACAGTTAGGGCTAGTCACAGTACTTTTATTGAAGATGAGCGCTTAGGAATTAGTGATGGTACACCCGGTCAGACTTTTGAATTACAAAGCGCACCGATTTTAGAACGCCGAGAAAATGAGTATATCCTAGTTACGCCCGCTGGTGGATTGCCTCAGAAGTGGACTGAGGTAAGAGATTTTGCTGATTCTGGGCCGTATCATTTTCATTACACCATTGATTCGCTGACTGGTACAATCCAATTTGGGCCGCTAATTCGTGAACCTAGCCAACTTAAACAGCATACACAGGTGCGATCAAGAATCCAGCAACCATCACTAGATGACACATCTGTACAAGTTAGTACCCTGGAAAACAACCAATCTGAACACCAGTACGGCGCAATTCCTCCCCGTGGCTCAGAGATTAGGATGGTTGCTTATCGTACAGGCGGTGGTAGAGAAGGCAATGTTCAAACTGGGGCAATCCAGTTTTTGAAGTCTGCATATCCTTATGTTACTAGTGTGGTCAATCGTGTACCAGCAATCAATGGTGCGGATGCCGAATCGCTGGAACAGGCTGTGATGAAGGCTCCCCGCATCCTTCGCACACGCGATCGCGCCGTCACTGCCGAAGATTTTGAAGTTTTAGCTCAACAAGCAGGGAATGGTGCGATCGCTCGTGTTCGCTGTTTGCCAGCGAATTCTCAAAGACAAGCTGGTATAGTTAGTTTACTGGTAGTTCCTTATGCCAATACAGATGCGATCGCCCAAGGCAATGGCATGACGCCAGAAGATTTTGCCCTCAGTAATGCCCTTCAAGAGCAAATTTTAAGTTACTTAGATGAAAGACGGTTATTAGGAGTACAAATAGAATTAGAAGAACCAAATTACGTAGGTGTTTCTGTACAGACAGAAATTGCTTTAGAGCCAGCATACAACAACCCTTTTGCCAGCGAAGAAATTCGCCAAAATTTAAGGCGATCGCTGTATAAATATTTAAATCCATTAACTGGAGGAATCGACGGCAAAGGATGGCCCTTTGGGCGACCCGTTTATACATCGGATATTGTAGTATTACTCCAACAAACCCCAGGCGTGCGTCATTTAGGCCCCGTCTTGCTGTTTTCCATCCGCAAGCAAGGAGAAAATTGGCGACGACAACCATCGCCAGAACAATTGATCGATCCAGGATCGGAAGGATTGATATGTTCCTGGGCTGATACAAATCTGCGTTCAAATCACGACATCCAGATAATTCGTAATTCGTAATTCGTCATTTGTCATTTGTCATTTGTCAGTAGTTATTCTCCCCCAGTCCCCAATCCTATGGTTCAAAGTCGTAGTCCAGCTGTAAGCATTCAATTAACGCCAATGCAAATTCCCGAAGCTTTACCTGTGGCAGGTTTAGCGTTTGCAAATGCAGAAAAAATTGATGTAGCTGGACGTAGTTTGCTCTTGCATCCCGGACATCCTAGCGAGATGATTGTGCAGGTGCAAAACTTAGAACAACGTCCTTTGCGGGTAAGCTTAAGCGTTGAAGGAAACTTTCCATCCCAGTGGTGTCAGATTGGCACAGAAGGCAGTGAGATACCTCCTCGTGGACAAATGGATGCTATTCTCTACTTCTCAATTCCCGACACATTTTTTGAAGATCAAGAAGCGATTTCCCCTGGAAAAAAAGACAAACTAACTCTTAATTTTCGCAGCCTAGTTACCCTACATATAGACTCAGGCACGGACAACGAACAAATTGAGAGAAGCGAGTATTTCGATTTATATATCCGTCCCTACACTGCCTACATGGAATTCTTGCCAATTTTGTATCGGGAAGTGGATTTTATTGGTCGCTTCATGAAAATATTTGAGCAAGCTTTTCAACCAATAGTTGATAGTTATAATGTCATGTGGGCAAACCTCGATCCTTTGACAGCACCGCAAGCATTACTACCCTTTATGGCTCATTGGGTTGCTTGGCAAGTAGATTCTGTTTGGGATCTCCAGCAACAACGGCGTTTAATTCGCCGAGCTGTAGAACTTTATCGCTGGCGAGGAACTCGTAAAGGATTGCGTCTCTACTTGCATCTTTATACTAATTTACCCCTAGACGAAGATTTACCTAATGAAGCTGATAAACACATTAGTATTACAGAACCTTTTGGCCCAAGTTTCATTATCGGAGATGCACAATTAGGAAATGCAGTTTTAGCAGGTGGACAACCGTATCATTTTATAGTGCGTTTGCGTTCAAACATTTCTAGTGGCATTATCAACGAAGAACTGATCCAAAGAATAATAGAACAAGAAAAACCTGCTTTTTGCACCTATGAATTATCTATCGAAAATCCTTCTAGCCAATAAAATTTTAAACTTCTTCTCTCTGCACCTCTGCCTGAGCTTTTCTTAATTTTGAATTTTGAATTTTGAATTTTGAATTATTTATGTCCCATCCTTTCCCACCCCCACCAATAAAATCTTTTGAACGCCTGCAAGCCGCAGACGGGTTACTAATCAATGCGGAACGCTGGCGCACAGCCCATGATTACCACCGTAATCGGCAAAATGCTCAATATCAAAGTTTAAATCAACCAGGAATTGTCTGCGGTTTAGGCGTGCGAGATATCACTGCCCCAAGCCAAGTAGAAGCTAGATATCGAGATGGACGTTGGGTACAAATTCAACCTGGTATTGCAATTGATTTAGCAGGTAATCTAATTGTTGTACCAACTTCTTATGATTTTCCCATTGATCTAGAAGTAGTAAGTTCTGAACCGCTGATGATCTACTTAGTAGTTAGCTATGTAGATCCTGATGAATTGCGGCGCGGACAGCAAAGAGATGTTGTTCAAGAAACTTATCGAATTGACCAAATAAACTCTATACCAGCCAGTTCAGAAATAGAAATATGTCGAATACTCCTACAACCAGAACATACTGACATTACCCAACCTGCGGATGCTTTCTTTCCTGGATATAACAATATTGATTTGCGTTATCGCCGTCAGGCACAAATGCGTCCCCAAGCACTTGTGTGTATGGCGCAGGCGAATCATAGCGATCCCGAATGTGCGCGTAATTTTTTCAGCCTTTCGTATTTGTTACAAGCAGTAGAACCTTTATACCCAAGTTTCCGAGGGGCTGATGAACCAGGTCAGGTTTCTTTAGCAGAAAATATCCAAGACTATGACATCCTTTATCTCACAGGTGGACAAGCAATTTCTTTAAATAGTCTCGAATTTGAATCTCTCAGAAATTACTTAAATTTAGGTGGTGTGCTTCTAGTTGATGCGCCAACAAATGCTAATCCTTTGATTGAGAGTACTCAAGCTTTGGCACAACAGTTAGAGAGTCCTTTAAGACCTTTAGAAGAATTGCAACGCAGTCATCCTTTAAGGACAAAACCTTTCTTATTTGCTGCTTTACCAATGGTTAATCAACAACAGATTAAACTGTTAATTGGTGGAGGAATTATTCTAGCTATTGGTGATTTAGCAACTGCTTGGGGATTGGATAGAGATTTGAGTTTACCCAGATTGACTATTCGTACAGCTCAGGAATTAGGTATTAATATTCTTCACTATGCTTGGAAACGGCGACAGTTAATAGGTTTGCAACAGGAAGATAATTCCGGGCAGTGGTGAAGGTGCTATTTTAGACAAAAACTACAGGCGATCGCACTATAAGCACTATAAATTAGCTTTCAATTTGAGCGATCGCTTCTGCTGGAGACATTTTATTCTCAATCACGGCGATAATTCCAGGTAGATACTCATCCATCATCGTTATATTGGCATAAACCAAATGTTTGATTAAGGCTGAGGTGAGATTGTCCCCTTCTATATCGATACTGGTTTTAAAGCGAATTTCCCCGTCTGCAAAGTCTAGTTCAAAATTACCAATAATTAAGCCATAATTAGCTCTGGTCATGAATTCTGCTACATAACCCCGCTTAGTTTCTGGCGCGATGATGGGGCAAATCGAGTAAAATACCATTTGCTGCTTTTGAACTCTGGCTTTAGCGTAACAGTTCCATTTGCCGTTTTTTCCTTGATAGACGAGGCGTAAGGTTTGCTCTCCGGAAATTTGTTGGAATTGCCAATCTTCTTCTTGAAAAAACTTTACTATTGCCTGAAAAACATTATCTTCAGAAGTAATTTCCTCAGCTATCTCAGAAATACCTTCTGTAAATTCTTCAAAGACAGTGACTATTTCTTCCAGAGTTTCAGAAACCACTTTTTCAGTACTTTCTGAAATATTATTTATCAATTCTGTAAAAGTTTGTGTCATGTTCTCAAGAGTTTGAGAACTAACATCTTCAAAAGTTGCTGATTGATTATTATTAGCCCATTCTTTAGCAAAATCAAACATTGCATCATTGAGCTTTTTGCCATCAATACCATTTTGGGTAATATCAGAAGGTTTGAGATATGCCCAAACAGTAGAATAGCCTGTTTCACCTTTTTCCTGTTGCTGTTTAACTTGCAGCCCATACCAACTGTAGGGCGATAATAAGGGATGATTGGGCTGTTCTTTACTTAACTTTTGAAGATAGGCTGCTGCTTGGTTGGAGGTTTTCGCGTTTTTTGCCAGTTGTGGTAATAAATCAGAGTCGAGAATGGCCTCGATTTGGATGTCGGGTGAAAGTTGAAAGCTTCCAGCAGAGAGGGGAGTACGGATTTCTGGTTTGAGGTTAAATAAGGCTTCGCTGTCGATACGCTGGTAAAGTTCTGGGCTAACCTGGAAAGTGAGAAGACACTCGATAATTTTGTGGACTTCCTTAGTTAATGCTAAAGTTACTGCGCGAATTGTTAGCGGCGATTCTGAAGATTCTAATAATGTTAATTCGGTGTTTAAGTGATAATTTTTAGTCTTTGTTTTCATGTATCTAATCACATGAGTAACTATAATTTTGGCATTTATACTACGATCAAAAATTTAACCAGATATATTTTTAAGCAATGTGTTAAGTCTTGGTTGATTCTAGAATGTTGCTTTAAAACAACTGCAAATATTTTTCTCTAAAATTACAACCACCGTGCCGCTCCTTGTCCAGCAAACGCTAAGCGTCCTTGAGAGAGGGGTATTATGTCACGATCATCACGTAGTGGATTTGAGTCCCAGAGTTGATTCATGTACTCATTCAAATAGAGAAGTCCAAATCGTTCATCAGCTAGCGCATTGACGTTTGATTCTAGCAGCATCCAGTAGTAGTCAATAATCCAATCGCGGTTACCTTGCTTGTTTTCCCAAGCTTCATCGCCATAGTGAGCATGGGTATCTACAAAAGCAACTTCTGCTTGCAATTGTTCACAGGCATCGCGGAAAGTGTATGCCAATGGCAATAATGGATCTTCTTCCAAAGGTAAGTTCTCATCATCTGGTGTCTCAGGAAATAAGTCAAGAAAGTGGTTTATGGAAAAATAAATCTGTAAGCAGTTGTGATACTCAACTCTATCAAGCCTTGCCCAAGCATCTCCAAATGCGCCCCATTCTCCATAAATCACTTCCAGGCTTGGATCATAAATACCTAATCCTAGCTTTTCATCTTCACTCAAGTATTGTAAATTTTTCATTCCAGCCAGTGTCAGCAACTGTTCTAGTGAATAATCATTACTTCCACGCTCAAGAAAGAAAGCTGCTACTAAGGTTTTAAAAAACATAATTATATGTACTTAATGTTATTGCCGCCAAGGTATCTCTCTTCCGGTAACTTTTACGTTGATAGCTCTAAGCGCGTCTGCAACTTCAGTTGTTACACCTTTCTCACCGAAATCAAAAAGAATTTTTGGTATATTACCATCCGGAAGAGGGTTGGCTTGAGCGGCACGCAAATTCATTTGTGCCTGTTTCTCTAATTCTGTAAATTTTCTACTTTCTTTCCCAAACAGTTCATAGTTCTTAACATTGACCCATGTTCCATCAGGACGTATTTGATCAATCTCAATCTTTTTACCTTCAAATTTTTTATAGGCACCAATTTCTGTACCAGGCGGTGCTGTTTTTGCCTGTTCAAACTCACTTCTAGCACCTTTAAGATTATTGTTAAAGCCGTCAATACGCTCTCCAGTAGCCTCTAATGTCCCTTGTTCCATCTTTGTCATCGGACCTTTTAAATCATTGTCAATCGTCTTAACAATTCGTTCTACTCCTTTTATATCAGGTGTTGTCTCTAACCAACTCTTGATCTCCTGTTTTAAATTTTCGGCTTCTTGACGTAGCCTTGGTAGTTCGGAAACCCCTTCTCCATAAGGCTTGGCAACTTCAGGTGGCTTATTAGCTATTTTGTAGTCTTCTAACAAACCCTTTTCTAAATCGTCGCCACCTCGTTTTTTTGCAGCATCAAGGTAACGTTCAAAAGCATCAATTTTTTTGGGATTGGTTGCATCGCCCACTATGGCATTATACTTTTGGTCAAATAATTTAATGGCATCCGGATGTTTAAGGTTGGCGCGTTCCCCCATAAATTTATTGAGCTTTTTGAGAGCATCTTCAGTAACTTCTACAGCATTTTCTGTACCTTGCGTAACTTGCTGAATTGAACCTTCAGCAATTAATACCCAAGGATTAATTAAACCTTCTAGTCGGAAGCGACCGTTTGCAACCCGAATGCGGAATGCCTTAAACCGCATTCTATCCAACAGCGCTTTACCCAAATCGCCGAGTTTCTTAAACTGTTTACCAACTCCCGTATCAGCAATACCCTTGAAGAGAACCTTACCTTTCTTGATGACATATTTAACACCATTAATGACTGCACGAGAAGCTTTTCTAGCAACGTTAGCTGTACCTTTCGCTACTGCTTTGACACCTTTAGTAGCAGCTTTTCCAACCTCGAAAGTTAACAACATAATGAGTTCAATGGCTCCGGCTGCTAATGCTTTCGCCAAACTCTTACCGCCAGCTTGAATATTTCCTTCCCAAGATTTAGAGAGATAATCGCTCAAATATCCGCCGATTCTTGCTATGGCTTCGGCGGCAAACACTACAGTCAAAATCTCCATAATTATTGGTAGTGCTGCCAAAATTGCACCACCAGAAGCAACGATCGCAGCTATAATGACGGCAGCTGCTGCGATCAATGCACCAAGTAAAATCGGCCAGTTTTTAGAGAACCACTGCTTAATTCCTTGCTTCATCAACTCCCATTTAATTCCGGCTCGCTGTTTTGGCGTTAGTCCATCATCGGGAATCTCTTGTTGTTCTTGTCCTCCTGCTTGCTTTTCTCCAGTCGCTTCAGAGACAATTGCATCCATTGAGCGGCTTTCTTCCTGAGACTCTGCAAGCATCACCTCGCCTTCACCATTGCTTTGCTGCATTAGTTCTTCAGCAATTTCTGGAGAAAGCTCCATATTGTCTTCAACTGCATCCACCCCAACATTTTCCTCACTCCAAGGTGCACTAGGCATTTCTCCAGCTTCACCAGTTTCTGGGGTATTTTCACCTCCCATACCAGGGATACTCACCCCAGCTTGTTGGGCTTGGGCAAGTTCTTCTGGTGCCAGGGGTTTATCTAAGTCAAGTTCACCGCCTCCCATCAGTTCTTCTAAAGCTGCTGTCTCAAACTGAGCAGGCATTGCTTTAGCACCTTCAATTAAATTGCCGAATCGTTTGATTAATTCGCCAAATTCACCCGTGATAATCAAACCAATCACGGTTAAAGCGGCGTTATAAAGACCTTGGACTAATCCTAGCAATTTATCTAATGTTGTTGCTAAGAAATCCAGAACAGTAGAAACAGCTTTCTGCAAAAAGTCAGCTACGCTATTAACTATTTCTGTAGCTTTATTAACTGCTTTGTCAATTGCATCGGTGAATTTTTTAGATATTTCGGGGAAGGCTGCAAAAACTATTTTCACTAGTACTTTGAGAATTTCTCCAAAGGCTTTAATCAGTCCAACTATTACGGTGCGAACTAGATCAATTATAGTCGTTACAACTTTTTTAACAGCATCAAAAATAGCTTTAACTACTTTGCGGAAAGCGTCATAGATAAAGTTAATCGCCTTTTTAAGTCCATCAATAATTGCCTTGCCCAAATCTTTGAAGAAACCTATGACTTTACCAAAGCCTTTTCTTTCAGATTTCTCTTTCTCTGCCTTTTCTCTTTCCTTCGCCTCTTCCTCTTGAGCTTTTTTCTTTTCTGCTTCTGCTTTCTGTTCTGCTTCTGTTAGTTTTTGGTCAGCTTCCTGCTCACCTTTAGCTTTTTCATCGTCTATTTTCTGCTGCTGTTCCTTAGTTGCTTTTCCGGCTTTATCTTGATAATCTTTTTCTGTATTATCTAATTCAGCTTGCCAATCTTGCCTTGCTTGGGCAACTTCTTGTTGAGTTTGTTTTTGTTGCTCTAATTGTTTTTGTTTAGCTTCTTGATTGAGCAGGGTAATTTTTTGATTTGAATCTTCTCTAGCATTGCCTGAGTCGGCATCAAACTGCTGCTTTCCTGTGAGATATTTCTGTTGTTCTGGAGCAATCTTTGCTTGATAATATGGAGTCAAACTTTGATTTAAACCGCCAACAATTTCACTTGGAATTGTGGGGATTTCACCACCTTTGCCAGAAGCGGGCGAAACTTTAGAGAATTCTTTATTTGCTTTGAGGGTTTCATTGCTGGCTTTAGGAAAGATATTATTTTCACCGAAATCTCGACTAATGCTACTAGCAGCCTGACCCTTAGCTGCTTGCACCTGCTGAAGGGATTGCGCTTGCTCCCCATTCATTTGTGATGGGTCAGCTTCCCCAGTCATATTTACTTTCGGACGCTCTCCTGCATTAGTGCTAATTGCGTTAATGTCAAGATTTTCGCTAGATTTTTCAGGACTTGAACTAGGTTTTGATGAAGCGATCGCAGATGATAAACTGCCTACATGACTAGATTTTGACCCTATACTATCGGCTACAGAATTTGATGGCGCTTGTGCTGAAGCTGACTCTGCCGATTTTGCGGTTGCTGGTGCTGAATTATTTGGCGCTACATTAGCCGTTTGAGGTGATAAGCCGGTGGGCGCTGGGATTTCTGGTATAGTTGCTTGCAGTTGTTGCCTTTGATTCTCTAAAGCTTGGGCAGAAGCGGTTTCGGCTTGCGTGTAGGTGGCTAAAGCTTGGGTAGGCGGTGTATTTTTTAGCTGTTCGAGAATTTGACCGGGGTCTTTTGCGCTCAAAGGATCTGCTTGTTGAGCAACCGCCTGACTAGCTTGTCGCTCAGATCCCATAGACTGATTTGCCTTTGTGTCCCCACCTACACTTGGTTGCTGGTTTATCCGTTCAGCTTGCGGTTGATTTTGAGGCTGGGGTTCGTTTTTGTTTTCTTTGACTTGATTGGAATCTAGATTACCATTAGCCTGTTTGGCTTGCGGCTGCTCTTTCTCTGCGATATTAGAAGATTGTTGTGCATCTTGTTCTTGTGCAACGTTGTCTGCCGAAGCTTTTTGGTCTGGTTTTGGCAGCTGTTTAAACGATTCTTTATTTGAGCGAACTGCTGAAGTTTTATCAGATATTTCCTGTTCCCTAGATTCTTTCTCTGACTCTGGCTCAAGTCGCCGACGCACTTGGGAATTTTGCTGCTTTGCTCCTGTCTGCTGTACAACATGAGTCAATTCGTGAGCAGTTAACTCATCCTTCGCCGGATTTTTTCCTGCACTATAGTAAATATCACTACCATGAGTGAACGCCTGAGCGCCCAAATCGCGGTTCATCTGGACTGCTGTGCTGTCAGTATGCACCCGCACTTGGCTAAAATCGTTGCCAAATCGCGGTTCCATAAAGCTTCGCACTTCATCCGCTAAAGGGCTACCCCCTCCCTTGGTATTTGTCAGCTGACTTTCCAGATTATTATCAACTTCAAAGCCACCGTCGTTTACTAGCGGTTGCAGCAATGGCTGCATTTGCAATTCTTCTTCTTTTTCGCGGGCTATATATTTGGGCTGTAATACATCTTGTGCTATGGATTCATCAATACCTGCTGGTGGCTCTGGCACAGCCACACGCATTACCCTGTGCGCCATCGAATCCGCTTCTTGTTCATCAGGATCTGTTGGTGAACTGATGCTAATTCTTGCTTGTGAACGCAACGACATTCGGCTCATATCGTGACTCAAAGGCGCTTTTTGGCGAGTTTCTAATTCTGACAATTGCTCGCTTGCAGGCTGTTCTTCTTTGAGGCTGATTGATTCTTGAGTCGCCGTTTTGGACACAGCAGGTTGTAAACCAAAGCCGCGTATTGGGTTCGCCAGCGTCGGAATATTAGGTAAGATCAACGACGGATTGCTAAAACTTGATGTCGTTGCTCTCTTTTGGGGCATCATGCGATCGCTGATCTTACCCAATGCTTCCTCCAAATGGTTTATCGTGTGAAGCTGTTATGCCAAACTGGCTGTTAAGTCAATATACTACCTTGATCATAAGCAGTACTATCAACTTAAGTCTAAATTTTTGATTGGCATTAGCGGCAATAGCAGGAAAACTCTGGGCGCTAGTGAAGGTGCTATCGATGAAAAGGTTAAAAGCGTAGACGCTTCCTAGGCTTGTCGTCAGACATCGCATCTCTTAAACTAACTGAATAAGTCACGGATTTGAAAGACGATGTTTAAACACAAGCAGCTACTCAAAGAGTAGCCACTCTTTGGGCGTCTATAGGTTTGCGTGCATCGAGAGAATGAGTATTACAGCAATTTTCACCAGCCCCGCTGGGGCGGGTGTAGGGGTATAGGGGTGTGGGGTGTAGGGGAAAGAGTTAGCACCTTACTCTACTAGTGGGTAAGAAGCCCCGCCGCTTGCGGCGATTGTATTGGTCGGGGCATAAATCCCCGACCAATACTGTGACCCCCTTACACCCTTACACCCTTACACCCCTACACCCCTAGTTAAATGCATGGGATACAGACTATTTTAGCGACACAATATATTGTGCCCCTACGTGTATAGCCTATTCAATTGAATTATTGAGTTTAATTGTTTGATATCACCCGATTATTGTTGTCGTTTTCAAGTTCTCTCAATAGAGAATCAAAATCGTTGCTGTTTCCACCTTTAGTAAATAAAGACCTAATTTTAGCAATAATTGAATCTATATCTCTATATAACAAGCTACTTAAGTTTTTCACAAAGTTTATTATTTTCTCAAAGACAGCGAGTTCTATAGTAGAATATTCATTTTGATATGGATATACAACTTTGCCTTTTTCTGTCTCATAGTACTCTTGTTCAGGCATTAGCATCGATCTAAGCGGTCGATCTTGTTTTGCCTTATCTGGTTCGATTCGCTTCTGGCTAAGGAATAAAACATCGTAAACTTTTCCGTTCCAGACAGCCCAGTAATGATTTTGGAAAAACCACCGTTTGCCATCATCACAATTGGGGTCTTGTCCTCGATATGGGGTTTTTCCACCTTCGCTCAGGAAAGGTTTAGGAAGACTTTCAATCGCTATTTTTTTGATGCCAAAATACTCTTCTGCTACTTTTTTAAAAGTGCGTACTAATGTTTGGGAATCTCCTTCAGGAGAGCCTTTTAAAAGAGTTTCATGACTCTTGCTTACCATTGTGTATTTAAATTGTATATTCTCAAAGTTTTTGAAAAGTTGTTCCAAAATTTTCTCTTCTGGTAATGTTTCTTCTATCCCATTTACTAGTGTTTTCGCTAGTGCGTATTCTTGTAAAAATTTTTGTTTTCTATCGGCTGAGTTATCTGCTGCTAATATTTTTTCAGTCTTGGCTGTTAGTTTTGGCTGCTGTGTATCCTGGTTTTGCAAAGTCGGTGTATTCATTTGATTAACTACAGAAGCAGCTACCCTATCCGCCTCTTGCTCATATTTATCTCCTGGTTGACTGACAGTGAGTTTTGGCTGTATTAGCGGTTCCGAAAAGGGTTGAATTTGTGGCAATGACACATTCTCAGGACGTTTGATCGCCATTTTGTCAAAGTTATGACCAAACTGAGATGAGTGTTCTTTAGTTTGCAGCAACGACTCATTCATCTTTGTCTGCAATACAGTGAGTCGTTCTTGTCCCTGTGGCGTTATGATGCCATACTTCGCCTGAATTTTGAGTTTCGTTGCCTCAAATTGATCCTGTTGAAATTTTTGATTCTCTACTTTTGCCTGCACAAGAGGCTTTTTGATAGAGTGCAGCTGAGAGTAGCCAGTTAACGGATGCGAGCGCAACTGACTTTGCTCTGAGGAATAAGCGGATGAGTCAGCTTTTTTGTGGATTTGTAGCCGTTCTTTCATCGCTAGTTTCAAAAGTCAATAGTGGGTAATCTATATATTATGTCACTGAAATATCCCCGACAACTTTTACGAAGACGGGGATATCATTGTTTACGAATGATTTAGGATTATTTTTCTACTGGGTTAAGAACGCCGTACATTTAAGCAACACCATTCTTTGCGTTTCCACAGGGTAGCGACAACCCAACCATTTTCTTCTAAAGCGTCAGCAACAGCTTTAGATTGTTCCAGTAAAATTCCACTGAAGATTGCCCAAGTTTCAGGTTTAGCGATCGCACTCATTTCTGGAATCAATTCAATAATCACATGAGCCAAAATATTGCAGACAATACCATCTACTGGGCTTTCAATTAGTTTTGTCAAAACGTCTACACTTCCCTGTGCAGGTAGTAAACGTTCTGGGCTAATGTCGTTCAGCGCACCATTACTGATAGTTGATTGCACCGCCAAAGGGTCAGTATCCACTGCATAGACTTTCTCGGCTCCCAATAGCAGCGCCCCAATAGAAAGGATACCAGAACCACAGCCAATATCCGCAATTACCAGATGCTCATGTTTGCCACTATTACCCACAAAGGACTGAGGAACTCCACTTAGCCGCATTTCCAGGGATTCCAAACATAGCTGAGTAGTGGCATGGTTGCCCGTACCAAATGCTACACCAGGGTCAAGGCGAATGACTAACCGTTCGGTTGTTTTTGGTAATGGTAGCCAAGCGGGGTTAATTAGGAAGCGATCGCCTATTTCTTGTGGATGCCAATATTGTTTCCAGCTAGTCGCCCAATCTTCCTCATCAATTAATTGCCATTGCAAGGAAGGAGATGAAATTCCTACACAGAGAGCATCTTGACGCAGCCATAGCGACAGCGCTGCCAAATCTAGTAGCTGCGTTTGAATTGTCGGCAGATAAGCCCTTACTAAAGATGAATTTCCTTTATTTTCACTAGCTGTACCACGACAGCCAAAATCTTCCAGTCGCCAAAAGATCGAATCTTCTAAGTCTGGCTCACATAAAATATTTAGTTCCCACCAGGTGTTTGCCATTTTTGAGTGCTGAGTGATGAGTGCTGTTAGCGGAAGCGGGGCGTTTAGCCCGTGCTGAGTTTGAGGGAGTTAGGAGTTAGAAGTTAGGAGTTAAGAGTTTTCCTTTTTAACTTTTAACTTCTCACTACTCACTCCTAACTTTTCTTCACTCAGCACTGGTTACTCAGCACTCAGCACTCATAGTGTTACTGTATACGCGTCCCGAATACCAGGGACTTTTATAATCTCATTCAAAATGCCCTCTGGTAAAGGGTCATCAATGCTCAGAGCCATTACCGCATCACCACGGACGATTTTACGACCTACTTGCATACTGGCAATATTCACATTAAAACTGCCGAGTAGGGAACCAAGTTTGCCGATAATCCCTGGCATATCGCGGTGCAGGGTAAACAACATATATTTGCTGGGTGGGACGTTAATTGGGAAACCGTCAACGTCGGTGAGGTGAATTTCTCGCTCACCCAACAAAGCACCTGTAACAGAATGAGTACCTAAAGTACCCGTGGCTTCTAGATGCAGTGTGCCGGCATAATCTCGAATGGAAGCATCGCGGGTTTCAATCACCCGAATCCCGCGCTCTTTAGCTTCTATGTTGGCATTTACGTAATTTACTCGTTCCCGCAAAGCTTGGTAAAGTAGTCCTTTGAGGGCAGCGACGATTAAAGGCTGACTTTTGTTGGTTGCGAGTTCTCCTTGCAGTCGAATATTGAGTACTTCTACCCTTCCACCAGCTAGTTGTCCCACTAGATTACCTAGAGTTTCTGCTAGTTGCATATAGGGTTTGAGTTCTTCCAACACATCGGGGCCGAGTCCGGGAATGTTGACGGCTGAACGTGCTGGTAGTCCTAAAAGGACATCGCGAATTTGTTCGGCAACATCAATGGCCACATTCACTTGAGCTTCTGCGGTAGAGGCTCCCAAGTGGGGAGTGAGGATGATTTCTTTACCTAGCGATCGCAATTCAGATTCACCCAGTGGTTCAGACTCGAACACATCCAAGGCTGCACCGCCGATTTTACCCGCTTTCAAAGCTACTGCTAAAGCTACTTCATCAATGATCCCACCACGAGCGCAGTTGATAATCCGCGCTGTGGGTTTCATTTTTGCCAAGGTTGTGGCATTGATTAAGTGGGTAGTTTCTGGGGTTTTCGGGATATGTAGGGTGATATAGTCTGCTTGCTGGAAGAGTAAATCTAACTCCACCAACTGACAGCCAATTTGTTCGGCTCGTTCTGTAGAAATAAAAGGGTCATAAGCTAGGAGTTTCATCCCCATTGTCCTAGCTACAGCGGCAACATGGGAGCCAATTTTACCCAAACCGACAACGCCGAGAGTTTTTTTGTAGACTTCCGCACCAACAAAACTATTGCGATCCCACGCACCGCGTTTCACCGAAGCGTTAGCATCGGGAATGTGGCGAGATAAAGCCAAAATCATCGCTAGCGCGTGTTCGGCGGCGGCAATTGTATTTCCCTCTGGAGAATTGACTACCACAATTCCCCGGCGTGTGGCAGCAGGAACATCCACATTATCCACACCCACACCAGCACGACCGATGATTTTTAGCTGGGTGCCGGCTTCAATGATTTCTTGAGTGACGCGCGTACCAGAGCGAATCATCAGCGCGTCATACTCACCAATAATTGCGATCAGTTCCGCTGGTTTTAGACCTAGTTTGACATCAACGGTAGCAACTTGCGAAAGAATGTCAATTCCAGCTTGGTCAATCGAATCAGAGACAAGAACCTTAGACATGATTACTTCATTTAAAGCTACAGGTTTTGCTGCACAAGACTTTTTAGTTTAGTCTTTATCTGTCGCAATTCAGCAAAAATTATTCGTTTGAATATCAACTTAACCTTTACTTACACTACGTGCTGATAGTATCGAAGCGTGAATTGCTCCCGATGGGCACTGCTTTCTAAGTTTTTCAACATAAGTTAGCTGTTTGCACCACCCTGTCGCTAAATATAAAGCATTAATAGCACTAAGCACCGATATATTTATTAATAGTTAAGAGTTACCAAAATTTTATCGCCTGAAGCAACTTACTTGGTGGGGTATAAACGCTTGTATGCTTGACTGGGCTGCAACTTTAGCTGAGGCAATGCTATACACAACCAGGAAACGAGCTAGTAACTAATATATCTGTCGAATCTTGTCTGTTTGTCAATACCACAAGTGGTATCCCTTAGTCAAAGCATAACATTGGCTCGTCAAGATCATCGGATTGTGACAGTTAGAATTTAGGCATCAAATAAATTTTATTGCTCATGATTCCGGCAGATTTAAGATTGTTTAGTAGTTAAAAACTATCAATTAGTGTCAGTAGAGTACTTAATATACAATAGTAAACTAGTAATTTGTCAAGCTAATTTCGAGAGTTTGTAGTAAGCACTTTAGTGCTTAAAAAACCAGAACTAAAGTCCTGAGTACGAACTCGTTCACGCCTCGCGATCGATGAGGCAGACTACTAATGACATTGCAAGGGGAGAAATCGCTATAATTCTGTTGAGCTAAATAGAGCCAAATATCCTTTGAGTTTTGGGAAAACCAGCCATGTTAGAGTACAACTTGCCAAAGTACTTGCCCTCAGCCGAGGAACTACCAGACTCTGATGAAACGCCTGTGGATAATGAACTGCAAGAATTGATACCAGGCTTGTTAAAGGCGATCTTGCTGATACTTTGGTCAGAACGCATGGACTGGTTGTTTGCGATAGATATGGGTATTTATTATCACCCTGATAAACCGCCAATTGTGCCAGATGGGTTTTTGAGCTTAGGAGTAGAGCGGTTTTATGATGAGGAACTGCGTCCCAGTTATGTGCTGTGGGATGAAAATGTTGTACCGATTTTCGTCCTAGAAGTAGTTTCCCAAAACTATCGTAAGGAATACACTACTAAATTGGATGAATATGAGGCTTTAGGTGTACTTTATTACGTGATTTATTCCTCTCGCCGCCGCCGCAAACCGCATCTGGAAGTACATAAGTTAGTTAATGGTAAGTATGAATTGCAAGAGGGAAACCCCGTTTGGCTACCAGAAATTGGATTGGGAATTGGTTGCGAAAGGGGAAATTATTGTGGTGTAACGCGGGAATGGATGTATTGGTATGATGAGCAAGGACAACGGTATCTCACGCCCGCAGAACAAGTAAAACAAGAGACACTACGTGCTCAACAAGAGACACTACGTGCTCAACAAGAAGCACTACGTGCTCAACAAGAAGCACTACGTGCTCAACAAGAATCACAACGCGCTGATGTTGCAGAACAACGGGTTCAACAGTTGGCAAAACAATTAAGAGCGCTCGGAATAGATCCAGATAATCTGACTTAACTGAAATATTTTGCAATATTTTCAACAAAACCTAATTTTTAGGTTTTGTTAGATATATGTATTTTTCATAAATGATTGTTGAAATTTTTACATTTAATCAATTAGATTACACACGCTTGATGCAATTGCGCCCATGTAATACCATTTCACTTTAAGGTTGATACATTTAGGTAAGCACAGGAGCAGAGGAAAAAATATTTATATCTTTCATTTGGTGAAATGGTATAAGTTAGCAGCATATAGCGCTTGATCTACTACTTGCAATAACTCATCAGTGGTTTTTCCAGGATCTGGAAACATAGCCACTCCACCCAAAACTTAAGTTTGAGCAAGTCATGATGTTCCAGTAATTTTCATAGTTACTTCAAAGCGGTAAAGTTACAGCAAAATTATGAATACTGAATTATTACAGAAAAACTATTGCTTTTTAGGAATAACGTTTCTGATTCCACTTTTATTAGAGACAGTATCACCTTTGTAACGAGGGATGATATGAATACTAGTGTGCATAATATTTTGACCTGCGGCTCGATTAATATTCATTCCTATATTAAAGCCATCAGGTTCAAATTCTGCTTTGAGAATTTCTTGTATTTTATTCACCATAAACCAGCAAGCAGATTGCTCTTTAAATGGTAGTTCCAAATAACTGCTAACATGACGTTTGGGAATCACCAAAATATGTCCTTTGCTTATTGGATAGGCATCAAAAACAGCATAAGCAGTTGCTGATTCAGTTAATAAGTTTAGATTTTTCCGAGGATTACAAAATATACAATAATTAGATGAATTCCGCTGATGATTGTAGTGAATATATTCATATACTTCCCGATATTCATCTACACAAATTGAATTAAAAGGAAGTTTGACAATACATTGATATGTTGGCTTTTTATGGACATAATGCTCTCTAAAACCTTCTTTTTTGATATCCCTTCTCACAGCATAATAAGCTTTGCCTCCTGGTTTTAATAAGTGGGATATTTCCATGAGAACATTAGCTTGCCCTTCAGGAAATAAAACATTTAAAACATAAAAGCAAATTATTGTATCGAATTTAGTATCAGGATATTTTGGAAAATAATAAGGGTCATAGCCTGTAATATCACAACCTTTTTGGCGCAATATTTTAACATCATTACCAAAACCACAACCAAAATCTAGTATTTTGCCTTGGAGAAGGTTTTGATTTAATAAAAACTGTGCCGGAAATGATAGATAACTTCTTTCGATCGCAGTAAGATGGCTGAATTGATTTTTTTGCTGTTTCATGGAATTTTTGGTGCTGATGTCCCAAAATTATTATTCCCAGCATTTCTTTAGGTTATGCGATGTCTACGACGGGTTACGCCTACGCATCAGGGTCAATACCTAGCTCACGTAACTTAGCTGCTAATATATCAGCACGCTGGCGTTCTTGTTCAGCACGTTGGCGTTCTTGTTGGGCTTGTTCGCTGCTCCACAACAGCAAATTTCCTTCTGTGTCCCACCAGCGCAGCCAATTCATGGTTTGACATAATCTTTCACCTTGCCAAATTCCGAGAAATAACTCTAACTCAGGAATCCAGTAACGTCCATTCGTGTCTGCTTGCTGCAAGGTATATTGTCCATTATTTTGCAAGCGCCGTAGTTCTATACTTGGTTCGTAGGGGTCGTAGGTTACGTAGGTTGGAACTTGGAGAATCTTTTCGTAATAATAGAGTTTACCATAGGGTGGAGTTGAGCGGACTGATAGTTCTCCACCTTCTGTGTCTGAGAGAAATTCCATCACTACAGCTGTAGCAGCACCTTCTAAATTTGGGGTATAGCTGCGACGAACTACATTTGTTCCTACAGACTGTACTTGAGGGACGTAAAACCAGTCTGGTGCTTTGACAACGATTTTTTTGTTGACTGTGGCTACAAGTCCAAAATTAGAGCCAATCAGCATTTGAGGTTGGATGCGTCCTGTGCTTCCCAAAGCATCGGTAAGCGCAGCAGCAAGAGCAGGTTGTTGAATATTTTCCACTGGATCGTCAGGTAAAATGAAGTCGGCTGGAAGTGCTTCCCAAGTAACAGTTGGTTCTTTTTGGATGGGGTTAACTTGTAGAACCATAAAACTACTCCTAATATCAATGCACAGTTATTAGTTATTTTTAACAAATCTTCAGCCAGTATCGCTTTTAAGTTAGAGGTAAAGAGAATATTTCTGTTAACTATACCTTTGTGCGATCGCAGCATATAAAACCAGATAATCTTAAGTTTTGGATAAGTAGACTCGCACTTCCTAAAAACCCAGAAATCTGGAAATATTTCTCTAGCGAGTGTATATACTCGTAGTCAAGCACTTAGCAGGCGTGAGTATGATAGTTGAGTGGTTCACTCTCTGGATAGGTCAAAAAGCGGTTGGATTTCTTGTCAAAACTATTATCAGCGAAGAGTTTGTCAAGGATTTAGTCAAGGACTACGCTAAAGATTTTTTCAAATATATCTTTAATAATGCTGTAACCGCGCCTTTTAAGCGAGAACCCCTGGAGAAAGCTGTTGTCATGGCTGTAACAGAGTTTTTGCAACTCATGCAGCAGGATTTAGATGATAGTGAACTTGCTGAAGATGAAATTAAGAAGTATGAGCAGCCGTTAAATAAATTTTTGAAGCATCCAGAAGTCAAAGGAATTTTGGGAACTGCTTTTAAAGATGACTCTCAAGCTATAGACATCAAGAAAATAGAAACAATTTGGTATGAACTTAATGCTTCATACCCGTTACCAGATGATTTTAACTGGAAACGGATTGCTAGGAAATATCTGCAAAAGGTTAAAGAGATTATTATAGGAGTTACTGAACTGCGAGAGATTCTAGATTCCCGAAATTTAGACAAAATCCAGAACAACACAACAGAGATAGCCGGGATTATTCCTGATTTTGATTTGGAAATATACCAAGAAGCTATTAAAGAAACCTATAGCAATCTGAATTTAGACAGTTTAGATACGAGTACCTATGATTATCGAGATAAACTCAAAGTTTGGGATATATTCATAGCACAAAATGTCCGCGAAATTCATCAAGTTATTCCCCGAATTCACGAACTTCCGAAAGAAAATCTCCGAAGATTGCGAGAAACTAACGAACTGGAAGCAGAACTTCAGTTAGAAGAATTAGAACGCTACAAACAAGTTTATTTAGAACAACCGAAACGTTCTGTTGTGGATATTGTAAATGAGCAGCAGATTAATAAATATATTGTGATTCTGGGCGACCCTGGTTCCGGGAAATCTACTTTATTAAAATACTTGGCATTAAATTGGGCTAGGAGTCCTCTGAATAATTCTTTTTCTCTACCGATTCCTGTGCTGATTGAGTTACGCACTTATATGCGACGGCGGGAGGATAAAGAGTGTGATAATTTTCTCGAATTTTTTCATAAATGTAGTGGTGCGATTTCTCATCTCAACCAACATCAACTGCACCAACAGCTAAAGATTGGTAAGGCTTTGGTGATGTTCGATGGTTTGGATGAGGTATTTGATCCTGCTCAACGAGAAGATGTAATTACTGATATTCATCGCTTCACTAATGAATATCGTCATGTGCAGATTATTGTCACTTCTCGCGTGATTGGCTACAAACCGCAACGTTTGCGAGATGCTGAGTTTCACCACTTTATATTGCAAGATTTAGAAGCAGAACAAATTCAGGATTTTATTTACCGCTGGCATGAGTTAACTTTTATCGATCCAGCGGATAAAGTTAGAAAACGGGAACGGCTGCAAATCGGGATTGAGACTTCACAATCTATTGCAGAACTAGCAGGAAATCCTCTGTTGTTGACAATGATGGCGATTCTGAATCGGAATCAGGAATTACCAAGAGATAGAGCCGAACTTTATAATCAAGCATCGCGGGTACTATTGCATCAATGGGATGTGGAACGTGCTTTGCAAGAAGATAAGAGGTTAGATCCTAAAACTATTGATTATAAAGATAAGCAAGCAATGTTGCGTCAGGTTGCCTATCACATGCAAACCGGGGATAAAGGTTTGGCTGGCAATTTGATTAGTGTAGATAATTTAGAGAAGATTTTGACTGACTATTTCAAAAGTCTAGAAATCACTCAAGCTAGAGAAGTTGCGCGGGTGATGATTAATCAACTGCGGACTCGCAACTTTATTTTATGTTTCTTGGGTGCAGATTACTATGCCTTTGTGCATCGGACTTTTTTAGAATATTTCTGTGCTTGGGAGTTTGTCTGGCAGTTTGAGAAGGAACGCAGTATTACAATTGAGTATCTCAAAACTGAAGTTTTTGGCAAACACTGGCAAGATGAAACTTGGCATGAGGTACTGCTGTTAATTGCGGGAATGATTGATGTTAAGTTTGTTGGTGAAATTCTTGAGTACTTAATGGTGCAAGATGGCGAAGAGGAAAAGTTTATCAACTTGTTTTTAGGGGCTAAGTGTCTTGCAGAAGTGAGAAATCGCTCGGTGATTGCGTCAGTAGCTAATAAATTACTTGACAAGCTAAAAGACTTAACTAAATATGACCTATGGTACTATTACTCTTTGTTTGATGAAGAAGAAAGTAAGCTAGTTCGGGAAGTTCGCACTCAAGCGGTTGCAACAATCGCCGTAATTTGGAAAGATAACCGTGATATCTTACACTGGCTCAAAGACCGCGCCACTGCTGATAATTCTGGGAATGTGCGACGTGCAGCCATCCAAGCATTAGCCAGCAATTTCCAAGATGACCCGGACACGCGCTCGTTTCTCAAAGACCGCGCCACTGCTGATAATTCTGGGAATGTGCGACGTGCAGCCATCCAAGCATTAGCCAGCAATTTCCAAGATGACCCGGACACGCGCTCGATTCTCAAAGACCGCGCCACTGCTGATAATCAATGGGATGTGCGAGGTGCAGCCATCGAAGCATTAGCCAGCAATTTCCCAGATGACCCGGACACCCGCTCGATTCTCAAAGACCGCGCCACTGCTGATAATCAATGGGATGTGCGAGGTG
>NZ_JABXKF010000160.1 GCF_017115165.1 Nostoc sp. LPT | reverse complement strand
CCCTTAGCACTTAGTCATGGAATTGACATTACTATTTCCAGGTGCAAGATATGAGTAGACCAATATTGTCAAGAATAATTTCTAATTCTTCCTCAGGAATAACTTGGCGAATCTCATTTTCAACTTGAGTAAAAATCTGTTCTGTCTTCTCAAGTCTGATTCCCGCAGGAGCGCGGACATGCAAGCGAAACTGACCTGCATCTACTTGAGGGAAAAAGTCTTGACCAACAAAAGGTAGTAAAACTAAGGCGCTTACCCAAAAAGCCCCAAACATCGCAAAAACTATACCGCGATGATTTAGAGCTTTGGCTAAAGTATTTCGATAGTTTTGGCGAAATTTCTCAAATTGGCGATTAAACTGCTCATGAATACGCCAGAAAATATTTTTTTTGGGAAGTTGGGTAGATATATGACCATTACCATTATCAGCTAAATTTTCATGTTCAGTATAAAGATGTAGTTCCTTACCAAGCAGAAATTTTGCCAACATTGGTACTACTGTACGTGAGAGTAAATAAGAGGCAAGCATAGCAAAAACAACCGCCATTCCTAAAGGCATAAACAGCGATTGTGCTACTCCTGTTAAAAAGACAATCGGGATAAAAACAATACAGATTGCCAAGGTGGAAACGAAAGCGGGAACAGCTATTTGTTGTGCACCATCTAAAATAGCTTGTTGCAAAGGTTTTCCTTGTCCCAAATTACGATTTTTCAATTTCTACTGTGGCATCATCAACTAAAATCCCAACTGCTAGAGATAGTCCTCCCAAAGTCATAATATTCAAAGTCTGTCCTATCAATCGTAGAGCAATAATCGAACAAATAATTGATAAAGGGATGGAGATTGCCACAATTAAAGTGCTGCGCCAACTGCCTAAAAATAATAAAATCATCGCGGCAGTTAAACAAGCAGCAATCAATCCTTCGGTTAATACTCCGTGGATGGAAGCTTTAACAAATATCGATTGATCGAATAAGATATCTAAATTTAATTCTTTGGGTAATGTAGCTTGAATTTTTGGTAGTCTTTCTTTGACTCTAGCTACAACATCTAAAGTTGAAGCACTACCACTTTTAAGAATAGTTAATAAGCTAGAACGTTTCCCATCTCGACGGACAATATTGTTCTGCACAGCAAAGCCGTCATGGACTTGGGCAACATCACGTATATAAATGATCGTGCCGTTGATCTGTTTAATTGGTAAATTGTTTAAGGCTTCTAGGACTTGTGGACTACTATTGAGTCGAACACTGTACTCGCGATCGCCTAATTTGGCATTCCCCCCAGGTAAGATAAGATTTTGGGCGCTGATTGCGGTTGTGACATCTGTAGCTGAAAGACCTTTGGCAAATAGTGCCTGTGGGTCAATATCTACCATAATTTGCCGAGGTTTACCTCCATAAGGTAACGGTACAGATGCACCTTGAACAGTCGCTAGCTGAGTCCGTAGAAAATTATTGCCATTATCGTAAAGTTCTTGCTCTGATAATGATGTGCTGCTAACACTTAGCTGGAGAATTGGCACATTAGAGGCATTGTAGCGAATAATTAAAGGAGGTGTAATTCCTGGAGGTAAACCTCGGAGAATTGTTTGAGTATTAGAAGTAAGTTGAGCTACTGCTGCCTCAATTTTTGCTCCTGGCTGGAAGAAAACTTTAATGACGCTAACACCATTGAGTGATTGTGATTCGATGTGTTCAATATCATTAACAGTGGTTGTAAAAGAGCGTTCACTAGCTGTAACGATACGCTGTTCCATTTCTTCTGGTGAGACACCACCATAAGACCAAATTACACTGACAACAGGAATATTTCTGGAAAAATGTCTGTTGCCATGCGCGTAATAGTAACTACTCCTAAGACAAAAATAAGTATGGAAGTAATTACAAAGGTGTAGGGGCGACGAAGAGCAAGTTTAACAATCCACATTATTTTTTAGTTTAAATTCTTCTTTTTCTTTACTCTGTCAGTGCGATTTACACTAAAGCAAATTATTATTTAGATTTTAGTTATTCATTGCTAATTGCCAAATGAATATTTACTGATCGCTTTCATCTGCAATCAGGTAGATTAAAAGATTTCGCAAATCCGGTAACTTGATAGATTTACAGTGTTTTATGTAAAATTATCTTTACATACAGATGTGTAAAATGCAAGACCCTATACTTCCTCAAAAGAAAAATGTAATATTTAATACGTATTTGTCTAAATACCTTGTCAAACTAGTTTTGATCGTTTGTAGTAAGAACTTAAGTGCTTACCCATCAATTTAAACTTGACAAAAGCTGATTTCTAGAAGTGAATTATAAACTCAGCTGATAAAAGTAGAGCCAAGGATCAACCGAAATCAGCTAGATAGCTAACCCTGGTAGAGGATTTGGTCATGGTTCATCAGACATACATAGCTGATGTCTTAATCGTCGGTGGCGGAACCGGAGGGACTGCGGCTGCTATCCAAGCGGCGCGACGGGGAGCTAAAACCATTTTGGTGAGTGAATTTCCTTGGTTGGGAGGAATGCTAACTTCCGCTGGTGTATCTGTACCCGATGGTAATGAATTAGAAGCCTTTCAAACAGGGTTATGGGGTGCGTTTTTGCAAGAATTGCGACAACGACAGCCTGAAGGATTAGATAATAGCTGGGTAAGCTTTTTTAGTTACGATCCCCAAACTGGAGCAAAGATTTTTGCAGATTGGGTGCAGGAATTGCCCAATTTGCACTGGATTTCTGGACAAGTGCCTTTAGAGGTGTTCCGACAAGGTGATTCGATTACTGGTGTCCGCTTTGCTGATTTTGCTGTCACAGCCAAGATTATTCTCGACGGCACAGAGTTAGGAGATTTATTAGCTTTAGCTGATATACCTTACCGTTGGGGTTGGGAATTGCAATCTGAGTGGGGAGAACCCAGCGCCCCAGTGACTTTTAACTTTTTAACTCAGAAATATCCTGTGCAAGCGCCCACTTATGTAGTGATTATGCAAGACTTTGGTGAAGCGATCGCACCAGAGATTCCGGCTGCATCTGACTATAATCCATCCCAGTTTGTAGGTGCTTGGGATGGCTATGGAGCAGAGACATTTTTAAATTATGGACGTTTGCCTGGTGGCCTGTTTATGATGAATTGGCCAATCTGTGGCAATGACTACGGCGAAGGGGTAGGGCGATTGATAGAGTCAGATGTATCCAGACGTGAATTCATCCAAGAATCTCGCTGGCACAGCCAAAATTTTGCTCATTTTATCCAAAAACAGCTTGGTCGTCGTTATGGTTTAGCAAAAAAAGTATTTCCTCACACTTCTACAGCTTTTGCACTACATCCCTATTACCGGGAAAGCCGCCGCTTGGTGGGGCTAACTATTGTCCGAGAACGGGATATTTTGCCGAGCGCCAAAGGTAGAGTTGCATCTATATTTAATGATGCAATCGCAGTTGGTAATTACGCCAATGACCATCATTATCCTGGCGTTCAATTCCCACTACAACCAAAATCTATCCGCTGGGGCGGACGTTGGACGGGGACTCCTTTTACAATTCCCTACAGTTGTCTAATTCCGGCCACAACAGATGGTTTCTTGGTCTGTGAAAAGAATATTTCTGTCTCCCACATTGCCAATGGCGCCACCAGATTACAACCTGTGGTTATGGGAATTGGTCAAGCAGCAGGGATGGCAGCGGCGATATGTGTTGAGTTAAACTGCCAGCCGAGAGATTTACCTGTTAGGACACTGCAAACGGCTTTATTAGAAGATAATCGCTCAAAAGCGCTAATTATTCCTTTCTTTAATCTACCTCCCAATCATTCGGATTGGCAGCACTGGCAACTGTATTACTTAGATAACCCACAAGCCTATCCAGTTAGTGGCGATTGCCCTGATTCTGCTTTTGACAAAGCATTAATTCAGGAAAGTAACTGTTTTAAAGGCATCTTTTACCGCTTGGAAGACCAGGAATATAGATTCACTGTCACAGCCCCAGCCGCATATCAAGGGCAAAGTTGGCAGCTTGTGACTTTGCGATCGCATATCGACGAGCAATTACGCGCTTATCCCCACGAACAATTAGTTACATTGTGGGGTCGTCACAATCACTCTGGTAATTGGTTATTAGTCGAATATTTAAACAGAGGATAAGAAGAGTTTATTTTCAGTAAAACAGAATACTTTTTGATTAATTGTCCGGATATTCATTAAAAAGCTAAGTATCAGTGAAGAGGAGAGTTCCAAAATAGACATCTGCTATGCGTGCTGCCATTTCACTTTTAGTTTCGAGTCTGGTGTTCGGCCCCTTAGCTTTTAACTGCCAAGCAATGGTCAATCACTTATCAACAGGGCTGCCTTCCACGCCTACTTCACAACAGTGGCTCTCGGCGGCATCTGAACAAGCTTCAGATGATGCGCCACGTCATCGCGGTAGTGGGCGCAGAGAAGTGACACAAAAAGCCCGAAATATCTATGCTGTGGTTTAACTACTGTAGGGTAATGCTTCTTTTCCCAAAGGAACAAAATTACCACAAAACAGGATGTTATGCTCACATCTGTTACACAGCTTTTCTGGCAGAGATATATACAGTTGACACACGAAAGTCTTCAGCGATCGCTTAGTATTTCAACTGCAAGCTTTATGTATATATAGTTGGCCTCAATCCTGCCGCTCAAAATTCCCCAATAGATTTTCTTCTCATGCATTCAGTAAGTGGTTATCTACATAAGCAAGTAACCGATCTTAGCTCCGACATCTGTTTAACGTCCTTTGCCGAAGCATAAAATCTCTTTCGTTTCATCTCTTGCTTATCTAGCGTATGGATTAACACAGGTAGTATAGATTTATTGCACTTGCTAACAAATCTACTATTCTTGACCTACTTTTGCCCCCTGGTTCGTTCTCCTCGCAGATGGCTCCCGACATTAAAAAGGATCTGCCAGATCATCTTAGCCGTTTTAATTATTCTACACCCAAGGCCAGATGCAAAATTTTGCATTTGGTCTTTTTAGATGAATTTTAGTTAAAGAAAGGGAGTGGGGAGTAGGGGAGCAGAGGAGAAGTTCAGTAAGTTTTTCCCCTCTGCCCCTCTGCCCTTGTGCACCTCTGCCTCTTGTGCCCAATGCCTTTTTACACCGTTGTTTTCTTGCGATTATTCTCTGTTCCCTGGATGCCGTTGAGGAACATTGGCACAAACTTCTCAATAAACATCTGTGGATCGCGCTGCCAAGCCTTTTGTGCAGTTTGAATTCTAGTAAATTGCAACTCAGGCGCTAGCAAAGTCTGGGGTAAGCGTTCCATCAGATATTGGGGACGTTGCCAAAGCGGCATGGTATTTGCGACTTCCACCAAGTTGGCAACTCGCCGTAGTTCTGCACCCAAGGTGATATCCATTCCTGATTCAAATGCTGCTTGTTCAATTGCAGTATATTTTCGCTTGGCTTGCTCGACTTTTTGCTGATGTTCTGGACTTTTACGCGCAAGTTCTCCTAGCCAACGATTACCCCACCGGACGTGTCCTACTTCCTCTGGGAGAATTTTTTCAATGGTTTCCCGAATTTTGATGTTTTCTTCTGTGTGCGGTGCTTGTTTGAGGGCGTGAATGTGAGCAGAGAAATACTCACAGCCCCGTTTTTCGGTGACGTTAATTGCGGCCAAGGCAGCAATCATGCCGTCCTCTAGGTTGTGTTTTGGGTCATAGGTATCTTTGTCGAGCAGCCGATCAAATTCATCAATATAGGAAGTTCCAGGGGGAGTTCCTATATCGCTTCCCAAATCAATCAACAAGTCAGTTAGCCACATGGCATGACGAGCTTCATCTGAGATGTGATGAGACAAATCCCGCACCAGTTCCCGTGGCTGTCCATTAAGTTGTTCAATTACCTCAGTTAGGTCTTTACAACTGCGTTGTTCACTGTAACGGTAGCGGTTGAGGGTAATCAGATGGATTTCGCGATCGCATACCACCCGTTTTAATATATCTCTCGCACTCAAAACATTCTGAAATTTACGCGGGTAGGTAACTGTCATAAATTATGTAAACTTTTGTAAATCTTTATTTAATAGTAACTTAATTTTTGCGAGTGCTGTATTTGTGCCGCTTCAACGAAAAAAAGAGTAAAAGTTACAAAAATTAATCACTTGAGTTGAACCTAAGTGTAAATAAAAGTAACGAAAAAATGTTCAGTCTTGGGTAAGGTGTGTTTTTAAGCTCAAACCAATCTGAAGCTAGATGATTTTAGTTATCAAAAGTAAATTGGAGAGATTTTCCCTCAAAGCCGGATAACTGTAAGCAAAAGAAAATATAAATTTTTGTAAAAAGTAGCTTATGTTACAGAATTTTTGTTATATTAGTTTTGTAAGGAAAAAAAATTATATATTCACGAAATAGAGAGGACTATGATTATGTCTATCGCAGATAAATCTCGTGCATTAATGGTGCGCGAACATCAACAAGTCAAGAATCGCCAGCAATCAATGTTGATGCGGGCTGCACAAGAACTTGGTCTTCCTGAGGAAGCATCTCACTACTGGAACCCGATTCAAGGGAAAGTAGATACTAGCGCTCGGATGATTTATGGGCCCAGCCATGCTTCCATGAGCTAAGTTTCAGGAGTCATAAGTTGGATTTTTTGATTGAATGTCTCAACTGACAAGTCTGGAAAAAAAAGCCACCCTCTACTTTAGGGTGGCAAAACTTATTACTTTTTAGTTAGATACGACTCTTCATTAAGCATCGTAGTAGAGGTAAAACTCGTAGGGATGAGGACGCAGCTGCAACTGTTTGACTTCGTTACCTAGTTTGTAGTCAATCCAATTTTCGATAAAGTATTCCGTGAAGACGCCTGATTCTGTCAAAAAGGCGTGATCTTTTTCCAGTGCTTGCAACGCCAGTTCTAAAGAACCTGGAGTTGAAGGAACCTTTGCCAGTTCTTCTGGAGAGAGTTCATAGATATTCTTATCTAAGGGTTCACCAGGATGGATTTGGTTTTTGAGTTCAGGTAGCCGCTCCGGTACTGGGTACTGGGGACTGGGAAAAAGTTTTTTAAAATTTGGTGGTGGGTAAAAGCGGAAAGTCTCAGCTAAGGTTTCCTTAGATTAGAACTTTCCAAGACAGCCCCCACCATAATTTTTCGATTTGGCACCCAATCCCTAATCCCTAATCCCCATTGCCCCTAATCCCCACTCCCTCCGGTCGTAGGGGCTCCGAGTTCTCCAGTTCCTTTTACTTCAAAGTTCACAACTCATAGTGATATGTGTTTAGACGAAATCAAAACCATCGTTAAAATCTGAAATTGAAACTCCTTGAACAAACGCGATTAAGTCGTTGTTAAAAGATATCCCCGTCCCCACGACATTATTAATAGAGATGATACCCAAGCTAAAGGTAGATTCAGGTAGTTCAATAGAGTCCTGGCTGATGTTGAAGTCAGTAATCAGGGCGTAGTCACTATTTCCACCATTATCATAGAAAACTTCACTACCTGCTCCCAGGACGAAGGTATCGCCATTAGCCCCGCCAGTTAAGGTATCAACTTCGTTAACAATCGATCCAAATCCTGGGGCAAAAGGTTCAACGCCGATCAGGCGATCGCTCCCATTACCACCCGATAAAGAGTCGTTTCCAGCTCCACCAATCAATAAGTCCGTGCCAGTTTCACCAGTAAGGGTGTCATTTCCAACTCCAGTCCCACCAAATACGGTGTCGTTACCAGCCTCACCCTGAACAAGATCATTGCCTGCATCACCATTGAGTTGGTCATTACTCCCGCTACCTGATACCGTGTCATTCCCAGTACCCGCAAAAACTCGATCATTTCCAGCGTCGCCAGAAATTACGTCGGCGCCATCAGAGCCATTGAGGATGTCATCTCCATCATTACCATTAATGGTGTCATTCCCTGCATCACCGAAGATGCGGTCATTGTCATCGTTACCAATGATGCGGTCATTGCCGTTCCCCCCATTGATCACGTCAACCCCATCGTCGCCATCAATGGAGTCGTTCCCAGCATCTCCAAATACTAAATCGTCGCTATCCCCACCATCAATTGTGTCGTTTCCTGCTCCACCAACGATCAGGTCTTCGCCATCGTTACCAAAGATTTCGTCGTCACCGGCTAAGGCTACAATAGTATCGTCATCATCGAAAGCATCAATGCGATCGCTGCCAATAGTGCCAGCAAGAAAATCGTCCTCATTTGTACCAATAATATCCATGTGTTTTTTCCTTTCAACTTTCAGGAATGATCTCAAAAGGCATCAGTATTATTTAGGCAAGGGGAACATCTAAGACAAAGTGTCTGAGCTGAACACACAAATATCAGATTGTTTAAGTTATTGAGAACAATCTCAATCAAGGACAGCCGGAAGTTGACTTTACCGAAGCAAATAACTTTGTATGAGCAGCATATTTGCTTTTACGTAGTTTGAAACTATCTCTTAAGGTAGATGTTAATACTTAGAAAAAATATATTAATTATTTTATTAAAGAATATTTGATTATTGGAACTGCATGGACTGTTGCCGGATGCGTGCTGTTTCATACGTTATGTCTATCGCAGATAAATCTCGTGCGTTAATGGTGCGTGAACATCAGCAAGTCAAGAATCGCCAACAATCAATGCTGATGCGGGCTGCACAAGAACTTGGTCTTCCTGAGGAAGCATCTCACTACTGGAACCCGATTCAAGGGAAAGTAGATACTAGCGCTCGGATGATTTATGGGCCCAGCCATGCTTCCATGAGCTAAGTTTCAGGAGTTATAAGCTGGATTTTTTGAGTAGACCTCTTGCAAAAGTCCCTAACACCCCACCCCCAACCCCTCTCCGCTCTTTGGGAGGGGAGACAAAGCGTAGCTTTGGCGGGGTGGGGTTCTTTTTTTGGATTTATGCAAGAGGTCTAGTGAATGTCTCAACTGACAAGTCTGGAAAAAAAGCCACCCTCTACTTTAGGGTGGCAAAGCTTATTACTTTTTAGTTAAATACGACTCTTCATTAAGCATCGTAGTAGAGGTAAAATTCGTAGGGATGAGGACGCAGCTGCAACTGTTTGACTTCGTTACCTAGCTTATAGTCAATCCAATTTTCGATAAAGTCTTCCGTGAAGACGCCTGATTCTGTCAAAAAGGCGTGATCTTTTTCCAGTGCTTGCAACGCCAGTTCTAAAGAACCTGGAGTTGAAGGAACCTTTGCCAGTTCTTCTGGAGAGAGTTCATAGATATTCTTATCTAAGGGTTCACCAGGATGGATTTTGTTCTTGATGCCATCGATACCAGCACAAAGCATTGCAGCAAATGCCAAATAGGGGTTAGATGTAGCATCTGGACAACGGAATTCTAAACGTTTGGCTTTGGGGTTAGTGCCAGATAGAGGAATACGGATAGAAGCAGAACGGTTCCCCTGAGAGTAAGCCAAGTTAACAGGAGCTTCATAACCGGGTACTAGGCGCTTGTATGAGTTGGTGCTAGGGTTAGTGATTGCCAACAGGGCTGGTGCGTGTTTGAGAAGACCACCAATGTAGTACAACCCCATATCGCTCAAACCAGCATACTTATCACCTGCAAACAGGGGTTGGCCGTCTCTCCAAATGGATTGGTGACAGTGCATTCCCGAACCGTTATCGCCAAAAATCGGTTTTGGCATGAAGGTGACGGTTTTACCGTATTTCTTAGCAACATTTTTGATGACATATTTATAAATCATCAACCAGTCAGCCGCTTCGATCAACTTCCCAAACTTGAAACCAAGTTCGCACTGACCACCAGTAGCAACTTCGTGGTGATGCTTTTCAATTGGTACGCCTAATTGTGCCATTGTCAACAGCATCTCTGTACGGATATCTTGGAAAGAATCCGTCGGTGAAACTGGGAAGTAACCTTCTTTAAAGCGTGGTTTATAACCTAAGTTGGGTTTTTCATCTGTACCAGCTTTACCGGAATTCCAAGCACCTTCTTGTGAGTCTATAAAGTAGTAGCCTTCGTTAGCAGTTTGTGCAAACCTAGCACTGTCAAAGATAAAGAACTCAGCTTCAGGGCCAAAAAAGGCTGTATCACCAATGCCAGTGGAAACCAGGTAATCTATTGCTTTTTGGGCAATAACGCGTGGGCAACGATTGTACCATTCACCCGTGCGGGGTTCTTTAATACTACAAATTATACTTAGCGTTGGGACTTCCATGAATGGGTCGATCCAAGCAGTGTTGGGGTCGAGTACCATCGTCATGTCCGATTCGTTGATCGCTTTCCAACCCCGGATGCTGGAACCGTCAAAAGGTACGCCATCAGTGAATGCAGTCTCATCGATTTGGTTTTGGTACAGTGTGAGGTGCTGCCAAGTCCCTACTGTATCGATGAATTTGAGATCGATCAGCTGAATTTTTTGGTCTTGGATTAATTTCAAGACTTCTTGCGGTGTTGTCATTGTTACTCCTTCTCTACCAATTTCCTAAAGTAAACCAGAATCTTCCAAAGCATCTTAACCCTGGTGATCTCAATCAGGCCGTGACACACCAGAAATATCTTAAATACTAGACATTAGGGGATTTTGTAGCTTATGTTACAGATATCTCGATTATCAGGTTATATTAACCTTTCGGCGATCATCTGTACAAAACTGGAAAGTTCATCATATAGGGGTCAACTTTGGCATAGAATCCATAGATAGTGGATAAATTGTTTTTGTGCCGAATCTATTTTTAATAGCACAAAACTTTACTGGTGCATAAGTGCAGCCAAATAAATATCAAACCATAAATAGCAATGATTGGGAGAAGAAGGAATGCGCGATGCAGTAACAAGTTTAATTAAGAATTATGACCTAGCTGGTCGGTATTTTGACCGGAATGCGATCGATAGCCTGAAGTCTTACTTTGATAGTGGTACAGCAAGAGTACAAGCGGCGGCGGCAATAAATTCTAATGCGGCTGTACTTGTCAAGCAGGCTGGTTTACAGTTATTTGAAGAACTGCCAGAATTGATTCGCCCCGGTGGAAATGCTTATACGACTCGTCGTTATGCAGCTTGTCTGCGAGATATGGAGTACTATCTGCGTTATGCCACCTATGCGCTGGTTGCTGGAAACACAAATGTATTGGATGAACGAGTGCTGCAAGGACTGCGGGAAACTTACAATTCTCTAGGAGTGCCTATTGGGCCTACGGTTCGCGGTATCCAAATTCTCAAGGATTTGATTAAGGAACAAGTGACAGCAGCAGGTGTGATTAATACTGGTTTTGTAGATGAACCATTCGATCACATCACACGTGAGTTGAGCGAGATAGATATTTAGATTTTAGGTGGGCAAGGTGTCTGCCCCGACATAAATTTAAATAGCGATCGCACTTTGGTTTTATGGAGCGATCGCTTTTTTGTGAACTCTAGACGTTGAGAAGGGCTTTATTCAAGCTTTTACCCGCAAAGTTCCCAAGCGGGTTTACGAAGGTATATTTTCCGAACGCTTTGGTCAGCTAATTCTTAATAGTATAGGAATAAACCTAATTGTCTTTGACGAGCAACTAGAAAGGATTATCAGATGGATAAGCTAGCTCGGTATCGTGAAATTATTCGTCAGTTGATATTTGACTATGCTAGTCACAAGCCTGCTAACGGTCAAATAGAGACAGAAGCAGTCATAGACTCGGAGCGAGACCACTACGAAGTGTTACACATTGGCTGGGATGGAGTGCGCCGCGTACATGGTTCGGTGGTACATATATAGGACTTACGCACACTCTACGAATTCTTGGCGTTCTTGGCACGGCAGTTGCTTCAAGTCGGCAGAGCCGCCCAACGCACTGCCTCGTCTTGGCGGTTCGACAAATTAAGCTTTTGGGCGATTTTTGCGTAAGTCCTAATATAGATATTATTAATGATAAAGTGTGGATTCAATATGATGGTACTTCCCAGCCAGTAGCAGAGGCATTATTAGAAGCGGGTATTTTGCACAAAGATATTGTCTTGGGTTTCCATCCTGCTGAACTACGGCAATACACGGATTTTGCTGTATCTTAATTATTTTGATGTCGTGTATTCCAAAAGAATAATACATTTAAGTAGCGATCGCTAGATTAAACGCATTAGCTTATGTTATCTGAACCAGAACCGTCATCAGCCACAATAGAAGTTGCCGATGTTTGAGGCACTGATTATGGAAGAATTATTAACCCTGAAAGACTTACTTATTAAGGGCGATGTTCAAGGAGCATTGATTATACTTGAAGAATTAGAGGAAATGAGCCGAAATGACATAATCAAAACGATTCGTAGCTATGCAGTAATTTTATTGTTGCATCTGATTAAACAACAACCTGAAAATCGCACGACTCGCTCTTGGGAAGTCTCAATTCGGAATTCAGTTCGCGAAATTCAGCGGGAAAATAAGCGACGCAAAGCTGGGGACTATTATCTCACGCCAGAATAATTGTTAGAAATCTTAGCAGAAGCCTATTTAAATGCCATTGATGAGGCTTCTCTAAAAGTAGAAGAAGGTCATTATGAAGCCCAAGAATTAGAAAAGCTGGTTAACCAAGAAGAAATTATTAATCGTGCTTTGGTTTTAATCTTACCAGGAGAGTCTAGTTAATTGGCTAAACAGCGACTCGACACACTATTAGTAGAGCTAAATTTATGTTCTTCTCGCGCCTTAGCACAACGGTTAATTCAGGCGGGAGAAGTTACTGTTAATCAGCAGTTAGTTGATAAACCTGGTACTGAAGTTGATATTACAGCTCGAATAAATATTAAAGAGCGATCGCCTTTTGTTTCTAGAGGCGGTGAAAAACTCTCCAAAGCTTTGTCAGTATTTGCCATTCCTGTAGCCGAGCGCATTTGTTTAGATGGTGGGATTTCTACTGGTGGTTTTACTGATTGTCTTTTGCAAGCTGGAGCAAAACAAGTTTACGGTATTGATGTCGGTTACGGACAAGTGGACTGGCGGTTGCGAAACGATCCACGGGTGATTTTGCGGGAACGCACCAATTTACGACAACTAGGACCAGATGAGTTATATGGCGACAATGACGCGATTCCTGATTTGGCGGTAGTTGATGTATCGTTTATTTCTTTAACTAAGATTCTGCCTGCTTTATGGCAACTAACTCAAGCAAACCGAGAAGTTGTGTTATTAGTCAAGCCACAGTTTGAAGTTGGCAGATCCCGTGTGGGTAAAAAAGGTGTTGTACGCGATCCAAACGACCAAGCTGATGCCATTTTCCAGGTGTTGCAAGCCGCCCACAAATTAGGGTGGAAATACAAAGGCTTAACTTGGTCGCCGATCACTGGCCCTGCTGGGAATATCGAATATCTGTTGTGGTTGGCAATGGAAAGTGAAACACCACCACTTGATTTAGAAGCAATTAAGCAAATAACGCAATCAGCGACAACTGATTTACGGAAGAGTTAAACGTCGTAGATTAGACACTCTACGGAATCTGGATGGCGATCGCAGTAGTTTTCCAAAGAGGTTTTCTTTGATTTTGCTTGCTGTTTATGAGCTTTCTCAGCTTGCAATTCTTCTACAATGTCCCAAGCTACGGCACAACCAGCAGAATTACTGCCATCTAGATCGCAAGTTGTCCGGGCTTCAGTAATGGCGTTAGTAATGGCTTCTTCAATATTTGCCGCTCCAGCAGTTTCAAATGAGTTTAAGGTAGTTGTCATGATACTTTCACCTTTGTTTACAGAGATAGATATTAACTATGAGCTTTCAATGACCTCAGTCAGCTCACATTTCCAGTTTAGATAGGCTTCCCACAAGAGGTAGTGGTAAACACCGCCATCTTTTTCGCAAAAGTGAGTGGGAATTACCCTCTTGTCATCTTTGATTTAAAAAGGTAAGGGAATTCTACTAGTTGCGATCGCTAGTAGAGATGGTCATGTTCTCAATCTTGCATCCCAAATTGAGAATGTCAGTCAATTGTCAGAAGAGCTTGATAGAAGTTGATAAACACTTATAAACGGTAACAAAGGCGAAACAATTTTTATTTATTCTCAACACTCGTGTCTCTAGTAACTCAAAACTCCCTAAAGAACTACTCATCTGTACAACTAACTACCCAATTTATCGTAAATTAAAGGGTTTAAGACCCCTACATCTACATGTAGCGCGGAGTCGGAGCTACTCCGCCTCCGATCCATTTCAGTCGGGGTTTAAATGGAACGTAGTTGCCACAACGCTCTTAAAGAGCGCATCGCCCTTGGCGTCTCCCCGCAGGAGTTGGCACTTCTCAACTCTTAGAGACGCACTCGCGTTCGTCTGAAATGTCTAAAATGTTTGAATGCGTGAATGCGTGAATTGTTAACAGCTTGTACTGTCTCCAAGCAGCTACCCTTACACAAGTACCAATACGAGTATTCCTGAAACACAGTATATTTTTTGATCGTTTAAGTAGAGCAAATACTGATAAAATATAAAGGTAAAGTTTTAATAACAATATGTTGAAGTATACTCTGGGCGCTACAGGTATCGGGCTGATCGCCTTAATCATCGGAGAAGTTACAATTCCCCAGCAGGCTGCTGCTGGATCTTTATACTCTATTACCGATCTTGGTTCCTTAAACCCTACTGCTACTGGCTTTGATGCTTTTAGTGCAGCATACGGCATTAACAATGCTGGTCAAGTGGTTGGTAACTCAATTCTTCCTAGTACTGATATTTTTCGCTCTAACGCCTTTCGCACGGCTCCTAACAGTGCAATTAATTCAGCAACTGACGACTTAGGCACTTTAGGTGGTAACTCAAGCACTGGCTACGCAATCAATGATTTTGGTCAAGTAGTCGGTGAGTCAAAGAAGTCTGTATATGGAAGTGATTATGCTTTTCTCTGGAGTGATGCTACTGGAATGCAAAATCTCGGAACCCTTGGGGGAGAATCCAGTGTCGCTAATGCTATCAATAACTTAGGACAGGTCGTTGGCTCGGCAGAAACCAAGGAAGGAGAATTCCACGCCTTTTTCTACAGTGGGAGTGGAGAATTACAAGACCTGACCACCCTTGGGGGATTAAGCTCTGCAAATGATATTAACGACTCAGGACAAATAGTTGGCTCTAAACAAACTCAGTCAGGACAAAATCACCCTTTCCTCTACACTAGGAGTGGAGCATTACAAGACTTAGGCACACTTGGGGGTGAAAAAGGTGTAGCTTCTGCTATCAATAACTTAGGACAGGTCGTTGGTAGCGCAGACACTGGAGCAACTTTTGAACCAAACGATCCAAAAGAATGCCCTTGTAATGTTAGCCACGCCTTTCTCTACAGTGGGAGTGGAACACTGCAAGACTTAGGCACACTTGGGGGGACAAACAGCGACGCTACTGATATTAATGATTTTGGGCAGATAGTTGGTAATGCAGACTCTCCCTTCTTCTATAGTGACGGGAAAATGAGCAATTTAAACAACCTCATTCCTGCTAATTCTGGTTGGGTTCTGGGAAGCGCAGATGGGATCAACAACTCTGGACAAATTGTCGGTACTGGTACTATTCAAGACCCTGAACGTAATTACCCTGTTCATGCTTTTCTTTTGACACCTGTTTTGAAACCTACTTCTGTTCCAGAACCCTCAATCATATTGGGTTCATTGACGGCTAGTGCTTTTGGTATATTCTTGGGCAAAAAATCTAAGCAGCAAGGCAAAGCTAAAGGCATAATCTAGGCGCACAATTTCGGCTAGTTTATAACTGCCGTGTCAGCGAGCTTGATATGGTAGTTTTTACTTCCTGGTTAATTTAAGTCAACAGAAACTTTTCGGAACACAACTCAAAAATCTTAATACTTTATACCTAACTCTTGTCGCAGACGATACATAATTGTGTTTTGGTCAACTTGAGAGAGAATCTCTTGAATGACACTGCTAGCGCCCAATTGTCCCCAAGTGCAGCCTTTTTCGAGATAGACTTGGGCAGCTTTGCCAACGGAATATGCGCCATATCCGGCGATACCAGCTTGAGCGATCGCACTGCCAGCAAAAGCAGTAATATTGCTGGGATTGTCACCACTAGTTATTGCAGCCGTACTTTTACCTAAACCCAAAAGAAAACTACTACCTAATTCTCCAAGTAGCAAGCCACCAGAACTAAATAAAATCGTTTTTAAAATTTTCCCGGCTTCATAGCTAGTCATCGGCAAACCATACAATCTAGCGAGAGCACGAATTAAAGCTAAATCAGCAACAGTTCCGCCAAGGATATCTAAGAAGGCGATGGGATTGAGCATTACTGCCAAAGCTTTGTATTTGGTAAATTGCCAAATAATTTCTTCAGCTTCCTTTTCGCGTAAATCGATAGTTTTTTGAGCGATCGCGGCTTCTGCATCCCGTGCTTGGATCAGTGCATTTAAAGCCAGAAGCGATCGCCCTTCCCGATTAAGAATATTCAGAATTGTCTCTTTGAGTTCGTCTACTTGCGGTGGTGGTGTTTCCCATTCATAACTGACACGCCCATCAGGCCACTCAACCCGCACTTCCATTGCTGCTGGTTCCGCCGCTACCATCACAATTTCATCCGGGAGTAGAAGCTTTGCTTGGGGAGCCACTGCGGTCTTGGGGTTTCCCCAAGTGGAGCACGTGGCGTGATTTCCAGCACCGAGTTGTTGCAAATTTTGGTAAATCACTCCGCGATCGGTATCTGGGTATAGATCTATCTTGTTAAACACTAAAATTAGGGGTTTTTGCGATCGCCTTAATTCTAGCAGTGCTTGATACTCAGTACGCGTGATATCACCAGACACGACAAACAAAATCAAATCTGCCTGATGTACTACTTCTCGTGCCATATCTGCCCGTGACTCACCCGCAATTTCGTCTAATCCGGGAGTATCAATTAACTCTACTAGTACCTTCCCACCGGGCTGCCATCGCACGGAACGCGGCCATTGGGTGACACCATTTAGGGGCCCAGTTTGCAGAATTTTGTCTCCCAGTAAGGCATTTAAAACTGCTGACTTTCCTCGACTCACCAAACCAAAGACAGCTATTCTAATGATGTTTGAATCTAGCTTGTTGAGTGTGGCATTCAAAGCTTCCAATTCTGGTTTTACCAAACCTACCAATTCTGGGTTAGATGAAAGCTGTCCTGACTTGCGAAGATATCCATACCAAGAAAGCGCTTGTCTGAGACTGGCGCGGGCACGATTTAAGTGAGTTTCTTGCAGATTACGATAAACCGACATAATATCAACACTTCAGCCTTCACTCTCTCTAAAATGCTCATCCAATGCTCAAAACACTTATTTTCAGCATTTAATCGTAAACAATAGGTATCAATTCATACTCATCAACCATGCTTAACCAATGCTTACTTTCTTAACCCCATTATCAGGGGAAGGAAAAGTTAAACATACCTCTCTATTATCCCTAAGTTGTTGGACTAATACTCAATATATAAGACATAAAAAGTCCCTAACTTTATGAGGTTGGAGATTAGGTATTTTATAAATTTTAAGTAAAGATGTGACTAATGAATAACTAGTTCCTAAAGAGAGAGGCTAACGCCAACATCTATACTTAGCTCGGAGACGGATTGGCTCCGACTTTGTTCAGTTTTAGTCAGGGTTGAAATTCCCTCATGTAACTCTCTTCTCTACAAGAGGCTGTGCCCTAAGCGTAGCTATGCCGCAGGCTTTACGTGACGCTACGCCTAGCTTGCTTGCCTGTAAGGGTATAATTTTGAAATTTTAATTTTGAATTGTTAGTCTGGGTATCCTAAGAAAGACAAGGTTAGATGATGTAGACAAAGTAACAAAGTTTATAACTTATGTATGAATATAAAAAACAACAGAATTTCTATTAAAAAAACTGATTTAACAATTAGCCAACTCATTCCATAAAAAGAAGAGTGCTTGCGGTCAATCATGAAGGTAAAGGCTGGTCTACACTTTTAGACCAATTTTGCGATGCCTGCGGCGGGCTACGCCTACGCAAATGATTGAGAACTTTTATGAAGCAAATTTTACCATAAGTGCAGCCTAAAATTCTGGACTTATAGGAGCAGTCTTTTTTAGACTAAGACATAAATATTAATTGTATGAGAAATTGAGGAACAGCCATGCGAGGAAATGAGCGGGAAAAAATACGCCATCTGTTGGTCATCCAAGACCTGGAAGGGCGGCGAACTGTCCCCTTACGAGAGACTACTTATTCTCTGGGGCGGCATCCTGCAAACACTATTGTCTTGGCTTCCCGGTCAGTATCAATGCAACATGCAATTTTATTGCGAGTAACTGTTCCAGAAACTGACCAATACGGCTTCCAGATTATTGATGGCAACTATAAGGGTAAAGGAAGTACTAATGGCTTATTTGTAAATGGTAATAAATGCTTTTCTCATAATCTTAGGCATGGAGATATTATTGCTTTTGGCAGTAATAAAGCTCAGGCTAAATATTATGCTATTTCCAACATTTCAGAACAAGCATTTTCTGAATCTTTTGATGTTGAAGACTTATCTGGTTTCTTATCAGAGCAAGCCAGTCCTGCCAATCCTTTTCAAACCTTAGCTATCGATCCCAGCTTTGAAGCAGCTAGTGAGTCTGCTCTAGCTCGCCTAGCATCGTTTCCTGAACTCATTCCCAATCCAATTATTGAGATGGATTTCGAGGGAAGAATTACTTATCTCAATCCAGCCGCAGCTATCAAGTTTCCCAATCTTAGGGAAATTGGAACAGAACACCCAATCTTAACGGGACTCTTGATTGGAGTTAACAATCTAGAAAAAAATTCTTTTGTGCGGGAGGTGGAAGTAGGTACAGAAGTTTTTGAACAATCCGTTCTCTATCTTCCTGAAAGTGATTTAATTAGAAGTTTTATTATTAGGGATATTACAGAGCAAAAGCAAGCTACAACCGAACTACGGCAGCGCGATCGCTTGTTACAAGCAGTTGCAGAAGCTGCCAATTATTTGCTAGGAGAAATGAATTACGAAACTGGTATCGATCGAGCTCTAGCTGTACTAGGCGAAGCTGCCAAGGCAGATCGTGCCTATCTCTTTGAGAACCATCTCCATCCTGTTACAGAAGAAATGGCAGTCAGCCTACGGTTTGAATGGACACAATCTTGTATTGAATCTACCCGTAACCATTGGCAGAATCAGCCTTATCAAACTTCTGGATTAGCCCGTTGGTACACAGTTCTCTCTAGCGGCAAATCGATTAGCGGAATCACCCAAAAATTTCCTGTCGCCGAACAAGAATTCCTGATTCGAGATGGCATTCAATCTCTTCTCTTAGTGCCTCTTCGCTTGGATAATGATTTCTGGGGGTATCTTGGCTTGGCAGACTGTACCTTTGAGCGTCATTGGTCAAAGCACGAAGAATCTACTCTTTTGACGATGGCCGCTAGTATCATTGGTGCGCGGCAGCGTCAACAAGTAGAAGAAAAGATTCGCTATCAAGCCCTCCATGACTTGCTGACAGGGTTGCCCAATCGTCTACTATTTAATGAGCTGCTCAGTAAAACTCTGCCCAACGCCACTCGAAATGACGAAAGTTTAGCTGTGATCTTTCTCGATCTGGATAGCTTCAAGGTCATTAATGATACTCTGGGGCACACTCTGGGAGACCAATTGTTACAAAGTGTCTCTCAAAGATTAAAAGACTCACTCAGAGGCGGAGATACTGTAGCCCGTTGGGGAGGCGATGAATTTACGATTTTACTCCCACGAGTCAATGATATTGAAGAGGTAACTTTGGTGGCGCAGAGAATCTTACAAGCCTTTGAAGATGCTTTTCATCTCCAAGGGCATGAACTTTATGTGACTGCCAGCCTCGGTATTGCCTTACTTGATAACAACAGCCCTGACGCCGAAACACTAATCCAGCACGCAGATGCCGCTTTGTACTATGCCAAAGACAAAGGGCGGAATAACTACCAATTCTATAGTGTTTCCCTAAGTGCTAAAAATCCTGAACTTCTGACTTTAGAAAAGAGCTTGCGCTATGCCCTAGAACGCAATGAATTTACGCTGTACTATCAGCCTCGTGTGAACATTGCCACAGGAGAAATTACTAGTATGGAGGCTCTGTTGCGTTGGCAGCACCCAGAGATGGGATTGGTCGCCCCCAGTGTATTCATTCCCCTGGTCGAAGAAAGTGGATTAATTGTCCCCATCGGCGAATGGACTCTACAGACGGCCTGTAGCCAAAATAAAGCATGGCAAGATGCTGGATTGCCACCAATTATGATCGCTGTCAATCTTTCTCTGAAGCAGTTCCGCCAACCCAAATTGGTAGAGACTATAGCCAAGGTTTTAGAACAAACAGGTCTAGAGCCGCGCTTTTTAGAACTAGAAATTATGGAAACCACAGCGATTAAGGACTTGGATTTTACCACAAGGGTGTTAGAGGAGCTACAGCAGATGGGTGTTTACATCTCCATTGATGACTTTGGTACAGGTCATTCCTCGCTTTCGCGCCTACAACTTTTGCCACTCCACAATCTGAAAATAGATAAATCTTTTATTCAATATTTGACGCAGGATGCCAAAGTAGCTCATATTATCCAGGCGATAGTTACCTTGGGACACAGCTTGGGATTAAAGTTAACAGCCGAAGGGGTAGAGAAGGAAGAGGAATTGGAATTCTTGAAATCTATCAACTGCGAGGAGGTACAAGGCTTTTTATTCTACCGCCCACTTTCTGAACACAAAGCAACAGAAGTTCTCAAAAGTAAACGACCAACGATCTAAGTAACTGGGTGGGAAAATTTATCGTTGAGAGAAGCCAGGAGGTAGGAGGGAAGAGGGTTTTAGCCTAGTTAACTTTTATTCACATAGTTTGGTTTTATTGCACCAAGTTACTTAGCGCTCTTCCATCACTCTCACCAGAGCATAAAACAATAATCCTTACTACACAAGACTTTCAGGCAAAAGAGATGATTTTAGCCATAATGTTAGAAAATAAAGCTCCAAACCCAGTTCCTGTCCTTTGTTTAAAAGTTGCCTAAAATTTTTCTTTGACCAGAGTGATGGAAGAGCGTTAGTACAGTAAAAACTGTTTGTACCCGTGAGGATACAATAAAATTCATTGTCCTGCTGCCGACCTTTTTCGTCCTATGCTGCCAGTCATTTATTCCGACGAATTTTTAGATCACAAGACTGGAAAATACCATCCCGAAAAACCAGAACGTTTAAGTGCGATCGCAAATGCCCTAAAAGCAGCTACATTCGCAGATAAAATTACCTGGAGATCGCCCACACCAGCATCAGAACAGCTATCACTGATGTCTTCGTTGGTTAGAGCACATAGCCCAGCCTACATCAAAAAACTGTGGCAAATCGCTTCTAATGGCGGCGGCCCTTTGGATGGAGATACGCCAATTTCCCCGCGCAGTTATGATGTGGCATTGTTGGCAGTCAGTGCATGGTTAGATGGAGTTGAGGTTGTGTTACGGTTGGCTAATCCAGCTTTTGTACTAGCGCGTCCTCCAGGACACCATGCTGAAAGTGATGCAGGGATGGGCTTTTGTCTATTTTCTAATGCCGCGATCGCTGCTTTATTTGCTCTACAACAACCTGGAATTAACCGCGTCGCCATCCTCGATTGGGATGTGCATCACGGTAATGGTACTCAGGCGATCATTGAAACAGAAGCACGCATCGCCTATTGTTCCCTACATCAGTATCCATGCTATCCCGGTACGGGAAGATCGACAGAACGCGGCTTTCACAATAATGTATTAAATTTACCAGTACGCCCTGGTAGTGATATTGCCATATATCAGCCACTATTTGAAAAACAAGTCGTACCGTTTTTAGTTAACTTTCAAGCGGATTTACTGATTGTGAGTGCTGGTTATGATGGCAATGCCGCAGATCCTTTGGCAAGTATTAATTTGCAGCCAGAAGACTACGCTTTATTTACTGATTATTGTCTAGGAGTAACTCGTAAAATTCTGTTTGGCTTAGAAGGTGGTTACGATTTTGATTCTCTTTCTCAATCAGTTGTAGCGACAATTGAACGCTGTTTATTTTAGGCATCTCTTTTTTGGCCTTGCAGAGAAAGCGTGATAATTTGGGGACTTCTAAAATTCCCCCTCTGCTTCAAGAGCTTCAACAGCTTGTCCCAATTTATTCCACTGTTCTGCAACACCCTTTTTTTAAGTGAAACCTCAGAATTCCTAATTGAATAACTTTCGTATATGCACTGAGATGTAGTAATCCTATTTAATTTGTAGCTCAGATTCCTAATCTCTTTGAGAAACTGGAAATCTTCTTCTATATTTACAATATAGTTTGCAAAAATAGGCAATTTGTAGATGTTTATTCTCAGAATTATTTGTGAGTTAGTTGACATATTTAACAACTATCTTTACGTAAATTTAGGGTGATACAACTTGCGAACTAAACTAAAACTAAGTAATTTCTTTTACAAAGGCTTTCTAAAATTCATCAAATCTTCAGAAATAAAAAGTTTGAATGCTGTTCTGAAAGAGCTAAAGTTTTGTTAAGATGCAATTGCTAGCAATTTCTTAACGAAATTCACCTATCAGGGTGTGGAGAAATAAAAAGCACTAGCAACACAAAGTTCAAAAGGTGAAGCAATGACCACCTATATTTTTTTCGATGAAGCTTTACGAATGCTGACCAACGCCTATTTGATATCAGTAGTACTGTTAATGGCAGCTTCTGGTATAGGTTTGGCGGTAATTGAGACAATAGAAAAGACAGGAGAACGCTAAGTTTATAGATGGCAATGTAGTTCCTGCCAAAAACCATTGGATATAAGTGTTCGCCGTGAATAAATCCTGGGAACACTAAAGGATGAAAGTCTCAAGTATCACAGTCTTTCCTGTAAATCTACCAAACATACAGGTAACTGTGACACTATTGGGACTCTAACCAAGGAGCTACTACAATGGGTCTATTTGACGCTGTGTTGGGCAGAGAAAGCCAAGCCCAAGCAGCACTCAGTCCAGCGGAAGCTTTTGCTGTCATTATATTGACGGCAACTGCTTCAGACGGTTATCTTTCTGTTGAGCAAGAAAATTCTATCATTTCTGTGCTATCTCGGATGAAACTTTTTAAAAGTTATTCCAATGAAGTAATGAACAGGCTGTTTGAAAAAATTTTGGGCATTCTCCAAGGTGATGACTTTAATGCTTTGTTTAATGCAGCAAAAGATTCTTTATCTCAAGATTTGCGGGAAACAGCCTTTGCAGTAGCCACCGATTTTGTCCTAGCTGAAGGTATTATACCTGAAGAAGAAAAATACTTCTTAATTGATTTATATCAAGCTTTAGGGGTTTCGAGTGAGATAGCAATACAAATTGTGCAAGTAATCTTGATTAAAAATCGTGCATAGGGCGATTGAACATAACTTGTTATGCCCATTGTCCTTTACTTGATTAAACTGTATAAGTAGCTTATAAATAAAGCGTGGCACGGAAGTTAAACTTCTTTGCCACTATTTTTTGCTTTTATGATTTTGAACTTTAAATTATAAATTGTTTATGCTTTGTTCTGTCACCCTAACCCAACTGGCTGAAGTTATTTTAGCCCACTCTGTAAACTTATCTGAAACTGCTTTAACACAAGTAACTAGCGGTATCCAAACAGATAGCCGTACCTTGAAGCCAGGTGAAATATTTGTCGCTTTCCGAGGCGATAAGTTTGATGGACATGAATTCGTGCCAACTGCGATCGCAAAGGGGGCAATAGCTGCAATCGTAGATTTTGAATACAAAAATCCGGGATTTCCTGTATTACAGGTAAAAGACACCCTCAAGGCATATCAAAAACTTGGTCGATGGTGGCGCGATCGCTTTAATATTCCTGTAATTGGTGTAACAGGTTCGGTGGGTAAAACTACAACCAAAGAATTGATCGCCGCAGTTTTAGGAACAAAGGGACGAGTTCACAAAACTTATGGAAATTACAACAACGAAATCGGTGTTCCGAAAACTCTCCTAGAACTTGGCGTCGAAAATGACTATGCTGTGATTGAAATGGCAATGCGGGGTAGGGGACAAATTGCCGAACTGACGCAAATAGCGCGGCCAACAATTGGAGTGATTACCAATGTGGGGACGGCACATATTGAGTTACTAGGTTCTGAAGAAGCGATCTCTGAAGCAAAATGTGAGTTGTTAGCGGAAATGCCTGCTGATAGTGTGGCAATTCTCAACCACGACAATCCTTTATTAATGGCCACAGCAGCAAAAGTTTGGCACGGAAAAGTTTTGACTTACGGCTTTTCTGGTGGGGATATTCAAGGGCAGTTAATTGATAACGAGACTGTGGAAGTCGCAGGAATCCAACTACCTCTACCTTTACCTGGTCGTCATAATGCCACTAATTTCTTGGCAGCTTTAGCGGTGGCAAAGGTGTTGGGGATCGATTGGGCATCCTTAAAAGCAGGTGTAATGGTGGATATGCCCACAGGGCGATCGCAGCGATTTACCTTACCCAATGATGTGGTAATCTTAGATGAGACTTATAATGCTGCACCCGAAGCTATGATTGCAGCGTTGCAATTATTGGCAGACACACCCGGAAAGCGAAAAATTGCCGTATTGGGTGCAATGAAAGAATTGGGAGAGCGATCGCAACAGTTGCACCAGCGAGTGGGAGAAACGGTGCAAAAGTTGAATTTAGATGGCTTGTTGGTTTTGGTAGATGGACAAGATGCCGAAGCGATCGCTCTTAGTGCCGAGGGTATCCCATCGGAGTGCTTTGCAACTCATGCCGAGTTGGTGGCTAGGTTGAAAACATTTGTGCAAGCAGGCGATCGTTTATTATTCAAAGCCGCCCATTCCGTGGGACTAGATTGGGTAGTCAATCAGTTACGTGCAGAATTTCCCAAATGATACCACTAGAAACCGAACGTCTTATACTGCGAGACTTTGTAGAATCAGATTGGCAAGAGGTTCATCAATATGCTAGCGATCCTAAAGTTGTGCGTTATTTAACCTTTGGCCCCAATAGTGAAGAAGATACCAAAAACTTTTTGCAAACAGAGATTTCATTACAATGGGAAGAACCTCGTCAGCATTTTGCCTTGGCAGTAACTTTAAAACCCCGAAAGCAATTGATTGGTATCTGTCGCATATCCGTTCAGGATGCTGGTAACAAAACAGGCTCTATTGGATACTGTTTAACTCAGGAATTTTGGGGACAAGGATATGCAACTGAAGCTGTAAAAGCAGTTGTATCCTTTGGTTTTCAGCAGTTAGACTTACATCGCATCTTTGCCACTTGCCATCCAGAAAACATTGCCTCTGCACGAGTTATGCAAAAAATTGGAATGCAGCAGGAAGGGTATTTGCGAGAACACCATTGGATTAAGGGAGAATGGCGAGACTCTTGGTTATATGCCATCCTTGAGCATGAATGGATAGGCGTCAAATGATCATTTTCGGAAAATATCACCTATAGACGCCCGATAGACTTCAGTTGGAAAGACTAGGACTGTTACTGTAGCGTCTTTGAAAAATAATTGCTGCAAAATTAGTCACCAAACAAGTGATTGCTAGCCACAGCAAAATATAAGTAGGAGCCATCACTACGCCAATCATGAACCAAGTATATACGTGCAATATCATTACAGAAGCGAAAAAGCTAGCGATTCCAGCAGATTGCCACACTTGATGCGATGGACGACGTAACGCTACCAGGCTCATCGTTAAAATTGTGACAAGCAAGTTCGCTGGTACGAGAAATGCACAAATACTTATGCAGTTGCCACGAGAGAACTCAACTAAGGTGTTTAAATCGAGCATTAATTTGTTGGGATAGATGTTAGCGTTTTAAGAATTTAATTTATTGTATTTTAAAATAACGAAATCAACATTAATATATGAGTGAGTAATCACATTGCAAATATAACATAAATTAAACTATTGAGTTGCGTTTTAATACTACCAATAGTTAGTTAATTATAAAATTTTTGGATAACTAGGGTGGAAAACACCCACCCCAGCCGAATTAACCCGGTAAAATTACCGTATCGATAACGTGTACCACACCATTATCAGCTTCGATGTCTGCTGCTAAAACTGTGGCATTTTTAACTTCAAAACCATCAGAAGAATCAATTTTAATCGGTGAACCTTCTACAGAATTAACCGTACCGAGTTGTGCTAAATCAGCTTGTAGCAGCTTTCCGGGAACGACATGATACTTTAAAATTCGCGTTAGCTGGGGAATATTCTGTAACAGAGTTTGGATAGTTCCCGCTGGTAATTTGGCAAAAGCATCGTCATTTGGTGCAAAGACAGTGAACGGGCCAGGACTTTTTAATGTTTCTACTAAACCAGCAGCCTGTACAGCTGCCACCAGTGTTTTAAACGACTCAGCCGTAACTGCAATATCAACAATATCAGCCATATATCTTACCTAAATCTCTGCAAAAGATTTTAAAGGATAATAAACCTATTTTAAGTTTTATTAAACAAAATAAATTTAAAATCAGGCGGTGAATAAACTACACCTAGACGCATACTCCCGTCAGACATCACCTTCTGATGTTTCTAGGAAAATTCCGTTATAGAAAAAATGTCTGATCGCACGTATTCCATTCTGGGAGCTGAAGCATTAGGTGGATTCTATGGCGCTAGACTGCAAAAAGCTGGGTTGGATGTCCACTTTTTGCTCAAGATGTGATTATGAACAGGTAAAGAAATATGGTTTAGTGGTAGAGTCCAAAGACGGTGACTTTAACCTTCCCGAAGTCCACGCCTACAACGACGTAGAAAAGATGCCACAATGCGATTATGAAGTAGAGGCGGGGGCGAAAAGTTATGGGCGGATTATCAGCGATCGCTTCATTCAAACAATGCTCGATTATACTGTCAAAATGACACCTTACCGCCCCAGGATGAAAATTGACTACGACGAAAGAAAAAGTCTGCTACCCAAAATTAGAGTTGAGAGCGAAAAGTGGATTTATGAAAGAAGAGACTATCGAGATAACTGGTTTTCATGCTCATGTTTACTTCGATCCTGAGAGTCGGGATGTAGCTGCGCGTGTACGCGAAGGATTAGGCGCTAGGTTTGACGTGCAACTCGGACGCTGGTTTGACAAGCCCATCGGCCCTCACCCAAAAGCAATGTATCAAGTTGCTTTCTTACCGAATCAGTTTGATAAAGTCGTTCCCTGGTTAATGCTCAATCGTGACGGATTGGATATCCTCGTCCACCCTGAGACAGGCGATGCTGTGACAGACCACGCAGTTCATTCGCTATGGTTAGGAGAAAAGCTAGATTTGAATATTGAGTTTCTTCGACAGCTGAGTCCGACTTTATCCAATTAAGAAAAGTAAACGTGGCAAGATCCAAGCGGCACAATAGTCAAAACTAATCTTCTGAGAAATCTAATCGATCAAAAAGAAGTTGCTACTCAGTTCCCCCTTGATCAGAGGATAATTGTATCAGGAGAGCAAAGTAGAAAAGTTAGAACTACGCTAGCTACCAACATCACAAAATGGAGAGATTTTTACAACGTTAAAAATGAAATTAAATTTGCAAGTTTTCGAGCGCCAGGATTTTACGATCAAAATAAGCCTTGGGGAAATCAATACTGGAGAATAGGCAAATTTGATAAAGCCATTTTAAGGAACATTAAACCGATTGGCTTTGAACAAAATTTACAGGAAATTGAGCTAGGATTCACAGAGCGTTATCGCGCATCCTCCCCTTGGTAAGAAGAGGGTTGGGGAGGGGTGTATCTCATGTATTTGCAAAAACCTGTAACAAGCCAGGAGCAGACTATGATGTACCTTACTTCTACTATTATCTAGTAAGAGAAGGAGAATCGTGTAGATAATTGGTCTTTAAAGATGCGATAAACGGGATTTTGTTGCTCATTCTGAACTGTATTGAACTCTATAATTGAAGCAACTGGTTGACTTTAATATTTAGTCATTCGGTATTTGCTTGAGTAAAGCTATCCACATATCAGATGGAGCGGAGTAGTAATCAATTTCTTCAACTTGATATTGATAAGATTCACAACCTTCTCGTAAAATAATGCGATCGCAGGCTTTAACGCTTTTCCCTACTCCAGTCATGTACCCGATTGTTCCTTCATTGAGGCGCTCAAATATGTAGTCGCCTCCACAAACTTGTTGTCTGTAATCATGGATTTTCTTCTTTTGTTTTAATTCTGTTACTGGAGAGATAACCACAGCTAATTTATTTAAAAAACTAAAACTTAAGTTCATACCTGTCCTCATCAAAGACATAAGTGAGTTCTCCAAAAGAAGAAATCTATAACAAAGAGTTCTAGACTCTAGGTAAATCTAAATCTCTTTCAATCACCAATCCAGAATTGAACAGGTGGACAATTTAGTTAGTAATTAACCACATTGACAGCTAGTAAAGGCAATTTATCACCCAATGTCTAATTAGGCAGTTCGTTGAAAAGGTACTTAAATAATAATTTTAAAAGAAAATCAATGATTTTAAATTATTTTTTCTTCAATCTTAATCTTTAGTTATTAATGTTTGAATTAATGTTTGAATTAATGTTTGAATTTACTCCATGATATCTTTTGCCCAACAACCATTTAAATTTACAGTACTATCAATTGCAGCTTCAACTGTAAAATCACCGAATTATTGGACAATAATAGGTCAGATGTCAAAAGAAGTAGGGGAGCAGGGAGCGGGGGAGCAGGGGAGAGAGGCTGGGACGAAGCTTGTAACCCCTTCCCAGCCGAGCGCCCTTCCAGGGCGGGGCTTCTCTTCTCTACGAGAGGCTGCGCCAACGAGACGCTCCGCGAACGTACCCATACTCCGCAACGCTTGTCGCAGAGTGTTGGGCTTGCTCAAGAACTGCTAAGAGCCCCCTTCCCCTCTGCCTCTTCGGTGACATTCTTTTACTTAACTAGATAATCCGAAAATTTATAAAGCTTTTATGTCTTGAGAATGTCATCTATGTATCTTTTTTAAGATAAATAGCATCTAGTCCTTACTAGTAGTTTTTAGAGCTATATCTACCTGCTCTAGTAATACTTCTAGGGTGAAGGAGTTATCTAAAACGACATCTGCATGAGCCACTTTTTCTTCGATAGATAACTGGCTGTTAATCCTGGCACGTGCCTGTTCTCTATTTAAATGGTTTCGTTGTATCAATCTTTGTAGTTGTTGCTCTTGAGAACAACGCACTACCCAGATTTCAGTTACCAAATCAGTCATTCCCGCTTCAAATAATAGAGGCACTACTAACACCAGTATTTGTGACGAAGACTGAGCAATTGCTTTGAGAAAGCGATCGCGCACATCAGGATGAATCAAATTGTCTATCCAGTTGCGTTCATCTTGACGATTAAAGATAACTTCACCTAGCTTTTGACGGTTGAGGCTGCCATCTGGTAATAAAATTTGTTCGCTGTAACGTTGAGCGATCGCACCCAGAATCGGCGAACCTAAACATACTGCCTCTCTAGCATAAATATCTGCATCCAAAATCGGCAGATTATAAGTGCTAGCTAAATAATTGGTGACAGTGGTTTTGCCTGTGGCAATACCTCCGGTTAAACCGATTATACGTTTTGTCATTTGTCATTTGTCATTTGTCATTGGGCATTGGGCATTGGGCATTGGTTATTAATTTTTGTCCCTCACTTCTCCTACCTCCCCTGCTTCCCCTGCTCCCCTGCTCCCCCTGCCTCCCCTGCCTCATCTAAGAATTTGTCGCCCATACGATCAGTGCCTGGGTTAAGCCATCTAAAGTGTATTCTTGGGCTTCTATATCCACACGTCCAAATAAATCATGGCAAGTTTTGGAGGTTTGGGGCCCGATAGAGGCAATACAAACTCCCTCTAAGAATTGGCTAGCATCATTGTTGGAAAATATATTATTAGTAAGTTGACAGAAAAATTGTACAGTTTTAGAACTGGCAAAGGTAATCGCATCTACCTTGCGGTTTTGAAGAGCTAACTTTGCCGCAGGTGGAATACTACTAGGACAACAAGATTGATATGCCGCAACTTCTATCACCTTTGCTCCCTTGAGAGTTAATTCCTTAACTAAAACTTCTCTGCCGCCGCTTTCAACTCTGGGAAATAATACCTTTTTACCATCTAATTTATCTGGAAAATTTTCCACTAAAGAATCGGCAACAAAGTTGGGGGGAATAAAATCTGCTTGCAGAGAGCGTTGTTTGAGACTTTGGGCTGTTTTCTCACCAACGACGGCAATTTTGATGCCAGCTAAGGCGCGGCTATCTTTACCTTGGGTAGTTAGCCTTTCAAAAAAGTAGTCTATGCCATTGGTAGAAGTGAGAATTAACCAGTCAAAGTCAGATAAATGAGCGATCGCACGATCCAAAGCTTCCCAACTGGAGGGCGGGCCGATTTCTAAGGTAGGCATTTCGATGACTGTTGCACCTGATGCAATAAGGCGATCACTAAATTGACTCGATTGACCAACTGAACGTGTCACTAAGATTATTTTACCAGTAAGGGGAGATAGGGGGAAATTGCTTGACATAGCAGAGGGGCTAAAAGTTTTGGCTGAAGTCGAATCCTGACAATCTATTTTCTCAGGTTGTAAGTACTTGCGTAGCCTAACAACTTCGCCAATCACAATTACTGCTGGGGAAAGGGATAATCCGACGGTTTGTTCCAGAATATTGCCCAGTTGCGCTGTCCAAATTTGTTGTTCGGGAGTTCCTGCCCAACGGATGATCGCAATGGGTGTTAAGTGCGATCGCCCGTGTTTTACCAGTTGATCTACAATCTCTGGTAGATGTTGCCCTCCCATCAAAATTACCAGTGTCTCTAAGCGTGACAGCGCCTCCCAGTCTAAAACTTCTGGTTCGTGAGCTGTAAGGACTGCAAAAGTGCGGCTTAACACCGGATCTGTTAGGGGGATTCCTGCCAATAAAGGTGCTGCTAGGGCTGAGGAAATTCCTGGTACTAGTTCAAAATCACAACCGGATGCTTTCAACGCTTCAATTTCGGAAGTGCAACGCCCAAAAATCAACGGATCGCCTGATTTGAGGCGTATAACTTGTTTTCCTTGCAGACAGTGGTTTACCAGTAACTTGTTAATCTGTGCTTGGCTTGTACTGGGTTTGCCACCGCGTTTGCCGACATCTAACTTCAGACAATTATCTGGTACGCACTGCAATAATTGAGCATCTACTAAAGCATCGTAGACTAATACCTGAGCAGTAGCTAAGAGATTGTAAGCTTTTATTGTTAGGTATGCCGCATCTCCAGGCCCAGCACCTACGAGGTAGACTTTACCCCTTTGTTTTGTCATTTGTCATTTGTCATTTGTCATTTGTTAATAGTTTTTCTTCCCTGCTTCTTTCCTAGTCCCCAGTCCCCAGTCCCCAATCCCCAATCCGTTTATTCAATTCGTTTGGGTATTAATTTTTTGGATTAGCCGATCAACTTGCTCAACCATCTCCTTGTTTTTCTCAGCTTGGAATAATTCTCTGGCTTTTTTGAGATTAACGATCGCTTCTTTTGGTTGTTGTTCTCTTCCCAAAGTGATTCCCAAATTATAGTAAGTGAATGCATCGTTAGGTACAAGGCTAATGGCTTTTTTGTAATGTGCGATCGCTTCTTGAGGTTTACCTCGATCGTCCATCGCATTTCCCAAACCTGTGTAAGCTTGTGCGTGTTTGGGATCGAGGCGAATCGCTTCCGTATAGTCGGCGATTGCTTCTGTTAGCTTGCCTTGAGCGTAAAAAGCACTTGCTAAATTATAGTGAGCGTCTGCATAGTTGGGAGCGAAGCTGATGGCTTTTTTGTAATGTGCGATCGCTTCTTCTAGTTTGCCTTGAGCGTATAGAGTATTTCCCAAGGCATTATAACCTGCTGGATTTTTCGGAGCGAGGCGAATGGCTTCGGTATAGTTGGCGATTGCTTCTGCTGGCTTTCCTTGAGCGTACAAGGCGTTTCCTAAGTAATAGTAAGCGTCTGCATAGTTAGGATCGAAGCTAATGGATTTTTTATACTGAGTAACTGCTTCTGCTAGCTCACCTCGATCGTACAGAGTATTTCCTAAACGGGTGTAAGTCGGTGCATAATCTGGTTTGAGGCGAATTGCTGCTGTATATTCGGTAACTGCTTCTGTGAGCTTGCCTTGAGCGTAGAGAGCATTTCCTAAGTTATAGTGAGCTTCAGCATACTTGGGTTCAAGGCTGATGGCTTTTTGATATTGGGCGATCGCAGGTTCTAACTGATTTAGTCTTGCTAAAGTCAAACCCAGATTAAAGTATGCTCCAGAGTCTTGAGGAGCGAGGCTAATGGCTTTATTGTATTGGGCGATCGCTTCTTGTGGTTTACCTCGATCGTCGAGAGTATTTCCCAAGGCAATATAAGCTTGTGCAAAATTGGGTTCTAGTTCAATTGCCTTCCGAAAAGCCGCCTCTGCTCCTTTTAAATCTCCCTGTTTATAGAGATTGCTTCCTTGCTCGAAGTTAGCAACTGCGTTTTTGTTTTGAATAACTGCGGACTGAGTATTTTTAATTTTTGCTAAAATAACGCCAACATCTTTACCAAAGGCAGTATTTTCATTACTCAAACACAAGCAGATAATAGCTGCTACCAGTAGATTCTTGTTTTTCAGCATTTTTATTACCTTACCTGCTTGGTTTACATATAATATCAAGTTCGGCTAATTGCGATCGTCAAAATCCCCCATGGCAGCCCTTCCTTACTCTTAGAGGAGCAAAAGCGTATTGGCGAGGTTATAGCAGGAATTATAAGTGATTAAACTAACTTGATACAAGTGTACTCTCATAAAACCCACATTCCGCACCTTTAACTGTCACACAGGAAGAGATAGTACATAGGAACTATGAAATAAATAAATTCTGTCGGATAACAAATTATTTGTCGTCGTTAACACATTACTGTCGCTCTAGGATGCACCCTGCCAAGTTAGGCTATATCAAGGATTAGCCCATTATACGCACATAGTATAAGTCTTTTTTATCTGCCGTTGTTCCAGGGAATCCAAAGTGCTGCAATATAGCTGGGATGGTAATTTCATCAATTTAAAAGTTTAACGACATTAATTTGATAACATGACAAGTAAATTGTTATCCGACATTTTACGAACTTTGCTTAACGTTGATTTTCTGCGAAATATTGCGTTATAAATCGGAACATTGGATACTCAGGATGTATCTAAGCATATATTCCAGCATTTTCTCAGTAATGCTATCTCATGTCAGGCATAAGGCCATTTTCTCTTTCTAAGCAACCACCACTGATTTTAGTGGCTGATAGTGACAAGTCCATGCGAGTGCTGTTGCGTAAAGCTCTGGAACTAGAAGGCTATCGAGTAGTCGAGGTCTCTGATGGTAAGCAGTGTTTAGATGCTTACCAGACTGTCAAACCGGAGCTAGTTTTGCTAGATGCTGTGATGCCTGTAATGGATGGCTTTACCTGCTGTAAGCAGTTGCTTCAAATTGCTAGGAACAATTTAATCTCAGCCCTTGCAACTTTTGATACTAACGATATTGTCATCTCCAAAATATGGGAGCGGACTCCCATCTTGATGATTACAGCCCTGGATGATGAAGAGTCTGTCAACCGTGCCTTTGAAGTAGGGGCAATGGATTACATAACCAAACCAATTCACTGGCCAGTTTTGCGCCAGCGTTTGCGACGGTTGTTACAACAAGCACAAGTCTATAAACAGTTATCGGCAGCAGATTTAACTGGATTATATCTCAAGGAAACGAATTTTTCTGGTCAGAATCTGACAGGGTTTAATCTTAGGAAAGCAAACGTTGCTGGAGCAGATTTTCGGGAAACTAACCTTACAAGAGTACAAGCATTAGGAACAGATTTTACTGGTGCAAAGTTTACAGGTGCTTGCTTGGAAGACTGGAATATCAATGCAGATACAAAGCTTAATAATATTGATTGCCAGTATGTATATATGAAAAGTGGTAATCAAGAACGTCGTCCAAGTATCGGTGAGTTTGCGCCTGGAGAGTTTACCAAACTATTCCAAAAAGCTTTGGAAACAGTTGATTTAATTTTTCGTAATGGTATTGATTGGCAAGCATTTCTAACATCATTTCAAAAACTACAAGTTGAATGTGGTGGTGAAGAACTATTCATTCAAGCTATTGAAAATAAGAATGATGGTGCTTTGATTATTCGGGTTAATGTTCCTTGCGACGCGAAAAAAGCGGAAATTGAAAACTATTTAAAGCGAGAATACGACTTAGCACTAGTAGCTGTTGAGGAAAAGTACAAATTTCACTTACAAGCCAAAGATGAACAAATAGCAATTTATCGTCAGCAAAGTACTGATTTGACGGAAATAGTTAAATCAATGGCTAAAAGACCTATTCAAAATATTATTGAAGTCACAGGTACTATGACTAACAATCAAGGTGGGCTTTCAGTTGGCGGTTCTGTCGATGGCAACTTTAACAACGTTCAAGGCGATAACAATAAAGTAGTTCAAGGAGATACAACAGTGATCGGCGATCGCAATATCAACACAGGTGGCGGCAACTATAACGAGCGCATTGAACGCGATTATATCCAAGGTAATTACTACGCTGCTGGACAGCCCCAAAGCCTTGCCCAAGCTGCTGCCGAGATTCAGCAATTACTAAAACAATTAGAGCAAACTTATCCGACCACTAATACATCACAACAAATGGTAGTAGCAGCAGAAGCTATCAAGCAAATTGAGAGTAATCCATCATTGAAAAAACGTGCAATAAACGCCGTTAAGGAAGGTGGCTTGGCTGCATTTGAGAAAGCTATTGATAATCCAGCAGGCGCTTTTATTGTTGGTGCTATTAAAGGCTGGCAGGAACTAGAGGCAAAAGATTGAGGGAACTGAATATAACAAACTTCTAAGTTCATAGTTTACCAACCCGCAGCTTCTAGGCTGAAAATTTATCTCATGTAAAAATATGGAAGGCCCGAACCCGCCAGATAACCGCAATATCAATACTGGAGGAGGTAATTATAACGAACGGATTGAAGGAGATTACGTTCAAGGTAATGCCTTCAAATCGATAATTAATATTATTATTGGACGTAAAGATAGTAGTGAATCATCAAGTTCCAGAAACCGTGTCCGACAAATATTGTTAAAGCAAGTCAGCATTGAAGTAAAAAGTCGGATAAATAGTTCTTTACATAATCTGATTTATGTTGTTCTAGAAGCAGAGCAAAATCCATCTCAGGTAGAATCTCCTTGGGAGATGGATGTTAAAGTTGGTTCTAAACCTAAAGTTCGTCTAAAGAATATAGAAATTATCACAATTTTTGACCAGCCAGATATTGCAGGTAGATTATTGATTTTAGGTCAGCCTGGTGCCGGAAAAACTACCATGCTTCTTAAGCTGGCTGAGGAGTTAATAAAACGTGCCAATGATAATCTTACACATCCCATACCAGTGCTATTTTCTTTATTTACTTGGAAAAAGGATAATCAAAGCATTAAAGATTGGTTAATTGAACAGCTTAAAGATAAATACGGGGTACGGAAAGATATTGGTAAAAAGTGGGTAGATAATCAAGAAATTATACCCTTACTAGATGGTTTAGATGAAATAGCAGCAGAACGTCAAGAACTATGTGTTAGAAAAATTAATGATTTTCTACACTCTGGATGGAGCAATCCTTTAGTTGTTTGTAGTCGCACTCAAGAGTATCAGCATTATGCTACTCTACTACAACTAAATAACTCCTTGGAATTATGCCCTTTTACTCAAGAGCAAGTCTATCAATATTTACATTTACAAAACACTAGTAATTTACAATTGTGGGAGAGTATTAATCAGAATGAAGATTTAAAACAATTAGCTAGAACACCGTTTATATTAAATGTCATTGTAATTTCTGCTCTAAAAATATCAATTCCAATTTGGCAGCAGTTCAAATCTTCCGAGGAACGTTTAAGCTATCTGTTTGATGCTTATATCCATATAATGTTCAAACGTCCTTATAAGGATAAAAAACAACCTAAACAAGAAAATACCTTGCGTTGGTTAGGCTGGTTAGCACATCAACTAATTAAGGAAAGTGCAACTGAATTTTTGATTGAAAGGATACAGCCAGATTTTTTGAATAATAAATTCCAAAAGCATATTTATAATTTGATTTCCTGGGGAATTATTGGAATGCTGATTGGAGGGTTGATTTTTGAGTTAGCTTTTAGATTGATTGAATATCTGACTAATGGTTTAATTATAGGATTTATTTTCGGGTTGATTTATGGATTGTTTCATGATTATATTGACAATTTATTAGAAAAGAAAACAAAAGAAGATAATTTATTTCACCTTTTAAAAAAAATTACCATGAAAATTACAATAAGACTAATTAGTGTTTTTATGAATGGAGTAATTGGATTAATTTATGGATTAACTAATGGAGTAATTTTTGGGCTATTTTATGGCTTAACAAATTTGATGGGAGGATTTTCATTATTATTGTTTTTACTAAATTTAGGAATAATTATAGGGTTAATGTATGGAATTTTTTCCGCTTTACTTAGTATACAGGGTATGAGATTAATTGAAGAACTAATAGAAAATAAATTAAAAAAAATTATTAACTTGAAATCGCTAAATATTGGTCTGATTTTTGGACTAGCTTATGGGCTAATCGGGCTAATTTATGAACTTTTTTTTAGACAGATTAGTATGTTAATTGAAGTATTTCGGGCAGAGCTTATATTGGAAAATACGTTTTTACTGATGATTACGGGTATAATTTATGGGCTAATAGGAATGTTGTTCGCATCAATTTTTGGATTGATTGGAGAAGATATTCAAGCTGTTGAAAATATAAAAATATCTCTTAAAAAATCTTTTAATGGAGTGATTTATGGTTTAGTTTACGGATTAATTAGTGGACTATTTTTAGGGTTTTCTACTGGGCTGTTTTTGTATTTTATTTTGATAATTGATTTTGGAAAATATTTTTGGCTACATAATGAAATTAGTTTATTACCTGTATTGCTGGGAGTACCGATGATTGCTCTAGTTTTATTATTTATTTGCCTAAGTTTTACGATTACTTTTGGGCTAATTTTTGGATTATTAGCAGGGCTATTTTTGGGTTTAGGTGCAGGGATAGCTTTTGGAATTAATACAGTAGAAATAGAAAGTAAAACTATTCCAAATCAAGGAATTCGTCAATCCGTTATCAATACTATTATTATATCAGCAGTGACTTTATTCGTGGCATTACTAATATTTTTATTCCAAACGATTACACAACAGAATAATAATTTAGAATTAGCTTTAACTTCTAACCTAATACTAGGATTATTATTTGGAATATTGATTGCAATACCTAGAAGTGGAACACCTGCTATTAAACACTTTATTTTGCGTGTAATTCTCTGGTCTAGCGGTTACATCCCTTGGAATTATGCACAGTTCCTTAATTACTGCACAAATCGCCTATTTCTGCAACGAGTCGGTGGTGGTTATCGCTTCGTCCATGATTTGCTACGTCAGCATTTTGCCAAGACCTACATTTAGCAATCAATGTACAGTGCATAAACGGGACAGTAGCCCAGAGCAATCATGAAGACCACGCCGCCAATTCGGAAGTCCAATAAGCAAGACAAATACGAGCAGCGTTATCTGAATCCAAATTAAAAATTAAAAATAAACTTGGTAAATCAACTGACCGTCCCTCATTAAGGTGGTTATTTCAATGTTTTCAATCGATTCATTTAGTCACATTTAATCAACAACAGCAAGTTTCTAATTGGAATGATAATCGAAATTTCATATTGAATTTACTCCCAGAAAATTGCCTTCATTACTATCACTTTGTTACCTAACTATTTTTACTTATTATATTTGTAAGCTAGTTGATGCATTTCCCATCCTTGAGCTATTCTATTTAATTGGTAGCTCTCAGTTCAGATGTTCTAATTTTAGGTTAAAAGAACCAATTATCAGTTAAACTTCACTCGTTAGACATTTTGCATAGTCATTTAGTTATCAAACCCAATTTCACATCCTTCCTATTCTTATTGTTCCTTCTTGATAACAGGTTTGACTGGGAGAATTAAACATTCATAGTTTATCATGTGTCTTTTTTGGCTATATATGTCTGATTTTATTCTTGTTTAACTTTTTTATTTCAGTAATTACCGCTTGTGACACTTCCGGGTGCGGAATGTAGGATAAAAATGTCTATTTGTACACAAGAGACAATTTCCAAGTCCTTCTCCCAACCTTGGAGAGGGATTTAGGGTGAAAGCTCATTGATTCAGATAAGAAGTCTAATAGATGGTGCTTTATTAAAAGTAAAAAGTCGTTTTTAGGTAATTGCTGACACTTTTGTTTCTATAAGTTTAACAGTGGCTGCAATTAATTTTTCTGGGTTAAGAGGTTTGGATAAATGCATCTGAAACCCAGCTTTTAGAGCTTTTTCGTAGTCATCGTTTCTCGCAAAGGCAGTCAAGGCAATTGCTGGAATTTGTCCACCTTGTTCTGGTGTTCGAGTTCTCACTTCATGTATTAACATATAGCCATCCATATCGGGCATACTAATATCGCTGACCAACACATCTGGCTTTACCTCTGCTAAGGTTTGTAATGCTTCATCAGCAGAAGATACCGCCATTACAAAAGCCCCATCTTGTTCTAATACAAAAGCAACAAAATCTCGCGAATCAGTATCATCATCGACAACTAAAACCCGGATGCCATTCAGAGGTAAGGAGTTAGTAGCTAAAAGTGCAGGGTAGTTTTGTTCATCCGTTAGCCTTGGACTTTCATCTGCCAGAAGCGGTAAGCTAACAGTAAATATTGCCCCTTGACCCTCACCGTGGCTATCTGCTTTGACGATGCCGCCATGCATTTCGATGATATTACGCACAATTGCTAATCCCAATCCTAATCCACCAAAATTTCTCGTAGAGGTACTATCTGCTTGGCGAAAGTAATCAAACACGAATGGCAAAAAGTCAGCGTTAATTCCCTTACCCGTATCGCTAACGATTATTTGAGCATAGCCATCAGTTTCCTGGAGTCGCACTTCTACCTTTCCTTCCCTGGGTGTAAATTTGATTGCGTTAGAAAGGAGATTCCAGACGACTTGCTGCAAACGAGTCGAGTCGCCCATGATTTGCCTTACACCCGGTTCAAATACTGTATTCACCTCAATCAATTTTGTTTCTGCTGCTAATTGCATTGTCTGTAGTGCCGACAATACCGTAGACTTAAGATTAATCTTCGTAATATTCAGTGTCAGTTTGCCTTGTAAGATTCTGGAAATATCCAGTAAGTCCTCAATGAGTTGAACCTGTAAGGTAGCATTTCGCTCAATTGTGGCTAGTGCTTCAGATGTCTTTGTTTCGTCTAACCTGCGGGTTTGCAACAACTTTGACCAGCCGAGAATTGCATTCAGTGGAGTGCGTAGTTCGTGCGAGAGGACAGCTAAAAATTCATCTTTAATTCGATTGGCTGTTTCTGCTTTTGCTCGTGCTACTTGTTCTAATTCCAGCAGGTGCGCTCGTTCTTCAAGTATTTGTTTTTGTTCGTGGATATCTGTACAGGTTCCAAACCACTTGACTACAAAACCTTGCTCATCTTTGAGTGGTAAACCTCGCGCTAGCTGCCAACGATAGGAGCCATCAACAGCTCGTTTAAAGCGATATTCATTGTTATATATAGTGCTATTTTTTACAGCATCAGACCATACTTTATCAGCTCTTTGAAGATCATCTGGATGCAATGCAGCTAACCAACCAGAACCCAAAGATTGCTCTAATGTTAGCCCGGTATATTCACACCAATTTTGATTAAAAAAATCACATTCACCGTTAGGTTTAGTTGTCCAGACAAGTTGAGGAATTGCCTCAGCCAAGTAACGGTAGCGTTCTTCGCTTTGTCGGAGAATTTCTAAGATGCGTTGGCGTTCAAGAATTTCTTGTTGTAATTGTTCGTTAGTCTTAGTAATTTCATTGGTGCGAACAGCAACCATTTCTTCGAGATGATTCTGGTATTTTCGCAGTTCCTCCTCTATCCATAAACGTTCGGATATTTGTGTTTGAAGTTGTTGATTTGCTTGTTCTAATTGAGTAGAGCTAGGAAGTGCCAGTGCTTGTGGAACTAAAGGTATAAGCTCTACTGCTGTAATTACAGATATTGTTGCAGTTACTCCTTTGAGAAATCCCGATATCCAATAGATTGGATGCCAAAGTGTCCAAATCTCCATTAAATGAGTGGTGCCGCAAGCTACGATAAATCCACTAAACAGCAAAAAAATCCAATCAAAAGGCAAATCTTGTCGCTTGCGAACAAAGTAGAAGAGTGTAGCTGGAATTGAGTAATAAGCTAGTGCAATGAATGCGTCAGATAATATGTGTAACCAAACTAAATTCGTTTGCCATAGATAGCAATGTCCATGTGGAATAAATGATTCTGATGTCAAAAAGTTAGTCCAAAATTCTGATATTATATTTGACATAAATACTTGATTGTTTAATCTATAAAATCTCTGTTTTGCTTAATATTATTCTAGTACCAAAATATTACTGATACAGTGTGTCTAATTTCTGTACTCCTTAAGGAGACTACAATATGTCTTGACAAAACAAAAAGGCTGTTAGTATCATCGCTGTTTTACAAAAATAAATCATTTAAAATTCCCAAGATTTTCTCTTATTAAGCCTAAATCAATTAATTGTGGCTATGGAGCTTGTCGCGCATCCGATTACAATTTTAATGGCTATGAATAGAGTGGTCAAACTTGCGGAAATTACGGACATAATTCTAGTGTGCACTAGTAAGTTACCAAATAAAAACCATTCCCATCATTATGATGAGAATGGCAAAAAATTAGGAGACACAACAGGAAAATTTAATCTCTGCAATTCTCATTAAAGTTAAGATTCGCTTGACTTAGCACTCATTTTATCTAACAGTTTAGTGATTTTTTGAGCTTTTTCAGGTTGGCGCTGTTTTTGTAATAAATCTTTAGCTTGTAGCAGGTTATTTTTAGCTTCTTCTTCTTGCTCTTGCTGCATGAGGATATTCGCCAGACGCAAGTAAGCATCAGGATTTTTCGGACTGCGGCGAATCACTTCCCGAAATAATTCTGTTGCTTCCTCTACTTGTCCTTGCTGGTTTAAAACATCTCCCAAAAACAAGCGCACTACATCATTTGTAGAGTTGATGGAAATCACTTTGCGAAAGGCTGCTTCTGCACCTTGGTAATCTTTTGCTTGGGCAAGATTGATGCCTTTTTGAAACAAGTCTGAGGTGATCAAAGTTTTCCAAGCGAAATAGCCAAGGATTGACAGACTCAGAACAACTACAACAGCAGCGATAATCGAACTAGTGGGAAAGGTTTCTAGCATTGTCTAAGCCAAAAGGCAAGCGATAGGAAAAATCAGATATTCTATAAAAAAGAGTTTCCAGATAAATTGGTAGAATTGAGCGATCGCACTTTTATCTTGTAAGTCTACCGTCAAACTCCGCAACCACAGCCAAGCCAACAGCCCCAAATGAGCAATTACCAGGAATATGGCGTTAACTGAGGCGACGTGTAGCACCCCAACCAGAATTATTCCCAAATAACAGGTTGTTATTACCCAAAGAGACAGATTGAACACAGCTTGGGGCCCAAGTTTGATCGTGAAAGTAGTAATATTGTAGAGGCGATCGCCTTCCATATCGGGGATATCTTTAAAGATAGCGATTGCAAAGGTAAACACCAAAATAAATAATGTCAACACCCACACCACGGGCGGAATTGTTTGGCTTTGTTGCAACGCCCAACTGTAATGCAGATATAGCCCTAAGTTAACAATCGTACCGCGCACCGAAAAAATACACAGCGCCGCCCAAACGGGAAACTGTTTTAAGCGAATTGGCGGTAAAGAATAAGCAGTACCAATGGCCAAACTAATTGCTACCATACCCAATAAAAACGGGCCAGTTAGCCACGCCACAACCAGCGCCAAAATCCCAGTTAAAGCGACAATTAATTGCCCAGTTTGTTGAGAAAACTCACCAGACGCTAAGGGTAAATGAGGCTTATTAATCTTGTCAATTTCCACATCTTCTAATTGATTCAGCCCCACAATGTAGACATTGCCACATAGACAACCAATCCATGCACCGAAGACAGGGAGTAAGGAATACGTGGAGACACGATTCATCGCGTCTGTAGAGATATGATTAATCGCGTCTCTACTTATGGCAATGGCAATTAAATATAAACCCAAAACACTTAGACTTGTACCGATAATCGTGTGAGGGCGAGAGAATTTCCAAAAAGCGTATAACCACTGGAAATATGATTGAACAGGTTTGCCTGGTAAAGGTCTGTTTTGAGAACTTTGGCTCATGAGTAGCTTAAATACAGTATTCTGGTTGATTGTTAATCATTGTCACAGAATTTGGTCATTAGACTTCTTTCATGAATCAAAAGCCCTCACTCTAAATCTCTCTCCCAAGCTTGGACTACGGAATTTATAGTTATATTTCAAACTCAGTAAAAATATTTAAACATCAATATAGCTATTTTTGAAGCGATTGATTATGGTTCAAAAACTGTTGCAACTTCAATTTCCTCTGGTAAAGGGAAAGAATTTACAAGATTAGCGATCGCACTAATTCTCTCAAAATTTGCCACCACACCATCACGATACTCATCTCTTAGCTGCAAATCCAACAACAACGCCATTTGATCAACATACTCACCCACATTAAACTCTTCTGTTCTCATCTCTCCTCCTCCGTCCCCTCTGCATTCAGTATATTCTCTGATCACTTAAACAAGCAGGTGGTTGTAACTTACAAACAAACCCCGATCAATTCCCCAATATTGTAAAGTATCTAACCATTTTTGCTGCTTTGGTTGAGAAAGTGTATTTTGAATAGTAGTTATTTGAACAGAAAGAGGTAAATTGGTTAGTCCAGAAGGGAATAAATCTGTTGCCATTGATAAATCCGCAATATAAAAATGAAATGTATCACCTCCAAGAAACTCTATTACTTGGCATATCTTCTCAACTAAAGAAGTATCGTTTGCTTGGAATTTACCAGCCATTAATTCTTTTTTCCAGGTTTCTTTTTTTGGATCTCTCTCATTAATCCAAAGGGGGAATAAATATTCGTACCAATACATCTCTATTGGTGTCAGTGAGGAAAGTTCAGCATCCTTGTCCTCTTTAGGTATTAATTGTAGTTCTAACCAAAATGTTGCATCTTCTATCAACTCTTCCAAAAGAAGCATTACGTGTTTTTTAGATACCAGTTGTCCAGACTTTTTATCAGCAATCCATCTACTGATTTCCCTTAGCCTTGATGCCAAATTTGGATAAGTATCTTGAGAATCTTGAATTAATCTTACTAAGTTAGACCTGATTTGATATGGAGATTTTTGCACGCTAAATTTACTACCTAAATAAATAATCGATTTGCCCTGGTGACAACTATGCTAGTTGAGCGCCAATAGTAAGGATTCGGTTTTGATAACCATACCGTAATTGCACAAGCTTGAGCAGAAAGAGCGCAATCACCCTCTCGCAACGATAATTATATTTAAGGATAAGTTCCGAGGATTTTTGCTTGTTCCCATTGTTCGCTTTTGGTGATATGTAAAATAGTGTTCATGGTAATTAATTAACAAATGCGATTAATCTTATACAGTAAACCCGGCTGTCATTTATGTGAAGGCTTGCAAGAAAAGCTAGAACAAATCCAAAATCTCAGTTTCGAGTTGGAAATTAGGGATATTACGACTCGTGAAGATTGGTTTGCTGCGTATGAGTATGAAGTGCCGGTACTTTATTTATCGAACCACAGAGGCACAGAGGAAAAAGAGGGAAGTGAGAAACCATTGCCGCGTCCTTCTCCTCGTGCTAGTGTGCAACAGTTGGAGCAAATGTTGCGTAAATATTTAGCCAATTAGAAAAAAATAATGCAGAATAAGCGCAAGATCGAGAATGTGACGAGGTTCACAAAATGAAATTGCGGGAATTACTAACAGCGGTAGACAGTGTTGAGCAATTGCCTAGTTATCCAACTTTGGAAGATGTGGAAATTAGGGGTTTAAAGACGAATTCCCATGCTTGTCGTGTGGGAGATTTGTTTATTGGAATGCCAGGAACGCGGGTTGATGGTGGGGAATTTTGGCAAAGTGCGATCGCATCGGGGGCGGTAGCTGCGATCGTTTCTCCCGAAGCTGCACAAAAAAATCCTCCCACAAATCAGGCTGTGGTCATTAGTGCAAGTAACATAACTCAAGCTTGTGCCCAGATAGCTAGTGCTTTTTATGGTTATCCAGGGCGAAAACTCAAGTTGGTAGGCGTAACTGGTACAAATGGCAAAACTACAACTACTCATTTAATTGAATTTCTGCTAGGGCAAGCTAATTTAGCTACAGCTTTGATGGGAACTCTCTACACTCGTTGGGCAGGTTTTGAGCAAACTGCTGCCCACACTACCCCTTTTGCAGTGGAACTGCAACAGCAGCTAGCAGAGGCTGTAAATGCTGGGAGTGAGTTCGGGGTAATGGAAGTCAGTTCTCACGCTTTGTCCCAAGGTAGAGTGTTGGGTTGTGAATTTGAGGTGGCGGTATTTAGTAATCTTACTCAAGACCATCTCGACTATCACAGCGATATGGAAGATTACTTTGCTGCCAAAGCGTTATTGTTTAGTCCTAATTATCTCAAGGGACGGGCAATAATTAATGCTGATGATTCTTACGGGAAGCGGTTAATTGCGTCGTTGGATTCCCAACGGGTTTGGAGTTACAGCGTCAATGACAACAGCGCTGATTTCTGGATGAGCGATTTAAGTTACCAGCCAAATGGTGTTAGTGGGACATTACATACACCTAAAGGTGACGTGGCTTTTCGATCGCCCCTAGTCGGACAATATAATTTAGAAAATCTTTTAGCAGCCGTAGCAGCAGTTTTGCACTTAGGGCTAGATTTGCAGTTAGTGGCATCTGTGATACCTGAGTTTCCCGGAGTTCCCGGACGGATGGAACGGGTACAGATTAGTACTGAGCAAGATATTAGCGTGATTGTGGATTATGCCCACACGCCCGATAGCTTGGAAAATTTATTGAAAGCTGCGCGTCCGTTTATACCTGGCAAAGTAATTTGTGTATTTGGTTGTGGAGGCGATCGCGATCGCACTAAGCGCCCAAAAATGGGTAAAATTGCCGCCCAGTTAGCTGATGTGGCAGTGGTGACATCAGATAATCCCCGGACTGAAGATCCAGAAAGGATTTTGCAAGATATTTTGGCGGGAATAGCTGACACAGTGCAGCCAACAGTAATTTGCGATCGGGCGATCGCAATTCGTACCGCTATTTTACAAGCACAACCCGGTGATGGAGTATTGCTTGCTGGTAAAGGTCACGAAGACTACCAAATTCTCGGCACCGAAAAAATCCATTTTGACGACCGAGAACACGCACGCGACGCTTTACAGCAAAAACTTAACGTACAAGCTTAATTTGGGCATTGGGCATTGGGATTGGGTATTGCAAACTACTTCCCCATTCCCCATTCCCTATTCTCCATTCCCCCTCTAGGTAGAGTTTTTTATAGTTATACCAATTTGAAAAAAGAATGCGACAGATACATACTTCCAAACCTTTGTTCTGTCTGGCTTTCTTAATTTTGAATTTTGAATGCGTGAATTTTGAATTGGTATTAATGTTTCTTTCCGTGGGGATTTTGTAAAAAATGCACATATAAAGGTGAAAATCGAAGACAGAATTATTTCTTGCTTCATCCAAGTTGTGCTTGACTCATGAATGTTTCTCTGGCTAAGGATCTGTCTGTTTATCAACTGGTTATGGGAGTGCAAACGCCTCCTAAACCATTGTCCCTCAGTCCTGCTACTCTGCTATCACTGGTAAGAGCGCAAATTGACTTACTCATTGAGCAGCAAATTGCAGCCACTCTCTGGGTGAAGCTACCACCAGATAAAATTTGGCAATCAGAATTAGCGCGTTATCAATCCTCGGTAGGTGCGTCTAGTCTCATTTATACTTGCCAGATTGAGGAGAGTAAGAAAGGGGGAGCAGGGGGAGATGAGGGAGTAGGGGGAGCAAGGGGAGAAAATTTTACCTCATCCCCCTCATCCCCATCTTCTCATTATGTCCCCGTTCACCTACCACCAGATAGCCAAATGCGACGGGAAAACTTTCTAATGGTGTTATCGCCCCAGTTTTGCAGTTTAGTTTTGGCTCATCGACCACTTAAAAAACGCAAAAATCAGACATCGGGGAAGGTAAATACTAATAAAAACCAGCCGTTGCTGATTATAACTACTGTTGAGGGGAGAGTAATTCAGCAAGTATTAAATGGTATCCAACAAGCGATTGCACCAGAATCATCCTCAATTTTACCTGCTAGTTTTATTTGTCCAACCGTGCCCCAAGCCGCACTGATGAATCAACTCTTGGCAAAACAACTCCTCCGACAAGATGAAATTAATCGTCAAATCATCACAGTACGCACTAATAAGTTGGAGCAGCAAAATCAAGAACTGCATAACAAAGAGCAACTCAAAGATGAATACCTGAAAAATGTCTGTCAGGAACTGCGTATACCCTTGACGCACATGAAGACAGCACTTTCGTTATTAAATTCCCCTAATCTTAAACCCCCACAGCGACAACGTTATTTACAGATGTTAAATACCCAGTGCGATCGGCAAAATTCCCTGATTACTGGTTTCTTGGAACTGGTGCAGCTAGAACAGAATTTGGAGGGGACGACTTTGGAGTTGGTGCGTCTCTCAGATATAGTACCTGGAGTAGTCAGTACTTACCAACCTGTAGCCCAAGAAAAAGGAATTATGCTAGCCTACACCGTACCGACTGAACTCCCATCTGTTTGGTGCGTGACTGGTAAGCTGAGACAAATTGTAATTAATCTACTACACAACAGTCTTAAATTTACCCCTAATGGAGGTCAAGTATGGGTGCGTGCCCGTAATCAAGGCGATTATGTCCAATTAGAATTCCGCGACACAGGTATTGGTATTGCCGAAAACGAAATTCCCAAAATCTTTGATCGGTTTTATCGCGTGCGTACAGCAGCAACCGAAGATTATGGTGGTGCTGGGTTAGGGTTAACAATTGTACAGCAATTGCTGCTGCGTTGTGGTGGATCTATTTCTGTAAAAAGTAAATTATCTGAAGGTTCTACCTTTACAGTGCAACTGGCAACTGTTGGTAATATCCCAAGAGCGATCGCTACAGAAAATGAGTTATGAATTATGAGTTATAAGTGATAAGTTAAAAATTCATAACTTATCACTCATAACTTATAACTTCTACAGCTATTTTGCCTAACCTACTAACTTAGTAAACTTCCGTTTGTAGGGAGCATGAAAACCCAAAACAATATCTTATTTTGGCACTCCAGCATTATTAGCTATTAGTTCATAATCAAAAGTCCATAGTCAATAGTTAGTCTGATTCAGATATTTATGCCTGACCGAATGGCAGCAACCATATAGCGAAAGATGTAGTCTAATAACTCAATATAATTACGAGCAGCTTCAAGAGAACAAGCCCAAACTGTCAAACCATGATCCCGAATTAGTAATGCGGATATTTGCGGTGGAGTGACGGCAAAGCGTTGTTCAATATAACCAGCAATCTGGGCAACTTGGAGATGATTAGCAAAAATTGGTATTACACAACAGGGATTTTCTTGCCAAACTCCCAAACCTTTGAGCATTTCTAGCGGCGGTAAAGGTAAAGTATCACCTTCAACCAAGCGAGAAACCAAATTGCTCTCAATAGAATGTATATGATAACAAGCAAGTGATTCTGGAAACAGGCGGTAAAGTAGTTGATGAATAGCTGTTTCAGCTGAAGGTAGCCCCTGGCTTGCTGATGCTTCTATTTTGCCATCTGGAGCGATGAGAACAAAATCGTTGAGTAATAACTCACCCTTAGATTTACCACTAGCTGTAATCCAAAAACTACCATCAGCTAATCGAGTAGAGAGGTTGCCGGCAGTTCCTACCATCCAACCTTGTTGGTAAAAATACCGAGCAGTGGCAATTAGTTGCAAACGAGGATCTGCTATTGTTGGGTTTAACTCCATGATTTTGCTAAATAATCGCGGATTTGTAAAAAATCATTCCAGAAAATATAGGGTTTTTGGTATTCATCTAAATATTGTGCTAAAGGAGAGCGTGCAAAGACAACAGAAGCTTGCAATCCCATATTTAAGTCGGTGATGGAATCACCAATAGCGATCTTTTCATCGGCTGGGTACTGATCCATAACCTGCACCTTAGCCATCAGTTCTGTATCTCCTTCGTATTCAGAATTTACTTTTAAATAAGCACTGCTAATATCGACATCTACAGCATAAATTCTCTCTATTCTATGCACTATCTCATCCAAAACAACCTCTACCATTCCCCGTAGCCCTCCAGAAATTACTATTAATGAAACTCCCTGACACTCCAGAAAATCCAACAATTCTATAAACCCAGGACGCATCAATTGAGGTTTAGTAAATTCCAGAATTTCTGGATAACTTGCAGATGGAATTGATTGCAGAATTTCCTTGACTCCCTCTCGCAGTGTCAGCCTTTTTGCATACATTTCAGGCAGGAGTTTTGCAGAAAGTACTGGTGCAAACTTTCTCAGAACTGCAACAAAAGTTTCGTCAACTGTAATAGTGCCATCAAAGTCACAAAAAACAATCCGTTTCATACTGATTTGTAATTTGTAATGTTTGATAATTTAGAATTTACCTCCCCAGGGGTTGGCGAGTGTGAATTTCTATGCCTGTATATTGAGGTATCCAACCTTCTGTGGTGATGAAATAGCGTACTGCTTTCACCCGCCTTGCTGGGGTGAGATAAAACCAATGTTCGGTTCCGGCTGGGATGTTGATATATTCTTCTGGTTGCACTGTCAGTTCTACTTGACTACCATCAGAAAGTACAAAACCAAAAATCGCTTCTCCATCAATGATGTAGCGGACTTCATCATCTGCATGGGTATGAATTTGGTCAAACTTTGCCATTAACTCATCAAGGTTAGGAATCCCTTGATGAAGGACAACCAAATCACGAGATTTATAGCCGGCTGTCTGTTGTAGTTGCTCAAAGTAACTATCTATTGCTTTGAGTACTTGTTCTTTTTCATCTTCGTTGAGACTATCCTGTGCCAACAAATGTTGGAGTTTGGGGTTATTTGCTACAGTCAGGCGATTAATTTGAATATTCAGGGGGGCTAATTCCTGGGAAATGTGAATTAAATCGGTGTGGAGAGTTCCATTTTCTAGTTTGAGAACTGCCATTTTTGACCTCCAGTAAAATAGTTATAATCAGGCTTTCGAGGCATAACTTGTAGTAGCAAATACACTATTTAAAAAGTATTCTATTGTTTCATATTTTGCAGGAGCGTTAATCATACCCGTGGCAGGTTCATATCTTGCTCCCAGCTATTTTCTCTGCTCTTATACCTTGTATACCTTTATTTTTGCTGTCTTCTTAGGTAATTTCTATTGTTAGCGCAGTGAAACTTCTGCATTCAACCAATTGACAAAACCCTGATTAACTGCTGTCGGAGGAATTTCGGCGATAAAATTAGTATAAGTAATATGCTCTTGAATAAGTTTTTCTATTTCTAAAGCATAACCATCTTGAGTTTTGACAATTAAAACAACTTCTGGTTCTTCAGTAATTTCTCCTTGCCAACTATAAGCACAAGTAATCGGGAACCAATTGACACAAACTGCTAACTTACATTCCAGTAATGCCCGACCAATTTGCCGTGCTTCATCTGTATTATTTAAAGTTACATAGTAGAGTTTCATAAAAGTTTTCGACTTACAATTAAAGGCATTTGTGCAATTCTCTTAATCTCTTACGGGTGCTTTGCGGGCAACATGAACAGCAGAAAGAAACGAGAGTTGTACGCTATCTCCAAATTTTTCTAGCTTCTCCCGCAATCCTGCAAATAGTAACTCTTTGGCTTGTGGCTCTAGTCTCCGAAAGGTACTCAAAAGCTTGAGGTAGTCATCAATGCTATAGGTGACTTCACACGCAGTTTGCTCGACAACCAACTCTTTAAAACAATTGGAGTCTAAAATCTCTTGTCCAAACCCCCTCAAAATGTCCGCTTGAATTTCTGCACCGTCATATCGGGCAAATGAGGGAGCATAAGCTTGATACACTTCCTCGATCGCTTGGTAAACTTCGTATTTCGGTTCTGGGGTCAGATTCCATAGTAGGATAAGAAAACCGTTATCACACATTGCCGATGCTGCCTTGGTATATTTAATCTCTGGCGGTATCCAGTGAAAGGCATTGGCAAATAGAACGGCATTGAACTGTTTTGCTTCTAGTTCCCACTCCTCAAATGAAGTATTGCAAATTGTAACTTTTGGATATTGATCGCAGTTGTGTTGTGCCAAATGATAAAAATCCTGGTTTGGCTCAATACACGTCATTGAAAAACCAAATTGAGCAAAAGCCACCGTCGCATTTCCTGGACCACAACCAATTTCAAGAATCGATGCATCTGAAGAAAGTTGGGCTAAAGCGACAGACCGATCGATTAGTTCCTTTGGATAGCGTGCTCTTGCGTTGTAATAAACATCCGCAACGGGAGAATACCAAGTCCTTCGCTGTTCCAAATCCATAGAAGCTCTGGCATTTATTTCTTGTCTAAAGTCTTGCATAAGCTAGGGTGTGTCAGCGATGAAGTCCAATTTCATTTTAGAACCAGCAAGGAATCTGTCAAAATTTTTATTAAGGTTATTTTGAGTATTTTAACTGATTGATAAAAGACACTTTATCTTAGTCTTTCACGAATGGTCTGGGACTGTTGTTGAAAGTGGTTGTGAGTGAAGCTGCCATATACGCTGTCATGACTCGTATCATGCTGCGTCGTCTTGTTGTCTAAAGATTTACTTTATAAATTGTCTCTTATCTAGTACAGCACGGCGTAAATAAACATACCATTTCAAATGGTGTAAAAGCCCGAAATACAATTCTTTTGACTTTTGACTTCCGCCTTGCGGTACTAGTCTACTTTGTTGCTTCTTTGTCACCCCTTCAGAAATTCTACATATTACAGGTTGCTACTTCCTTTTAAATTTGGCAATTTTGCTGTTTATTTCCCGATACAGAACTTACTAAAAATCCTCTCTAAAACTGATTCTGTTACTTCTTCTCCAGTAATTTCTCCCAAAGCTTGAATCGCACCTCGTAAGTCAATTGTCCAAAAATCAAGAGGTAACTGCTGAACAATTGTTGCTTGTACTTGTTCCAAAGATATTTTAGCTTGAGTTAAGGCTGCTGCCTGCCTTTGGTTAATGGCTAAATCCATATCAGCCGCCTGCACTTTTCCAGATTGAACTATCTCTAAAATTGCTGTTTCTAAAGCATCAATACCTTGATTTTGGGCTGCTGCTGTGACAATTGTAGATTTCGGATCGCACATTTGGTGTGCTTCCAGTACAATTGGGATTTTGGATTGAAGGTTTTCCCGATCGCTTTCTTCTACTAAATCGATTTTGTTAATAACTATAATCAACGGACGATGTTGCACCTGCTGATAAATTTCTTCATCGCCTTCTGTCCAATCTGTGGAAGCATCAATGGTAAGCAAGACTAAATCAGCTGCATTGGCGGCACGACGCGATCGCTCGACGCCAATTTTTTCTACTTGGTCTGTTGTTTCCCGAATCCCCGCTGTATCTAGTACTTGTACGGGAATTCCGCCAACAACTAACTGAGATTCCACCACATCGCGGGTTGTGCCAGGTAAATCAGTCACAATGGCGCGATCGCTCCGGCTCCAAGCGTTCAATAAACTCGACTTACCCACATTTGGACGCCCGACAATTGCCACTTTTAAACCAGTGCGTAGCAACTCACCTTGATCTTTGGTTTCCAATAACCTAGTTATTTCTGCGGCAATTTTATCGATTGCTGATATAATTGCTTTATCATCCAACGGGGGAAGGTCTTCCTCAAAATCAATCCGAGCTTCAATTTCTGCCAAGATATCCAAACAGTTAGCGCGTAACTGCCGAATCGGATGAGCTAATTTTCCTTGTAAACCAGCTAAAGCACTTTGAGCCGCTTGGGGCGATTTAGCTCCCACTAAATCAGCAATACCTTCGGCTTGAGTTAAATCCAATCGTCCATTCAAAAAGGCGCGGAGGGTAAATTCTCCAGGTTGCGCTAGTCTGGCGCCATTTTCCAAACACAGTTGTAATACCTGCTGCACTGCCATAATTCCCCCGTGGCAATGGAATTCCACTACATCTTCACGGGTGTAAGAACGGGGTGCTTTCATCATCAACAACAGGGCTTCATCCACCATTTGTTGCGTCTGGGGATGGCGAATGTAACCGTAGAGAATCCGGTGACTTTCCCAAACTTGTCGCCCTGGTGCATGAAAGAGACTTTGGGCGATTGCCATTGCTTGAGAACCGGACACCCGCACAATCCCAACACTACCCTGTTGGGGGACAACAGCAGTGGCGATCGCGGCTATAGTTCCAGTAGTAGCAAAGAGTTCTGACATGAGCGCCCTTTATTATAGAGTAAAAAGTAAAAATCATAATTTGCGCGATGTGCGACTTATTCTTAAAACCCCACTTCCATTCCTCTCCCCGCTTCAGGGAGAGGCTTTAAGTCTTGCTGCCCAACGCTAGTAGGGAAGGCGCTGGGGGTTAGGTTTGAGATATAGCCGTAGCCACATAAGTTAGGACAATGTTGATTGCTAAAAGCCATGATATAACTGGGTTTCTACTCAGCACTCAGCACTCAGCACTCAGCACTTTGCTATAAAGTTGCACACCGCGTTAATTTATAACTCATAAGTTTTTAAATGGTAAGTATTTAAACTAATGAGATACCAACTGGCAAGGTAAAATTTACTTGTAGGTCATGCCTGATAGTAAAGAGTTAAGAGCAAAGAGTTAGAGATGAAAATCACGACTCACAACTTATAACTCATAACTTTTAGAGAGAGGAATTTACTGTGGAGCAAAAGATTAACTGCGCTGTAGCCTGTGTTAACGGGTGTGTTTTAGGGAATAAATGCCCCAATATCGAGTTTAGAGAGTCAGCCACAAAATTTATTGAAGAGACTCCCTTAGACAAAATGCTGGAGTTGGCACAAGAACGTCTGCACAAAAAAATGACGGAACCGCCAAAATGGGTTTTTCCTGAAGATCCATAGCATTTGAGTCAACAGGCACAAGCAAGACAGCGTGGAAGTTAAATAGTATCTGGATCTATATTTAATTCTCGCAGTTTTGCTGCCAAGCGATCGCTACGTTGTTTCTGGTGTTGTGCCACTTCTTCCGGTGTGGGAATCAGTTCTCCTTCACGAGTGTAAAAGCGTAATTTTTCTTGAACAACCCCTAAATATAAACCTAGCTGTTGACTCCATAACCAGCCTTGGGGATTTTGTTCTAGCGGTTGATATTCACCATCCAGCAAATGGAACCCTGAAAATTCTAACGTTTCTGGGTCAAACCAGAAGTAATCTGGTGTGCGAAATATATCTTGGTAAATTTGTTTTTTTAAGCCTTTATCAGTGTCGCCTGTGCTATCCGAGATAATTTCTATAATTACATTGGGATATTTGCCATCTTCTTCCCAGACAACCCAACTTTTACGGGGTTTGCGTTCAGTCCCCAATACGACAAAAAAATCTGGCCCCCGGAAATTTTCTGATTTGCGTTGGCGTGGACTGTAGTAGATGGTGAGATTACCCGATGCATAAAAATCTTTGCGATTTTGCCACAGCCACTCCAAACATTGGATGAGCAGTGTCATTTGCAACCGATGCAAGTCACTTTCCCAAGGCGGTTCGTCACTATATAAATCCCCTGGGGGAAATATAACATTTTCTGGGGATTCTAAATCTTGGGCGACAGACATGGCAACAAGTGTCTCATTGCTATAAGTTTAGCCTAGCAGTCAGCCCAACTCTTGGAGACGCTGTTCGCCTTCAGGGAATTTAAAATGCAAAACTGGTCAGGGTTAAAGCATTCTACAGCACCTAATTATTACGTGAGTTCGACAGACCTCTCCCTCCCAGCCTCCCTCTCCTAAAAGGCGCTACGGTGTACACACAAGTCTCTACGTTGTTCTTTGAATCTGGGTTTTACCCCACCCTAACCACTGCTTGAATTCAATGAACGACCACCCGAATTCAATGAACGACCACCCGAATTCAATAAACGACCACCCGAATTCAATAAACGACCACCCGAATT
>NZ_JABXKF010000117.1 GCF_017115165.1 Nostoc sp. LPT | reverse complement strand
ATGTTAACAAAACTTTGCATCGTGTCCCATATTGCACGTATCCCGGCTGTACCCCATATTTGCCTCGAATAATAGCTGGCATTTCAAATGGGATATCCAAAGCTTGCAACCAACGAATTACTGGGACACAAAAGAACTCCCTATTTAAATACAATCGCTCAATTTTTAACTTGATTGGCTCAATTAACCCTAAAAGATAAGTAATAAGTGCTACTTTTGTATCTTGTTGCCGAACAGCTTTAATAGCTAAAGTGACTCGTTTATTCTTCTTAATTACGTAGAGAGTAGCATAAGCGTAAAAAGAGCAAGTACCACTTTTAGCTTTACTTCTATAAATAAAAGGTGCTTCGGCTGGTGATGGTTCACCATAATATGGAATTAGATTAAAATCGATGGCGATTTTTTGTTGTCCCTGCCGTATCCCATCTGGCAAGCGACTTTGGAGTGCCTTATTTAAATCCTCTTCCAAAGAAGTGATGTCTGAATATTTTTCTAAATGGTAACGGATATCATTACTGGTCGGAACATTTTTTAAGACTTTAGTAGTGTTTTCAATGCTGTCTCTTTGAGTGGCTGCTCGAATTAAAATTTCAAATATATTTTTTTGTTCGCAATTACCTTGAGTTTTAATTGGAACATTTTCTGCTAAACAGTTAACCACTTCTTTTAACGTTTGATTATCGGTTAAAACCGGGGTAGTTGCAGTCATAGCCAAACGAATTAATCCTTTAAGTTAAAAATTTTACTTCTTCACCTCAATACTTTACAAAAATTCCAAGACACAGCGCCAGAAGATTGTTCTGGTGCGGGAGCTACCCTTACCTTTTTCTCCAATTTATTAGTTTTACTTATGTAATATCTCTAAACGAATTTTCCCAAAACCGTATCAAAAATTACAGTTTTTCAGACAATAATCAGGTTTCCAAGTATCCATCACTGAGCGATCGCAGAACTTTTCGGTCTACCTCAGTGATTTTTTTCCACTTGTGAGAAATCCGGGTATTGCATTTTCTTAAGAAAGGTGAGAGTATTTGAAAATGTAGGTAAAGCACGTTAGTTTAAAAAAACTAACGGTCACATCAGGCGGTAGTTCTGCCGCAGTAGCAGCTACCGTTACAGCATTAAGAGGGGCGTTTAGCATTGTCGGAGGTATAGGAGTGCTTGGTCTGATAACAGTTGTGGGAGATGGTGTAGCCGGATATGGAATACAAGCCATTCTCAAAGCTATCTATAAAGAACGTAGTCAAACCGAATCCGTAAGATTTCTCCTTAAAGAAATTAAAAATTTAGCGATTAAAGATAAGCTAAAACTAAAACTGAAAAATGAACTTAGCCCAGAAAAATTTACTAATACCTAAGGAGTAGAGATCCCAAAAACAGTTGAAATCGTTGAAGAATAATTTCAATGGTTTTTTAGAGAAAGTAGTGTATGCAAGCAAAGCAATGTCTTAATCCTATAGATTTCTAAGTAAAAAATCCAATTAATTGTTGTAAGACGGGTGTTTAAAATATAAAATATTGATTTATGACTGTTTGTCTAAGCAATTCCCAGAATCCTCTAGATAGATTTTCAAATTTAGTAGAACTACTACGTTACAGAGCAAAAATTCAATCAGAGCAAAAGGCTTATACCTTTCTGATAGATGGAGAAACTGAAGAAGTCAGCTTGACTTACTCTGAACTAGACCTGCAAGCACGAGCGATCGCCGCTCGTCTTCAGTCTCTAAAAGCTTCTGGAGAACGCGTTCTGCTGTTGTATCCACCAAGTTTAGATTTCATTGCTGCCTTCTTCGGCTGTCTCTATGCCGGTGTTGTAGCGGTTCCAGTTTATCCACCAAAGCGCAACCAAAGTCTATCGAGACTGCGGGCGATCGCATCAGATGCTCAAACGACAATAGCACTGACTGTTAGCTCTACTCTCACCCAGATTCAAAGTCAATTTATCCAAGAGCCAGAGTTTGCCGATATGCCATTGCTGGGTACCGATAGCATCGCTATTGATGAGGCTGCAAACTGGCAACAAGTGCAAATAGATAGGAATACTCTAGCTTTTCTCCAGTACACTTCCGGCTCTACAGGAACGCCCAAGGGTGTAATGATCAGTCATGGCAACCTGCTGCAAAATTCCAAGTATACGCAACAGATATGGGAGTACAACTCACAAAGCGTCATGGTAACGTGGCTGCCTGTTTTCCATGACATGGGACTAATCTACGGAGTTCTCCAACCTCTGTATCAAGGGTTTCCCTGCTACATGATGGCTCCTGTATCTTTTATTCAAAAACCAATACGATGGCTTCAAGCAATTTCGCGCTACAAAGCTACTCATAGTGCCGCTCCTAATTTTGCCTACGAACTTTGCGTCCTCAAGACCACACCTGAACAACGCGCTACCCTCGATTTAAGCAGTTGGCACATAACTTTAAATGGTGCCGAGCCAGTCAGAGCAGACACCATCAAACAATTTACCCGAGCTTTTCAAGCTTGTGGTTTTGAGGACGCAACGTTTTGTCCAGGCTACGGTTTAGCAGAAGCAACTTTAGTAGTAGCTGGAGTGCAAAACCAAAAAGTACCAAGTTTCTACACAGTTCAAGCAGAAGCACTGGCACAAAATCGGGTAATAGAAGGCAAAAGCGAAGAGAAATTACAGACTCTCGTAGGACATGGACAGCCTGGAATTGATACTAAAGTAATTATTGTTCATCCCGAATTATTAACCCAATGTACCCCAGACAAAGTTGGAGAAATTTGGGTTTCTGGTTCTAGCGTTGCTCAAGGATATTGGCAGCGAACTGAAGAAACCAAGAAAACCTTTGGTGCTTATTTAAAAGACACCAAAGAAGGCCCGTTTATGAGAACGGGGGATTTAGGATTCTTGAAAGATGGCGAGTTGTTCATCACTGGGCGACTTAAAGATGTGATTATTATCCGGGGTCAAAACCATTATCCCCAAGATATTGAATGGACAGTGGCACAGAGTCACCCAGCACTGCGACCTAGTTGTAGTGCAGCTTTTATAGTGGAGGTCGAGGGTGAAGAGCGCTTAGTAGTCGTTCAAGAAGTAGAGCGTACTTGGCGGCGGAAGCTAGATGTGGATATAGTAGTCAGAGCTATCCGTAAAGCTGTCTCCTTAGAACACGAGTTGCAGATTTATGCAATAGTCCTACTCGATACAGGGAGCATTCTTAAAACTTCCAGTGGTAAGATTCAGCGCTCTGCTTGCCGAAGTGCCTTTCTAGAAAAAAGCTTGAAGGTGGTAGCCTCTTGGGGTGATTCGTCCAGCCAAACTTTAGACCAGTCTCAAGGTAAAGCAGAATCTCTAGCAAAACCAATTCAAACTCGCCAAAAATCAGATTCGCGCATTCAGAGTACCGATATTACAGTGGCACGAGATTCTAGTAAAGAACGTGCCAGCAATTTGATCGAATGGCTGCGCCATTACGCCAACGAACGAATTAACTCCCAACTCATTGATGAGCGTCGCTGCATCCCACCCTACATTGTGCTTGATTTTGGCAATCATGGTCTTTTGGGTATGCAGGTGCCACTTGAATACGGGGGTATTGGTCTTGGCAACTACGATATCATGCGGGTTATAGAACAACTTGGGGCGATCGACCAAACCCTAGCATCCTTTGTGATTGTTAACAACTTTCTAGGGATTCGTCCCATATTGAACTATGCCTCAAATCCAGTTCGGGATGAACTCCTTCCCATCTTAGCCACAGGTCGCGAACTGGCTGCTTTTGCAATTACAGAACCAGGAGCAGGGTCGAATCCCCAAGCCATCTCAGCCAAAGCAATACCAGATACTAATGGTGGCTGGCTCTTACAAGGCACTAAGATATGGAGCGGTTCAGCAGCATGGGCAAGTGCAATTAATGTTTTTGTGCAACAATTCGATACCAACGGCAAATTTAGAGGAATCAGTGGTTTTGTTGTCCGCCAAGGAATGCGAGGTTTGCGCTCTGGAACCGAAGCCCTGACAATGGGAATGCGGGGCATGGTTCAGAATACTGTACATTTAGACAGCGTAGCTGTTGATTCAGAGCATTTGTTGGGCAATCCAGGGCAAGGAATGAAAGCTGCTCAGGATGCCATGATGTATACCCGATTGTGTCTGGCGGCTATGAGCGTAGGCGGGATGAAGCGCTGTGTCCAGTTGATGCTTCGCTATGCCGATCGCCGTTCAATATCAACGGGTCGCTTGCTAGATAACCCAGTAACACTGATGCAATTGAGCGATCTCACGGCGGCTATTACATCTGTGGAAACCCTAGTTGCCAAGATAAGCAGGTTACTTGACGATGGGAATTTTGTTCCACCGGAAATCTATGCAATTTGCAAGACAACTGGGCCAGAGTTTTTCTGGAAGGCTGCTGATAGTCTCGTTCAGCTACTGGGCGGTCGTGGTTATATCGAGACGAACATCGCACCTCAACTCCTCCGCGATGCTAGAGTAACTCGCATTTTTGAAGGCCCCACCGAAACCCTACAGATGTTTGTTGGCTCCTGTGTTGTCAACAATAGTGCAAGAATACACCAATTTCTAAGCAAGGAACTGGCAGCATCAATAGTTTCTCATCGCTTGAGAGTAGCTGTCGAACACATCCGCGATCGCTACGCCCAAGCTCACGCTCCCTTCTCAGACCAAATCTCTGCAACCCGCTGGGGATATTTGCTGATCGGCGAACTCGCCTCCTTTGCTGTTCTGTGGGCTGTAACTCAACAGGCATTTGAGCAAATGCAATCAGAACCCCTACGCCGGGCTGTTGAGTGGACACAACTTCACTTTCAACAAAAGCTCGAAACAGCCTTACGTGGTATCCCGGCTGAATCCGTCCTATCAGATGCAGATGCCATTAGTGAGATCATACTGGATTATACAGAAGCGATCGGCAATATTGAACAAACCCTCGCAGGCGAAGACTATGAACTAGATGAACTGCTACGGCAAGACCCTTCCATAATCAGTTCCAGCCAAAAATCCAACAACCAAGTAGAAATTTCTACCCCAATTGAAATGCCCAGGACTGTAGAGGTGAACTCTGCTGAGTTTCAACATCTCTATCTCCATACAGGCGAGACGATTCAGAACTGGATAGAAAATTGGCTGGTCAAAAAATTAAAAATTGATGCCAAATTAGTGAACTCTAGTCAATCGTTTGCTGAGTATGGCATGGATTCAGTAATGGTGGTGGAATTATCACAGGAGTTAGAAGACTGGCTAGGACAAGCTCTAGAACTTGAAGCTACAATTGCCTGGAACTTTCCCACAACTGAAGCTTTAGCGCATTATATAGCCAGCCAACTCAGCATATCAAAACAAACTTCTCAAGTAAATTTACAGCAACGTTTCAACAGTGAAATCGAAAGCTCCAAGAACTTAGGACTGAAATCTCCAGAATCTAATGAGCAGATTGCAAAAGCTTCAACGGATTTAGAAACACTCTCTGAAGAAGAGCTAGCTAAATTACTCAGCCAGGAAATAGCAGTAAATAAAAAGAGAAAATCAAATTAATTAAGTTATGAATTTCTCTCAAATTATAAATAATATTACATATTAAGAGTGATATGACTAGTACTTCAAATAATATAAACTATCGACAATTATTAAAAAATGCATATTTAGAACTAACAGATATGCGTTCTAAACTTGATGCTATTGAGCAAGCAAGAACAGAACCAATTGCTATTGTCGGTATGGGGTGCCGCTTTCCGGGAGGTGCAAATAATCCAGAAGCATTTTGGAATCTTTTGTCCGAAGGAAGACATGCAACACAAGAAGTACCAGCAAATCGCTGGGATATTAATTTTTACTATGACCCAGATCCAGATGTACCAGGGAAGATGTACACGCGGTATGGTGGATTTTTAGATGAGGTAGACAAGTTCGATCCTCAGTTTTTCGGAATTTCTCCAAGAGAAGCGACAAGTATAGACCCCCAGCAGCGGCTGCTTCTAGAGGTAACATGGGAGGCATTAGAAAACGCCTCAATTGCAGTAGAGGGTTTGAGAGGAAGCCAAACAGGAGTATTTATTGGAGTTGGCTTTGATGATTATTCACAATTAAGCATAAATTCTGGCGATCCGGGCTGTATTGATGCCTACACACTATTAGGTAACAGCCAAAGTATTGCTGCCGGTCGCTTGTCATACATCTTGGGTCTACAAGGGCCTACCATGCAACTAGATACTACCTGTTCTTCTTCGCTATTGGGAGTTCATCTAGCCTGCTCCAGTCTGCGTTCAAAAGAGTGTAATCTCGCCATAGCGGGTGGAGTGAACTTGATGCTCTCACCGACAACTACAATTGGCTTTTGCAAGTTGAAAGCTTTAGCTGCTGATGGTCGCTGCAAAAGCTTCGATGCTAATGCTGATGGTTACGTGCGGGGAGAAGGATGTGGGATCATAGTGCTGAAGCGTCTTGGTGAAGCGATAAAAGACGGCGATAATATTTTAGCTCTGATTAAAGGTTCGGCGGTCAATCATGATGGTCAGAGCAATGGACTCACAGCTCCCAACGGTTCGGCTCAAGAAGCGGTAATTCGTCAAGCATTGTTCAATGCTGGGGTAGAGCCAACTGAGATCCAATATGTGGAAGCTCATGGAACGGGGACGCCTTTGGGAGACCCCATAGAAGTTTTGGCCTTGGGAAAGGTATTAGCTCAAGGACGTTCAGAGGATGATCGCCTAGCGATTGGTTCGGTAAAAACCAATATTGGTCATTTAGAAGCAGCAGCCGGAATAGCAAGTCTAATGAAAGTTGTGCTTGCTCTCCAGCACAAGTTAGTTCCACCCACTTTACATCTAAAAGAACCAAATCCCTACATTCCTTGGCAAAAACTTCCTATTGAAGTTACAACTGTGCCAACTCCCTGGACTGCAAAACAAAAGCCTCGTTTGGCTGGGGTCAGTTCATTTGGCATGAGTGGGACTAATGTGCATCTAATTTTAGAGGAAGCATCAATAGGAAGTCAAAATTCAAGTTGCGCTTCCAGCGCACCAAAGGTGCGACTCAAAATTCAAGATGCAAATGTTGTTGAGCGTCCTTATCACCTACTCACACTCTCCGCAAAAACTGAGTCCGCTCTGCAAGAACTTGTCAGCCATTATCAAGCTTACTTAAAGTCTCATCCGGAAGCATCCATAGCAGATGTTTGCTTTAGTGCCAATACGGGGCGATCGCATTTTACCCACCGCCTTGCTGTAGTAGCGCGAACAACCCCAGAGTTGGGCGAAAAGTTGAGTGCTGTTGCTACTGGTAACGAAACTGTTGGACTGGTAAGCGGACAAGTGTCTAGAAAACGTCCGAAAATAGCGTTTTTATTCACGGGTCAGGGTTCCCAGTATATCAATATGGGACGCGAACTCTACGACACTCAACCCATTTTCCGCCAAACATTAGATCAGTGCGATGAAATTCTTCGCCCATTACTGAAGCATTCGCTCTTAGAAGTACTATATCCTGCTCAGATAGAGGAGCAGGAAGAGAAGCTGAAGCGGTGGCTTCCTCCGTTAGCGCAGCCCGCCGCAGGCATCCAAACTTCTCCTATCGGAGACGCTACGCGAACGGGGAGCAAGAGAACAGGGGAGAAGTTTTTTGAAAATTCTCCCTCATCTTCCTCATCCACTCTGCCTATTGATCAAACCGCCTATACCCAACCTGCGCTGTTTGCTTTTGAATATGCTCTGTATCAACTGTGGAAATCTTGGGGTATTGAACCAGATGTGGTGATGGGTCATAGCGTTGGCGAATATGTTGCGGCAACTGTAGCAGGGATTTTTAGTCTGGAAGATGGATTGAAACTTATTGCCCATCGGGGACAGTTGATGCAGCAGCTGCCACCGGGAGGCGAGATGATTTCACTGATTGCTTCCGAAGAGCAAGTGCGGCAAATCATAGCACCTTATGAGCGTACAGTGGCGATCGCAGCCATCAATGGGTCGGAAAGTGTAGTGATTTCAGGAGCTAGTGAAGAAATTGGTACTATTTGCCACCAGCTAGAAGCGCTCTTAATCAAGACAAAGCGTTTGCAAGTATCTCATGCCTTCCATTCCCCACTGATGACACCTATGTTGAAGGAGTTTGAGCAAGTAGCCAATCATGTCACCTACAAACAGCCCCAGATTCCATTAGTATCTAATGTCACTGGACGACCAGCTGATGAGCAGATTACCACAGCGCAATACTGGGTGAATCATGTGCTACAAGCAGTGCGGTTTGCTGACAGTATGCAGACATTGCATCAGCAAGGATATAAAGTTTTCTTAGAGATTGGGCCCAAGCCGATTTTGTTGAGTATGGGGTATCAATGTTTGCCAGACAGCGAGGGTCTGTGGCTACCTTCTTTGCGTTCTGGAGTACCGGAATGGCAACAACTGCTCTTTAGTTTGAGTGAGTTATACGTAGCCGGAGTCAAAGTTGATTGGTTAGAGTTTGAACGAGACTATCTGCACGAGAAAGTCGCACTACCGACCTATCCGTTTCAAAGACAGCGCTATTGGATTCAACAAGTAAAACAAACCATGAATGAAAAAGACTTGGCTGTAAATGGCAAAAAATCGACATTCAAAATAGATGCTACTCCCACACCCAGCAGACTAGAAGAAATTTTAGCCAGATTGCAAGCTTTAGTCGGGAATTTACTGCAAGTCTCGCCAGCAGATGTCAACATTCATGCTCCCTTTTTGGAAATGGGTGCAGATTCCATCATTCTCGTCGAAGCCGTGCGCCGGATTGAAAACACTTATGGAATCAAAATTGCAATTGGTCAGTTATTTGAAGAATTGACGACTATTTATACATTAGCTACGTACATAGACCAAAAATTATCCCCACAAAGGGTTGAGCCAGATTCTCTACAACAGCCAGAGCAACCAATCTCTACTCAATCAACCCCTGAATCAAGCCTTCCTAGTACACAGGATTTTGAACACAAAGGAACAGCAGCTCCTGAGACGACCTTAGAACGAATTATGACGCAGCAGCTCCAAGTCATGTCTCAGCAATTAGAGGTCTTGCGCGGCAACGGTTCGTCTGAAAAAAGTTTATTGTCATCCAAGAATGGGCAGCTTCAATCCGCTCAAACTATAACGCCTGCTGTTGATTCGCCCCAGAAAGAGCAACACAACCAAATCACTCAAGCAACACCTTCTGCCACTCCAACCAAGCCGGAGTTAAAGCAACCGTCCCATGAGCCATTTTCACCTCTTTCTTCTTTTCCAGGTGCAGATATTCCAGGAAAGGAACTAAGTCTGCAACAACAGCACCATATAGAAGTACTGAGCGATCGCTATAATAAACGCCATCAAAAATCAAAACAGCTTGCACAAAGCTATCGTCCGGTACTGGCCGATAGCAGAGCTACAGCTGGGTTCCGTCTCTCCATTAAGGAGATGGTCTATCCTATCGCTGGAGAGCGATCGCAAGGTTCTAGATTTTGGGATGTGGACGGGAATGAGTATGTAGATATCACTATGGGATTCGGGGTGCTTCTTTTTGGTCACGATCCACAGTTCGTGACTGAACCTGTTCAAAAGCACTATCAACAAAGTCTTAAAATTGGCCCCCAGTCTAAGTTAGCAGGAGAGGTTGCCCAGTTAATCTGCGAACTGACGGGTATGGAGCGAGTTACTTTCTGTAATTCAGGTACAGAAGCAGTGATGACAGCGCTACGTCTAGCACGCTCGGCGACAGGTCGTACTAAGATTGCTTTATTTGCTGGTTCCTATCATGGTCAGTTTGATGGAATCTTAGCCACAGCACCAGAGGGTAAGATTAAAGCTGTACCTTTAGCTTCAGGAGTATCTCAGAATTTTGTTGAAAATGTTTTAGTACTGGATTATGGAAATCCAAAATCCATTGAGATTTTGCAAGTCCATGCTCAGGAATTAGCTGCTGTATTGGTTGAGCCTGTGCAGAGCCGCCGACCTGATTTGCAGCCCAAAGAATTTTTACAGCAATTGAGGCAATTGACACAAGCATCAGGAACAGCACTGATTTTTGATGAAGTTCTTACAGGTTTTCGCATACATCCAGGTGGGGCGCAGGCATGGTTTGGCATTGAAGCAGATATCGTCACTTATGGAAAAATTATCGGCGGTGGGACTCCAATAGGAGTGGTAGCTGGGAAAGCCACCTACATGAATGGTATTGATGGTGGTTTGTGGAACTATGGAGATGCTTCGTATCCACAAGCAGAAAAGATATTTTTTGCTGGAACCTTTAATAAAAATCACACAGGGATGGTTGCAGCATTAGCAGTGCTTCAGCATCTCAAGAAACAAGGTACTGAACTTCAGCAGCAGTTAAATCAGCGCACATCGCAGTTAGTCCAAACACTTAACTCTTACTTTGAAGAAGAAGATGTACCCATCCGCATTGTGCATTTTGGTTCGCTGTTTCGTTTTACTTTCCCAGGAAATCTAGATTTATTTTTTTATCATTTAATTGACAAAGGTGTTTATATCTGGGAAGGGCGTAACTGTTTTCTTTCTACAGCACATACCGATGCGGATATTAATTATGTTATCCAAGCAGTCAAGGATAGTGTCAAAGAACTGCGAGAAGGTGGTTTTTTACCGTCAGGTTTAAGCGAGTCGCTAAAAACTGATAAAACCACTAATGAAACATTAAGCGATTTGACACCAGCCCTTTCGGATAAAAACCTGACGCCATCCGCCTTATTCTGGGGTCGAGACGAGTGCCGTCTAAGAGATTATATGCCTACCGCCTCAGAGATTGGCGATCGCCTGCTGTCGGAGTTCACTCAAGTAACTTGTCAACAAAATGTAAAATTTTATGGAGAAGCAGTAGCCCAGTTGGAAGCCCTAAGCATCACTTATGTTTTGAGAGCATTCCAGCAAATGGGATGGAAATTTCAACCGGGGCGGCGCTTCTCAACAAAATTTATTGTAAAGCAATTGGGCATCATCGAGCAGCACCAACGGTTGCTGGAGCGCTTACTGGAAATGCTAGCAGAAGAAAAAGTGCTACATCAAGTAAATGACCATTGGGAAGTCACTCAGATAGTAGAGATTCAAAACCCACAAGCACAAGAAATTGCATTTTTGGCTCAATACCCAAAAGTAGAAGCAGAACTGACCTTGCTCCAGCGTTGTGGTCAGAAACTTGCACAAGTTTTACAGGGAGAGTGCCACCCTTTGGAGTTGTTATTCCCAAAGGGTAATTCCACCGCGCTAACCAAACTATATCAGGATTCACCTGGGTCTCAGGTGATGAACACCTTAGTGCAAAAGGCAGTTTCTGAAGTACTGGAGCGTTTCCCACAGGAATGCAGGGTGCGAATTCTAGAAATTGGAGGCGGAACTGGGGGAACAACATCCTATATTCTGCCTCAACTGCTAGACCATCAGACAGAATACGTGTTTACCGATGTCTCCCCTGTATTAATTTCCAAAGCTCAAAAGAAATTTGGCGATTATCCATTTGTACGCTATGAGATTTTAGACATCGAGCAAGATCCCAAAACACAAGCGTCTGATTTTCGTCAGTACGATTTGATCATAGCGGCTAATGTGTTACACGCTACCAAGGATTTGCGTCAGACATTAAAGCATATACACCAGTTGTTAGTTCCTGGTGGGCTGCTAGTACTGTTAGAAGTAACCGTTCGCCAACGCTGGTTGGATTTGACATTCGGGTTGACAGAAGGTTGGTGGAAGTTTGCCGACCTGGATTTGAGACCATCCTCCCCTTTGCTTTCTCCTTACCAATGGCAGGATCTGTTAAAGGAAAGTCAATTTAGAGAAGTTGTGACTATTCCCAATAACCAGGGGAAGGTAGGAATTCGATCCAAACAAACTGTCGTTATAGCGTCGGCTGCATCCGAAGTCCCTCTCACTGAAGCTCAAAAGCAACTCTGGATGTTAGCCCAGTTGGGAGAAGATAGCTCAGTTGCTTATAACGAATCTGTAACGCTGCAATTACGAGGTTCGTTGAACGCAACAGCAATGAGCCAAGCGATACAGAAACTAGTTGACCGCCACGAGGCACTGCGAACAAAAATCAGCCCCAAGGGGGATGTGCAAGAAATCTTACCTACCTTCAAAGTAGATTGTCCTGTATTGGATTTCAGTTGTTTAGAAGGCGATTGCAATGCTCAAGTCGCTGAGTGGCTCGACCAAGAAAGCCGAAAACCCTTTGATTTGAGTAACGGTTCTCTGTTGTGTGTGCATCTCCTCAAATTGGAGCCAGAACTCCATTTACTGGTTTTGACTGCCCATCACATCGTGATTGATGGCTGGTCGATAGGAGTTATTCTCCGAGAATTGGGGGCTTTGTATTCAGCCGAGTCTCAAGGAATGGTTTGCCATCTCAATCCTCCAAAACAATTTCGGGAGTACATAGAGTGGCAAAATAAGCATTGCCAGATGCAGGAGATGAAAGCTCACCAATCTTACTGGTTGGAGAAATTGACCGCACCCCTTGTTTTAGACTTACCCACTGACCGCACTCGCCCACCCATCAAAACCTATCACGTCAGTGGCAAAACCATTAAGCTTGATGCTCAAGTGACCAAAAACCTCAAACTGTTCAGTCAGCAACAAGGTTGCACCCTGCTGATGATCCTACTATCAGTTTACACAACGTTAATTCATCGACTGACAGGACAAGATGATATTATCGTGGGGGTTCCCACATCTGGGCGATCACTCTTGGGGGGTGAGGGGATGGTTGGTTATTGTGCCCATTTCTTACCGATACGTAGTGAGTTGGCAGGTAATCCTACGTTTGTAGAATATCTCAAACAGATGCGAGGTAATTTATTAGAAGCTTACGAACACCAAGATTACTCCTTTGCCCAATTGCTAAATCAACTGAACCTACCAAGGGATACTAGTCGCTCTCCCTTGGTTGACGTGAGCTTTAATTTAGAGCCGCCTATTACTCTGCCACAGATGTCTCAACTGGACGTTAACTTATTGCCTCAAGTTGTTAACTTTAAAGATCAGGATCTCCATTTAAATGTGGCAGAGAGAGCGGGTGAGCTATTACTGGAGTGTAATTATAATACCGACTTATTCGATGCATACACTATTGAGCGATGGCTGAGTCATTTCCAGACTTTGTTGCAAGCAATTGTTACCGAGCCGGAACAACATCTTAGAAAATTACCTCTACTTACTGCTGACCAACGGCATCAGTTATTAGTCGAGTGGAATGATACTCAAGCTGAGTATCCCTTTGATAAATGTATCCATCAGTTGTTTGAGTCACAAGTTAAGCGCACCCCCGATGCAGTGGCGGTGGTATTTGAAAATGTACAGACGCGATATGTCGCGTCTCTAACATACCGCGAGTTGAATGCCAAAGCTAATCAATTGGCGCATTACTTGCAAACTTTGGGTGTGGGAGCAGATGTGCTGGTAGGGTTGTGTGTGGAACGTTCACTGTTAATGGTGGTGGGACTTTTGGGCATTCTTAAGGCGGGTGGTGCTTATGTGCCACTTGACCCAGAGTATCCCCAAGAGCGTTTGAACTTCATGCTTGAAGATGCTCAAGTTCAAGTACTGCTGACTCAACAACATCTTCTTGAACGGCTACCTGAGTATCATGCGCCGCTTCACTTCGGCTTACCTCGGCTCCGCTCGGCACAAGTCGCTCAGTGCAGGGTCTGTTTGGATACTGATTGGCAACTTATCTCCCAGTCGAGCGATCTTGACTTGGTTAATAGTAATACAAGAGAAAACTTAGCCTATGTAATTTACACTTCTGGTTCTACAGGTCAGCCTAAAGGAGTAATGATTCAACATCACTCCTTAGTTAATATTACGCAGACAGCAATTGTTGAATATGGGTTAAGCAATAGCGATCGCTCACTACAGTTTTCCTCTATTAGTTTCGACGTGGCGGCAGCAGAAATCTATCCTTGCCTGAGTTGCGGTGCAACCTTAGTGTTGCGAACCGATGAAATGTTGAGTTCTGTACAGACGTTTATCGAAAAATGCCGGGATTGGAATTTAACAGTATTAGACTTGCCAACAGCATACTGGTATCAGGTAACTAGTGAATTAGCCAATGCCAATTTGCTCCTGCCCGATTGCATCCGGCTAGTAACTATTGGTGGAGAGCCTCTGCTCAAGCAACAATTAAGAATCTGGCAGCAGCATATAGGCGAGTACCCTCAGCTAATAAACGCTTATGGACCTACTGAAACGACTGTAGCAGCAACGCTATGCAAATTGTCGGGTTCAGCCACAACAGAAATTGATGAGCAAAAGATCCCAATTGGACACCCCATTCATAATACTCAAATATATATACTAGACCAATATCTACAACCAGTCCCCATTGGTATAGCAGGAGAACTGCACATTGGTGGTGCGGGTTTGGCACGAGGCTATCTCAATCGTCCAGAATTGACACAAGAAAAATTCATCCCCAACTCCTTTAGCACCGACTCGGATTCGCGGCTTTACAAAACAGGGGATTTAGCACACTATTTACCCGATGGCAACATTGAGTATCTAGGACGCATCGACAATCAAGTAAAAATTCGCGGTTTCCGCATCGAGTTGGGAGAAATCGAAGCAGTACTAAATCAACATAGTGATGTGCAAACATCTTGTGTTATCGCCCGTAAAGACACTCTAGGTGTTCAGCGCTTAGTCGCCTATGTGATACCAAATTTACACTTAACACCCGCAAGTCCCCAACTGCGTCAGTACCTCTCTAGTCAACTGCCACTTTACATGGTGCCAAATGCTTTTGTGGTACTAGAAACTTTGCCACTAACATCCAACGGCAAGGTAGACTACCGCTCCCTTCCAGCACCAGATTTAGCTTCGCAAATGTTAGACAAATTTGTTGCCCCGCACACATCCATTGAAAAAACGGTGGCACAAATTTGGACTGAGGTGCTGAGAATAGAGCAAGTGGGCATTCACAATAATTTCTTTGAACTCGGCGGGCATTCCCTGCTGGCTACACAAGTAATTTCTCGCTTGCAGTCAGCTTTCCAGATTTCGTTGCCATTGCGCTATCTATTTAAATCACCTACGGTTGCCCAGTTAAGCGATGCGATCTTAGCTGAACTTCAAACCGATTCAGGTCTGACGCTTGGGGCGATTGTGCCTGTCCCCAGAGAGAAAGACATACCCCTGTCATGGGCGCAGGAACGCCTGTGGTTTCTCCATCACTTGGAAGGCGAAAGTGGTGCTTACACAATGTCTTGTGCCTTGCGTCTGGTGGGAAATCTAAATGTCAAAGCTTTGGAGGGGGCGCTTCAAGAAATAGTGCGGCGGCATGAAGTTCTGCGTACTCGCTTTGCGATCAAAGATGATAAGCCAGTACAGGCGATCGCCCCTCACATAACCATAACATTGCCAGTGGTGGATCTCCAGAATGTGCCAGATTCTTGGAAACAAGTGGAGCAACAGGCAAAAAAAGAAGCCCGCAAACCATTCGATCTGGCCAATGATTCTGTGCTGCGAGTCATGCTTTGGCGAGTTTCTCAAGACGAATACATATTGCTGTTGGCGATTCATCATATTGCTGCTGATGGTTGGTCAATAGGCGTTTTGAACCGCGAACTGTCTGTCCATTATCGAGCCATTTCCGCGGGTAGTTCTGCTGTATTACCAGAGTTATCTGTGCAGTATGCCGACTTTGCAGTGTGGCAGCGCCAATGGCTGACAAATCAGGTACTGGAACGTCAGTTAAGTTACTGGAAGCAGGAGTTAGCGGGAGCGCCACCACTATTAGAACTACCCACAGACCGCTCCCGCCCAGCTGTACAGACTTTTCGCGGAGGTGTAGAGCGCTTTCAAATAGATGGCAAGCTGACGCAACAACTCAGACAGATCGGCCAGGAGTCAGAAGCCACTCTGTTTATGACGCTGCTAGCAGGTTTTGTCGTCTTACTTTCTCGCTACAGTGGACAAACGGATCTGGTGGTAGGCTCTCCTATTGCCAATCGCAACCGCAAAGAAACAGAACCATTGATTGGATTTTTTGTCAATACTCTAGCCTTGAGGTTCGATTTATCCCAAGAACCGTCCTTTGAAGCCTTACTGGCGCAAGTACGGCAAGTCACCCTCAATGCCTATGAACACCAGGATTTGCCCTTCGAGATATTGGTAGAAGAGTTGCAACCAGAGCGAAAATTGAATCGTAACCCCCTGGTGCAGGTGGCATTTGCACTGCAAAATGCTCCTACCTCCGACTGGGATTTGCCTGGTTTAAGCGTCGAGCAGATGCTTTGGCATCTTGACACGGTTCGGGTTGACCTAGAACTACACTTCTGGGAAACTCTAGAAGGTCTTAATGGCTTTTGCTGTTACAGTAGCGATTTATTTGATGCGGCAATGATCGCTCGCATGATGCAGCATTATCAAACGTTGTTAGCGGCTATTGTTCCTTACCCAGAACAACCAGTCAACCGATTACCCCTACTTACAGCAGCCGAACAGCAGCAATTGTTAGTGGAGTGGAACACGACTCAAACGGATTATCCAACGCAATGTCTGCATCAACTGTTTGAGAGCTTTGTAGAACAAAATCCTGATGCAGTCGCCGTCGTATTTGAGGCGCAACAACTTACCTATGGGCAGTTGAATGCACAGGCCAATCAATTAGCAAATTATTTGCAAAAACAGGGCGTGAAACCAGAAATGTTGGTAGGCATCTGTGTGGAACGTTCTCTGTCCATGATTGTGGGATTGTTGGGAATTCTCAAAGCAGGTGGTGCTTATGTCCCCCTAGATCCAAAATATCCCAGCGATCGCATTGCCTATATGTTGAGTGATGCTCAATTGCAGGTGCTGGTTACTCAGTCTTCGTTAGCGGACAGATTTCCCAAACATCAGGCACAGGTGGTCTATTTGGATGCAGACTGGGGGGTAATTTCTCAGGAGAGTGAAGAGAATCCCGTCAGTGGCGTTCAGTTGGAGAATTTAGCCTATGTAATTTATACATCTGGGTCTACAGGCAAACCTAAAGGGGTTTTAGTCGCTCACCAGGGATTGTGCAACCTAGCTGCTGAGCAAATTCGGCTCTTTGACGTACAGCCAGACAGCCGCATTCTCCAGTTTGCTTCCTTAAGCTTCGATGCCTCAATTTGGGAAATTGCTATGGCTTTTGGTTCGGGAGCAAGGCTAGTTCTGGGAACGTCAGAATCATTACTGCCAGGTGAGAACTTGATGCAATTACTGCATGACCAGTCGATTACTCACATCACCCTTCCACCTTCAGCCTTGGCAGTGTTGCCTGCTGAGAGATTGCCCGCCTTACAGTATATCATCGTAGCGGGAGAAGCCTTGTCAGCCGATTTGGTGGCGCAATGGTCTAGAGGGCGACGCTTGTTCAACGCCTACGGACCTACTGAATCGACTGTCTGTGCGACAGTAGCTTTTTGTAGCGACGGCAGCCAGAAACCACCCATTGGTCGCCCTATTGCTAACACACAGATATACATTTTAGACGACCATTGCCAATCGGTTCCCATAGGTGTTCCGGGCGAACTACACATCGGGGGTATTGGTTTGGCTCGTGGCTACATAAACCGCCCTGAGTTGACTGCTGAGAAATTTATTCGCCATCCCTTCAGTTCAAAGCTTGGCGATCGCGAAGCGTGTGCAAAGCACTCTCGTCTCTACAAAACTGGAGATAAAGCTCGTTACCTGAGTGATGGGAATATCGAGTTTCTCGGTCGGATAGATCATCAGGTAAAGGTTCGCGGTTTTCGCATCGAAACTGGGGAAGTTGAAGCAGTTTTGAGTCAACACCCCTTAGTGCGGGAGAGTGTTGTCGTAGCAAGAGAAGACATCCCTGGCGATCAACGCACTTCGGCTTCGCTCAGTACAAGTCTGGTAGCTTATTTAGTGCCGGATCTCAAAGGCCAAGCATTATCCGAACAGGTTTACCAATGGCAGAACGAGTACGTTTCGGATTGGCAAACGCTCTATGAACAAGCCTATAGTCAGTCTCAAGCATCTACAGATGACTTAACGTTCAATATTGCTGGTTGGAACAGTTCGTACACAAAGCTTGCCATCCCAGCTCAAGAGATGCAGGAGTGGGTGGAGAGTACGGTGGAGCGAATTTTGTCTCTGTTACCGCAGCGAGTCTTAGAAATTGGTTGTGGCACGGGGTTATTGTTATCTCGTGTTGCCCAGCGCTGCCAACAGTATTGGGGAACCGATTACTCCAAAGCAGCTCTACAGTATGTTGAACGGCTCTGTCACTCAGTAGAGGGTTTAGAAAATGTCCGGCTGTTGCACAAAACGGCGGATAACTTTGAAGACATCCCCACAGCAGAATTTGACACTGTAATTTTGAACTCAGTTATACAGTATTTCCCCAGCGTTGAGTATCTGTTGCAAGTTCTAGAAGGAGTCATGGCGACGATTGGCGATCAAGGGACTATTTTCGTGGGCGATGTCCGCAGCTTGCCTCTATTGGAGCCATACCATGCGGCTGTACAGTTGTCCCAAGTCCCTGAATCCAAAAGTGTTGAGCAATGGCAGCAGCAGGTACACCAGAGTATAGACGGGGAAGAAGAATTGCTCATCGATCCGAGTTTTTTCATTGCCCTGCAACAACGTTTTTCCCAGATTACTTGGGTGGAGATTCAGCCGAAACGTGGTCGCTTTCAAAATGAGTTAAGTCAATTTCGCTATGATGTTACCCTCCATGTAAACACTAATGTGCAAACACTTGCACTGAGCAAAGCCGAAGTGACGATAGTTCCTTGGTTAAACTGGCAACTAGACAAGCTCTCATTCACACAAATTCAAAACCAGTTGCTTCAAGAGCAGCCAGAACTGTTGGGAATTAGGCGCGTACCTAATCAACGGGTACAGCAAGCATTACAGATTTGGCAATGGTTGGAACATCCCCCTGGTGTTGAGACAGTCAGCCAATTGCGGCAACTGCTAGCACAACAGTCAGCAGGTGGGATAAATCCGGAAGAGTTTTGGCAGTTGGGGCAGCAACTCAATTACACTGTCCACCTGAGTTGGTGGGAGAGTAGTCAGGATGGTTGCTATGATCTGGTGTTCTGTCGCAATTCAACGCAGACATCTGATAAACTAGGGGCGATGGCTTTTTGGGATCGTGAGACAGTCACCACCAAACCCTGGACTAACTACACTAACAATCCCTTGCAAGGCAAGTTAGTCCGCAAGCTCGTACCGCAAGTACGCGAATTTATCCAACAAAAGCTACCCAATTATATGGTTCCCCAAGCTTTTGTCCTCCTCAATGCCTTGCCCCTGACACCCAATGGCAAGGTTGATCGCCGCTCCCTCCCAACACCTGATACAGCCACCAGAAATCTCTCAACTAGTTTTGTTTTACCTCGAACACCTATTGAAGCTCAACTAACTCAAATCTGGAGTGAAGTTTTGAGACTGGAACGGATTGGAGTCAAGGACAACTTCTTTGAAATAGGTGGGCATTCTCTGCTAGCTACTCAAGTGATATCACGGGTAAATTCAGCTTTTGGACTTAACCTACCCATACAGACGATGTTTGAGTCTCCTACAGTGGCTGGTTTAGCAGCCTACGTAAAAGTCATGGATTGGGCAACACAAAATTTACCAGTTACAGAAGTCAGTGGCGAAATAGTGGAGTTTTGAGCATGGCTAACAGTACCGTTGAATTCCTTTCTCACCTGAGTAGCTTGAATATTAACCTAGAAACCGATGGCGAGCGCTTGCGCTGTCACGCACCTGAAGGGGTGTTAAATCCAATGCTGCGACAGGAAATAGCTGAGCGCAAAACAGAAATTATTTTTTTATTACAACAGGCAAAGCAGGTTAAAGCTTCTAATAATCACTTGCCTATTCAAAGAGTGCCAAAAGACGGCGAACTACCACTATCTTTTGCTCAACAGCAACTCTGGTTTTTGCAACAGTTGTTACCCGACAATCATCTTAGCAATATGCTACTGGTTCTACGGTTAAGCGGGTCGCTCAATATAGCTGCATTGGAGCAGAGTCTCAGTGAACTGATTCGTCGTCACGAAGTCTTAAGAACCACTTTCCCAACGGTAAACGGAAAACCTTTCCAGAGTATTGCTCCTGCCACTACCTTAACTGTGCCAGTCATAGACAGGCAAGGGTTGTCAGCCCAAGAGCAAACTGATCAAATTCAACAAATAGCGGCTGCTGAAGCATCCAAGCCTTTTGATCTGGTTGTCGGGCCTTTATTACAATTCACCCTACTGCAATTGGGTGAGCAAGAATATATCTTCCTGTTGAAGATACATCACATTATCTATGATGGCTGGTCTTCTAACATCTTCGTCCGTGAGTTATCTCAACTGTATGAAGCTTTCACTCAAGGATTACCCTACCCTCTAGCTGAATTACCCATCCAGTATGCTGACTTTGCGGTTTGGCAGAGACAGTGGTTGCAAGGGGATGTACTGCAAACCAAACTAACTTACTGGCAACAAAAACTGGCAAATGCACCAGCTTTATTGTCGTTACCTACAGACCGATCCAGACCTGCTGTACAAACTTTCCACGGTGCAAGTCAAGAGTTTGCACTCTCACAGAAGCTAAGTGTTGCGCTCATACAATTGAGTCAAAAAGAAAGTGTTACCTTGTTTATGACGCTGTTAGCAGCATTCCAAACATTGCTATGGCGTTATAGTGGGCAGGATGATATTTGCATAGGTACACCGATTGCCAATCGCAACCGTGCAGAAACTGAAGGACTGATTGGTTTTTTTGTCAATAGCCTTGTGTTGCATACCTACTTGGGAGATAATCCCAGTTTTAGGCAGTTACTAGCGCAGGTGCGAGAAGTGTGCTTGGGAGCGTATGCTCATCAAGATTTACCTTTTGAAATGTTAGTGGAAGCATTGCAGCCAGAACGGAATCTTAGCCATCATCCCATTTTCCAAGTGTGGTTTAATCTACTTAACTTGGGGGACAATCAATTAGAACTGTCTGGATTATCTGTAGAACCTATATCAATTCCAACAGCAGAAGCTTCCAAGTTTGACTTAAGCCTATATATTACAGAACGAGAACAAGGAATAAAACTGGAATTAGTCTATAATAATGACCTATTTTCTTCAGAACGAATGGTGGAAATGCTGCAACAATTCCATCATTTGCTGAGTCAGATTATTGCTGCTCCTGATAGTGCGATCGCTTCCTATTCTCTTGTGACACCACAAGCCCAACTTCTGCTGCCAAATCCCAGAACAGTTTTGCCAGAATCAGAATACGAATTAGTCACAACAACGTTTACCTCTTGGGTAAATAGCACCCCAGAACAGTCAGCATTGTGTCAAGAATCTCGCACTTGGAACTATTGGGAATTGGGCAAAATAGCTCAAGCTTTAGCACAGGTGATGTTGAGCCACGGAGTCGAGCGGGGAGATGTCGTAGCCGTGTATGGAACACCAAGCTTGGGGCTGATTGCCAGTATGATCGCCGTCCTCTTGAGTGGAGGAGTGTTACTGACCCTCGATCCCCAACTTCCTAGCGATCGCCAACGGCTGATGCTTCAAGAAGCTAAAGCTACTAACATATTGTACGCTGATAGTCAACCCCCAGAAGACCTGGAGATATGGCAGTCTTTAACTATCATCTGTGTAAATCCAGACACAGGATTGACCATAAATTCTCTCAATAAAAGCAGTCACACAATACCCCTGCCGGAAATATCTGCTGATGATCCAGCCTATATTTTCTTTACTTCTGGTACTACTGGCGTTCCTAAAGGAGTGTTGGGGTGTCACAAAGGGATGGCGCATTTTCTCAACTGGCAAAGACAGACCTTTGGAATTGGGCAACAAGACCGCATTGCCCAACTGACTGGGTTATCCTTTGATGTCGTCCTCAGAGATATCTTCTTACCTTTGACCAGTGGTGCAACCTTGTGTTTGCCAGCAGAAGGAGAGAACTTAGAACCGACAAAAATTCTGTGTTACTTGGAACGTGAGCAGATTTCTGTTCTCCACACAGTACCTTCCTTGGCACAATCATGGTTAGTTAATATACCCTCAGAAGTCTCTCTAAGTAATTTACGCTGGTTATTCTTGGCCGGAGAACCTCTCAAAGACACACTTGTACTGCGGTGGCGGGATGCTTTTCCACAAGCAGGTGAAATTGTCAATCTCTATGGGCCGACAGAGACAACTTTAGCAAAGTGTTATTACCAAGTACCTAGCGAACCCATAGTAGGGGTACAGCCAGTGGGATGGCCGATTCCTGAAACTCAAGCACTAGTCTTTAACCAAAATCACCAACAGTGCGGCATTGGTGAACTGGGTGAGATTGTTTTGCGGACACCATTCCACAGTTTGGGCTACATTAACGCAAAAGAAGAAAAGCGTTCTCGATTTGTCAAAAACCCCTTTCAAAATGACGAAGGAGATTTGCTGTACTATACAGGTGATCGCGGACGCTATCATTTAGATGGCTCTCTAGAAATTCTCGGTCGCCAAGATCATCAAGTCAAGATCCGTGGGATACGCATTGAGCTTGGGGAAATTGAGACAGTATTAGCACAACACCCATCTGTAGATCAGACTGTAGTAATTGCCCGTGAAGATGTTCTTACCGATCAATGCTTAGTGGCTTACGTGATCTTGAATCAGAAGTCAGTAGCCACCATTAGTGAGATCCGAGGCTTTCTCTCCACTAAGCTGCCACAGTACATGATACCTTCAAGTTTTGTATTCTTAGATAGTTTGCCACTAACACCCAACGGTAAGATAGACCGCCGTGCCTTGCCTTCCCCCAATTTAGCTCAGGAACTATCAGACAAATATGTCGCTCCACGTAGCCCAATCGAAGAAATACTAGCACTCATTTGGGCTGATGTCCTCAAACTAGAACAAGTAGGCATACATGATAACTTCTTTGAACTTGGTGGAAACTCACTACTAGCAACTCAGTTGCTCTCCCGCATCCGCAACAGTCTCAGAGTAGAAATCCCTTTGCGTAGCGTTTTTGCAGCCGCGACACTAGCCGAATTAGCGCATCTAATTGGGCAGTTACAGCAACAAAACTTAGAACTTTCTGCACCACCTATTTTACCAAGGGCAAAGAATGCACAACTACCACTGTCATTTGCCCAAACTCGGCTGTGGTTTTTAGACCAGTTAGAGCCAAACAGTGCCTTCTATAATATTCCTATGGCTTTGCGACTCGAAGGAACTCTGCAAGTCCCAGCTTTAGAACAAAGCTTACAAGAAATTATTGCTCGCCACGAAGCCTTACGCACCAACTTCATCATAGTTGAAGGACAACCAACTCAAATCGTTCAAACAGAAACGAATTGGACAGTATCAGTAGTTGACTTGAAACATCTGCCAACAACCGAGCAAGAAATCGCAACACAGCAATTAGGGCAACAACAAGCTATTCAACCCTTTGACCTAGCAAATGAAGCATTAGTCAGAGCAAAATTAGTAGTATTGTCCGAGACAGAACATAGATTGTTTGTATGTATGCATCACATTGTCAGTGATGCTTGGTCAATAGGTGTATTTGTCCAGGAACTAGCAGCCCTTTACAATGCTTATTCTCAAGGTCAGCTTTCACCTTTAGCGCCACTGCCGATTCAGTATGCAGATTTCGCCATCTGGCAAAGACACTGGTTGCAAGGCGAGGTACTGCAAACCCAATTGAGTTACTGGCAAAAACAACTAGCTTCAGCACCCGCTTTGTTGTCTCTACCCACAGACCGACCCCGAAAAGCGGTGCAAACCTTCAATGGGGCATATCAAGAGTTTGTACTCTCACAGAAGCTCACTAGTGGGCTGACACAATTGAGTCAGCAACAAGGAGTTACGTTGTTCATGACGCTGTTGGCAGCGTTTGATACATTACTTTTGCGCTATACAGGTACAGAAGACATTTTGGTGGGGACACCAATTGCGAACCGTAATCGCAGTGAAATAGAAAGGTTAATTGGCTTTTTTGTCAATACTTTAGTTTTGCGTACTGATGTCTCAGGCGATCCCAGTTTCTCAGAATTACTGGTGCGAGTTCGGGAAATGGCTCTCTTCGCCTATGGTCATCAGGATTTGCCGTTTGAAATGCTGGTGGAAGCATTGCAGCCAGAACGGAATTTAAGCCATACACCCCTATTTCAGGTAATGTTTGTCTTGCAAAATACTCCCATGTCTGAAGTAGAGCTTGCTGAGTTAAGTTTCAGTCCATTGATAGTAGAAAGGACAACTGCAAAGTTTGATCTTACCTTAGCAATGGCAAACACATCGACCGGACTATTGGGTGTGTGGGAGTACAATACTGATTTGTTTGATCAGCGCACTATCGAGCGGATGAGTGGGCATTTCCAAACATTGCTTGAAGGAATTGTTGCTAACCCCAAAGAGCGGATTTCACAATTGCCTCTGCTGACAGAAGTTGAGCAACAGCAGTTATTAGTTGACTGGAACAATACCCAGTCCAACTATCCCCAGGATAAATGTATTCATCAGTTGTTTGAGGAGCAGTATTTGAGTACTCCCAATGCTGTGGCAGTGGTATATGAAAATCAACATCTTACATACCGCGAATTAAACTGCCGTGCTAACCAGTTGGCGCACTACCTACAAACTCTGGGTGTAAAACCAGATGTACTAGTCGGTATTTGTGTAGAGCGTTCTTTAGAGATGGTAGTGGGACTATTAGGGATTCTCAAAGCGGGTGGAGCTTATGTGCCACTTGATCCAAACTATCCTACTGAACGCTTGAGCTTTATGTTAGAAGATGCTCAAGTGAGAGTGCTGCTGACTCAACAAAAGCTACTTGATAAACTACCCCAACATCAAGCTCACCTCGTCTATTTGGATAATAACGCTCAGGAGTTTGCTCTAGCCAACGAAATTTATCAAGCCAGTGAGGTCAAACCATCAAACCTAGCCTACGTACTTTATACCTCCGGTTCTACAGGTAGACCAAAGGCAGTAGCCATAGAGCATCACAGTCCAGTTGCTTTGGTGAGTTGGGCGCAAGAGGTTTTTACACCCTTAGAACTTTCTGGTGTCTTAGCTTCTACCTCTATCTGTTTTGACCTTTCGGTTTTTGAATTGTTTGTAACTCTGAGCGTGGGAGGAAAAGTCATTTTAGCTGAAAATGCTTTACATTTATCTACTATTACCAGTGCCAACCAAGTTACTCTAATTAATACAGTTCCTTCGGCGATCGCCCAGTTAATTCAAGAGAATAATTTACCTAAGCAAGTATGTACAGTTAATTTAGCTGGTGAACCTCTGCAAAATCAACTTGTGCAGCAAATTTATCAGGACAGTCAAGTCGAGCGTGTATTCAATCTTTATGGCCCCTCAGAAGACACCACTTACTCTACATTTAGCTTGATAGAAAAAGGCACGACTGACTTACCAACCATCGGTCGCCCAATAGCCAACACGCAAATCTACATCCTTGACCAATATTTACAGCCAGTCCCCGTAGGTATACCAGGAGAATTACACATCGGTGGTGCAGGATTAGCACGAGGCTACCTCAATCGACCAGAGTTAACCAAAGAGAAATTCATCCCCAACCCCTTCAGAAGAGGCAGGGGGGCAGCACTTCGGCTTCGCTCAGTGAGCAGGGAGCAGGGGAGCAGAGGAGCAGAAGAGAAATTGCAGCAGTCTTTCCCCTCTGCCCCCTATCCCCTCTGCCCCTCTGCCTCTTCCGATCGCCTTTATAAAACTGGGGATTTAGCACGTTACTTAAATGATGGTAATATTGAGTACTTAGGACGCATTGACAATCAGGTGAAGGTGCGGGGCTTCCGCATTGAGTTGGGAGAAATAGAAGCAGTACTGAGCCAACATGGGCATGTGCAGGCATCTTGTGCGATCGCCCGTGAAGACATGACCGGGGATAAACGCTTAGTCGCTTACGTGGTGCCGCATCCAGAGGTAACACTGACAACCAGCGAATTGCGACAATTCCTGAAAACAAAGCTGCCTCTTTATATGGTGCCAAATACAATAGTCATCCTGGAAGCCCTACCCCTTACCCCTAACGGCAAGATAGACCGCCGCGCAATGCCTGCACCATCCCAAAGCAGTAACTCGGACAGATTTGTTGCACCACGTAACAATTTAGAACTGCAATTAACGCAAATCTGGTCAAAGATTCTCAAGGTTGACAAGGTGGGAGTACAAGATAACTTTTTTGACCTCGGTGGTCATTCTCTTTTAGCTACTTACTTAATGGCTCGAATTAAGCAACAGCTACTTAAAGATGTTCCTTTAGTAACCCTCTTCCAAAACCCAACTATTGAACAGTTAGCGACTATCCTGCAACAAGATTCGGTTTCTTCTTGTTACTCTCCCTTGGTAGCAATTCAGCCAAACGGTTCCAACTTGCCTTTCTTCAGTCTTCCAGGAGCTGGTGGCTATCCTTTCTACTTCTATAACTTAGCCCGTTATCTAGGCCCAGACCAACCGTTATACAGTTTCCAAGCAAACAATTTGGATGGAGGATTGCAGCCAATCACCCAAGTTGAGGATATAGCTGCCCACTACATTCAAGCAATACAGGCTGTTCAGCCCCAAGGACCGTATTTTTTAGGAGGACATTCTTTTGGAGGTAAAGTAGCTTTTGAAATGGCGCAACAGTTGCTTCATCAGGGGCATCTGGTTGCTTTAGTTGTCATTTTTGATACTAAAGCACCGACTTATCAGAAAAATAAAACAGGTGCTGATTGGGATGATACTAAATGGCTGACTGAGTTTGCCAAAGCACTAGAAATTGTATTTGCAAAGAACTTAGATATTTCTTACGAGACTCTCCAACCTTTGGAACCAAAGGAGCAACTAAAATGCGTTCTACAGCGTTTCCAAATGGTTAATATCTTGCCTCCTGACGTCCAAACCACACAGCTTAATAATTTGGTGCAAGTTTTCAAAGCTAACCATCTAGTTGATTATCTGCCACAACAGGTTTATCCAACCCGAATTACTCTGTTGCGCGCCAGCGAGGCTTCCGTTGAGGAGCCTACCAGTCAGTTTCCTTCTGAAATTTTACAGGATACGGCCTGGGGTTGGAGCAAGTTTTCTTGTGAACCTGTGGATATCCATTTTGTCCCAGGCAACCATATTACGATGATGACTCAACCCCACGTCCAGATTTTAGCCGAACAGTTGAGAGCTTGCATTCAGAAGGCACAGGCAACCACAAGTGATTACAAATTAAATTCCTTACAACTACCTACTTAACGAACTACATATGATTGTTTTAGGTATCAACTCGGTTTATCATGAATCAGCAGCATCTTGTATCATTGATGGTCGAATCGTGTCAGCGGTTGAAGAGGAAAGATTTAATCGCAAAAAACACGGCAAAGCTGCACGCATCGATAATCCTCACATTCTCCCAATCCATTCCATCAATTTTTGTCTAAGAGATGCTAATTTGGATATTGAAGATATCGATTTAATTGCATTCTCTTTTGATCCTAAGCTCCGCGAGAAAAGTTTTGAAATTGACCCAATCAGTCTTCCAGGAGATTGGGGAAGCATAGAAGGGGAAAAAACATTCCTTTTAGGGTTGGAACAAGTCAAACTTTCTTTGATTCAAGCTTTGGGCGATCAAGTAGCAGAAAAACTCATTTGGGTTCCCCATCATCTTGCCCATGCGGCCTCTACGTTTTTCCCTTCTGGATTACAAGAAGCAGCAATTTTAGTCATCGATGGCATTGGCGAAAATGCCTCGTCGATCATGGCCTATGGTAATGGGAACAGGCTCGGTGTATTACATGAAATCCAATATCCTCATTCTTTAGGTTTTTTATGGGAAAAACTGGCTCAATTCCTCGGTTTTTCAGAATACGATGCTTGCAAAGTAATGGGACTAGCAGCTTATGGGCAAAGCGAAACCATGCAAGAAGCATTTTCTCAGTTTGCACGCATAACAGATAAAGACTTTACCTTAGAAAAAGAGGTTCTTCGCTTTCGCGTTGACGAATTTAAACTATTAGAAGCAATACTAGGTAAAAGTAGAAAGAAAAATGAGCCGATAGAACAGCATCACAAAGACATTGCAGCTTCTTTACAAACATTTACTGATCGCGCTGTGCTGCAATTAGTCGAAGACCTTTACCGCCTCTGTCCATCAGAGAATTTGTGCTATTCGGGAGGAGTAGCTCTCAACTGCGTTACTAACTGGTTAATTAAAGAAAAGGGGCCGTTCAAAAATATCTTTGTTCCAACGGCTCCCCATGATGCGGGAACCGCAGTTGGCGCGGCTTTGTACGCTTATCATACGCGATGCAATCAACCAAAAGTTCATACTCCGCAACTCACCCCATATACAGGGCCGGAATTTACAACTGAGGAAATCCTGTTAGCAATTGAAGAATCTGGTTTAACTGCTAGACGCTCAATAGATAGTGCGATGGAAGCAGCTGATATGGTTGCGGATGGTAAGGTCGTTGGCTGGTTTCAAGGTCGGATGGAATTTGGCCCTCGCGCTCTCGGTAATCGTTCTTTGTTAGCCGATCCGCGCTATGCTACTACTCGTGAATTGCTCAACCAAAAGGTAAAGCACCGAGAAGATTTTCGACCTTTTGGCCCTAGCGTTTTAGCTGAAAAAGCCGAAAAATGGTTTGAAATTGGTCGTCAGAGTGAAAGTCTAAAGTATATGCTATTTACTTGTCCTGTACGACCTGAAAAAAGAGAAAAAATTCCTGCTGTTGTTCATATTGATGGAACTGCAAGAGTACAACTAGTAGAAAGAGAACTCAACCCCAGTTACCACCGATTGATTGAAAGATTTGAACAGCTCACAGGGGTTCCTGTAATTCTCAATACATCGTTTAATGATAGTGAGCCGATAGTCTGCTCGCCTAAAGATGCCATCTCAACTTTTAAGCGCACGGCGATTGATGCCTTAATCATGCAAGATTTTGTAATAGAACGCAAAAATTGAACCAATACTTATGATAATTGACAAATTAATCAGCTCAAACTTTCGTAATCAGCGCATCAGCGCCATTTCCTCAAAGCTTACAGGAGAATATACAGTTGCTACCGATTTAGTCAGCTACTCTCACCCAGATCAAGTCTTTCCTTTACATCCTGAGCAGCAGTTCTTTCTCGATGAAATTATAGAGTCAAAGATTGCTGAGGCACGGGTGCTGGAAATCGGTCTTGGATCAGGCGTGTTATCTATTGGCGCGCTCAGAGCAGGAGCAGTTTATGTCACTGCTCTGGAAATCAATCCCCGCGCCAAGAACTATGCTGGCTTTAATATTCTTGCTAACGGTCTAGAAGGCAAGATAGAAATTAGGGATGGTGATGTCAGTGACATTTGGAAACCAGTAAATGGCGATCGCTTTGATTATATAATCTCTAATCCGCCTTTCGAGCCTACGCCACAAGGAATGACCCACTATCTGCATTCTGCTGCTGGTATCTGGGGACTGGATTTTGTGGAAGCGATACTTAAAGAACTTGATGATCATCTGACAGCAGCAGGTCATGGGCAGATTGTTACTTTTGCTCCAGGAAATGCCCAAGAACCATTTATGCTGGTCGATATGGCTCAGAAGTACTTAAAGGGGGAGACAAAAATCAAGGTGAATCCGATTTCAATCAAATTTGGTGAGTTTGTAGACAGATTTGTTGAAAACGAACAGGCGACGGTCGAACAAGTAGAAGAAATCAAAAAAATGGCACAAGATAATGATGTTTCCCACTTGTATCTTTGCGTGCTTCATTACAGTAAGGGTGAGCAAACACTTACTGTTACAGATACAACTCTAGCGTATGAAGCTTGGTTAAATCCTTTGTGAAAGTGAATGCAAATATAGTTCCAGGTTCCGAATGTTGAGTGGAGTTCCTCATTCATTACTTATCACTCATTACTCAATAATAAAAAGTAGTGGAGCTAGTTACAAAAAATTTGATCTTATTTCTAAAATATGCCAACCCAAGTTGTTCAAGCTCAACCAATAACAAATACTTCTTCAGGTTTTACTCAATTTTGGGAGAATGTAAAAGCGATAGCTGGCCCTTACTGGTATCCAATCTCACCAGGAGAAAGAGCATTTTCAGACGTAATTCGCGCATGGGGAATGCTCGTTCTGTTAGTCTTATTAATAATCGCACTTGTAGGTGCAACTGTTTTTAATAGCTTCGTTAATCGTTATTTACTCGATATTATTATTGGAGAGAAAGATTTAGATAAATTTATTAAAACCTTAATCCTTTACGGCGTTGCCCTAATTTTAGTAACGCTCTTGGTAGGATTTTCTAAATTTCTCAGAAAACAAATTGCTCTTGATTGGTACCAATGGTTGAATAATCATATTTTATCAAAATATTTAAGTAATCGAGCCTATTATAAAATCAACTTCAAATCTGATATTGATAATCCCGATCAACGTTTATCTCAAGAAATCGAACCGCTTGCCAGCAATGCTCTCAGTTTTTCAGCTACTTACCTAGAAAAAGTGCTGGAAATGATAGCTTTTTTAATAATTCTTTGGTCAATTTCTCAACAAGTTGCAATTATTTTAATTGCTTATACTGTTGTAGGCAATTTAATTGCTATTTACTTAAGTCAAGAATTAATTAAGATTAACCAAGAAGAACTCGAATCGAAAGCCGATTATAATTATTGTCTAACTCATGTTCGCAATCACGCTGAGTCTATAGCTTTTTTTCAAGGAGAAAACCAAGAATTAAATATTATTAGGCGCAAATTTAGCCATTTAGTAAAAGATGCTCAACGTAAGATAAATTGGGAGAGAAATCAAGACCTTTTTAAGAGAGGATATCAGGCCGCTATCCAAATATTTCCATTTATAGTACTTGGACCGTTAGAGCTAAAAGGCGAAATGGAATTTGGAGAAGTTACTCAAGCAGCTATAGCCTGCAACCTATTTGCTAATGCTCTAGCAGAATTAATCAATGAATTTGGGACTTCCGGAAGATTTTCAAGTTACGCTGAACGTTTAGCCGAGTTTTCAAATGCCTTAGAAGCTGTTACCAAACAACCAGAGAATGTTAGTATTATTAAAACAATAGAAGAAAACCATCTCGCTTTTGAGGATGTCACTTTACAAACGCCCAACTATGAACAGGTGATCGTCGAAGACTTGTCACTGTCTGTTCAACTGGGAGAAGGCTTATTGATTGTTGGCCCCAGTGGTCGAGGTAAAAGTTCACTGCTAAGAGCGATCGCTGGTTTGTGGAATGCGGGGACTGGTCGTCTAGTGCGTCCTCCTCTAGAAGAAGTCTTATTCTTACCCCAACGTCCTTATATAATTCTGGGGACTTTGCGCGAACAGTTGCTCTATCCTAATACAAATCGTAAAATGACAGATGCAGAACTCAAAGAAGTTTTGCAACAAGTTAATCTACAAAACTTGCTAAGTCGAGTCGATGGCTTCGATACAGAAGTTCCTTGGGAAAACATATTATCGCTGGGAGAACAACAACGTCTGGCTTTTGCACGACTCTTAGTTACTCGTCCTAGCTTTACTATATTAGATGAAGCAACCAGTGCTTTAGATTTGAAAAATGAAGGAAATTTATATCAGCAGTTACAATCGACAAAAACAACGTTTATCAGTGTTGGGCATAGGGAAAGCCTATTTGATTATCATCAATGGGTTTTAGAACTTTCACAAGATTCCAGTTGGCAACTTATAACGGTACAGGATTATCGAAAGCAAAAAACAAGTATTACTAAACCTGCCACAAACACTCAAATCAAAATCAATAATTCTTATGTAGATAAATCCCAACTTGAATCAGAAAATACCACAAGTGAAGGGTTATCTCATAAAGAAATGAATGCATTAACGTACTATTCCCTTAGCACTATTAGAAGCAAGGCAAGCAAAGGAGAACCTATCACTACTAATGACGGCTTGATCTATCGCTATGACAAAGACCCTAAAGTTTTGAAATGGGTTATAGCTTAACCCTCACTCATGCTTTTTGAAACTGCAAATTACGAATTATTTTTATTTGGAGATAAAAATGTTGTGACAAACATAATAGATACACAAATAGTTTTGACATTTAATGGTCAAGATGATTATATAGATTTTGGCAAAAACGATCTTGGTGGTGTTTTTGCTCAGGGAAGTTCAGCCTTTACGATTTCTGGATGGGTGAACCCTCATCAGCTAACGAATCAAGCCACTACTTATGGGACGCGAAATGTTTTTTTTGCCCATTCTTCAGATCGATATAGTGATAATTTTGAGTTTGGCATCAGTGAATTAGGTAACCTAGATGTATACATTGACGAGAATGTTGAGAAGCTTATCAAAACGTTTGGTAATGGAGAATTAAGTGTCGGACAATGGCACTTTTTTGCCATTATTTTTAATAAAGGTCAACTGAGCATATATCTTGATGAGTATGAGTATTTTGGCTATTTTACAGGTGACTCTTTAAACAAAGCAACTAGTCCTGTGACTCTGGGCGGGACTTTACACAACAACATATATTTCACAGGCCAATTAGCTAACATTAGCGTCTGGAATTACCCTTGTCCCCCAGTGGAAATTCAGAGGCATCGCTATGGGCCTTTAATTGGTAATGAACAAGGATTAGTCGCTTACTGGACATTAAACGAAGGACAAGGGACAAGTGTAAAAGACCAGACTGGGAATGGCCATGATGGAAAATTGCGTGGCAATCCCAGTTGGGATGTAGTAAAACTTCCATTTGGAATTACACAATCATCGAATGATAGCGAGGTACAAGATCGGACAGCAAGTAGTTCCGAAGAAGAAAAGCCTGCGGAAGCTGTGATGCTGGACGAGGAAAGCCAGTTGATTGCTGAGGTTCTCTCCGTTGAAGTAATTGCGATCGCCCAAGCCGACTTGCAGCAAGTACCCGTTGAGATTCCTCCAATTATAGAAACTGTAGCCCTAGCCCCAGTTGTGACTCTAAATCCCAAGGAAAAGAAAGGGACAAAGAGGCAAAGCGAAAAATCTGCCAACATTCAAACTACCCAGCCAAAGGATGAGAAAGCCGAAACAGCCCAAACCACAGAAAGCGAAGTTCCAGCCAATATTCAACAGCAGGAACAACCACAAACATCAACTCAGGAGCGATCGCCAAAAACTATGAATACAAAAGCCAATCCCAAATATAACATCCTTGCTATTGATGGAGGCGGAATTCGAGGCATTATCCCCACAATGATCCTGGCAGAAATTGAAAAGCGGACACAAAAGCCGATTTTTAGTTTGTTCGATCTAATTTCTGGCACTTCTAGCGGAGGAATTCTGGCACTTGGATTAACTAAACCCCGATTAGGTTTAGAGACAACTGATAGCTCACCGGTCGCCCAATATAGCGCTGAGGATCTCCTGCAAATATTTCTGGAGTATGGGGCGGAAATGTTTTACGAGCCATTCTTTGAAAAAGTACTCGGTCAGATAGAGGATATATTCATCCAGCCAAAATATTCTTCTGAAGGGAGAGAGGAAATTTTAAGACAATATTTTGGTGATGCTCCTTTAAAAAATAATCTTAAAGAAGTTTTTGTAACTAGCTACGATATCGAGCAGCGCATTCCGATATTCTTTACAAACAAATTAGAAAAGCAACAAACAGAATCAAAAAAGTTCCGCAAGTTATCTGGAGGTTTTACACTCCTAGATGCAGCATTGGCAACTAGTGCGACTCCGACTTATTTTGCGCCCCATAGCATTCCTACTTCCCATAATACCAACGGCTTTTATACTTTAGTTGATGGCGGATTAGTCGCCAATAATCCAGCTAATTTAGCGATTGTGGAAGCGCAAATTACTAGTAAACGAGAGAAAAAAGAAGCCCTCAATACGGAGGATATATTGGTAGTTTCTTTAGGTACAGGCTCTCTGACGAGCGTTTACCGTTATGACGAAGTTAAAAAGTGGGGACTATTACAATGGGGAAGACCACTATTAAATATTGTGTTTGACGGTGGTAGTGAAGTGGTAGCAGGAGAATTAGAACGGTTGTTTGAACCTATAAGTAAAGAAACCACTAGTTATTACTATCGGTTTCAAACATTCTTAAATGGTGAACTAGAAGAAATAGATAATGCCAAACCGGAAAATACTCGTCAGCTACAAGCTATAGCCCATCGACTTATTGCTGAAACAAACCAGCAAATCGATGAACTATGTAGTCTTTTGTTAGGCTAAATTAGATTTTTGATTGCTGCAAAAAAGGAAATTACTCATCACTTACTGAGTAATTGTTTAACCTAGAAGATAAAGATTGTAGGAAAATACAATGGACGAAATCGTTAAAAAAATCGCTGGTCTAGGTCTTCCTGGCATACTTCTGGTAATTGCAACGGCTGCATCAGGAGGTAGTACCGCCGCCGTCGTCGCCCTGATCACAGGTTTAGGAGGACCGTTAGGCTTCTTAGGAGGTTTAGGCGTACTTGGTCTAATAGCTACTGTGGGGGACGTGATAGCGGGAGCTGGAATTGAAAATATTCTCAAGCTGATCTATACAGAACGGAGCAAAACGGAATCTGTGAGAGTTTTACTCAAAGAAATTAAAGATTTACCGATTACAGATGAGTTAAAACTTAAACTGAAAAATCATCTGAGTCCAGAAGTTATTCCTGAGCCTCAAGGTGTTGAAGTGCCCAAAACAATTGAAATTGTTGAAGAAGAATAATTTCATGGTTACATCCAGTGATATTCTATGTCGAGTGCAATAAATTAAGCGATCGCTTGACTAACTTCGGTCTGAATACGTAGAGGCACACAGCTAGCTGTGCGCCCCTACTCGAAGTTCCCTACCCTGTACCCTTCTGGGGAAGCAAGCTTAGCGTCTTTGCAGGAGAAGGGGTTCGTTGAAATAGGTGAGAAGTTTAGCCGCTACTCTTGTGAGAATCAGTATGATGCTAACTAAAAAGCAAAGACAAATAATTACTTATGAATCTATTTCAATTTATGAAATCACTTATAAATTACCTATTATAAATAATTTAAAATTAAAAAAAGTTAAAAAAAAAATTCAAGAATGTCAAGTATTAATTAAACAAGGTACTAAGTATCATTCTTACTTTTGGGGAATAATTAAACCCAAACAGGAAAATAGTCAAAAAGAAATTTTTGCCAAAACCAAATTATTAATTAAAGATTATACTCAACTAATTGATTGTTTAGAAAATTATAAAGATAGTTATCAAGATTTTTTATCAAAATTTACTGATGATTGGAAATGCTTGTTTACTCAAAAATATCTAGAAATCAAAAACATAAATGTAGATAGAAATAAACTAGAAATCAAAAACCAGAATAATCCTCAACTTACTGAGAAACTAAAATGGGAAAAACAAGAAAATCTCAAATCAGTTTTACTTTTGAGCAATACTAATTTTTTAATGTTAGAAAAAGTAAAATTGCTGACTGAAGGAATTAAAAACTTAGGAGAAGATACCAAAAATCAAAAGCGAACTATTCAGCAAATAGCTAAAAATTTAGAGGGAGATCAAGAATTTTATGAATATCAAATAAAAGCCCAAAAAATTCGTCAAGAAATAGCAAAAATAGCCGAGACAGCAATCAAGTTTGAAAATTATTTACAAGATAATTTTAGTCCATTTCAATCCTTAATAGACGAAGTAGTAAAAGTAGATGCAAACTTTTACGCAACTGTAGGAGAAATTAAGAATTTAGCAAATAGTAATTTAAATTTTCAACCGAATTTATTAAGAATACAAGATACTGATACAATTTCTGAAAATATTCTCAATTTATTAGTAGCAAGCTACGAAAAAAAAGATAGATTAAAAGATGCTTTGGTTGAGTCTAAATTATTAAATGGGCAAGCTAATAACTTTGAGTTAAGTGATGATGGTATAGCTTTAGAACAAACTATTTACTTAATATCTAATTATATCTCTACTCAACTTGTCGCTCAAAGAAAAGTGCTAGGGATATTAGAGACAGATTTTTTATCTATAAATTCTGCACTCTCTATTGAAAAAAGAGAATTAGTAGAACCAACTAATAATGATATTAACTCTGTTAAAGAATTTAAAATTAGTAAAAATATTGATTATAATCAACTGCAAACTCTCCTTGCACAAGACAAGTGGAAAGAAGCTGACATTGAAACGGCTAGATTAATGCTACACGTCATGGGAAAGAATTATTGGAATGAAGTTTATAAGGAAGATATTCTTAACTTTTCTTGTAAAGCTTTTTACAGTATTGACCAACTTTGGCAACAATACAGTCATGGTTATTTCGGCTTCAGTGTACAGCAAAGCATTTGGAACGAAATCGGCGCTCAAGTAGATTATGAAACAGAAAAGAGACTTGGCGATCGCCTGGGTTGGCGAAAAGAGGGAAACTGGTTAAACTACGACCAACTAACTTTTAAATTATCCCCGACGATACCAATGGGACACCTACCAGTCAAATGGTTACATTATGACCAAGATATTTTTGAGCTATCTCCAGATTCATCTGCGGAACCCCTTTCAATGGGAGCATGGCGAGTGGGGTCATGGTTAGTTTGGCAGATGCACTTATTCTTTTCTCGTGCAAAAATTTGTCACTGAACTTTTTCATATCTTAATCACATATTTGTTAATAACTATGAACTGGACTTTAGACTAAAGATGAGCGATCGGTACATTATAGCTAATACTTCTTTCATTGTAGTAATCTAATCAATTTAAAAATTAAACATGAATAACAGTAGGCATTCTGATATAGAAATAGAAATTTTACTTTTAGGAAAATGGCGTTTTAATACTTCTTCGGAAAAAATCACTATTGAATTTAAAGATGATATGACTTATGAGCAAACTAGGATTCAAATACTTCTTTTATCTAAACCTAAAGAACTTATAACAGGTAATAAATTTACTGGAGTATGGTACGTAAGCAAAAAAAAATTATATTTAAATGTTAAAACTATGCCAAAATCTTTTTTTAATTTAAAAGTCCCACTATTTCTTCAGATTCATATTGCAGATATAGTAGCTACTATAGGTTCAATTTTTATAACAGAAAACTATGAAGTTATTAGAATTAATAGTTCTAAATTTATCATAAAAGATAAAGAGCAATCAATTATTGGGACGAAAGTAAATAATACTAGGAAGTACTAAAGAATGGGGTGTGAGTATCAACGGATGCTGTTGGCGAAATATTTCTTTACATTTGAAAACCCTACAAATGCTAAAGCGAGCAGAGGAATAAGGAAAATGGGATGATTTCCTTCCAAAACCTGCCGAATCTGTAATTTCAGACACTTATGTGTCAAGTCAAAAAGTGAAAGTGAGCCAAGAAAATTAAGATTCCGTCTACAAGAAGAACACCAGATCCTTCAAACTATCCGTAAACAGCAGGATACTGATGAGTGGAAAGAACGTTATAACACCCGTGCTGGTGTTGAAGGAACTTTATCACAAGCAATAAATGCTTTCGGTTTACGGCAAGCACGTTACCGCAGTCTACCAAAAGTCCGGTTACAAGGGGTAAAAGTAGCGAAGAGAGAATTTGCCGCCACGTAATGGCTGAAAAGCATATCTAGAAGGCATTTCATAAAAAAAAGCTAATTTACTTACCAAAACTGTTATTGGAGATATCAGTAAATTATTTAAATTCTTGTAACCTTTGATTAACTTCATTAATGTCGAAGGTATCTGGACTAAAGCCTTCTCCTCTGGAAGCACAGCCAGAACCACTCAATATCTTGCAACTTAAACGTGAGATAGAAAGGCGCTGGCCCCTGACCAGTTTGCTGGATATGTTGAAAGAAGCTGACCTGCGGATTGGTTTTACTAATCATTTCAAGAATACGGGTGTGCGTTCTAACCTAGACCGAGAAACCCTACAACGACGATTGTTGTTGTGTTTGTATGGATTGGGTAGTAATACTGGACTTAAGCGTATGTGCGGAGGAATTAACAGTGACTTAGAGTATGATCTGCGTTATGTCAAAAAGCACTACATTCACCGAGAACACTTGCGTAATGCTATCGCAGAAGTTGTAAATGCTACTTTCAATGTTCGTAAGGTAGCAATTTGGGGAGAAGGTACGACAGCGTGTGCTAGTGATTCCAAAAAGTTTGGCTCGTGGGATCAAAATTTGATGACAGAATGGCACATCCGTTACGGAGGTCGGGGAGTGATGATCTATTGGCACGTTGAGAAAAAATCTGCCTGCATCTACTCTCAACTTAAGACATGTTCTTCTTCGGAGGTGGCAGCAATGATTGAGGGTCTCTTACGTCATTGCACTGATATGAAGGTAAAGAAAAACTATGTAGACACCCACGGTCAAAATGAAATTGCCTTTGGCTTCTGCCGTTTACTGGGCTTTGAGTTGATGCCTCGGATCAAGCGCATCGGCTCCCAAAAGTTATATCTACCCAGTGCTGGACAAAAACAAGATTTTCCTAATTTACAACTTGTACTGACTAAAGCGATTGATTGGGAACTGATTCGCCAGCAGTATGACCAGATGATTAAATATACTACTGCTTTACGTTTAGGAACGGCGGAAGCAGACACGATTTTGAAACGTTTTAGCCGTTCTTCTCCTCAACATCCGACACAAAAAGCACTTTCTGAGCTAGGTAGAGCGGTTAAAACTATCTTTCTCTGTCACTACCTCAACTCTGAAGCATTACGGCGTGAGATTAATGAAGGGCTGAATGTGGTGGAAAACTGGAATAGTGCTAATGGTTTTATTTTTTACGGCAAAAACAGTGAAATTGCTACTAACCGCCTGGATGAACAAGAATTATCGGTTTTGTGCCTGCACCTGCTGCAAATCAGCCTTGTTTACATCAATACCCTAATGATTCAAAGGGTTTTGGCAGAAGCCACTTGGATGAAGCAGATGAGAAAAGAAGATTTCCGCGCATTATCACCGTTGATTTGGTTACATGTTAACCCTTACGGCACTTTTCGACTGGATATGAACGAGCGATTACAAATTGATGCTGCTAATGCTTTATTTTTTTCTGAAACCTAATCTGGGTAAGATTTTCAGCCGTCACGTGGCGGCAAATTAGCTCTTCGCTACTTTTACCCCATCTTCAAAAAGAAAATTCCGCACACGGCATCACCGTGGTCGGGTAGCAGGACTATATCGCTATAATCCCGCCCCCTCAGAACCGGACTTGCGCCTTGCAACGCATCCGGCTCAAGCAAGTCATAAACTACAAATTGTTCCAGAATGTATTTGCTGATGGCAGTACAGATGTACAAGTTGTAGGTTGCCGTAATTGTCACCACCACGCTGAGATTTTGGCTTTTTATGATGAAGATGTAACTCCTCATCATTTAATAAAGATTCCCCGCATACAGGACAGACATATTGTTGCCTTTGGGCTATCTTCTGCCTACTTTTAATTAATTCGGATTTAGTTTTAGCTTCTTGCCGTTTAATCCAGTAGTCCCTTAATTTGGGGTCATCGGGTGATGATTTACCTTTAACAAGAATGTGCCTTTCAATCTTGAACCAAGCAAATTTCAACATATAGGCTCCGGTTTGTTTATTACCAAAAACCCATCGGTCAAATGGTCTATCAAGATTTAGATTTCCCCAGTATTTAGCCTTACGCCAGCTATCGGATTTATTTCGATGAGTGCGTTTAGCATACATTTTCTGTTTCTCATATAACCAGTGGTCAAGAGAATTGAAAATTTTTGAGGATACTCCAACTCGCAAGTAATTCGCTTGTCCCCGAATAATCGGATTGAGCTTTTTAATGACTGCATCTGCTGACTTACCTTTACAGTTAAGCCATTCAAAACGCAGTTTACTCCGAATATTTAGCACAGACTTTTTACTAGGTTTGATTAACAGCTTCCATCCAGTTTTAGTAGTTTGGTCTTTGTAGTGCCTAATATTGAAACCCAAAAAGTCAAACCCTTCTGTGAGATGCGATATTTTGGTTTTCTCCTGAGAGAGGGTAAGCCCTCTAGCTTGCATCCAGTTATTCAGGATTTGAAGAACAGTTTTTGTATCTTCAAGTGTTTCACAGAACACCACAAAATCATCGGCGAACCTCACCAAAGCTCTAGATGCACGGAGTTCTCCGTCTTTATTATATTTAACTCCCAAGGCAGATTCCATACCGTGCAAAGCTATATTTGCTAACAACGGACTGACAACAGACCCTTGCGGTGTACCAGCATCTGTTGGATGCCATGAACCTGCTTCCATATATCCTGCTAGTAGCCACTGTTTAATTAATTCACGGGCTGGAAAGCCTGTTAAAAGCTCTAACAGAAAATTATGTGAGATGTTGTCAAAACACCCTTGAATGTCTGCATCTACGACCCATTTCTTCCGTTTATTCGGTCGGGCTAAGTTATAGATACTGGCAATAGCATCATGGGGGCTACGTCCTGGACGAAAGCCGTAACTAGACCTTTCAAAAATTGTTTCCCATTCGGGTTCTAAGGCATTTTTAACCATTGCCTGGATGGCACGGTCTTGTATTACTGGAATTCCTAAAGGTCGTTTCTTCCCATTAGCTTTTGGGATGTAAATTCGTCGTGCTGGTGATGATTTCCAGGGAGAGTAATCAGTTAATTTATCTACTAACTGACCCCTGGCTGTAGCAGTTTTGACTACTACTTTATCTATTCCTGGTGTGTTTCGACCTCTGTTATACTGCGTCACTTTTCTAACGCTAACTAGGCGATTAGAATAGCTGCGTAGCATCAGTTTCTGGAGAGAGCGTACCTTTTTCAGTTTGCCCTCAGTTTTTGCCCTAAAGATTCGCTGTCTCAAATTCCGAACAATCCGATTGGCTTTGCGCCAGTTGACACAATTCCAATTAGTCTGTCCCTTGGTTCGGTTTACAGTTGCCTGCATCTAACTTACACCTCGGTTTGAAATCATTACAACGGATATTGGTTGACTCACCTGCTTCCCGTCAGCACCCTTTCAGGTTGGACATCTGCCCTATCCACCGGGTTATGGATTCCCCTTGCCTTTCGGCTGGTGGCATTCGCTTTTGGAAGCATCCTTGACCCACTGAAGAATTCAGCTTTCCTTACGGATTGCTTACTGGGTAAATCCCAGACTTCATTGGGGTTACTACGTTACGCACGGATGAGATGTAATTGGGTAGGGTGTCCTCTCTACACCGGAGTGTTTGGTGTCCCAGTTCAACTTGCATTGAGGGGTTGAACCTTGACTGAGTAATTTCGGGGTATTCAGTACATTCACTCGTATCACCGTGTCAGCCTTTTCGATGACCTTTTCTTACGATGCCTCAATAAGGATTCATTTACATTCACCCATCCAATCTTTCCTTTGCCCGGTTACATTTTTAGGCTAAATGCTTCCTTGGGCTTTACTTTCCGCTTCACACACCGCCGTTACCAGTGGTGCATGGGAAGGTTAGGAACAGTCTTGGACACCAGACTGGAGGAATCGGTTCCTCGCTCATCTTTTGGAAGCTTTATATATAGGGGCTTCCAGCCCTTCGTGCGCCATCGGATACCGTTGGCGAATTCCCTAAGCAGCTAAACTGAACCGATTAGTTCAGCAATGAAACGATTGAGAACCTTTTGAGCAGTTTTATACTCAGTAGCAAGATTCCCTAACTTCAGTTGGGACAAAATGCGATCGCGTAAAATTTCAAGTTCTGAAGTAAGTGGCAAACCAACAGGCTGTTTTGCGCTTGCGGTATTAGATATCTGATGTAACTCGCTCTGCCGTGTAATACTTGGTTGAGTGGCGGCTAACAAATCTGAGTCTTTCCGTGTAATACAAGGGTGATCGTTATGCCTAACAATGTGTTCTAAATAATCAGCACGGGTTAAGCCTAAGCATTCCGAGGCAATACCAAGAGCCTTCCAAGTATCATCTGTTAATCGCAAAGAACGTACTTCACGATAATCATCATTCTTGAGCGCAAACTTTCCCTGAATATCCCGTTTCAACATAAAAGCGATCGTGTATTACATCGTAAGTTTAGCCTGGAATGACCATGCCTTGCCGTGTATTACACGGTAAGGCAGCCAAGTTTTCTTAACGGTTGAGCAACAAGCAATCACGGGTATGCCTAGCACACAGTAGCGTCTGCCAGCTTTGCAAAGTGTGAGGAGCGAGTTTTAGCTAATGGGATCTCCTCTAACCACCCGAAAACTCGACTTAGATTGATTGCGGCAGCCGTTAAGATATGCTGTAGATGAGTTTTAGCTAGCCCAATATAACGGCAATCGCGCAATTCAAATGCTCGGATTCCCTGAGAGATAGTTCCTTCAATACCTGAGCGCAGTGCATATTGTTTTTGAAATTGCTCAGTTTTTTGTCGAACTCTTGCTTTTTGAAGAGCTTCATACTCAGATTGCACTTGTATGGTTAACCCACGAGGATTGGTTTTTGCATGAGTACATTGGCTCCGAACCGGACAAGCTAAACAATCACGCTGCCGAAACTCAATGTAAATTACGGGTTTGCCATAAGTATTTTTATTATTTTTCCAAAGGTAACTACGCTTACCTTGAGGACAATAGACCGCTTTCTGCTGCCAATCTATCTGAAAGTGAGATAAATCAAATCCTAGTCCGGCCTTTGCTTGCCAGCCAACATTGAGAGCTACTGGCCCCAACAGGTCAATGTTATAGTCTTGCTCTGAGCTAGAAAGCAATTGTGCTGATGTGTATGCTTGGTCAACCAAGTGCTGTTGAGGCAGGAGGTTTTTTTCTCCCAAAGCTTGGTGAATTGAGTGGACAACAGTTATGTCTTGAGTTGTGGCAGCAGTTGTCTCTACATGAGTAATAATGTGTGGTGAATCTTCATCACAACTTTCCGTCAAATGCACTTTGTACCCTGTCCAGTTAGTAGTGCGTTTGGTGCTGTTACGCGCATCTTCGTCATAGGGAGAGCGAATCCGCACAGATCCGGGTGGCCCATCTTTGTCACTGCGTAACTGAATCTTGTCTGTTGGTGCATAGTATTGCTGTAACCAAACTTGACGTAAAACTTCTACTGCTGGCAGTTGTCGCAGTCCGATGGGGGAAGTTTGGGAATAAATGTTATCGAGTAAATGAAAACCATCCGCACCTATGATCTCGGCTAATGCTTCCCTGTCGGCAGGTGTTCTAGGGAGTCGAGAATCTTCCAAGCGTTTGCTATAGCGGTCATACCACTCACCCGGAGCTAGTGACTTCAGCCAAATGGGTGCAACTTCAGCCACAGCATTTAAGGCATACCGCAGCGTTTCCCCTAAATGTTCTAGTCTGCTTAACTCCCTGACTACAGCTAATATATGGGTTGAATCAGTGCGCTGTTTTCCCCTTGCTGACAGTAGTTTGATTTGCTGAAATTTCGACAGCATCAAGTCTAGTATTTGCCGCTCGACTCCACCTGTGATTAATCGGTCGCGGAATTCGCTTAAAACAGTAAAGTCAAAACCTGGATCTGTTAGCTCTAAGGATAAAGCATATTTCCAGTCAATCCGCCCTTGCACTGCTTGCGCTGCTTGTCTATCAGAGAGATTTTCTAAATACTGCATCACCAGGATCATCGCCAACCTCCAAGGTGCTTGCGCTGGCTGACCCCGTTGTGGATACAGTGATGCGAAATCTTCATCCTGATAAAAGACTCCAAGTTCATCACGCAGTCGCATATATAAATTACCTTTTGGAAATGCGGCCTTGGCTACACGTACCGTTTCATCGGGAATAGGAGGAATTTCTTTAGGATGTAAGCACATATACTGCCTCCACAGGTATTTCTTCTAGTTTATTGATAATTGAGGCAGCTAACTTAATTTTTTTCCTTCCGTGTATTACACGGAAAGTCCTAGCTATCTTTTCCGAGTAATACATGGTAGAGCCGCCGTTTTAATGTTAAGTAATATTTCGCCAACGGTATCCGTATCCCGGCTGTACCCCCACTAAAGGCTCCCATTATCGCGGACACCTGGGGACATGGGTGAGAACATTTTACCCACACTTAGGCGATCGCCAAGAGACACGATTGGTTAATGGCGTTCAACAGCCCATCTATGTTTACGCTTGTCACGATCCGGTTGTTGCAGCTGGGTTGACCAAAGCTATAGAAGAATTTTTCGCTCATCCTAGCCCTGGTACAGCGCTAAGGCAAGCAGGTGCTTTCGTTAGCAAAAAGGAACCAGTGCTGACTAAGTGAAAGCGAACGCCCCCACCACAGGAACGTTCGCTAACTAAAGATGGAATTTTTTGCTGAAGCATCGAATATTACCAATAACATTAAAAGCTTCTCTTTTATGCAGTCAAGCAACTAACAGCACTTTGACATTATTTGTTACAAAGAGGACTCCTCTAGCAAATAATACATATCTGAGAAAGTGTCGTCACTTCAAGATTCCTAACAATCAAAATAAAAAGCGATTGCCGCTCAATAAGTAATAATCGCCACACAAAAACACTCATTGCATCTCTAGAGTAACAACAATGAAAGCCATAGTTACAGTAGTTGAAAAAATCACATCGGAAGCTCACATTAATATTCCTGACGGTTTAGTAGTAACAGCAATTAAGCAGCATATAACAGACCTCTATAACAGTGGCGAGATGCTGACTGAGATGAACATTTTCCACGTTGATTTTGAATCTATTAGCGCTCACATTGATTCAAAACCTTATATTACTTGGCATCAAAGCAACCCTTGCGATCACCGTCAGTATTACTTCTGCAAACTGGGAAGATTTCCTTTGACTCTGTTAACTGACATAGGGCAAAACTTAACTCGTACCAAAGTTTACTTTGGGCATCAGAAGCAACTTATTTACATATCAGAAAAAGAGATATCCAAAGAATTGGCAACAGTTGAACTCCAAAATTTCTTAAGTGGATTAGCTGTTGAACTTCAGACTTTAAGCCACATTGAATTTCCAGAACAAGTTTGAAAATAGCAGGAGTCAAACATGAGACTAACGACATTAGAAGGTCAATACCAGTGCATCGTGATTGACCCTCCTTGGTTCTATCGGCTAAGAAATCAGGATAAAACTCACCGAAACCGCATTAACTACAAGCCAATGCACATAGAAGAAATACTGTCATTGCCTGTTCCAGACTTAAGCCATCCTACAGGGTCAGTCCTTTGGCTTTGGTACACAAATAATCACATGGTAGAAGCGGCTCAATGCTTGCAAACATGGGGATTTGAACTCAAGACTATTTTGACTTGGGAAAAAGTCACCAAAGACGGCACTAAAACACATCTAGGTGTTGGTCATTGGCTGCGAAACTCGACCGAACATTGCGCTTTGGCTGTTCGTGGGAATGTCAAAGCTTTCTCTGGACGAACACTCACAAACGAGTCCACCATCCTGCACTCACCCAGGCGTGAGCATTCCCGTAAGCCTGAAAATTTCTACCAACTCGTAGACAAACTGTGTCCAGACATAACAAAGCTGGAGATGTTCGCACGCGAGTCTAGGGACGGCTGGGACTGTTGGGGGGATGAGGCTTTGAAGTTTGATCAGCCTGTTGAGCAGAGTCCGCAAGATATTTCTTTAACTGCCTAACTAAGGAATAATTTAGGCACTAAAAGTCTAGGCTCATCTGGAAAATCCAATACCAAGCTCTTAAATACTAATTTTCTGTGGGAGTGTCGGTTGTTGGCTGATACAAGGAGCGCAATTGTTCTAAGTTACGTTTCTTCTTGGCTTTGAACTTCGACATGGATCAATAGCCAAGACTCTTCACCCCCAATGCGGTAAATTTTCACCAATTTGTCAATTAATCGCTTTCCTAACTCCGCATCACGGACTACTTGCTGTAGCTCCTGATCAAGAAAATCAAAACCTCTACTCCAATCAATTTCACTGTGCGCTTGGGGAAAAAAGAACAACATGAAGTCTTGGAAATACAACTGTAGTATCTGCTTCCAAGGAGAATCGTATTCAGTAAGAGGTGTTTTATTAGCCATTTTCAAATGTATTGTCTAATTTCAAATTTCAGAGGTATTTATGCCAACAAACATAGAATGGACAGACTTAACAGATAATATCATCCGTGCCAAAGAAGGCGGTTGGTGGTGTCAAAAAATCTCAGATGGGTGTAAAAATTGCTATAGCGAAAAACTGAATCAAAATTCTTTCTTTGGTGGAAACAAATTACCCTACTCTGGGCAACCACCAGAACTAACACTCGATACAGAAGCTATTCGGAAATGGGGCTTTCAAAGAAAAAGTAGAAGGCATTTCGTTGCTTCCATGACTGATGTCTTTGGTGAGTGGGTTCCACGTTTTTGGCAACATGAAATGTTAGATGGAATGTTCGTAGCACCAAAGCAGATATTCCAAATCCTCACCAAGCGCCCAGAAATTATGTTGTTATCTATGAATGAATGGCTCTCTAATCATGGGCTAGAGGAATTACCTTCTAATATTTGGGTTGGAACTTCTATAGAGAATCGTCGCACTCTTGAAGAACGTAGTCAACCTCTGTCCCAAATTCCAGCTAGTGTTAGGTTTTGGTCAGTTGAGCCATTACTAAAACATTTGGGCGATATTAGCCAATATTTAAATGATGTTCAGTTAGTCATTATCGGTGGTGAGTCTGGCCCAAATTCTAGACCATGCCACATCGAATGGATTGAGTCTATTGTCAAACAGTGCAGTGAGTCAAAAACCCCTGTGTTTGTCAAGCAGTTGGGGGCGAATGCGTACTATCAGGGACAGCGATTTAAAACCCGCGACAAGAAAGGTGGCGAAATTGAAGAATTTCCCCAGCATCTAAAATTGCGAGAATTTCCTTTACCAGTGCGTAATTAAAGCAAAATCCCAGTACATCATTAGCTTTATAAAGGGAAAGTTATGAGACTAACAGATTTCTTAAAAGACCTCGGAAACCCAGTTGCTTATTACCCAAAGCTAGTTGCTGTTACTGGGGGTGTGTTACCAAACCTTTTTTTATGCCAAATGTATTATTGGTTGGGCAAACAGAAAGATGATCAGGGTTGGATTTACAAAACTCAAATAGAAATTGAACTTGAAACTGGACTCACCAGGAAGGAACAAGAATCGGCCCGAAAATCTCTCAAAGCTAGGGGTTTACTCAAAGAGCAGTTCAAAGGATGTCCCAGACGCTTAGAGTTTTGGTTGGATAAAGACGCTCTTAATCAACGTTGGTCAGCTTTTATGAACAATATTGAGCTACCAATTCAAGAAATTACTTCATCTTGGACTCGAAAAACAAAAAAATCTCAGGATGATGCCGAGCAAAAACCCAGCATAATGCCCAATTTGTCCAATATAGAATGCCCCTCAAGAGCAATATAGAATGCCCCTCAAGAGCAATATATATTGCCCTCTTCATCCAATACAGAATGCTCCAATATGACAAGCTATATTGCCCCAGAAGGACATACTGTAATGCCAGATCGGGGCAATATATCTATATATACAGAGATTACTTCAGAGATTACTTCAGAGATTACACACAATGCGCCCCAAGAAAAGCCACCCGCGCCCCCCACCCAAGAGAGTGTGTGTGAAAAAGAAGAACTTGATTTAACAGCGAAAGAAATTGAACTTGAAGAACCAACTCCAGAAAAACCAACTCCAGAAAAACCAACTCCAGAAGAACCAACCCCAAAACTTTCCACTTTGTTGTTAAAAAATTCCGAGTATAAGCAACAAACCGATAACCCCTCTTGTAGATCAACTATTGCGGCGGGGTCGTTCTATAAAAACGAACAATCGAACAAGCAGAAATTACCAAAATTCCAGTCGATTGAAGACTTGATTGACATGGTTTTAGTAGATCCAAGCATCATGGCAACTGACTCATTGCCTGCTGTGTACAGGACAGAAATCAAAATGCGTAGTTGGCGCTTCCCCTGGCGTACTGCTACCAGGGACAAGATTTACCAAACCTGCGATCGCCGACTGGTGGAGTTGATAGCCAAACACAGGGCTAAGTGGAGTGAGAGTGAATCTTGGCAAGAGAAAATCCCCACAGTTCTCAAGTCAATTGGTAACTTAGAAGGCTCCAAAGCCGGACTAGAAGAATTACTGGGCTATTGGTCACAAGTTTCTGAACCAGAAGCCACATCAGAACTAACAAAACAACAAAAACCAGATGAAAAACAACCCATCGGCTATTTCGCGTACAGTTTCAGCCATCAACATCGACGCTCTGGCAGAATTGGTAATGGAAAAATACCACCGCCGACAATTAATCAAGGCGGCAAATGAGATTCTACATCTCGGCTATGAAACTGAAACTGAATTACCACTGATTCTTGACGCTGCTGAACAAAAAGTTTTCAGTGTCACACAACAGCGCTCTCATGATGACCTGATTCATATTTCTGACTGTTTGGTTGACGCTTACCAAGAAATCGAGTCGCGCCACGCTGGTACATCTAGTCCCGCCATTTCTACTGGATTCTATGATTTGGATGGTTTACTCGGTGGTGGCTTTCGCCCCAAACGCCTGTATATACTCGCTGCTCGTCCATCTGTTGGCAAGTCTGCCCTTGCTGGTAACTTAGCTCTTAATGTCGCTCAATCCCAAAGATTACCTGTAGCTGTTTTCAGTTTGGAAATGAGCCGTGAAGAATATGTGCAGAGATTTCTCAGCAGTGAATCCGGCATTGAGAACAGTTTACTCGAAACAGGGCGGCTCTCTAACAATCAGTGGCAACCCCTGAGTCAGGCGGTAGCACAACTTTCTGAACAAGGGATTTTTATCAATGATAATTCCTGCCCCACAATGAATGAAATTCGTAGCCTTGTCCGAAAAATCTCAGCCACACATGGTGGTGTCGGACTGGTTATTGTAGACTATTTACAGTTGATGGCCGAAGGCACTGATTCAAAAATGAACATGACCCAGAGAGTGGGTCAAATCAGCCGAGGACTGAAAAAATTAGCTAAGGATCTTGATGTTCCAGTCCTAGCCTTGTCTCAGTTAAGCCGAGAAGTCGAACACCGTAATGATAAACGCCCTATATTGAGTGATCTTCGAGACAGTGGGGCGGTGGAACAGGACAGTGATGTTGTAATTATGCTCTACCGTGATGAGGTTCATAATCCCGATTCCCCTGACCGTGGCATTTCCGAGTTAATTGTCCGTAAGCAGAGAAATGGCCCTACTGGTACAGTCAAGCTGCTATTTGATAACCAGTTTACTAAGTTCAAAAACTTAGTACGTCATCGGCAGTTTTAGACATTGGACTACTGGGAATTTTTGAAGTAACCGATGGTTTGGTGAAGGCAGCGATGTCTCCGGCAACGCTTGAGGGGAGACAAAATGGTCTAAAATGCTTATATGACAAAGAGTGTAGCAATTTGTGGTAAAAGAAAAAGAGCATTCATTCGCAACAAGCTCTATTTAATGATAATATTACCAGAATTCTACGAGACAAACCTCAAGCGAGAATTGGGACGTGCAGAATATTTATTACTAAAAATCCTAATAAATTTATTACAATCTATTAAAACTGTTAGCATTGAAGCACTAGCTACTGCTTTACCTATCCCCATATTTTTTGAAAGTAGAAGAAAGAAAGTTCAAAGATTTTTGTCTTTAAATTACATAAATATTGAAGAAATTTGGTTCCCAATTATTAAAAGCTGGTTAGAGATATATTTTTCCTTAAATGAAGTTATTTATTTAGTAATTGACCGGACTAATTGGGGGTGTATTAATCTGTTAATGATTAGTATTGTTTGGGATAAAAGGTCTATCCCAATATACTTTAAGCTATTAGATAAATTGGGTTCAAGCAAATTTGATGAGCAAGAGGCAGTATTCAAAAAAGCATTACCGATTTTCAAGAATTATAAAACTGTAGTGTTAGGAGACCGGGAATTTTGTTCGGTAAAGCTGGCTAACTGGCTGACAGAGCAGAAAGTATATTTCTGTTTACGCTTAAAAAAGGATGCATTTATAGAAATAGAACCGGAAATTTGGCTGCAATTAAGAGATTTAGGTTTAGCGCCTGGTCTTTCCTTCTTTTACCAAGGCATTAAATATACAAAATCCCTTGGGTTTGTTAGCTTTAATCTTGCTGCTAAATGGAAACGTAAACGCTTAGGGGTTGCGCCGGAGGAGGGTTGGTTTATCCTTACCAACTTAGATGATTTAGATTCAGTTATTAGAGCTTATAAACAACGTTTTGATATTGAAGAGATGTTTAGAGATTTTAAGAGCGGTGGTTATAACTTTGAAGATACTAATGTATCAGGACAAAGGCTAATTTACCTAATATTATTAATCTCGCTTGCCTATACAGCTGCAACTATATCTGGTCAAAAAATTAAACGCATGGGTGTTCAAAAATATGTTGGACGAATTAAAGAATCTAAACGGATTGCTCGACGACATAGTAGTTTTTATATTGGTCTTTATGGCGACAATTGGGTCAATTTCATGGAAAATTCTTATGAGTTAGTCACTGAATTATTGAGATTAAGTCCTAATAAGCGTAAGTACTATCAGCAAGGAGAGAGGGCTATGAGGCTTATTCTATCTGCATCCTAGCCCTTTTTGTAGCCCCGCAAGCCGGCAACGTCAAGGACGAACGCTGTATGGCTTCAATAGCTATCGCTCCCAACCAGACATGACCTCAACTATTGGAGTTTTAAAACTTGTGAAAGCGCTATCCGTTCGTCAACCTTGGGCAAGTGCCATCATTCACTCCACTAAAAACATAGAAAACCGAGGCTGGCCTATCAATTATCGCGGTGACATTCTGATTCATGGAGCCAAGACTTGTACCAAGAAAGAGTACCAGCTAGCGAAAGAATTTTGTCAAGGGATGGGGGTAGCCATCCCAGAACTAATCTCTCTACGTCGCGGTCAAGTTATTGGCATTGTCACAATAGTAGATTGCAAGTTTTCACAAGTTGCGTCTGGCTGGGGAATGCCTGAGCAATATCACTGGAAGCTGGAGAATCCACGCGAGATTACACCGATTCCCTACATTGGGCGGTTGGGAATTTTTGAAGTGCCAGACGATTTGGTTATGGAGGTGGTTGCATGACTAAAACAGTCTTAAGTCATACGCTACCTCCGAGGACACTGCAACAACAGAGGGCAATCAAGGAAGATATCATCGCCTTTATCAAAAAAGCGAAAACCAAAAAGCCATTACCAAAATCAGATGTCTGCAACAATTTTGATAACACATATAAAAAACCAATACTTCCAGATGATGCCCTTCAAGCTGTAGTATTTTTTGCGGGTGGCGGCGGGATTGGGGGTAAATATAGCGAAGCTGTCACCAGGGGCAAGATAGGCTGAAAGTATTGTGGAGTCTGGGTTTGAGAAAAAAGAGTTGATTATTGGGTATAAGCTGTTTTGACAGGCGTTTTATAAGCACAGCCACAAATTGGACAAAATCGGTGTCTCAAAGACAACACCAACTCACCGCAATTCGCGCAGTTAGCTCGAATCGGTGTACCGCAGAGATAACAAAACTTGGCTTTGACATGACCCCACATAGGGTCAACCGCAGCGCCAGGATTCCAACATTGGGGACAAAACTTAACCCCTCTAACCTGAGATACTTCCTCGCCCTTGATCAGAGCATCAAAATATTCTTGAGGCACGCCAAGCGCGATCGCTAACCCTTGAAGTGTCCTACGATTAATTTTAAGCGTAAGTCCTCGCTCGATTTTCCCGACAGAGCGTCCATGTATACCAGCAGCATCCGCCAACTCAGACTGAGTTAAATTGAGTTTCTTCCTGACCCGTGACACGTAACTAGCAAGGGATTCATCGCTATTGGGAGTTTTAAAAGTATCCATAAAAAGCTCAGGGCTAACTCCTCAAAAGATATATAATTTATCAATAAAAAACCAAGCGAGAGAATACAGAAACAACCGTGAAATCGGCTGTAACTTTAGCCACTGTCACGACCGAATTTCTAGAGCGTCCTGGTCTAGCACCAAGTACTAGAGAAACCTATGAACTGACCCTCGGACTTTTACTGCAAAAGTATGGAAGTTGGTCAATAGAAATTATCAGTAAGCAAACATTAGTTGAGTATCTAAATAATCTCAGTCATTTAAAATACACAACACACCACAAGCATCAAGCAATATTACAAAGTTTGCTTAACTTTGCAGTAGAACAAGAGTATTGGACGCTACTCCCTCTTGAATTAGCACTACTGAATCAGAAAAATGACGAAAATCGGTTAGGTTTTGCTATATTGCTCAAGTTCTTTGAGATTTATGCCAGATTTCCTGAGAATAATCAAGAAATCTCCAAAAATGTTGTTGATTATGTTGCCAAACTTTTAGATATTTCCCCCCAAAAGTACTCTTACTACGATTGGCAAGGACGCTCCATAAAATATCATCGCGCTCAAATTAGAGAATTCTTTGGATTTCAAGAAACCAAAGTTAGTGATGCTAAAGAGTTAACTAATTGGTTAGCAGAACAAGCACTAATTTATGAGTTAAAATTTGAACAGCTAAAACTTGCAGCAGTAGCGAGACTACGAAATTTAAAACTTGAACCACCGACAGATTCCAGATTAGAGCGTATCATTCGCTCTGCTATCAGGAATTTTGAATCTAAATTCTTTAGGGACATAACTTCCCAATTATCTAACCAATCTAAAAAGTGGATAGATGATTTTTTGAAAGAGAAAGCTTCCGCTCAGGAATTAGATGATACCACACCAGTAAATCATGATAAACAACTGAATAATCCGGGAGATACCCAATTATCTCAACAGTTATATAACACGAACAACTCAGAAATCAACACTGATGTGACCATATTAACATGGGCTGAATTAAAAACAGACCCAGGCAGAATTGGTGTAGAAAGTTTTCAAAAAGAAGTTGCTAAGTTAGAGATTTTTGAGCAATTAGAATTACCAGCAGACTTATTTAAAAAAATCCCTACAAAAGTTCTCCAAGTCTATAAAAGTCGGGTAATTGTTGAACATCCTCGTGACTTACGCCGTCACCCAGAACATATCCGCTACACACTATTTACAGCTTTCTGTTGGCTCAGAAGTCAAGAAGTTATAGATAATTTAGTAGAGTTACTCATCCAGATTGTGCATCGCATAAGTGCCAATGCAGAAAAACGTGTAGATAAAGAACTTATTCAGGATTTGAAACGGGTTCATGGGAAGAATAATTTACTATACCAAATGGCAGAAGCTTCTTTGAAAACACCTGATGGCACAATCAAGGATGTGATTTTTCCTGTGGTGAGTGAGGTGACTCTCAATAATTTAGTGAAAGAGTATAAATCTACAGGGAATGCTTACCGTGAGAAAGTTTATACGGTGATGCGCTCTTCTTATGGTGGATATTATCGCCGAATTTTACCGTTAATTTTAAACAAGCTCTCATTCCGTTCAAATAATGAAGTTCATCGTCCAGTTATTCAAGCGATAGCTTTACTGAAAAAGTATGCTGATAGTAAACAACGTTATTATGATCCAGGAGAAGATATACCCATTGAAGGTGTGTTACGTAGTGGTTGGCAAGAAATTATATTAGAGACGGGAGTAGATGACGAAATCAAAGTTAATCGCATTAATTATGAGTTGAGCGTGCTGCAAGCATTGAGAGAAAAGCTTAGATGCAAGGAAATATGGGTTGTAGGAGCTAATCGTTACAGAAACCCGGAAGAAGATTTACCTGCTGACTTTGAGGCGCAAAGATTAGAATATTTCCAAGCTTTGAAACAACCATCAGATGTAGAAGTCTTTATTGCTAATTTACAGCAATCTTTAGAGCAATCATTAACTTTATTGGATAAGGGAATACCTAAAAATAACTTAGTCACACTTAAAACCACAGGTAAAAGTCGAATTTGTGTTTCTCCTTTGACTCCTCAAAATGAACCTGTTAACTTGACACGGTTAAAAACTGAAATTACTAGACGTTGGCGCATGACTAGCCTCTTAGATATTCTGAAAGAGACTGATTTGCGAGTTAAGTTTAGTCAACACTTTCAGAGTGTATCAACAAGAGAGGTTTTAGGTGACTATACTTTACAAAAACGGTTGCTACTTTGTTTATATGGTTTAGGAACGAATACTGGATTAAAACGTTTGAGTGATGAGATTAAAGGCGATAATTATCAAGATTTACTCCATGTCAAACGTCATTTTATTCAGAAAGAACAATTACGCAATGCTATTGCCTGTGTTGCAAATGCAATTTTTACTGCCAGAATTTCTACTATTTGGGGAGAGGGTACAACCGCCTGCGCTTCTGACTCGAAAAAGTTTGGTGCTTGGGATCAAAACTTAATGACCCAGTGGCACATCCGTTATGGTGGACGAGGTGTGATGATTTATTGGCACGTTGAGAAGAATTCTGTTTGTATTTATTCACAGTTAAAAACTTGTTCTTCTTCTGAGGTGGCAGCCATGATTGAAGGATTATTACGCCACTGTACTGAGATGAAAGTGGAGACAAATTATGTGGATAGTCACGGTCAAAATGAAGTAGCTTTTGCTTTCTGTCATTTATTGGGTTTTCAGTTAATGCCGCGTCTTAAACGTATAAATGTTCAGAAGTTATACCGTCCGTCAACTGGAAATAATGATGCTTATCCAAACTTGCAACCGATTTTAACTCGCGCTATTAATTGGGATTTAATTCGCCAACAATACGACCAAATGGTGAAGTATGCTACTGCTTTGCGTTTGGGTATGGCAGAAACTGAAGCCATCTTAAAGCGTTTTACTAGGGGTAATTTATTACACCCTACTTATCAAGCCTTGGCGGAATTGGGCAAGGCTGTAAAAACTATATTTTTATGTAAATACCTGCATTCGGTTGAACTGCGACAAGAGATAAATGCTGGACTCAACGTGGTGGAGAACTGGAATAGTGCTAACAGTTTTATTTTTTACGGCAAGGGTGGGGAGATTGCTACTAATCGTTTGTCAGACCAAGAATTAGCTGTGTTATCTCTGCATTTACTACAGATATCTTTAGTATATATAAATACTTTAATGATTCAGCAGGTTTTGTCCCAACCACAATGGATGAAGTTGATGAAGTTGGAAGATTTGCGGGCGCTTTCGCCTTTAATTTGGGGTCACGTCCCTAGCTATCTAATTGGTATACAAAGCAGGTAAGCTGAAAACTTGCATCTAGCA